>JALSRD010000086.1 GCA_026984935.1 Desulfobacterales bacterium
TCGCGTTTGCCGCCTATACAAGGCGCAGGGCATGCAGCTGTAGTATACAGAACGCAAATGCCCTGCAACACAGTCGATGCGGTAAAATCGGCGCTCCCGCAGGGCAGACAATTTTGAAGTCAAAATGGAAGGTTTCCGAACATACCAATGACGCTAAAAATTATCGGGCTTCATCCATAGACAACCATGAGATAACATTACAATTTTATAAGTTTTCAAAATTGTCTGTGCAAGATTCAGGTATTAATCCTGAAGGTGTTTCAACCCGTCTATTGGACATCTGAAAGCGCATGGGAGAGAAGAGATGAAAAAGTGTTTTACGTTGAGTTTGACGCTGGTGGCGGTGGTTTTGTCCACACTGTCGGCACGTGCGGCCGACTGGAGGTTTTACGGCAGCGCCCGCATGATGACCTGGTACGAAAGCGGCGATGCGCCGGGATTTCTCAATTCCCACGATAACGGCAGCAGCGACCAAAGAGACAGCGCGCTGACCTGGGATCTGCAGGACAACTCGCGCATCGGCGCCAAGGTCAAGCATGCGCATATCGAGGCGCGTTTCGAATACGGCACCGGGGTCAACCTGAGAAGGCTCTACGGCAGCTGGAAGTTTGCTCCGGGTCAGGAGCTGCTCATCGGGCAGGATTACACGCCGCTGGGGGGTATCGGGTACAGCAACCAGGTTTATGCTGCCGACGAAGGCCTGTCCGATGCGGGAACCGTGGACGACGGCCGGCGGCCCATGATCCAGTGGCGCTGCCGTGGATTCCAACTGGCCTTTGTTACCGTGCAGGATGCTTTTGTTCCCGACGGCTACCTGGCAGGCAGCGATATCGACGTGGTGGTTCCCAAGATCGAGGCGCACTACCGTTACGAGGCGGATGCTTTTTACCTGGGTGCCTTCGGCGGCTACCAGACCTACCGTGTGGAAGCCGACAACGCCGAAGTTGAACCGGGCGTACTGCGGCCGGGCAGTATCCATGTGGATGCCTACGTGGCCGGCGCTGAAGCCGGCGTGACCCTGGGGCCGGTTTTCGTCAACGGCCAGCTGTACTGGGCACAGAATGCCGGCGCCTTCGGCCTTGCCGGACTGGGGTTCAACCAGCCGGTCTTTGCGGCCAACGGTCTGCAAGACGCCACCACCCTGGGGTTCGGTGGTGTGGTCGGCTGGACGGCAAATGACAGGCTGTCCTTTGAAGCCGGGGCCGGGTATACCGAGGACGACAACGACGCCATCGGCAAGGCGGTCGGTTTCGTAAAAAAGGACAAGACCGCGGCCTACTACATCCAGGCCACGGTCACGCTGGCGCCGGGGGTTTTCGTGGTTCCGGAGATCGGCTACTGGGATCTGTTCGACGACATCGCCGGCAACGATGAGGGGGATTTCTGGTATGCCGGCGCCAAGTGGCAGATTGAGTTCTAGACGCCAGGCGATATGGAAGCAAATACAATCAAAAGGAAACGATAAGACGGAAAGGAATCAGCAGATGAAAAAATTGACATGCATGACGGTAACCCTGGCGCTTTCGCTGATGCTGGCGGGTGCGGCTTGCGCCATGGGCGAGCAGCCCAACAAAAAAGCCATCGTATTGGCCGGGTTTGGCACCAGCTATCCTTCAGCGCTGGTATCCATCACCAACATTCAAAAGCAGGTTCAAAAAGCCTTTCCGAAAGTTCCGGTTAAGGTGGCGTTCACCTCGAACATCATCCGGGGCATCTGGCACAAGCGGCAGAACGACCCCCAGTTCCTGGCCGCGCACAGGGAAATCCCCAAGGAGATCCTCTACGTCAAGGGCCCCCTGGCCACCATCGCCGATCTCCAGGATGAGGGCTACCGGACCATCATCGTACAGCCGACCCACATCTACAACGGCGAAGAGTTCACCGACATCCGCTCCTAT
>JALSRD010000087.1 GCA_026984935.1 Desulfobacterales bacterium
TGGCCGAAAGCATCAGCAACGCCACGCGCGCGGGCAGGTAGATCATCACTTCCTCCCACACCACGCCGCGCTCGGCTTCGCCTAAAAAATGGGCCTCGTCAAGCACCACCAGGTCCACTGCCAGCATGCGCCCGGCACCCATGGCGTCGTACAGCTGGTTGCGCAGAATCTCCGTGGTGCCCACGATGACCGGTGCATCCGGATTTTCCTTGCGGTCGCCCGTCAGAATGCCGACCCGGGGGCGGCCGAAGGCGGCTGCAAACTCTTCGTACTTCGCATTGCTCAACGCCTTGAGCGGGGTGGCGTACCAGGCGCTGCGGCCCTGTTCGAGAACCCGCAGGATCGCCTTTTCAGCGATCCAGGTTTTCCCGGACCCGGTGGGTGCCGTCACCAGGCAGTCATGGCGGGCAATGGTCTCCAAGGCTTCGCGCTGGAAAGGGTCGGCCCGAAAAGGCCTTTCCACCGGGGCCCCGATGCGTTCCAGAACCGCCTTGAGTCCGGGGTCGGCTCCCGGCTTCAGCCGCCGGCGGGCACCTTGCGAGCGCCGTTTACGCCGACGCCCGTAAAAAGTCCTGTGGCGGCCGGTAGTCATTAAAGTTCGTTGATCATGCGGCAGACAGCGTCTTTGGCCGCCGTGCTGCGCTCATAAGGGGAGATGCCCTCCAGGTCCGCTTCGATCAGTGCGTCATCGTAGGGCATAAAGCCGAGGAAATCGAAATCGGACAGATTCCGCTCAAGAAAATCCCGATCCCTTTCGCCGCGCACCTTGTTGCCCACCAGTTTGATCCGCGTCAGACCGATCTCGGCGGCCAGCTGCCGGATATGGCCGGCCGTCTCGATGCTGCGCCTTCCGGGTTCGACAACGACAATCAGCCTGTCCACGGACTTGGCGGTCCCCCGGCCGAGGTGTTCGATGCCGGCTTCCATGTCCATGACCACGACTTCATCCCGCACCACCACCACGTGGCGCACCAACGCCTTTAAGAGGGTGCTCTCCGGGCAGAAGCAGCCGGCCCCGCCGCGCTCCACGCCGCCTAAGCGCATCATCTTGATGCGGTTCATTTTGGCTGAAAGCGCATCGGGCAGGTCGTCCACCTTGGGGTTGAGCCTGAAAAACTGGCCGATCCCGCCGGGCTGCGCGCCGGTGCGCTCGAAAATCAGCGACTTCATCTCGGAAATGGGCGTAATCGTCTCCGCACCGCGGATGCCGATGGCCGCCGCCAGGTTGGCGTCCGGGTCGGCATCGATGGCCAACACATGTTTGCCGTTCGCATCCAACGCCCGGATCATCAATGCGGAAAACGTGGTCTTGCCCACCCCCCCCTTACCACTGACTGCGATTTTCATAACCGTTCCTTTCGCTAGCCATCCATGAGTACCAACGGCCAGGTCCTCTCCGACCCGCTGTTTCCTATTATAAGACACTGTCCGTCGGGGGCAAGCATGGTTTGCGAATCGCGGCGGTAGGCATCAACTTTCTGCCGCACCAACCTTCGGCGACCGCCATCCAATCCAGTCTGGACAAAGTTGGCTGCGGATTTCAGTTTACACCTTCGCCGGCGGCAGAGATTTTTTACGGGGCTGGGCTGCGGTAGTCAGGTCAATCAGGTCGTTGACGTTAAGTTCCAGCATCTTGGCCGACGCCAGAATGCGGTCGGCGTTACGCACCAAGGCGGGAAAATCCGGCTGCACGGTCTTGAGCCGGGCCGCGATTTCCCGCAACTGGCGTATATCCCGGTCGATCTGCTCGAGCTGCTTCCAATCCTGCATTGAATCCTCCGCATTGTCTTTTGTCCGTGGCCGGTAGTCCGTTTGGAAATCCTGGCATCCCACTGCAACGGACAACGGACCACTGGCAACCGACCAACCCGTCTGTGGCTGATTTATCCGTGCCGCTTTCTCAGATCCTTGAACCGCCGGGCCTTGACCTCATAGCGCGGCAGGCGGCCGTACTCGTGAAATTCCAGCTGGTAGCCAAGGTTGGTCTTGAGCCGCAGCTGGTCCTTGAGCCGCGCCTCGATCTCACCGGCGCGGTCTTTGGCACCGGGCATCAGCTCGACCTTGAGGGTGATGCTGTCCATGTTGCCCGGGCGCTCCACGACGACTTCGTACTCGTCTCCCAGGCCGTCGATGCCGCGCACCACCTCTTCGATGGCGGCCGGCGCCAGCAGCACGCCCTTGACCTTGGTGATGTCGTCGGCGCGGCCCACCACACCGCCTTTTATCAGGCGGAAGCTGCGCCCGCAGTCACAGGGATGTTCGTCCCACTCGATGACGTCCTTGGCGTCGAAGCGCACACAGGGCTGGGCAAAACGGTCCAGCGCCGTGATGATCATCTTTCCGCGGCGGCCGGGCTTTTCGATGACCTCGCCGGTCTGCAGATCCTCGATCTCCACCAGGAAGAAGGCCTCGTTGACGTGCATGCCGGCCGGCTTGTTCCGGCACTCGAAGGACCAGGCCCCGATCTCGGTGGCCCCGGCGTGGTCGTAGACGTCGGCATTCCAGGCCGTTTCCATGCGCCGCTTGGTGGTGGGGATGCTGGCGCCCGGCTCTCCGGCGCAGGTGATCTTTTCGATGGTCAGGTCGGCCGGATCGATGCCCATTCTGCTTCTGGCCGTGTCGGCCATGCCCAGCACGTAGGTGGGGGTGGCCATCATGGCCGTGGCCCGCAGTTCCTGGATCTTGAGGATGCGCGCCTGGGTATCCAGCACCCCGCCGGGCACCACCTCGCAGCCCAGCTTCTCGGCGGCGTAGTGCCCGGCCCAGAAGGCCACGAAGATGTTGTAACCGAAGGGAATGAAGACCCGGTCACGGGGACGGTAGCCCTGGGCCCACAGGATATAGGCCCAGCACTCGGCCCACCACTCCCAGTCCTGCCAGGTGTCAGGCTGATAGACCGGCCGGCCGGTGGTGCCGCTGGTCTGACGGAAGGCGGAAACCTCCTCCAGGGGCACGCACAGAGCATCTCCGTATGGGAAGGGGTCTTTCCCCTGGATATCGCGCATCATGGATTTTTCTACCTTGGGCACCCGCCGGATGTCCTCGAAGGTGTGGATGTCCCCGGGCGTAATGCCGGCGTCGTCGTAGAGCGAACGGTGGAACCGCGAGTGTTCGTAGGCCCATTGAAAAATGCGCTTGAACTTGGCCAACTGCAGCGCCTGCAGCCGCTCCCGCGGCAGGGTCTCCAGGTAAGGGTTCCAGTACGGGCTGTCTGCCATCATGGGTCGCCTCCCGCGCGGCTCCCAGCCACGGCCATGCCGAAAGCGCCGCGCCGCTTGTCTTCCTCTTGCTCCTCGCCCCAGCGCCGGAAGAGCGAATGCCGGATGCCGAAGTAGTCGAAGATCTTGCCGATGGTCTGGTCCACGATATCGTCGATGGTCTTGGGCTGGTGATAAAAGGAGGGGATGGGCGGCAGGATGTGGGCCCCCATGTCGGCCGCCAGGCTCATCAGGCGCAGGTGGCCCTTGTGCAGCGGCGTCTCCCGTACCACCAGCACGAGCTTGCGCTTTTCCTTGAGGGTCACGTCGGCCGCCCGCACCAGCAGATTGGTGTTGTAGGAATTGGCGATTCCCGAGAGCGACTTGATGGTGCACGGCGCCACGATCATGCCCGCGGTGAGAAAAGAGCCGGAAGATACCGCCGCCGCCATGTCCGTGTCGTCGTACACGCGGCCGGCCATGGCTGCCACCTGGTCGGCCGTGTAAGGCGTCTCGATCTCGATGTTCAGTTTGCCGGCTCCGGAGATGATCAGGTGGGTCTCGTACTGGCTCTCCTGAAGCAGGTTCAGAATACGCACCCCGTACGTCACGCCGCTGGCGCCGGAGATACCGATGACGATTCGTCTGGACATGAATTACCTTTCGCCTCCCCATGGCAGCCGGAGCCATTTCCTACCGCCACTTGTTCGAGTATCAGACCCGTCAGCACACGGCTGTTTTTGACCACCTGGGCGATACCGTTCTCGTCCAGATTGTCCCAGTGAATACCGGCGGTGACCACCACCGCGCTGTTCACGCTGGATGCAACGGCCAGGGCGATCTCGCGGGCCAGCAGGTCTTCCTTGTGGCCCACGTAGCACAGCACCGATGCCGAGGCGCTCGGCTGCGCCGGGTCCTTCAGGCTGGGTCTTGGTTGGGCCGCGGCCACGGCTCCGATGTGCGGCCGTTGCCCGCCCCACACGGCCACCAGCAGATCCGGGCCGATGCGCCGTATGGCGGCCGTCAGGTCATAGCTGCCCGTGCGGGTGCGCACCGTAAACGCTTCCGGGTTCACGGGGTGGCCACACGCTCGATGATCTGGTATCTGCTCGCCTCGACCGCCTGGATCACGGCATCGGGATCCGGGGCTTTGAAGCGTACCACCAGCCGTTGCTTACCGGACTGCGGATCCTTCAGATTGAAGAGGCTGTGCAGAATACCGCCGGCAGCGGCAACCGCCTCCACCACCTCGACGGCCATGCGTTCGCCGCCCTGCCGGCCGCATTCCAGTGACACCCCGGCAATTTCTTCTTCGATGCCCAGGATCTGGTAGAGGGAATCGAAGATGTCCAGGTAGGAAACCGTACCGGTGAGACGGTCGCCGTCCAAAATGGGGAAAAAGCTGCGGCCGAACTTTTTCCCCTTGGAAAGGGCGGTTTCCACGGTGTCGTTGGCCGACAGGGTTTCGGGCTTGCGCACCATCAGGTCCTTCACCTTCAGGCGGGTGTTGAAGTAATTGAGTTCGTGGATGCTCTCGGCGGCCGTCACGCAGGAGGCGGCCTCACGCAGGTCGCGGCGGGCCAGGATGCCGCGCAGCCGGCCGTCGTCGACCACGGGAATGAAAGGCAGCCCGCATTGTGCGAAGACACTCAAGGCCTCGCTGGCCAGCATGTCGCTGTGAATGGTAATGGGATCTTTGCGCATCCAGTTTCTGATAATCATGACGACGATTCCTTCATTTGCATGTACAGGCGGTGGAACAGCGCCACGGCCGCTTGTCCGAATTCCGGCGTGTTCAGGTGCAGGTCGACCTCCTCTACGGGGATTTCAGCCTTCAGCTTTTTTTTAAGGGCCGTCACGAAGGCGCGGTCGGCTTCCGGGTCGAACAGAGGCCGGCCTTCCTTGTTCAGCGAACTCCAGCCTTTGAGGGGGATCAACACGGCACAGGGTGCCTGGCTGCGGTTCAGGCGCTCGGCCATGACCTTTGCCATTTTCTCCAGTTCCCCGCCACTGGTGCGCACCTCGATGCGCAGCCTGTCGATCACCGCCTGGGGGCGGTCGCGGTACCTTTCCAGCAGTTCCTGGTTCCCGCCCACGCTGAGCATGTCCAGCCCCGAGGGTGACACCACCTGCGGAATGCCGCTTTCAGCCGCCGCCAGCAGACGGTCGTCACCGGCGGCACAGTTGCCCCCCAGCAGCGTCTCGCCGATACCACGGGAAACGATGTCGATAACCCCGGAAAACCACCCGTCGCGGATAAGTTCATCCATGGCGCGGTCGCCGCGGCCCTGAGCGTGGCAGGGCACAGGGGTGTAGCCCCGGTCCCGCAGATAGTGAATGGCCGGCTCCACGGCCCGCTCGGCAAAGCCGAAGGAAGTGATGGCCACCACGGGCCTGTCGAAATCCACTTTCCAGCCCGGCGACATCTCCACCATGCCGCAGATGGCGCCCACGGCGTTGATCAGCTGGGTCTTCAAAATGGGGTTGAGTTCCACCACGTCCACCACCGTGTTGAGCATGGTGATATCCTTGGTGCCCACGTATTTGCCCACGTATTTGGGGTGGCCCGCCATGGAGGAGGCCATCAGTTTGGGCATGCCAAAGGGCATGGACTGCATGATGCTGGTGGACACCAGCGAGGATGTCCCACCCCCCACGCCCAGCACGCCGTGCACCCTGCCGTCCTCGAACAGTTCGCGCACGATTTTGCGGGCCCCGCGCACCTGGTTGTCGGTGGCTTTCTGGCGCTCTTGGCGGTACAGCCGGCGGACCTCGTCGATGGGCAGGCCACCGGCCTCGGCCACCTGCTCACAGGTGATGTCACCCTCGAAAAAAGGGACCTGCTCCATGGAAAAATCCAGCAGGATAGCGTCGTGCCCCCGGGACTGGATGAGCTCCTTGACCATCTCGAACTCGGCGCCGCGGGTGTCCAGGTTGGCGATGACCAGTACCGTCTTCTTATCCATATTGTCTGCCGTCTCCCCGTTGCAAGATTCCCCCCCGTCCCCGGCATCAACCGTCGGCGGCGGGGTTGGGTTACCGGTGCGTCTACAACCCAAATTCGGACCAGCGCGCCTTGACGCGTTTCAGCACGTCGGGGTCCAGCTCGATGGGAATCGGCTTCTCCTTCCACTCGTAAGGAATGGTGGCATCCATCAACAGCCGCCCGGTGATCTCGCGCGCATCGATGGGTAAGGACGGATCCAGCGGGGTGGACCGGCCGCGCTTGATGATCTGGCAGCGGTTGGGCTGAAAGCGGAAGCTCAGCGCGTACATGACGCGCGGGATATCCCACGGGTCGATATCGTCGTCAACCACGATGACGGTTTTCAGGCCGTAGGCACCCATCTCCGTGGAGATGGCGGCCGTCAGCACCTGGTCCGCATGACCGGGATACATCTGCTTCATGGAAATGATGGCCAGAAAGCGTCCGGAGCCCTCCGGCGGGCAGTAAACCCCCTTGAGGCCCGGGATCTTCATGGCCAGCAGCTGCTGCCAGAGGTTGGCCCCGTATGACAGCGCCATGGTCATGTGGGTGTCGGTCACGGCCCTGCCCACGGTGGTGCCCCAGAAAATGGGGTTGTCGCGGTAGGTCACGCATTTGGCGTCGATGAAGTTGCGGGGGTCGGTGCCCACTCCCGAGTAATAACCCGTGTACTCCCCGAAGGGGCCCTCGTCCATGAATTTCTCGGCATCCACCTCGCCTTCCACCACGATCTCGGCGTGGGCCGGGATGGGCAGATCCACGGTCTCGCCCCGCACCACCTCAATGGGTTCGCCGCGCAGGGCGCCGGCCACGTCGTACTCGGAGACAAAGGCCGAAACCCGGGCAGCGCCCAGAATGAACAACAGCGGGTCACAGCCCACGATGGAAGCCACTGGCATGGGTTTTCCCAGGGCCTGGTATTTTTTCAGCATGATGTCGGCATGTTTGCCCTTGATGAACTGGGTGCCGATCTTGTCTTTTCCCAGCAGCTGCCCGCGGTAGGTGCCCAGGTTAACCCAGCCGCTGTCCGGATCCTTGGTAATGACAAAATGGGCCGTGCCGTAAAACCGGCCGCCGTCCAGGGGATAGAACTTGGGTACCGGAAACTTGAACAGGTCCACCTCGTCGCCCATCATCTTGTTCTGTTTGCAGGGGGCATCGGCAGGGTCGATCTCCTTGGGCGGCAGCAGGTTTTCCCCCAGTTTCGCCCAGGCCGCGTACAGATCGCCCAGGCTGGAGTTTTCGGGCTGGCCCATGATGACCGCCAACCTTTCGACGGTGGTGCACACACTGGTAATTACCGGTGTATCGTAGCCTTTGACGTTTTCAAACAGCAGGGCCGGACCGCTCTGCTCTTCGTTCAGTTTGGCGATGTGGGACAGTTCCAGGTCCCAGTCCACCTCGGCCTTGATGCGTTTCAGCAGTCCCCTTTCCTCACAGGCCGCCACAAAATCCCGCATGTCCTTCATGTAATGACTCCTTTCATATTTTGAGCTCTCGGCTATCAGCTGACACCCGGTGCTGATATCTGAGGGCTTACTGCGTTATCTTCTTGCCCGCCACCAGGCCCGCCACGATATGTTCCAGGGCCGATTTCCGCGGCTGGCACACCGGTTCGGCTTTTTTGGTGCTCCACACCGTTTCCGGTCGGCTCTGGAGAATCATCACACGGCCGGCCGCCGGCAGATCCTTGTCGATGGCCCACTCGATGTCCATGGGTTTACAGTAGTGTTTTTCGATGAGTTTGCCGATGCGGGCCAGCTCCACGACGTCATCGCCAATGATGCACTGGTTGGTGCGCCGCTCTTCGGGAATCTCGTGGCGCTCCACGGCGTGGGTTGCGGGGTTGACGGTGTACAGGCACTCCTTGGCTGAAATGGTGCGCTTGATGATCTCCATGGTGACTTTATTGACAACGAAGTTGTCCGGAGTGCACTCGCCGCTGACTACACTTTCGCCGAATCCCCAGTTGGCATCGATGACAATGGTGGAAGGGTCACCGGTGGCCGGATTCAGGGTGAACATAACCCCCGCGGTCCACGAGTTGACCATCTTCTGTATACCTACTGAAATGCCCACCTGATCATGCCGAAATCCCATTTTGGCGCGGTAAGCCAGGGCCCGGGGCGTAAACAGACTCGACCAACATCGGCGCACGTGGTTCAGGATGTCGTCCATACCCCGGATCCACAGAAAAGTATCCTGCTGGCCGGCAAAACTGGCTCCCGGCAGGTCCTCGGCCGTGCCGCTGGAGCGCACCGCGGCCGGCACCGCCGGTACACGGCTGCGCCTGGACAGCCGGCGGTAAAATTCACCGATATAATCCTCGATGTCCAGGCTGACCGGCGTGGACTCGATGATCTCGCGGATGCGTCGACTGGCGGCCTCGCCTGTGTCGGTGTCGTCGGGCCGCACTGTGCCGGCAACACGTACGATGTCCCCTCGTATACCGCCCTCGTCCAGGAAGCGCTGGTAGGTCTCGGTGGTCACCGCAAACCCCGGTGGAACCGGTATGCCGGCTTTGAGCAGTTCCCCCAGGCTGGCATTCTTGCCCCCCACCAGGGGCATGGATTCAAGATCGCACTCCTGAAACCAAAGCACATATTTTTCTCGATCTTTCATGGTGCTACCCCGTTATACTCTGTCCAGCAGGGTGATTTTGCCGCTATCGCCGTCCACACGGATCTTCATGCCGGTCTCCAGGATGTGGGTGGACTGCCCGGTGCCCACCACGGCGGGCATGCCGTACTCGCGGCAGACGATGGCGGCGTGGCACATGATGCCCCCCACGTCGGTGACGCAGGCCTTGATCTTCTGGAAAGCCGGCGCCCAGGAGGGCGAGGTGGTGGGCGCCACCAGGATTTCACCGTCGGCCAGCTGATTAATGTCGTCCACCGAGCGGCAAACGCGCGCCACACCCTCCACCACACCCGGCGAACCGGCGAAACCGGTCAGTTCGGTGACCTTGTCCGGATCACCGATCTCGCGCAGCCTGGCCCAGGCGGCCATGGACTCGTTGGTGATGCCCCACAGCACGATGGTGAACGGTTCGGCGATGGTCTCGGGCGGCGTGCCCACGGCCGGCGGCGGGGTCCACTGCTTGAATTTTTCGTAAACGCCCTTGCGCCACGCGATCTCGGGCGGCCAGTGCAGCGGCCCGTACCCCTTGGTGCCGGTGGCCCAGTTGCTCACCAGGTCCCACAGGGCGTCCTTGATTTCGCTGCGGTTGAGAAACCAGATGTCTTCCACCTCCGCGATGAAACCGTGGTCCTTCATGATGCGCGCCACGTCGCGCATCTTGTTCCAGAAGATGGAGTGGAACCAGTGCTCCACGTAGAAGAGGTGGTTTTCCACGTAGGGGAAGACCAGTTTGGCGGTGCCCTGCAGCTGATCAAAGGTCTGGCGGTCCTCGTCGGTCTTGAGCAGCGCCCGGTACTCGCTGGTGATCTGTTCGCGTTCGGCCTGGATACGCTCCAGCGGACGGTCGACGGGCAGACCCTGCCGGAGCTTGTCGATGTAAATGCGCATGGAGTTCAGGGGCACGTTCAGATCGTCGTTCCAGCTCAGGTCGTGGTGGTACCAGCCGGTGCCGGTGGAAACCCAGAACCAGGGGTCCCTGGCTTTGTCCCAGGCCGCAAGCCACTTGCGCCCGTTTTCGCTCTCGCCCAGGCGGCGGGTCACTTCGTCGATGTCGGCGTCGGTGCCGATCCGGTCGTCCACTTCGAGCTCGATGGCCAGCTTGGCCAGTTTCTTGAGTTCCTCGTCGGGCTGGTACATGATGACATCGATGCCGCCCACCATCTGAGTAACGCGCTGCAGGGGGATGTCCGGGAAGGCCTTGGTGCAGAAATCCACGAAGGTGACGTAAGCCGCGTATCCCAGATTGAGGAACTCGAAGTGGTACTGCCAGCACAGGATGCCCAGGTCAATGAGCCGGTCATAGTTTTTCAGCAGCTGGTACCCGCTGGAGGTGCCCACACCATCGGTGACCACCGCCATGTCTTCCATTTCCGGCAGCGGCTGGATCTTGATTTCCCTGAGTTCGGAGATGATCTTCTTCATCTTCTCTTCCCACTGGCCGGTCAGCCGATCCCAGTTCTGGTAGTAATAGCCGGCGCGCTCCATGAACAACGGGATGCGGTCCTCCACCTCCTTGGGGTCGGTCACCGGCACCGGCGTGATGTAGACGTTGCCGTTGATGATGCGGTGATCCACGCCCAGGGCCGGCGGCACCATGAAGATGCGTGTGTTGAACTGTGAAAGCGCCAAAAACCAGGCCTCGTCCCAGATGATGTCGAAGGGGTACATGGGTTCAGGGTAGTGCAGCGCGTCGTTGAACCAGAACATGTTCTGCTCGTATTCACGGCGCTGAGGGTTGTCGGTACTGAAACGGTAGTGGTAGGGGTACATGCGCTCCCAGCCTTCGGTGCCGGGAATGGTTTCGACTTCATGGGGGCTGAGGAACTTGTTGTCGGCCATGGTCTACCTCCTCCTGTCGGTTGGCGGGGAAAATGGGGAAATTCTGATGAGAATCGTTTATTTTGTATGGAATACCCAACTCGCCGGTGTCAATTTATTTAATTTTATGGTATGCATCAGAAAAACTGATCATTGATTCGGATGTATAACCAAAAGTTAGGATAGAAAACCGCATCGGGTTTATCGATGTACGAAGGGGCGTCATGCTGAACCTTAACCAGCTGAGGTCTTTTTACCACGCTGCCAGACGTCTGAGTGTGACGCAAGCCGCCCAAGACTTGTGCATCACCCAGCCGGCCGTCACGGCACAGATTAAAGCATTTGAGGCCAGCACAGAATTGAAGTTTTTCCGCAAACAGGGCCGCCGTATTCACCTGACCGGTGAGGGGCAGATGGTTTACGAGTACGCGGTCGAACTTTTCAAAATCGAAAAGAAAATCGAAAACGCCATCGAGGAAATGCGCGAACTGAAACGGGGAATACTGCGAGTGGGGACCACCAAGACTTATGCCCGTTACTTCATGCCGTCACTGATCAGCAGCTTTCACCGGAGCTATCCAGATATCAGAATCCACTTGAACGAAGGCAGCTCACTGGACATGATCAAAAGTTTGCTGGAATTCGACAACGAGGTAGCCGTTGTTGCCCAGACGTCCGAAGACCCGCGCATCGAGTTCGTGCCCTTCAGCCAGGAGGAACTGGTGGTGATCCTGTCCCCCCGCCATCGCCTGGCAAACGAAAGGCACATCGATTTTCGGCGGCTATCCGAGGAGCCTTTCATCATGAAAGAAGTCGGGTCCGGAACCCGCAAGGTGGTCAACGAGCTTTTCCGCCGACGCGGATGCATACCCAACGTCCTGATGGAAACCGGCAACAACGAGTTTATCAAACAACTGGTGCATCGCGGTGAAGGAATCTCTATTCTGGTACGGGCATGTGTGGAAACAGAACTAAAGGCGGGATTTCTGGCCACCACAACCTTGCGCGGACAACACCTGTTTCTGGATGTGAGTCTCGCCTATCTGAAAAATCAGACCCTTTCCCCGACAGCCCGCGCATTCGACAACTTGTTGACCCAGCTTCATTCCACCGGCGCTCCGCCACAGGACATCGGCTCGCTCATGGCCCGCATTCTGGCTCGTCGGCGCCTTGACAAAACATAGGCCAAAGGCCTCAGGTCAGCCTTTTCAAAGTATTGCGCTTATTTACATTTAATTGTGCCCATCCACGCATCAATTTTGGGCACTAATGATTTGGGCACTAATGATCCCATCCAGGAATCGGAATTTTTGTGCAAGATCAGGAAAATCCGGGGATTCCGTGGAAACGTACTTTCGCACGTCGCACAAGGAATCCCGCAAATGGTCGCCGAGATTGCATCAAAAGGTCAGTTATGGATGGAAAACAGTTGTACCACGGAATATAGCTCCGGACAGCAAAGGGCTTGACGGCAGGCATATTCGGCCATAACGTTGAACAACGTCTCTGTTACACCACCCCAAATGCGAACCCACATGTCACAACTTGCAAATCTGCCTGGAGAACCTTTAAAAAAACAGCCCCCGCCGCGCCCGGCCATCCTGGCGCCGGCCGGCAGCCGCGACGCTTTTCTGGCAGCGCTGGCCGCCGGCGCCGACGGAATCTACTGCGGCCTGAAGACCTTTTCGGCGCGCATGGCGGCCGTCAATTTCAGCCTCGGCGAGCTTGCCGCACTGACGGCGCTGGCCCACCGCCACAACACCCGGGTGTACGTGGCGTTAAACACCCTGCTCAAACCCGATGAGCTCGAAAGTGCCGCGGAAAGGATCGCCGGGCTTGCCGCCCAGGTCAACCCCGACGGCCTCATTATCCAGGACCTGGGCCTGCTGGTCCTGGCCCGGCAGGCCGGTTTTACAGGCGAAATCCACCTGTCGACACTGGCCAATGTCAGTTTCCCGGCCGCCTTGAAAGTGATCCGCGGCGATCTGGGTGTCGATGCCGTCGTGCTGCCCCGCGAACTGGGCATCGACGAGATCAGGGCCATGGCGGCCGCCTGCCCGAAAGGCCTGCGGCTGGAGGTTTTCATCCACGGCGCGCTGTGCTTCTGCGTGTCGGGGCGCTGTTACTGGAGCAGCTACATGGGCGGCAAAAGCGGCCTGCGCGGACGCTGTGTGCAGCCCTGCCGACGGGTCTACCGCCAGGGCCGGCGAAGCGCCAGAGCCTTTGCCTGCCAGGACCTGAGCATCGACGTGCTGGTCAAGGTGCTGGCCGGCATTCCCCAGGTCCGCACCTGGAAAATCGAGGGGCGTAAAAAGGGGGCGCACTATGTATACACCACCGTGCGCGCCTACCGCATGCTGCGGGACCGGGCGGACGACCCGCAGGCCAAGAAGGCCGCTCTATCCCTCCTCTCCCAGTCCTTGGGGCGTTCCGGCACGCACTACAACTTTCTCCCGCAGCGGCCCCAGCACCCGGTGGACACGACGCGCCAGACGGCCTCCGGCCTGTTCGTGGGCAAGGTGCGCGGCACCCTGAAGCGGCCCTTTATCGAACCGCGCACGGCGCTTCTGGCCGGCGACCTGCTGCGCATCGGGTACGAGGACACGGCCGGCCATCGGCTGCAGCGCCTCAAGCGCGCGCTGCCGCGCAAGGGCCGCCTGTACATGTCGATGACGCCGCCGCTGCGCGCCCCTTCCGGCACACCGGTGTTTCTCGTCGACCGGCGTGACCCCCGGCTGCAGCAGCACATCGATGGACTGGCCGCCCAGCTGGCACCGGCGAAGGCCCGCAGGCCGGCCGCGCGGCGGCCGCCGCCTTCCGGGACACCGGCGCGTCACCGCCGGCCGGCGCATCACCTGGAGGTGATCCGGCAGCCCGGACGCCGCAGGGCACGCACGCCCGTCGGCATCTGGCTGAGCGCCAGCGCCCTTAAAGCCGCCGGCCAACAGGGGCGTGCCGGTATCTGGTGGTGGCTGCCGCCGGTGATCTGGCCGCTTCAGGAGCAAACCCTCCATTCCCTGGCAAAACAGGCCCTGGCCGCCGGCGGCCGAACCTTCGTTCTCAATGCACCCTGGCAGATTGCACTTTTCAAACCGTCGGCGAAACTCAATCTGTGGGCCGGGCCCTTCTGCAACTGTGCCAACGCCACGGCCATCGGGGTCCTGCGCCGGATGGGGTTTAAAGGCGTCATCATCAGCCCGGAGCTGGACAAACACGCCATCCGCCGGCTGGGCGCTAAAAGCGTCCTGCCCCTGGGCATTGTGCTATCCGGCAACTGGCCGCTGGGCATCTCCCGCATGGCGCCCGCCGACTTCGCGCCTCTCACGCGTTTCACCACCTCGCGCGGCGAAGGCGCCTGGTTTGCAGGCTACGACGGTCTGTTCTGGCTCTTTCCGGACTGGAAGCTGGACCTGACGGCCAAAAGGGACGCGCTGGAAAAAGCGGGCTTCGAACTCTTTGTCCACCTGAACGAACCCCTGCCGCCAAAACTGAAACTGAAAAAACGCCCCGGTACCTGGAACTGGCGCCTGGGCCTGAAGTAGGAGAAAAAAACGATGCCGGCTTTAAAGCTTCACTGCGAGACACTGCGCGTGGAAATGGAACGTGGACCCAGTATTGCGGATATCACCGCCGACCTCGAGCATGTCATCACCGCTGCGAAAATCACCTCCGGGAGCCTCGCCGCCTGCATGACCGGGTCCACGGGTGCGCTGACGACCATCGAATTCGAACCCGGTGTGGTGCAGGACCTGAAGCGGGCCATCAATCGCCTGGCCCCGCCGGAAGACGTCTACGAACATGAAAAAGCCTGGCACGACGGCAACGGGCACAGCCACGTGCAGGCCGCCCTGCTGGGGCCTTCCATCCACCTGCCGGTCAGGCGTGGACGCCTACGGCTGGGCACCTGGCAGCAGGCGGTGGCCATCAACCACGATGCCCGCGCCCGCAGCCGGCACATCGAAGTCACCGTCATTGGAAGTACGGCCTGATCAGGACTTTTTGGCCAACTCCTCCTTCAGGCGCTGCTGCAGATCGGCAAACATGTCTTTTTTCTTCTTCTCGCCGGCGGCTTTCAGCGCGGACACCTTTTGAGCCATCTTTTGCCTGGAGGCCTGGTACTTCTTCAGCTCCAGATCCAGCTGGGACTCACTTTCGTTTCTGGCGATATCCTCGAGTTTGCGGTGGTCCCGGATAAACAACCGGCCGCCCTGGGCAGTTTCCACCGCCTCCAGAACACCCCGCTGCTCGAGCCGGTGGCAGATAAAATTGACGCGCTCGGCGGAAAAAGAGAGGATTTTGCAGATCGCTTCGCGTGTGGCCGGTGTGCCTGCCTGATGGGTGGCGATCCGGATGGCGGCCACGACGAGGTGGGCTGAATGGTAAAAATCATACTGCTGCATGGCGATCCTGTCTGCCGGGTGCACCCGGGCTTTTCTTGGCTTCCCCACGTGTGAAAGAGAATAACGTTTTCAGCGCTTCGCTTCTTGACACAACCACCCAAAAAGAGTAACCGTTTCATTTGATTTGTCAAGAACGCAGCATCGTTGGATGCCGGCACCGAAAAACCTTCAGAAGGCCTTAAACAAACCCTTAGAGCAAAAGAGGAGACTGTCATGACCGAAATTGTCGATGTCAAGGCCAGGGAAATTTTGGATTCGAGGGGAAATCCGACAGTGGAAGTTGATATTCTGCTCGCCTGCGGGGCCCTGGGACGCGCGGCCGTGCCGTCGGGCGCCTCAACCGGCAAGCGCGAGGCCCTCGAGCTGCGCAACAAACGCGCCAAGCGATACGGCGGCAAGGGTGTGGTTTCGGCGGTCAACAATGTGCATACGTCCATCGCTCCGGAAATCCGGGGCATGGATGCCGCCCGCCAGATTGAGCTGGACCGGTTTTTGATCAAGCTCGACGGTACGCCCAACAAATCAAAGCTGGGTGCCAACGCCATCCTGGGGGTTTCTATGGCCGCTGCCAGGGCAGCCGCCATGGCCTACGACATGCCGTTGTACCAGTACCTCGGCGGCGTCAATGCGCGCTATCTGCCGCTGCCCCAGATGAACATTGTCAACGGCGGCATGCACGCCGCCAACAACCTGGATATCCAGGAGTTCATGATCGTTCCCGTGGGTGCCAAATCCATCGCCCAGGCCATGCAGATGGGGTCAGAGACCTTCCACGCCCTGAAAAAAATCCTCAAGGCCAAGGGCATGAGCACCGCCGTTGGCGATGAGGGCGGGTTTGCGCCCGACTTCGACTCCCACGAAGCGGCCCTGAAAGTCATCGTGCAGGCCATCAAACAGGCCGGCTACAAACCCGGTGACGACATCGGCCTGGCACTGGATCCCGCCGCCAGCGAATTCTATGAAAAGGGCAAGTACATCTTCCGCTCCGAAAAGCGCAAACTGTCCTCCAAACAACTGATCGACTACTACGAAAAGCTGATCGAGCAGTTTCCGATCCTGTCCATCGAGGATGGACTGGCCGAGCAGGACTGGGCCGGTTGGGAGGCCATGACTGACCGCCTGGAGGGATCCATTCAAATCGTGGGGGATGATATTTTTGTCACCAACCCCAAGATATTCACCAAGGGCATCGAGAGAGGCATCGCCAACGCCATCCTGATCAAGCTGAACCAGATCGGCACACTGACCGAAACCCTGGATACCATCGAAATGGCCAAACAGGCCGGCTACATGACGGTCATCTCGCACCGCTCGGGAGAAACCGAGGACACCTTTATCGCCGATCTGGTCGTCGCCATCAACGGCGGCCAGATCAAAAGCGGCTCCCTCTCGCGAACGGATCGCGTGTCCAAGTACAACCAGCTGCTGCGCATCGAAGAGCAGCTCGGCGAAGCAGCCCTGTTTGCCACCAACGTACTTTAACCCGCAGCCGCAGGCATGATCAATGGGCAGTATCTTTGCCATCGGTGATATTCACGGGTGCATCCACAAGCTGGATGCACTCCTGGGCAAGATCGTCATCGACTTTACGCGCGACACCCTGCTCTTTGTGGGCGATTACATCGACCGCGGCCGGCACGCTTTCGAAGTGGTCGAACGGCTGATCAGCCTGAAAAACCGGTATCCCGGCATCATCCTGCTGAAGGGCAACCACGAGGACATGCTGCAGCACTATCTCGCCGGCGAGGACAAACTGAGTTATCTTTCCAACGGCGGCCGCCAGACGCTGGAGAGCTACCTGCGGCACAAACGGTCGGGGGAGGGTTTCCCCATCCCGCAGACGCACCTCGATTTTTTCCATTCCCTGGCCCTCTACCACCAGACGGAGCGCTACATCTTCGTACATGCGGGCCTGAAGCCCAAGGTTCCCCTGGAACGTCAGGTGCCCGAAGACCTGCTCTGGATCCGCGAGCGCTTCATCGGCTCGCATTACGATTTCGGCAAAACCGTGGTATTCGGCCACACGCCTTTTCCGGCGCCTTTCGTGGACACCAACAAAATCGGCATCGACACCGGTGCCGTATACGGCCGCCAACTGACCTGCGTGCAGCTGCCCGAGCTGGTGTTTTATGCCGCCGGGTAGATGCACCGCGGGCGCTGAAACGAACGCCATGAGATCCGCAAGCCTGCACAGACTGATCGGCGTGATCGCCGCCGTGGCCGTATTGTTGTCTTTTCATGATGCCGGCGCCTATGTTCTGCCGGGGCCGTACCTGGTTTCGCGCATGCTGCGCAGCATGGGCAGAACCACGGCGCTGCTGGTCGTGCAAAAGCAGATCATTTACGGCCTAGGCGAAAACCAGCCGCCTCCTGAAATCCACGAGACCCTGCGCTTCCAGTTTCCCAATCGTTTTCGCGCCGACAGTTCGACCGACAGCACCAAGCGCATATACGTCCAGGCCGATGCACAGGTACTGACCCTTCTGGACGGCCGCGTGGCCACCGCCGACAGCCGTGCGGAACTTTACAAGGACCTGCTGTTGTACCGCGACCGCGACCTGCTGACCGCACGGCTCGCGCGTACCGGCGTCGACATTAACGTTTCGAGCCTGGGCCATGACGGCCCGCGGGTCTTTTTCGTGGTGGGTGCCGCTTTCCCGGACACCGCCACACCGCAGCTTTGGATCGACAAGCAGACCTTTTTGCCGCTGCGCTGGATCGTGGGTTCACAGGCACTATCCGAAGCCCAGCCGCGACTGGAGTTCCGCTACCTGAAGTGGACGCAGGTCGGAGAAGGCTTCTGGTATCCGTTGCGCATCGAATGTTACCGCAATGAGACGCTGATCCGCGAAATCCGGGTCGACAGCACCCGCTTGAACGTGACGTTTGGCCGCGACCTGTTCGACATTGCGGCACTGAAATCGGGCCTGGCCGAAACCTCCGAACCCGCAGTGCACGCCGCACCACGGCCGGAAATGGATGAGGTCCGCAAAACCATCGAAGAATTCAAGAAAATCTACCACTGACAGGGCCTGCAATGCCGGAAGGCGCCAAAATCGCTTTCCAAAAGGGCGACGGTATGCTACCTGTCGCAAGAGGATTCCGGCATATATAATCTGCCAACGTGCTGCCAAACAATCTGATGTGATTTAACCTTGACGGACTCGTAAAAAGTTATTTTGAGCGACATTCAAGCCTTTGCGGAAAAAGCGCTGTGAAGGGTTGAGCGTTTAAATCCCAAGCTGCTTGAGGAGCTTGCGGCGAGTTTTTGGGATTTAGAGAAGCCCTGATACAGCTCCCGCAAAGGCTTGCGGAGCGAAAAATTAGACTTTTTACGGAATCATCAACCTTAGGGAGCCTCATGATCTGCAATTCAAAGTTTATTTTTGTTACCGGCGGCGTGCTGTCGTCGCTGGGCAAAGGGCTGGCATCGGCGGCCATCGGTGCCCTGCTCGAAAGCCGCGGCCTTTCGGTTACCATCCAGAAACTCGATCCGTACATCAACGTCGATCCGGGCACCATGAACCCGTTTCAGCACGGCGAGGTCTTTGTCACCGACGACGGCACCGAAACCGACCTCGACCTGGGGCACTACGAGCGCTTCACGCACGCCAAGCTGGGCCGCGACAACAACTACACCTCGGGCAAGATCTACCACGCCGTGATCACCAAGGAGCGGCGGGGTGACTACCTGGGCGGCACGGTGCAGGTCATTCCGCACATCACCGACGAGATCAAGTCCAGCATCCTGCGCGTGGCGGACAAAGTCGACATCGTGATCGTCGAAATCGGCGGCACCATCGGCGACATCGAAAGCCTGCCCTTTCTGGAGGCCATCCGCCAGTTCAAGGCCGACGTCGGCAAGGAAAACGTGCTTTACATCCACCTGACCCTGGTGCCCTATGTGGGCACGGCCGGCGAACTCAAGACCAAACCCACGCAGCACAGCGTCAAGGAGCTGCGCAGCATCGGCATCCAGCCGGACATTCTTCTGTGCCGCACCGACCGCTACCTGTCCCAGGAGATCAAGCGCAAGATCGCGCTGTTCTGCAATGTGGGCGTGGAAGAAGTGATCACCGCCAAGGACGTCGAATGCATCTACGAAGTGCCGCTGGTCTTTCACAACGAGGGCCTGGATGACCGCATCGTGGACATTCTGCATATCTGGACGCGCGCGCCGCGCCTGGAGGCCTGGGAACAGCTGATCCAGCGATACAAGACGCCGCGGCACGACGTAACCATCGCCATCGTGGGGAAATATGTGGATCTGACGGAATCCTACAAGAGCCTGAACGAGGCGCTCTACCACGGGGGCATCGCCAACGAAGCGCGTGTGCAGTTGAAATTCGTGGATTCAGAAACCATTACGCCGCAAAACTGTGCCGAGCTGCTCACACCGGCGGACGGCATCCTGGTGCCGGGAGGGTTCGGTTCCCGCGGCATCGAAGGCAAAATCTGCGCGGCGGAATTTGCGCGCGAAAAAAAAATCCCCTATTTCGGCATCTGCCTGGGCATGCAGATCGCGGTCATCGAGTTCGCGCGCCACGCCGCCGGCATGCCCGACGCGCATAGTTCGGAATTCGACCCGCAGACGCCCCACCCTGTGATCTATCTGATGAAGGAATGGCTGGACGAGAAAACAGGCACCGTCCAGCACCGCGACGTCAACTCGGACAAGGGCGGCACCATGCGGCTGGGGGCTTACCCCTGCAATCTGAGCCCAGACACCATCGCCTTGCGCGCCTACGGCATGCAAAAAATCTCGGAGCGCCACCGCCACCGTTACGAATTCAACAACACCTACGCGGAAAAGCTCCAAAACGCGGGGCTGGTGATCAGCGGCACGTCGCCTTCCGGCGACCTGGTGGAAATCATCGAACTGCGCGAACACCCCTGGTACCTGGGATGCCAGTTTCACCCGGAGTTCAAATCGCGCCCCATGAACCCGCACCCGCTGTTTAAAAGCTTCATCGCCGCCGCGGTGCGCCAGGCCTCAGCGCGCCCCCGCGGCACCGGCTGACACCCGTTCAGCAGCCGCCATCGTATCCTCTCAAAAAACCGCCGGTAACGGGTCGCCACACGGGGCATGCGTGTCTCGCGGAAGCGGCACTCTCCCGATGGCAAGGCCAAAAACGGTCCGCGGCCGGCACTTTCAGCTTTGCCGCCGCACAATCTCTTCGACTTTGTCCAGTGCCTGGTCGAGGTGCTGCGGCTGGCTGCCGCCGGCCTGGGCCATGTCGGGCCGCCCGCCGCCGCGGCCGCCCACCACCGCCGCCGCCTGGCTGATGATCCGGCCGGCATGATAGCGCCCCACAAGGTCCTTGGTCACCAGCGCGATCAGCAGCGCCTTGCCGCCCGCGCGGCTGCCCAGCACGATCACCCCGCTCTTGATTTTCTCCTTGAGCCGGTCCCCCATCTCGCGCAGTGCCGCCGGAGAATCCGCCGCCACCTTTTTCACCAGCAGGCGCGTGCCGTCGATCTGTCGCACACTGTCCAGCACATCGCCCATGGACTGCGCGGCGAGCTGCATGCGCAGCTGCTGCACTTCTTTTTCCAGGTGTTTCTGGGCGGCCATTATTTTCCCGATCCGCTGGACCACCGCTGCCGGCGCCTCGCGGGTCATGTGCGCGATGGCCTGCACCGCGGCATCGGTCTGCTGAATGTGCACCATGGCCGCTTCACCGGTCAGGGCCTCGATGCGGCGCACGCCGGAGGATACACTGGCTTCGGAAACAATCTTGAACACACCGATATCCCCGGTGCGTTGCGTATGCGTACCACCGCACAGTTCCCGGCTGAACTCGGCCAGGGAAATCACGCGCACCCGTTCGCCGTACTTTTCTTCGAACAGCGCCGTTGCGCCGGATGCAATGGCGCTGTCCATGTCCGTTTCACGGATATCCACCGCCACGTTTTGGCGGATGCGCCGGTTGACCAAAATTTCGATCTCTTCCAGCGCCGCGGTTTCCACCTGTGCAAAATGTGTAAAATCGAAGCGCAGGCGATCGGGCGCCACCAGCGAACCGGCCTGCTTGACGTGGTCTCCCAGCACCTTGCGCAGCGCCCAGTGCAGCAGGTGCGTGGCCGTGTGGTTGCAGGCCGTCGCCGCCCGCCGCCGGGCATCGACCTGCAGTGTCAGCCGGTCCCCCGGACGGACACGGCCGGCGGTCACCCTGCAGCGGTGCACCACCAGTCCGGCGGGATCTCTGACGGTATCTTCAATGCGCAGCTCCCCGTTTTCGCCCACCGCCTTACCGCGGTCCCCCACCTGGCCGCCGGCTTCGGCGTAAAAGGGCGTGACGTCGCAGACCATCTCGACCATATCCCCGGCCTGCGCCGCATCCAGCTCGCGCCCGTCGTGCACCAGGGCGAGCACCGTGGCCGGCGCAGACAGCTGCTCATAGCCGCAGAACTCCGTGAAGCGGCCGGCGGCCGTCAATTTTTTAAAGGCTTCGACGGTCGCGGCAAAGGTGCTCACCTGACGCGAGCGCTCGCGCTGATGCTGCATGTTGCGTTCGAAGCCGTCCATGTCCAGCTGCATGTCTTCGTCGCGCACCACATCGCGCACGATGTCCACCGGAAAGCCGTAGGTGTCGTAAAGCTTGAAAATCAGACCGCCGGGCACCACTTTCCGTCCATCGGCCTTGAGTTCCGCCAGCGCATCGTTGAGCACGCGCAGGCCGTGGTCCAGGGTTTCGAAAAAGCGCACTTCCTCGTTTTTAATCACACTGCTGACAAAAGCCCTGGCGTCGGCAAGCTCGGGATAGGCGGACTGCATGATGTCGAAGACCACACCGGCGGTGCGGTGCAGAAAGGGCTCCGTCAGGCCGATGTTGCGGCCGTAGCGGATGGCCCGGCGCATGATGCGCCGCAGCACGTATCCGCGGCCCTCGTTGGCGGGCAGGATGCCGTCGGCGATCAGAAAAACGGCGGCCCGGCTGTGATCGGCGATGACTTTCATGGCCACGTCGGCCTGCTTAGACTCCTTTCGGCCGACACCGGCCAGCATTTCGGCCTGTTGCATGACCGGCCGGATCAGGTCCGTGTCAAAGTTTGTGGGGACCTTCTGCACGATGGACGCCATCCGTTCCAGTCCCAGGCCGGTGTCGATGCTCGGCTTGGGCAGCGGCGTCATGTTCCCGTCGGCATCGCGATTGAACTGCATGAAGACCAGATTCCAGATCTCCAGAAAACGGTCGCATTCGCAGCCCAGCGCACAGTCCGGTTTGCCGCAGCCGTGTTCGGCGCCACGGTCGATGTGAATTTCGGAACAGGGCCCGCAGGGACCGGTATCCCCCATGGACCAGAAGTTGTCGGCTTCGCCGAAACGCACGATACGTTCGGCCGGCACCCCGATCTGTTTCTGCCAGATGTCGAAAGCTTCATCGTCATCCAGGTAAATGGATACCCACAGCTTGTCGGCCGGCAGACCGTACCCGTTGGTCAAAAGGTCCCAGGCGAACTCTGTGGCTTTTTCCTTGAAGTAATCGCCGAAGGAAAAATTCCCCAGCATTTCAAAGAAAGTATGATGCCGCGCCGTGTAGCCGACATTTTCCAGATCGTTGTGCTTGCCGCCGGCGCGCACGCACTTCTGCGAACTGGTGGCCCGCACATAGGACCTTTTTTCCTCCCCCAGAAAGGTGCGCTTGAACTGCACCATACCGGCATTTACAAAAAGCAGCGTCGGGTCATCCTGGGGCACCAAAGAGGAGCTCCTGACAATCTGATGTCCATGCTTTTTAAAATAGTCCAGAAACTTGCTGCGAACCTCGTTACCTGTCATCGCGCTCTCCAACACCCCCTGCTCACTTTGTTTTCCCGGTTTACGCCTCTTGGGATGGTGCTTCGGCCGCCGCGGGTTCCGTTTCACGCACCAGCCCCAGGGCAGTGCGCACCTCGCCGTAAACGGCACTGAAAATGTCCGGATTGTCCCGCAGAAAATTCTTGACGTTCTGGCGCCCCTGGCCGATGCGTTCGCCCTTGTAGGCATACCACGAACCGCTTTTCTCAATGCTGCCGGTGGCCACACCCATGTCGATCAGATCGCCGGCCAGTGAAATGCCCTCACCGTACATGATATCGAATTCGGCGTCTTTGAACGGCGGCGCCAGCTTGTTCTTGACCACCCGCACCCGCGTACGGTTGCCGATGACTTCCTGACCGTCCTTGATGGCGCCGATGCGTCGGATGTCCAGGCGCACCGAGGAATAAAATTTCAGCGCATTGCCGCCGGTGGTGGTTTCCGGATTTCCGAAAACCACGCCGATTTTCATGCGGATCTGGTTGATGAATATCACCGACGTCATGGTCTTGCCGATGGTGCCGGTCAGTTTCCGCAACGCCTGGGACATCAGCCGGGCCTGCAGACCCATGTGCGAATCCCCCATTTCGCCTTCGATTTCGGCACGCGGCACCAGCGCCGCCACCGAATCGATGACCACGATGTCGATGGCGCCGCTGCGCACCAGCATATCGGTGATTTCAAGGGCCTGCTCACCGGTGTCGGGCTGCGACACCAGCAGTTCGTCGCAGTTGACGCCCAGTTTGCGGGCATAGGCCGTATCCAAGGCATGCTCGGCGTCGATGAACGCGGCGATCCCCCCTTGTTTCTGGACTTCAGCCACGGCGTGCAGCGCCAGCGTGGTTTTGCCCGAGGATTCGGGCCCGAAAATCTCGGTGACACGCCCCTTGGGCAGGCCGCCGATACCCAGGGCCTTGTCCAGCGAGACCGAGCCTGTCGAAATCACCGGTACGTCGGCGACGGCGCGGCTGCCCAGCTTCATGATGGCACCTTTGCCGAACTGGCGTTCAATCTGTCCCATGGCGGTTGCCACCGCCTTTTCCCGATCCGCAGAAATACTCACGGCATCCTCCTGTGTTGAAAAACTAATATCCGCCGCTGTCTCACGCACCACCCGCCGGCACCCGCGGCAGCCTGTAGGTGCCACGGGGTGTGTACCGCGCTCCGGCCGGTGTCAGCCGGCTTTCGTACAGTACCAGTGTGTCGGCGCAAAAAGCAAGCGGTGCAAAACCGGAGACCCGTGTCACGGCGTTGACGACCGTCCGTGGATCCGGCCGCGACTTGATCCGCGCCAATGTCAGGTGCCCCTTAAACGCCCGCCGTTCTGCGGGAAAACTTACAGGATCCAGCGCCATCAGTTCTCGATCCAGGCGTTTTTTAAACGCGGCCAGCCCACTGATCGCACCGCCCAATCCGGCCCAGACCACTCGTGCACGCCCAAGCGTCGGAAACGCACCCATACCCTGCAGCACCAGATCAAAAGCCGGTACCCCAAGGGCGCTTTCCCCGACCAGCGCCGCCACCTGCGGCAGCATGCCGGACGGAATCTCCCCCAGAAAACGCAAGGTCAAATGGACGTTTCCCACCGGCACCCAGCGCGCCCGGAGGTGCTGCTGGCGCAGCTGTTGCTGGAGGTCCGCCAGGGTGCCCCGGACGTTCTCCGGCAGATCCAACGCGATAAAAGCCCTGATCTTTTCGGCCAAGCGCCCCGATCCTTTTTGTGCCACCCGCGGCACCGCAGTTCATTGCGGCAGCGTAAACTGCGGCGCACCCAGCAGAAACTGCCCCCCGGAGATCCTCTGCTTCAGTTCCTCGGCAATTTCGCGCGCCTTGACGACACTGGACAGCGGCACGCTGGGAATCTGCTTTCCTTTGAACTGGATGCTGCCGCTCTTGAGTTCGGCGTAGCTCACCATGCCGTGGCTGTGCGCGCGCCCCTTGGGATAGTCGTTGCCGTAATCGACGATCTGGGTGAACAATTCTTCGTCCGCAACACCCGTAAAACGCGCCAGGTCTTCATTGAGAATGGGGATCGGCACCCCGACGCCGACGGCCAGCGAACATCCGTAGCCCTGGATGCTGACGCCCCTCAGCCATTGCGGCTGCATCTGCTTCAGGTCTCCCATGACCCACAGCGTACCGGCCGGCCGCACGGGCACCCCACGTGCCGTGCGCTCCTGGCCCGGGTTGTGCTGGGTCCCATGCCATGTGACATACCCCTCGCCGCCGCCTAAAAAAATGTGCGTACCCATACCGATGGTCTGGTAAAAGGGGTCGTTGAGCAGGGGGCTGAGCTGCCCGGCGCTGCAGTAATTGGCGTTGGCCGCCATGGGCTTCAGCGCCCCCATATAAGTGTAGATGGTCTTGCGCGTCAGGTTGATGGCGCAATTGTAGTTCTGGTAGGCGTTGCGTGGATTGCACAGCGTGGCCTGCGGAAGGGTCGCGAGGTCGATCTCCTTTTCCAGTTCCTTGCGCGGATAGCAGTCCGTCCCGTAAGAGCGGGCCTTCAGGTGGATCTTTTCGCCGGCCAGCAGATCCTGGATCACGTGCCCGCCGCCGTAGCGGAATTCCCCCGGATAAACCTTGTTCAAAGGATCGTCGCTGCGCGGTTCGGTAGCCCCGATATAACAGTCTACGGCGGCAATACCGGCGTAGGCCGGCACG
Organism: Desulfobacterales bacterium; assembly: GCA_026984935.1. Taxonomy (GTDB): domain Bacteria; phylum Desulfobacterota; class Desulfobacteria; order Desulfobacterales; family JALSRD01; genus JALSRD01. The sequence continues at coordinate 25,507 of JALSRD010000087.1, forward strand.
TCGTTCAGCCAGACCTGCGAAGCCTTGATGCCCGGCACGGCATGCCCGAAATTGATGAAGGCGCCCGATGAGCACATGGGCGAGAAAGTCCCGGTGGTGACCACATCCACCTGGCGGGCGGCCTCGGCGGCGCCGTTTTCCCTGACGATATCGATCATTTCTTCGGCGGTCACCACGATCACCTCGCCTTTCCGGATTTTGGCGTTGATCTGGGCGTAAGTTTTGCTGACCTTGCTCTTTTTCATTCCTTTTTGCTCTTTTCGGTCGGCGGCTTTTCGGGCGCCTTTGCCGCAGACGCACCGCCTTTTGCACGCGGCTGGCCCACTTCAACCAGTTTGTCGGTAATATTGTTTTTAATCCAGGCCGCATCCCACCACTCGATGGGATTGACAAAGGTTTCATGAACCAGCATGGCGTAATGCAGGTGGTCACCGCCGGCCAGGCCGGTGGAGCCGGTCAGGCCCAGGATGTCCCCTTTTTTCAGCATCTGGCCGGCTTGCACGTCGATGCGGCTCAAGTGGGAATAGGAGCTGAACAAACCAAAGCCGTGGTCGATGACCACGGTGTTGCCGTAAATGCCGACGCGGCCCGTAAAGGCCACCCGGCCGGCATTGGCCGCCGGCACCTTGGCATTGGCCAGCGAAGCCAGGTCCGCCCCCAGGTGCACCTGGTGGTCGACGATCTTCCCTTTATAAAGGTACGCCCGGTGGTCGGCAAAGCCGGCCCGCGGCGCAGAATTGGGCAGACGCTCGAAAATCCCATGCCAGTACATGTGCGGGTCGCTCTTTTTGCCCAACGCCACCAGTTGATCGTAGTTGGCCTGGCGCAATTTGCCGTTGACGGCAAGAAACATGTCGATCAGCGGCTGTCCCGCCGGATGCGGCACGTACTCCTCGAACTCGGGCATCTTGCGCTGCAGAAAACTATCCGAAATCCGGATGGTGTCTTTGCGGAAGCGCTTTCTCTTGATGTGATAGTAGAACCCTGCCCGTGCCCGGTTGCCGGCGGTGTCGGTCGCCGTCACGAAAAGTTTGGTGCCGGAGCCCTGGCGGTAGTCCAGCGCAATAAAGGCCAGGTAGATTTGACGGTCTCGGTAGTACCCGCTGGCGCCGGGGAAAAAATTCTTCCCCACCTGTACGCCGCTGGCGGGACAGTCTTCGGAGAGCTTGTAGATCACCAGACCGGCGCCGCCCTGGGTAATGTTGTGGGCCCGGCTGAGCACCGCGATGCGCGGCGGCCGCGTATCGATGCGGATTTTCTTCTCCAGGCGGGCAAGATTCCCGTGCAGCCAGTTGCGCCATGCATAGTCGCGTACACTGACACGCAGCACGGCCGGCCCGTCGGAGATACCCAGCTTGCGTTTGTCGATCTTGAAGCGCTGGGTGACGGTATGCACTTCACCGCCGCCGATAAAGCCGGCCGACGGGAAATGCCTGGCGATCAGTTCATGATCTTTGCCGTCCTTGGTCAGCACAACCGACAGGCTGCGGATACCGCTTTTTTGATCGCCGGCCGTCAGCACGATTTCTTTCATCGCACCCACGGCCGCATCATCCGGCGACAGGGCCAGGGTCGGCTTCTCAGCTTCGAATTTGATCCACCAAAGCAGCGCCAGCGGGACCAGAATTATCACCGCCAGGATGAGCACCAATCGCGATTTGAAACTTTTTTTTCTGCCCAGCAATTTCCGTACCGCTCCTTTTTCGCCAGATTCATGGGAACGTGAACAATAACAGCAATAAATCCCCTGATCAAGGCCTGTTTTGGGCTTTTTCGTTTCTTGACTTTTGTCCTTTTGCAGGATAAATCAAAGAAAGAATCAAAGCTTTCGATGGGACCGAACCGGAGATTGCAAATAATTGCGTATCACGAATGGAATGTTATTTTTCCCCAATATTATTTTCCGGTTAAGTACAGGATAAGCCCAGCAGTGATGAATTCAATTTTTTCAGGTTGCCTTGATGCGCAATCTCTAATTCGTAAATTCTAATGGTTTCAACTTACGGGCCGGGCATTTCCGAATTTGCACACGCGACACAATGACAAAGGGGAATGGCCCCGCCTATAGCACAGTTTTGGATAAAATGAACCCCGAGAAACGCGCTTTTGAAATCGACGGCATTCCCGTGGGACAGGGCCAGCCCCTGCTGCTGATCGCCGGCCCTTGTGTCATCGAGAGCTACGAAATGACACTGAAGATCGCAAAATATCTTCAGGGTGTCACCCGTAAACTGGGACTCGCCTTGATTTTCAAGGCATCCTTCGACAAGGCCAACCGCACGTCCATCGAATCTTTCCGGGGGCCGGGGATCGGCCGGGGCCTGGAGATCCTCATGCAGGTCAAAAGAGAACTCGATATCCGGGTATTGTCGGATGTGCACACGCCGGCGCAGATCGAAGCCGCCGCCGAGGTTCTGGACGTCATCCAGATACCGGCGTTTCTGTGCCGCCAGACCGACCTTGTCCTGGCAGCCGCGCGCACGCAGAAACCGCTTAACATCAAAAAGGGACAGTTCCTGGCGCCCTGGGACATGGCCAACGTGGTGCAGAAAGCCGCTTCCACCGGCAACGCACGGATCCTGATCACCGAACGCGGCGCCATGTTCGGGTACAACAACCTGGTGGTCGATTTCCGCTCTATCCCGATCATGCAAAAGACGGGCTTTCCGGTCATTTTCGACGCCACCCACAGTATTCAGCTGCCTGGCGGGGCCGGTACGCAGTCCGGCGGACAGCGCGAATTTGCGCCGCCGTTGGCACGTGCGGCCGTGGCGGCCGGTGCCGACGGCGTTTTCATGGAGGTACATCCCGATCCGGACCACGCGCTCTGCGATGGGCCGAACTCCCTGCGGCTCGAGGCGGTGGGCGACCTGCTTTCCCAGCTGATTGCGGTTAAAAATGTTTTGTCAAACCACCAACAGTGATTATAGTCTGTTCATCAAAAATGGCAACCGGCCGGAAAGGCTGTAGCCGGATGGATATCGCCGAAAGACTCGGACGCATTGAACTGCTGATTCTCGACGTGGACGGCGTGTTGACCACGGGTGAGGTCGTTTTCAACGGCCGGGGCGATGACATCAAGGCCTTCAATGTCAGAGACGGATTTGGCATGCGCCTGCTGCAGGCGGCGGGCATACAGATCGCAATTGCAACCGGCAGGAAGTCTGAAGCTCTGGCACGGCGATGCCGGGAGCTGGACATCGATCTGGTTTTCGACGGCTTGCGGGACAAGGCCGCGGTAATCGGGCCGCTTACCGCGCGTACCGCCGTCGACCCCGGACGTATGGCGTTTATGGGCGATGACCTGCCGGATATTGCACTGATGAAGCGTGTGGGTCTGGCCATCGCGGTGGCCGATGCCCACCCGCTGGTACGGCAGGAGGCCCATGTGACCACGCGTGCCAAGGGCGGCCGGGGGGCCGTGCGCGAGGTATGCGAACGCCTGCTTGAGGCCCGGGGAAAATGGCAGCAGGCAGTTGAAAGATTTGTCCGATGAATTATATCAGCACCTCCAAAAAACTCCGAATCGCCTTGATCGTGGTCATGGTGGCGATCCTGGGCGGTGTGGGAGCGGTATTTCTGAATTACCGTACGGACAGCCAGCCATCCCATGACCGGCCGGTGGTACGCCAGGAATCCAAGGCGGATGTTTCACTGGGCAAAATCCACCAGGTTTCCACGCGTGACGGCATCGTCCAGTGGAGCCTGGATGCCCAGTCGGCCCAGGTGCAGCAGAAAAAGAATATTGTCACCTTGAAAAAAATTGCCGTGACCTTTTTCCTGAAAAACGGCCAGCAGGCCCATCTGACCGCGGACGAGGGCGTGCTGCGGGCGGATTCCAGCGACATGGACGTGTATGGCAATGTCGTGCTGCACTACGACAATTTCGTTCTGGAAACGGACATGCTCAAGTACCGGCACAAAAAGCGCCTGGTATTCACCGACACACCGGTCTTGATTTCCGACAACCTGTCCCGGCTGATGGCGGATTCGGCCTCTTTCGACCTGAATTCCACCAAAAGCGATTTCAAGGGTAATGTCGAGGGATTTCTCAGTGGTCAATTCAAGCTGTAGCCTTAAATGGGCGAAAATAGCAGTAGGCCTCGTCTTGGGTATGTTGCTGTTTCAGATTCCGCCGGCCGCCAGGGGCGACGAAAAGCCGCTGACACCGGACGGTCTGACCGGTGCCAACAAGATCCACATTACATCCGACCGGCTGGAATCTCTGCCAAACCAAAACGTTGCCGAATTTATCGGCAACGTGCGGGTGACCCAGGGGCAGACCATCATCACCTCGGACCGCTTGAAGATATACTACCGTGACAGCCTGGGCTCTAAAAAGAAAGTCAAGAGCGGCGAAAATGCCATCCGGAAAATTATCGCCCGCGGTCACGTGATCATCAAAATCGACGGCCGCATCGCCGTTGCCGATCAGGCCGAGTACCAGCCCGAGTCCGGCATCGTGATCCTGACGGGCAAGAATTCCAAAATCAGCCAGGGCGCCAATTTCGTGGCGGGCGAAAAAATTACCTATTACCGCAAGTCCAGCCGCATCACGGTTCAGCGCAGCGGCAACAAACGCGTCGAGGCCGTTTTCTTTTCGAACGGCCAGAACCCGGTGCTGCCGGCCAAGGGGACTCCAAAAAAGAAATAGAAGATATGCCGGCAAAGATGCCGCCTGAAGGTGCAAGTGGCCAAACTGTCTCTGCAAAATATGGTGAAGATCTACGGTGGGCGGAAGGTCGTCAACGCCGTCAACCTGAACGTGGTCAGCGGCGGAATCGTGGGGCTGTTGGGCCCCAACGGTGCCGGCAAGACGACGACTTTCTACATGGCCATCGGCATGATTCATCCGGACGGTGGCAAAGTTTACCTGGATGGCCAGGAGATCACCGATTACCCCATGCATATCCGGGCGCGCCGGGGAATCGGGTACCTGCCCCAGGAAAACTCGGTATTCCGCAAACTGACGGTGCGGGAAAATCTCATCGCCATTCTGGAGCAGATGCCGCTTTCCAAACTGGACATGATCGAACGCAGCGATGCACTGTTGGAAGAACTCGGCATCCGGCGCCTGGCCGACCAGAAGGCCAGTGTGCTTTCGGGCGGTGAACGCCGACGGCTTGAAATTTCACGTGCCCTGGCCACCAACCCGGTTTTCATGCTGCTGGACGAACCTTTTGCCGGCATCGATCCACTGGCGGTAATCGACATCAAGGCGATCATCGAACAGCTGAAAAAAAAGAACATCGGGATCCTTATTTCGGATCACAACGTCCGGGAGACGCTCAAGGTCTGTGACGAGGCTTATATCCTGAACAACGGTGAGGTAATCGAATCCGGACCGCCGGAAAAAATTGCGGCCAGCGAAGTCGCCCGCCGCATCTACCTGGGAAACGAATTCTGTCTTTAGTATGGCACTTGAACTTCGACAACAGCTCAAACTGACCCAACAGCTGATCATGACGCCGCAACTGCAGATGGCGATCAAGCTGCTGCAGCTGTCGCGTCTGGAGTTGGTCGATGCCATTCGCCAGGAGCTCGAAGAAAATCCGGTGCTGGAGGAGATGTCTGAAGCTTCGGCGGAGGAACCCGACGGCATCGACAATAAGAGCGCGGACAAATCCGATACGGTTGACGAAGTCAAAATCGAAGAGCGCATGCCCGACGATGTCGACTGGAGCAACTACATCGACGAATACAACACGCCCGGGCGGATGAACCGCGAGACAGAGCGCCGCGATGCTCCCAGTTACGAGTCCTTTATCGCCCGCAAGGAATCCCTGCAGGACCACCTGCTCTGGCAGCTGCTGATGGCCGCACCTTCGGAAGAAGAGGAGCGCATCGGCAGCCTGGTTATCGGCAACCTTAACGCCGACGGTTACCTGGACACATCGGTGGAAGAAATCGCCAAGGCGGTCCCCTGTGACCCGCAGGATGTGGAAACCCTGCTCCGGCTGATGCAGACCTTCGATCCCGTCGGCATATGCGCCAGGGATTTAAAGGAGTGCCTCATGATCCAGGCACGCCACCTGGGCCTCGACAACACCCTGGTGACGGATATCGTCAAAAATCACCTCAACCTTCTTGAAACCAGGAACCTCAAGGCCCTCAGCCGGGCTTTGAAGATCAACATACGGGACGTCGTTGCGGCCGTCGACATCATCAAGCAGCTGGAGCCAAAACCAGGCCGGCTTTTCAACGATGAAGAGGCCCAACATATCATCCCCGATATTTATGTCTACAAACTGGAGGACGAATTTGTCATCTGGCTCAACGATAACGGCATGCCGAGGCTGAGGGTGAACGCTTATTACAAGCGGGCTCTGAGCGGCAGTGACAAAATCTCCGAAAAAACGCGCGAATATGTGCAGGAAAAGATGCGCTCCGCCACCTGGTTGATCCGCAGTATTCATCAGCGCCAGAAAACCATTTACCGGGTCATGGAGAGCATCCTGAAATTCCAGCGTGAATTTTTTGAAAAGGGGGTCTCGCACTTGAGGCCCATGGTACTGCGCCACGTGGCCGAAGACATCGGCATGCACGAATCAACGATCAGCCGCGTTACCACCAACAAGTACGTACACTGCCCACAGGGCATTTTCGAACTGAAGTTCTTCTTCAACAGCTCCATCAGCAGGGTGCACGGCGGGTCCGTGGCATCGGTGAGCGTGCAGGACAAGATCCGCCAGATCATCGAAAGCGAAGACAGCCGCAAACCGTACAGCGACAACCAGATTTCCGAAATCCTGAAAAAATACAACATCAATATCGCCCGTCGGACGGTGGCCAAGTACCGTGAAATGCTGAAGGTGCTGCCATCCAGCAAGCGCAGAAAGTACTGAGTGCTGGTCATGACTTTTAATCTGCCGTGGGGTACGAACCTCTTTGCGAATGTATTTTTGACAAAGGAGACCTGATTCATGCAAACTTCGGTAACCTTTAAAAACGTCGATTCTTCAGAAACCCTCAAGGCATACGTCAGCAACAAGCTGGACCGCTTCGACAAATACCTGAACAATCCCGCCGAGGCCAACGTTGTGCTGTCCGTGGAAAAATTTCGGCATATCGCCGAAATCAATTTATCCGGCGACCGCCTGAGTATCGTCGGCAAGGAAGAAACCAGCGACATGTACTCGGCCATCGACATGGCGCTGGACAAACTGGAAAAACAGATCAAAAAAAGCCGCGAAAAAGTCAGAAGCCGCAGGGCCGACATGCGCGGCAGGTTAAATGAAATTCCAGACCGGGAACCGTCTGCGGCCGAGGACCGCGAGCGCCACATCCAGGTGAAAAATATCGACTATAAACCCATGGACGTCGAAGAGGCGGCCATGCAGATGGACCTGATGGATGACAGCTTCATGGTTTTCACCAACGCGCGCACCGACCGGGTGAACGTCCTGTACCGCCGCAGGGACGGAAACTACGGCCTGATCCAGCCCAGGAAATAGGAACGCGGCCAAGCGCCGGTGCGCCTTCCACGACCAGACAGCCGGGCGGCGCAACAAAGAAGAACACCCTTGCACGGTGAACATGGATGAAAATACTCGATGCCCTGAAAAAAGAGGCCATTCGGGTCGGCCTGCGCGCCGGCGACAAGCAGGGCGTGATCCGGGAGTTGGCCGAACCGCTGGCCGCCATCGCCGGCCTCGATGCATCTGAACTGGCGACCGTACTGCTTGAGCGCGAACAACTGGGCAGCACGGGTATCGGCGGCGGTATCGGTATCCCGCACGGCAAACTGAAACACCTGGATTCCCTGCTGCTGGGATTCGGCGTCAGCCGTAAAGGGGTTGATTTCGATTCCATCGACGGCAAGCCGACACACATATTTTTTCTGCTGGTGACGCCGGAGAACTCGACCGGCCTGCACTTGAAGGTGCTTGCCAGGATATCGAAAATCTTAAAGGACGAGCCCTTTAAAAACCGCCTGCTCAACGCCGCTGATCCGGATGCGGTGTATGCCATCATCCAGGAATATGACGAGGAGTTCTAGACAACGCGGCAGCTGCGCGAATGCCGGCCTCTTGGCAAAAAAAACGTGACCCTGAATAAACTTATGATCATCACCGGGTGTTCCGGTGCCGGCAAGCACACCGCCATGGCGGCTTTCGAGGACGCCGGGTATTACTGTATCGACAACATGCCGGTTGCCCTGCTGAGCGGATTTGTCGAGCTGCTGGCCAAAGACGATTTCGGCGCCAGCGGTTTTGCCTTTGTCATGGATCTGCGGGAACCGGGCTTCCCCGAACGCTGCCGGCCTGTTTTTCAGGGCTTGAGGGATCGCGGTCTGGGTGTTGAAATTCTCTTTCTGGAGGCTGAAGATGACGTCCTGCTGCAGCGCTTCAGCCAGACCCGGCGCCCGCATCCGATTTCGCACAGCAGACGGCTGATTGAAAACATCAGCGCTGAAAAGGCGCTTTTGCAGCCCCTGAAGCGCGACGCGGATCGGGTTATCGACACATCCTGTTTCAGCGTGCACAACCTGCGGGCCGTTATCGGCGATCTTGCCGAAAAGCACCGGCACGGGGCGTACATGCGCGTCCAGGTGCTGTCTTTCGGCTTCAAGTACGGCATTCCCATCGATGCCGACCTGATTGTCGATGTCCGTTTCCTCGACAACCCTTACTTCGTACCGGACCTCAGGGATTTGAACGGCCGCAGCGCGGATATCCGGGAATACCTGTTCGCATTGCCGGAAACCAGCGCTTTTCTGGAGCGTTACCTTGGGCTGCTGGATTTCCTGATGCCGCTCTACCAAAAGGAGGGCAAGCGTTACCTGACGGTGGCCGTAGGGTGCACCGGCGGGCGGCACCGCTCCGTGGCGATCGCCGAGGCCATTTTCAGTCACCTGAAATCATCTAATGCGGGCATCGCCATCACTCATCGCGATATCGACCGATAGGACGATGGACACAGGCCTGCGGCTCAAGCCGCGGCAAAAACGAAAAAGAAACCGGGAAAATTATGATCGGTCTGGTTGTCGTCACCCACAGAGATCTGGCCGCGGCGTTGCTCGATGCAGCAACGTCCATTCTCGGCCAGCGGCCCGAATTGGTTTGTGCGGTTTCCATCGACCTCAATGAAAGCGCGGAAAAACTGCGCCGCAGAATCCGCGACGGCATTAAAACGGTCAATCGCAACCGTGGCGTGCTGATTCTGACGGATATGTTCGGCGGAACGCCTTCCAACCTGAGTTACTCCTTTCTGGAGGAGGGCAAAGTCGATGTGATCTGCGGCGTGAACCTGCCGCTGCTCATCAAGGCCGTCAGTACCCGGGAAAACCAGCCCATGACCGAACTGGTGACCTTGCTCGAGGCTTTCGGAAAGGAGAGCATTTCAGTGGCCAGCAGGATTCTCAAGGGCAACAAACGCAACTGAAAGCGTTTCAACAGCACATACATAACTAAAACGTTAAAGGAGATTGACGATGGGTATAAAACTCGGCATCAACGGATTTGGCAGAATCGGCAGGATGGTGTTCCGGGCAGCGCTCGCGCGTCCCGAAATCGAGGTTGTGGCGGTGAACGACCTGACGGATGCCGCCACCATGGCGCATCTGCTGACCTATGACTCGGTACACGGCAAACTGACCGCTTCCGTCAGTGCCCGCGATGGGGCCATCGACGTCGACGGCCGCTCGGTCAGGATTACGTCCGTCAAAGACCCCGCCAGCATCGACTGGAGCAGCATGGGTGTGGATATCGTGGCGGAATGCACCGGTCTTTTCCGGGATCGTGAAAACGCCGCCAAACACCTGACCGCGGGTGCGCGCAAGGTCATCATTTCAGCCCCGGCCAGCAACCCCGACATCACCATCGTCATGGGCGTCAACTCCAACCAGTACGACCCCCGCCAACACCACGTGCTCTCCAATGCGTCCTGCACAACCAACTGCCTGGCACCGGTGGCCAAGGTCCTGCTGGAGAATTTCGGTCTGCGGCACGGGCTGATGACCACTATCCACTCCTATACCGGCGATCAGCGGCTGCTCGACTTTCCGCACAAAGACCTGCGCCGTGCCCGGGCGGCGGCCCTGTCGATGATCCCGACGACCACCGGCGCGGCCCGCGCCGTGGCGCTGGTCCTGCCGGAGCTGACCGGGAAGCTCAACGGCCTGGCCATCCGGGTCCCCACACCCAATGTTTCCATCGTCGACCTGGTGGTGTCTGTGGAAAAATCCGGGGTCAGCGCCACCGAAGTCAACGACGCCCTGAAAGAAGCCTCCCAGGGCGTTTTGGGTGGTATTCTGGGGTTCTCCGACATTCCGCTGGTTTCTACCGACTACAACGGCTCACAGCTGTCTTCCATCGTCGACGGCCCCACCACGCATGTCATCGACGATATGGTCAAGGTGCTGTCCTGGTACGACAACGAAACCGGGTATTCCCACCGCATGGTCGACTTGGCGGTTATGATCGGCGGGCAGCTGTAGGACCCGGGCCTTTCCGGTCAGGGCGCCTAACCGCACGGGGCCGCAACAAACCTATCGGCAAAAACGTCCAAGGAGGGATTCATCCATGCAGCAGCGTACGCCACTGATCGCCGGTAACTGGAAAATGCACAAGACTGTTGACCAGGCGCGCGAAACCGCCCGGCAACTGGCTGCCCTCGCGGCCGATGCCGATGGCGTGGAGGCCATGATCGCCCCGCCGTTCACCGCCCTTGCCCCGGTTGCCGAGGTGCTCGGTCAAGGGCCGGTCCGGCTGGGCGCCCAGAACCTTTTTCACGAAGACGAGGGTGCCTTTACCGGCGAGGTGTCGGCACCCATGCTGGTATCGGCCGGCTGCCGTTATGTCATCATCGGGCATTCCGAACGCCGCCAGTATTTCGGCGAAACGGACCGGACGGTCAACCTGAAAATTGCCGCCGCCCTGCGGGCCGGCCTCAGGCCGATCTTTTGTATCGGTGAATCGGAAACCGAGCGTGAGGCCCAAAAGACTTTTTCCGTGCTTGACAAACAAGTGCGGAAAGGGTTAGAAGGACTTTCCTTGGCGCAGCTTACTCCGCTGGTGATGGCCTACGAACCGGTCTGGGCCATCGGCACCGGCAAGGCGGCGAGCCCGCAACAGGCACAGGAAGTGCACGCTTTCGTGCGTTCGCTGCTGGCGGAAATGTACGATACCGCACTGGCGCAAAGCGTGCGCATTCTTTACGGCGGAAGCGTCAAACCGGCAAATGTACGCGAACTGATGGCACTGGCAGATGTGGACGGCGCACTGGTCGGCGGGGCCAGTCTGGATGCCGGCACGTTCAGCCAGCTCATCAACTATCGAAAGTAAAAGCGCGGCCCGCCAGATCCCGTCGTTGGCCGCATTTAACAGAAACGATGCTTACAATACTCACTATTATACATGTCATCGTCTGTATCGCACTGATTCTGATCGTCCTTTTGCAGAAAGGCAAGGGCGCCGACATGGGCGCCGCCTTCGGTGGGGGCGGTAGCCAGACGCTCTTCGGCAGCAGCGGTGCAGGAACCTTTTTAACCAAAGCGACCACGACGGTGGCTATCGTCTTTATGGTGACGTCGGTTTCCATTGCCTATATTTCCTCACACCGGCAGGGCAAGTCGATCATGGCAAAGGAGCCGGTCACCAAACAGTCAACCGCTGTTCCGGCCGGGGCCCAAAAACCGCTGCCAGCCAAATCCAATGGCAGTGGCCCCAAGCCGCCGGCAAAAACCAAATAGCCGTTTGTTGCCGAAGTGGTGGAACTTGGTAGACACGCTATCTTGAGGGGGTAGTGGGCCACGCCCGTGCCGGTTCAAGTCCGGCCTTCGGCACCATTTTTATATTATCATTTAAGGGGCTTGCGAATTTCGCGGCCCCTTAAATTGTTGGTCATGGGTTGGTCACTACTCTCACCAAAAATATAGGGAAGCCGGACTGAAAATTTTTGGTTGCCGCCGATTTTTCCTTTTTGCATGTGCAGTTTGCAACCGCTTTTCCGCATTTTCGGCAGATTCTTCCCGTTTCAGTTGAATATACAAGACGACTGTTCATTTAAAATGCTTCCCAAGAACATCTTTCACGAACATGCCAGGCGATCTATCCTGGTCAATAATCTTACTGATATCCCTTCGAACTTGCTCTTCCAACCCAAGTTCTTCAGCGGCTTTTATGGCAAAATCAAACGCTGAAAGAACATCGGAACCCGTGATTTCATAACCCCAGCCCTGCGACAGCCAGTGCAGGGAGGCCATGGCAACACCCAATGCAAATTCAGGCTCTTTTTCCAGGTAATCTCTGGCCGACCGGTTCAGGGTCTTTGGGTCGCAGGGGCTCTGGCGGGCGAGTTTCAGGGCCAGCGGCAACATGCCCAGCGACTTCGCTGTGGCAAACCATTTCCCCTCTTCGCCCGGTGTCGCTTGGATTAAATCCTCCAGGATCTGCGATTTTCCCTTCATCGGATACTTTTTGGCGATGTTCCGAAAAGTTGCCAGGTTCGTACCACCCCGGTTCACCGTCAGCCCGTATTGTTGATATGCTTCATCGTAATGCCCGGACGAAAGCAGTATCTCTTCGCAGGTCCGATCGATCATTACAGGGCTGTCGTTCAACCCGCAGGAGGCTTTTGCATATTTGATCGCCTCCCCCTTTTTGCCCATCGCAACCAGGGCGCGTACGCCGTATCTGCGATTATACCAAGAAATATAGGGTGGCAATTCTATAAGGTCCAACAGCTCACGGTACCGGCCGGCTGCCAGCAGGCAGGACAGGCAGGCATCGGTTCCACGGAAATACGAAAACGTCCCTTGCTTGGTTTCCTCCCAGGTTCTCTGGACAACCGGGAGCAGTTCATCAGCCCATTGGGATGCAACTTCGGGTGGCCCGCAGACATCTCCCCACCGTTCACCCAAAACGTCGAGAAAACCCACGCCGTCGTCGTTAAAGGCACCCCAGAGCCGATCCAGCCATTTCTTCCTGGTTTTCTCATCGGCAGGCGCTTCAACCACGACATCGACCAGCACGCCCATGGCATTGTACACGGCAGTGCCCAAAGCACCGGACGAAGAATCGACATGCTGCAGGGCCGGCCACAATTTTTCCATCAATTTGATGGCCCCTTCAGCGCCCAGCAGCGGATCTTTGCGGGCGATCTTTCGGATTTCTGAAACCGCTTCTTTGATCCGTTGACAGGCCAGTCGCGACCCTTTCCATCCGAACGCGTTCGTTCGGAATCTTGATGTGAAGGTCCATTTGTGGGGTTTTGTTTTTTTCATTTGGATCTTTTACATTGTTGTGACCAGCGTTTTCCAACAGCATAATCATCAATAATTGATGTTTACCATTTCCCCCGATAATGGAATATGAATCCAGCTGTCAGCCGGTTTCCCCGTAGCGGCCTCCACAGCCTGTTTATAAGCCAAAAGCTGCCCTGAGTATTTCGCAACAACCGTCTTTGGGTCGTCCCGTGTGGTCTTATCCCTACAACGAAACCTATAAATAATAAAACTTGACTTGTAACACATGATCTGCTAGATTACGAAACTAAAACCGAAAGGAGGCAGATCATGTTAC
>JALSRD010000088.1 GCA_026984935.1 Desulfobacterales bacterium
ACAAACCTTAAAACCCACAATTTTACACTCTGTTCTCACGCACCATACCCCTTCAAACCCAATATCCCCCCTCAATCCCCCGCTCCTTGCTCCATTGCCAGCTCCTTACACCAGACCTCCCCGTGCTCCCCCGTGTCCCCCGTGGTCAATCCTTTACCACGCTCTCATAGGCATCCTGAGCGGCCTGGATATTGCGCTCCGGAAAGATTTCGATCTCCCCGCGGATGGCGTCGGCGATCATGGCCGGCGGCGGCGTGCCCAGCACGCACGCCAGCGCGCCGAGCATGGCCGTGTTGATAATCGGATGGGTGGCCGTTCCCAGCCGGTTTTGGATGGCGATGCCGGTGGCGTCCACGCAGGCCAGGCGGAACCCGTCGAAGTCCGCGGAATTTTCGAGCTTTTGCGGTGCGTTCAAAAGTATCCAGCCACCGGGTTTCAGGCCCTGGGTCACGTCGACGATCGCAAGCAGCCGGCGGTCGAGGACCACCACGTGATCCGGTGCGTAGAGGTTGCTGCGCACAAAAATTTTTTGCCTGTCGATGCGCAGGTAGGCCTCCACCGGCGCCCCGCGGCGCTCGACGCCGAAAAGCGGAAAGGTCTGCACCTGGAAGCCGGCGGCAAAAAAGGCCTTGGCCATGAGAATGCTCGCCACCACAGTGCCCTGCCCGCCGCGTCCGTGAAAGCGTATCTCCTCCATAAACCCCCGTGCGGTCCCAAAAAGCGTTAACCGGCCGTGGGCGCAAAGGCGCCGGTTCCGATCTGAATCTCTGGCGGGATCTGAGGCAAATGCGACCACGGGGTCGTGGACGCCAATGCCAAAGTTTCGAATCTGAATACAATAGAATCCGAAAGATGTCAAAAGCCAAGGCCTGCGGCCAGGGCTTTTCGGCGGCGCGGGCCATTTTGCCGCCGGCGGCACATGGCGTTGCGGACCGGCCACATGGCACAATCACGCGCTCTGGCCGCACCGCGCCGCAGCTTAAAAAATAAGATCCCTTGCGGTCAAACCCGAATTAAGCTATAAGGACAGGAAAAGCGTACCCGCCTCTTTACCCCGATCCTTTTTTCCACTGGATTGCCGACTCGCTTTAAGAAAGGTGCACCGAAATTGAAAGATCCAGACTGCAGCGCCATCCGGGAGGATTTCCTGCCCGGCGAAACCGTCAAATGCTCCGCCTGCAACCAGGCGATCGTCGTGCAGCGGGACTGTGTCCAGAGCGCGAACAAAACGCTTTGCGAATCCTGTTACCGCGCGCTGATTTACCCGCACCGCCAACCCGCCATGGAATGAGGACCTTAGGTCTGACGTTCGACGGGGGTCGACATGCAACACGTATCGAAAATTGTGCTGACCGCACTGCTGGCGGCATGGCTTGCGGCCGGCAGCGCAGCGGCCGGACAAACGCACGTCGAGAACCTGACGGCCCGGCAGGCCGCCGATCTGATCGCCGGCCATCGCCGGGACCCGTCCTTTGTCATTCTGGATGTGCGCACGCCCGTGGAGTTCAAGGCCGGCCACATCCAAGGGGCGGTTTTGATGGATTACTACGACAGTAATTTCGCAAAAAGACTCAAGCGCCTGGACCGCCGCCAAACGTACCTGATCTACTGCCGCAGCGGCGCCCGCAGCGGCCGGACCCTGCAGTTGATCAAGGACCTGGGATTTGGCCGCGTCTACCACCTCGAGCGGGGTATTCTCAGCTGGCGCAGGGAGAAGCTGCCCCTGGTAAAGGAATCCGGCCAGGCAAACCGCTGACCGCCGAAGGGCGCGGCGCAACGGCCAGGCGCACCACAAAAAAAAGGGCATCTCCCCCGCTGGAGGAAATGCCCTGTTTTTTTTTGCTAAATTCGGCTAGACCACGGTGACGTTGGTTGCCGCCGGACCTTTTTGACCCTGCTCGATGTCAAAAGTCACGCGGTCGCCCTCGTTAAGAGACTTGAAGCCGGTCGCGTTGATGCCGGAATGATGTACGAACACATCCGGGCCATCTTCCTGCTCGATGAAGCCGTAGCCCTTGCTGTCGTTAAACCATTTGACGATACCTTCAGCCATAGTGACACCCTCCCTTCTTAAAGAAATTCTCATGGTTCCAAACTGCAGGCTGCCACTTTGACAAATGGATCCTTCCTTCAGAACGAAACCGGCCCGCCAATTAAGAACGCGCCTTTATTGATTGCCCCCTAAATAAACCCTTTAAAAGCAAAAAGCAAGAATCTTGTGGAATTATTTTCGCCCGGCGTGGTTTTAGATCCTTTTTTTGCTTTCATCGCCCGGCAGGTGCCCGTTGCCCGGTCTCGTCCGGCGGGCGGCGACGGCCGCTATTTGCCGCCGTATTGCCCGCCGAAGGCCGGCGGCATGACGTGGCGCTGGTGCATCTTCCAGGTCTCGTCGTGCTGGCTGTCACGGGTTGGCGAAGGGGTCGTGCAGGACAGGCTGAAAAGCGAAAACAGCAGCACTCCGATGGCGATGGCAAGTCGTTTCATGGCAAAACACCCCCTTGCTCCTACTGTAAGGGCCCTCGACGGGTTGTCAAACCCGGCCGGCCGCGGAGTTTGCCGCCGGGCCGCGGCAGGGTACGGTTCTCGTGATGCGTGTGCCGCCGCGGGTCAGCTGCGGTTGAGGTCGATGAGCTCCATGCGGTTGTTGCGGTGGGGATGCTTGGTGGACGGCCCCTCGGTCAGCACCACCAGGTTCCCGGAAACCTCCTGGTGTTCGAGCCAGCGCTTCGTCCAGCTGCGCCAGTCGTCCGGGTGGTCGATTGCGTGCACCGGGCAGACACCGTAGGAAAACTGCAGGTCCTGACAGGTTTTTTCCTGCGAGCTGACCGCCGTTATCCAGACCGGCAGCCGGAAGCGCGTGATGTTGCGCGCGGTGGCGCCGCTGTGCGTGGGCACGACCACGGTGGCGGGCTCGGCGCGCTGCAGCGTGGTCTCCACGGCCAGCGCGATCAGGTCCTGCAGGCTGGCGGTGGGATCTGCCCGGCGCCGGCAGTATTCCAGCACATGCTGAACGTGAAAGGCCTCGCGTTTGGGTTCGATGGCCGCGGCGATTTTGGCCAGCATGGCCACGGCGTCCACCGGGTACTTTCCCATGGCCGATTCCTCGGAAAGCATGACGCAGTCCGTGCCGTCCAGAATGGCGTTGGCCACATCGGTGGCCTCGGCGCGCGTGGGCCGCCGGTTGTCGGTCATGGACTCCAGCATCTGGGTGGCGGTGATCACCGGTTTGCCGGCCAGGTTCGCCAGGCGCATGAGGGTTTTCTGGGCCACGGCGATCTGCTCGATGGGAATCTCCACCCCCAGGTCGCCGCGCGCGATCATGATGCCGTCGGCGGCGGCCAGGATCTCGTCCATGTGGTCGCGTGCGCCGGCGCGCTCGATCTTGGCGATGACGAACGGGTCGCAGCCCAGCTCTCTGGCGGCCCGCCGCACGGCGTCGATGTCCGCGCCGGTTTCCACAAAGGATTGGCTGACGGCGTCAACACCGTTTTGCAGGGCAAATTCCAGGCAGCGCCGGTCGTGGTCCGTGAAGGCGTGGATGCCCAGGTCGATGCCCGGCAGGTTGAGCCCCTTGTGGGCGCGCAGCTCTCCGCCCACCAGCACCCGGCAGGCGACATCGCCGTCCGACACCGCGGTGACCTCCAGCTGGATCAGGCCGTCGTTCAAAAACAGCCGGTCGCCGGGTTTTACGGCCTGCGGCAGGCGCGCGAAGCTCACCGACACCCGCGCAGCGTCACCCACGATGTCTCCGGTGGTCAGGGTGAAAGGCGCACCGTTCGCCAGGATCACCGGCTCTTTTGCAAACCGGCCGATGCGCATCTTGGGCCCCGGCAGGTCGGCCATGATGGCCACACGCCGGCCGCAGTTTGCCGCCGCACGGCGGATTTTGGCGATGGTTCTGGCATGATCGTCAAAGTCCCCGTGGGAAAAGTTGAGTCGGGCAACGTTCATGCCGGCACGCATCATGGCCTCCAGGGTTTCGGGCGTATCCGATGCAGGCCCGACGGTGCACACGATCTTGGTCTTGTTGGCGGCGAAAGTCATGCTGTGTCTCCTTCAGAAGGCGGTTTGCGCGTCATCGCGGATTTGCTTCAGCGTCTGTTCGGCGATCTCCAGCTCCTCGTCGGTGGGAATCACCAGGATCCTGACTTTGCTGTGCGCCGCCTGCACTTCCCGGATGCCGGCACCACGGCGGCTGTTCTCGTCTTCGTCCAGCACAATTCCCAGGTGCGCCAGCCCCCGGCAGCAGCGCCGCCGGATGTCGGCGGCATGCTCTCCGATGCCGGCCGTGAACACCAGCGCGTCGACGCGCCCCAATACGGCCGTGTAGGCGCCGATGTATTTCCGGATGCGGTAGGTGTACATGTCGATGGCCAGCCGCGCCGCGGCATCGCCGCCTTCAGCCCGCTGCAGGATGTCGCGCATGTCGTTGACGCCGCAAATCCCCTTCAGGCCGCTTTCGCGGTTCAGCAGCGCCTCTATTTCGCCGGCCGGCTGTCCGGTCTCGCGGCCCAGGTAGAAGATGATGGCCGGGTCCAGATCGCCACAGCGCGTACCCATGATCAGGCCCTCCAGCGGCGTCATGCCCATGGAGGTGTCCACGCTGCGCCCGTTTTTGACGGCGGCGGCACTGGCGCCGTTGCCCAGGTGCAGGGTGATCAGGTTGACCGCATCCGGCGGCCGCTGCAGGTGCGCGGCCGCCTGCCGGGTCACATAGGCGTGCGAGGTGCCGTGAAAGCCGTAGCGCCGCACGTGGTGCCGCCGGTACAGCCCCCGCGGCAGGCCGTAGTGAAAGGCATGCGGCGGCAGGGTCTGGTGAAAGGCCGTGTCGAAAACCGCCACCTGGGGAACCTGCGGCGCGTGTTCGCGCGCCACCTCGATGCCCACCAGGTTGGCGGGATTGTGCAGCGGCGCCAGCGCCGCCATGCGGCGGATGGCGTCCATCACGCCGCGGTCGATGATCACCGGCGCGCGGAAGGCCTCGCCGCCGTGCACCACGCGGTGGCCGATGCCGTAAAGCTCGGTGAAGCTGCCCAGGGCACCGGTGTCGGCCATCACCCGGCCGATGAGCGCCAGCCCCTGCCGGTGGCCGCCAACGGTCTGCGTTTTCGCGGTCGCGCGCATTCCGCCTTTGCGGCTGCGCGTCCGCTGGGTCAGCCGGCTGCGGGCCTCGCCGATCTGTTCCAGCAGCCCGGCGGCCAGCACGCTGCGTTCGCGCATGTCGAACAGCTGATACTTGATGGAGGAACTGCCGCAGTTGATCACCAGTATTTTCAGGTTCTGCTTCACCGTGCTTTGCGTCACAGGTCAGGGTTTCCTTGCCGGGGCGGATGCCGCGCGGCTGCGCCCCTTCTCACTTCAGTGCGCAGCCGTGCCGGTCTGCCGACAGTCGTCGGCGGCCGCCTGGGCCTGGATGGCGGTGATGGCCACGGTGTTGACGATATCGGTGACCGTGCAGCCGCGGCTCAGGTCGTTGACCGGCTTTTTGAGGCCCTGCAGCACCGGGCCGATGGCCACGGCGTGCGCCGAGCGCTGCACGGCCTTGTAAAGGTTGTTGCCGGTGTTCAAATCCGGAAAGATGAAAACCGTGGCATGGCCCGCCACCTTGCTGCCCGGCATCTTGGTGCGCGCCACGCCGGCGTCCACGGCCGCGTCGTACTGGATGGGGCCCTCGACGGCCAGGTCCGGCCGCCGCTGGCGCACGATGTGCGTGGCACGGCGCACCTTGTCCACGTCTTTTCCGCGGCCGGATTCCCCGGTCGAATAGGAGCACATGGCGATGCGCGGCTCAATGCCGTAGATGCGCGCCGTTTCGGCGCTGCTGATGGCGATGTCGGCCAGCTGCTCGGCGTTGGGGTCCGGGTTGACGGCGCAGTCCCCGTAGACCAGCACGCGGTCGGCCAGGCACATCAGGAAAACACTGGAAACCACCGAGATACCGGGCCTGGCGCGGATGATCTGCAGCGCCGGCCGGATGGTGTGGGCGGTGGTGTGCACCGACCCGGAAACCATGCCGTCGGCCGCGCCCGTGTAGACCATCATGGTGCCGAAATAGCTGATGTCGGTCAAGGTGTCGCGGGCCATCTGCTCCGATATGCCCTTGTGGCGCCGCATTTCGTAGTACTGCCGCGCATAGGTTTCGAGTTGCGGCGCAGTCAGGGGATCGATGATCTCCACGTCCGCCAGGGACAGGCCCAGCTTACGCGCGCGGGTCATGACGGCGTTGCTTTCGCCCAGCAGGGTGAGCTGTGCCACCCCGCGCCGCAAAAGGATCTCAGCGGCCCGCAGGATGCGCTCCTCGGAGCCCTCGGGCAAGACGATGTGCCGCCGGCAGGCCTTGGCACGCGCCACGAGTTCGTATTCGAACATGATGGGCGTCACCCGCGTCGAACGCACGACCTTGATCTGCCGGATCAGCTCCGCGGCGTCCACGTGGGTTTCGAAAAGGCCCAGCGCCGAGGCGATCTTGCGGTCGTTGCCGGGCGCGATGGCGGCCCGCAGCCTGCTCACGTTCATGGCCGTGGTGTAGGTGTCGGTGGCCACGCTGACGATAGGCGGCGCCAGTTTCCGCTTGAACCCCTCCACCAGCTTCAGCACCTGGGGCTCGACGCGCAGGCCGCCGGTGAGCAGCAGGCCGCAGATGTTGGGATAGGTTTCGGAGACCGCACTGGCCAGGCTGCCCAGGATCACGTCGGCACGGTCTCCCGGGGTGATCACCAGGGTGCCGTCGGCGACGTAATCCAGGAAGTGGGGCAGGTTCATGGCCGCCACCCGGAAGGCACGCACCTCGCGCTGCAGGCCCTCGGAAGCGCCTTGCAGGATTTCGCCCTTCAGCGCACCGGCGATCTCGCCCATGGTGGGTTTGCCCAAAACGGGTTCCTCGGGAAGCACGTAGATGGGCTCGCGCGCACCGGAACCGCTTTGCAGGCGGTCGACGATCTCCGGCACGCCGGCCGGGTCCACGCGGTTGGCCACGGTGGCCGCCAGGGTGCAGCCTTTTTCCAGGTAGGATTCACGCGCCACGCCCAGCGCTTCGATCACCTCATGGGCCGACTTTCCGCGGCCGTTGACCACCGTGAGCAGCGGACTGGCCAGGTTGTTGGCCACCTGGGCGTTGAAATCGAACTCAAAGGCCGATGACACCCCGGTGTAGTCGGTGCCCTCGCACAGTACGAAATCGCAGCGCTGCTCCAGGGCCTTGTACTTGTCCAGGATGCTTTTCAGCAGCTGTTCGGAGTCGCCTTTCGCATTCATTTCCTGGGCCTGCGCATGCCGGAAGCCGTAGAGCTCCTCAAAATCAAACGCCAGGTGGTAGCGGCTGATGAGCAGCCGGATGGTGTTGCCGCCCCCCGTATCCGGGATGATGGGCCGGAAGAAGCCCACCCGCCGGATGCGCCGTGACAACAGCTCCATCATGCCCAAAGCGATCACGGACTTTCCGGAAAGCGGTTCGATAGCGGCGATATACAAATTTCGTGACATTTCGCTATCCCCTGCCTTTCAAAAAAAATGTCGGCGGCCGGCTATCGGCGGATATGCTCACAAATACCTGCAAAAAAACCCGGCAAGGCCCTTCCCTGCTCTTCCAACCTCCATAAACCGCCCGATTTTCGACTCCGCATCCTCGCGTCCCTTTATCTGCCAACCGACTTCAGCCCACATTTTGTATCAGCATGATGCGCATGTCCATCACGTTGGTGCGCGTGGGGCCGGTGATCAGCAGATCGTCCAGGGCCGCAAAAAAGCGATAGCTGTCGTTGCGCCGCAGAAAATCCTCCGGATCCAGGCCGCTTTCCCGCGCGCGCGCCGCCGTGGCGCCGTCGGCCATGGCGCCGGCCGCGTCGGTGGGGCCGTCGGTGCCGTCGGTGCCGGCGCTCATCAGCAGCACGCCCTGCTGTCCGTCTAAGGCGTGCACGCAGGCCAACACGAATTCCATGTTGCGGCCGCCTTGGCCGTCGCCGGTGAGCGTCACCGTGGTTTCACCCCCGGACAGGATGCAGGCCGGCGCCGCCAGAGGGTGACCCGAAGCGCGCACTTCGGCGGCAATCGCCGCGTGCACAAGCGCCACCGCGCGCGTTTCGCCCTCGATGCGCGCCGACAGGATCAGCGGCGCATAGCCCTGCTTGCGGGCCGCGCGCGCCGCGGCTTCAAGGGCCTGCAGGTTGGTGCCCACCAGCACGGCCTGGCAGCGTTTGAAAACCACATCGCCGGCCTTGGGCGTCTCGTCGATCCGCCCGCAAAGGCCCTGCCCGATGTGCGCGCGCACGGCCGCCGGCACCTGCTGCCAGATACGGTACTTTTCCAGCACACCGCGCGCCCGGGAAAAGGTGCTGGCGTCGGGCACGGCCGGCCCCGAGGCGATCACGTCCAGGTCGTCCCCCACCACGTCCGACAGGATCAGGCTGGCCAGCGCGGCCGGGTGGGCCGCACGCGCCAGGCGCCCGCCTTTGACGGCCGACAGGTGCTTGCGCACGGCGTTCATCTCGTGGATGGTGGCCCCGCAGGCCAGCAGCAGCTGCGTGGTCGCCTGCTTGTCGGCCAGCGTTATGCCTTCGGCCGGCGCCACCAGCAGCGCGGAGCCACCGCCGGAAATCAGCCCGATCACCAGATCACGCGCCGTGGCGCTTTCCGTCAGCGAAAGGATCTCGTCGGTACCGGATACGCCGCGGGCATCGGGCACGGGATGCCCGGCTTCGCGGACACGGATGCGCGCCAGATCCAGTCCGTGGCCCTCCTTGA
>JALSRD010000089.1 GCA_026984935.1 Desulfobacterales bacterium
AGAATACAGACGCAAATGCCCTGCAACACAGTAGAGGCGGTAAAATCGGCGCTCCCGCAGGGCAGACAATTTTGAAGTCAAAAGGGAAGGTTTCCGAACATACCAATGACGCTGAAAATTATCGCGCTGCATCCATAGACAACCATGAGATAACATTACAATTTTATAAGTTTTCAAAATTGTCTGTGTAAGATTCAGGTAATTACAGCTGCAGCCCGGATGTTCCCGGCCCGGGCAGCCTCGATTTTGAGGTGTTGGGGCCTATTCGGTCCGCAGCGCCTCGATGGGTTCCAGATCGGCGGCGCGAAGTGCCGGATAAAGGCCGAATATGATTCCCAGCGATGTTGAAAAAAGGAAACTCACACCGGCCGAGAGCCACGAAATCACTGTTTCCCAATAGCCCAGGTGTGAGAGTGCCAGGGCCCCGGTAACCCCGAGCAAAACACCGAGAAGGCCGCCTGCCGCCGACAGGATGGCCGCTTCCAGGAGAAACTGATTGCGGATGTCCCGCTTCAGTGCGCCCAGGGCACGCCTGAGACCGATTTCAGCGGTGCGTTCGCGCACCGAGATCAGCATGACAGCCAGGATGCCGATGCCGCCCACCAGCAGCGAGATGCCTGCCACGCTGCCCACCAGCAGTGTCATTTCATGTGAAGTCCGACGTTGCACCCGCAAAAGGGTGGCCTGGTTCTGGATGGTGAAATCGTCCGGCCTGCCCCGCAGCCGATGACGCCGTCGCAAGACCGTACGGATCTCCTCTTCAGCCTGGGAGAGCGCCTGCGCACGAACCGCCTGGACATATATCCGGTCGACATGCGTTACATTGAAAAGGCGGCGCATGGCGGTGGCCAGGGGCACGATGACCAGATCGTCCTGGTCGGCGCCATTGGCATCCGTGCCCTTTGGCTTGGTGACGCCGATGGCCCTGAAGGGAACTCGGCCGATTCGAAAGAAAAGGCCGATGGGATCGCTATCGCCAAAGAGGTTTCTGACCACCGTCGGCCCGAGGATGGCGACCCGCCTGCGGCCGCGGCTTTCTTCAGAATCAAAAAAACGGCCAGAAGCGATTTCAATATTGCGAATGCGGAAGCCGTCCGGTGTCATGCCGATTACAGTCGTGTTGGCGTTTTCCGACCCGAACTTCAGGGAAAGCTTCTTGCTGGCAGCCGGTGCCGCCAGCCTGACATGCGGACAATCCGAAAGGATCCCGGCGGCATCGTCCGTAACAAGTGTGGTCACGGTAGCCATCTGTCGCTGCCGGCCGGCCACGATGCGCGTCTGGCCGGCATTGACGACAATGAGATTCGTGCCCATGTCCCGAATCTGGTCCAGGATGCGTTTCTCGGCGCCTTTGCCGGCTGCCACCATGATCACCACCGCGCCGACGCCCACGATGATGCCGAGCATGCTCAAAAGCGTGCGCAGTTTATGGGCGTACAGGATTTCATAAGACAACGCGAAGTTTTTGGTGAATTTCATGCCTAATGGTTGTTCCGAAACGAGTGCATGACGAATGCCGCGGCCGTCATCTCAAGGTTTCGACGGGATCCAGAGATGCCGCTCTGCGCGCCGGCTGGACGCCAAAGAAGGTTCCCACCAGCAGTGCAAAAGCCAGGGACAAGGCGAAAGATTCCCAGGAGATCATCACAGGGATTCTGGTGGCCTTTTTCAGAAAAAGGATGATCGCCACGCCCAGTCCGCTGCCGATCAGCATGCCGATAAAGGTAACCGCCAGCGATTCGGTCAAAAATTGGGATAAAATGTCTCTGCGCGTGGCGCCGACCGCCCGTCTCAGGCCGATTTCCTTCTGCCGTTCGCCAACCGAGATCAGCAGGATGTTCATCAGCACAACGCCGCCGACGATCAGGCTGAGACCGACCAGGGCGATGAGCAGGATAGACAGCGTTCTGGACGTTCCCCGGGCCATTTTTGCAATGGCCACCGGCGAGACGATGCGGAAGTCGTCCTCTTGGGGCGGCGTGATGTGATGCCGTGCGTGCATCAGGGCGCGGATCTCTTTGATCTGCCGGGGCATCTGCCCGGCGTCCCGGGTGATGATGCGGACGGCCCCCACATAATCGACATTCAGGAGGCGGCGCATCGCCGTGGTGATGGGCACGATCATGCGGTTGTCAAAGTCGGTGCCCATGGGGCTCGAGCCCTTTTTGCTCAAGACACCCTTGACGACAAGCCGTTTCTTGTTGACATAAATCCGTTTGCCCACCGCATCCTCGTCGCCGAAGAGTTCCCGTTTGATGGTCTGACCGATCACACAGACCCGTGCCAGGGTCGCGACATCCTCGTTGGTTATACCCTCTCCCTCGGCCGCGTACCAGTTCCAGGCCGCATGCCAGCTGGGCTCCACGCCCCAGAGCACCGCCTGATACTGGTGGACATCCCTTTTTACGTTGATGCGAAACCGCCAGGCCATGGGGGAGACGATTTCAATGCCGCTCACCTGTTTTTGAATGGCCCGCGCATCGTCAACCGTCAGGGTCGTGACGGTCGTATCGGGCGGCGGCATATCTTTGCCGCCGCCGGCGATCAGCATCATCGCCCGGGGGCCGAAGGTTTCCACCTGCTGCATGACCTTTTTTTCGATGCCCCGGCCCAAAGCCATGATGGTCGTTAAGGCGGCGATACCGACGATGGTGCCGGCCATCATGAAAAAAGAGCGCAGCCTGTTGGCGTTCAAAGACTGAACGCCTTGCCCGATGATTCTTCGTATTTTCATTATCGGTCCTCTTTCTCAGTGAACGCGTCCAGTTCCACTTCCGGATCGCGCTGGTTTTCGACCACCCGGTCCTCGTCGATGCGGCCGTCTTTCAGCACGATGATTCGCCGGGCGTGTTCGGCCACGGCCTGGTCGTGGGTGACGAGCACAATAGTCCGCCCCTGCCGGTGCAGCTTTCGGAAAATGGCCATAATCCCCAAACCACTCCGGCGGTCGAGGTTGCCGGTGGGTTCGTCGGCCAGGATAATTTCCGGATCGTTGATCAGGGCGCGGGCAATGGCGACGCGCTGCTGCTGTCCGCCGGAAAGTGCGTTGGGTTTGTACTGCATTCTTTCCACCAGCCCGACGGCCGACAGCGCCTGGCGGGCACGCTGATCGGCGTCTTCAGGATATTCTGCGGCGTAGATGAGCGGCAGCAGGACGTTTCGGGCGGCTGTGGCCCGCTCCAGGAGATGAAACTGCTGAAAAACGAAGCCGATCTTGTGGTTGCGCAGGTGCGAAAGCGCATCGTCGTCCAGCGAGTTGACATCGGTGTCATCCAGCCGGTAGGAACCGGCCGTGGGCTTGTCCAGGCAGCCCAGGATGTTCATCAGCGTGGACTTTCCGGTCCCGGAAGTGCCCATGATGGCGACGTATTCGTTTTTGGCGATCCGGAAGTTGATGTCTTTCAGCACCGCTGTGGCGACATCCGCGTTTGTGTACGTCTTTCCCAAGTTCTCGACCGCGATCATTTTTTTCTCCAAAGTTGGTAAGTGTTTTCTTATTTTGAATGGGTTGTGCCGGTGTTTTCCGGCTTTGCCAGGCGTACCGCCTGACCTTCCTTCAGGCCGGCGGCGATTTCGATCCACTGGCCGTCTCTCCAGCCGATTTTAACCTGACGTGGGCTGAAACCGGTCTTCGAGCGGACGTAGACGATATTTCTGCCGCGTTTCCGCTGTAAGGCCTTGGCGGGTATGGCCAGCACTTTTTTGCGTTTTTCGAGAGCGATTGTCACGCTAGCCGTCATTTCCGGGCGCAAAAGCCCGTGGTACGGGTCGGTAATCGCGATCACGACGTCGTAGTTGACCACGTTTTCCTGGATCACGGCTTTGGGATAAATGGCGATGACTTTTCCGTGAAATTCATGGGAAGGAAAAGCGTCCACCGTAAAAAGGCATTCCTGGCCGGTGTGAATCTTGCCGATGTCGACTTCGTCCACGTAGGCATCCACCTGCAGCCGATTCAGGTCGATGATGGTGACGAAGGTGGGGGCTTTGAGTCCGGCCGACACCGTCTCGCCCGCCTGGGTGGAAACCGAAGCCACGACACCGGATATGGGCGCAGTAAGGGTTGCATAAGAGCGTTTGACTTCGGCGTTGGCAAGCGCCGCCCCGGCACGGGCGACTTCGGCCTGCGCCTGTTTCTGGTCCTCGATGAGCCGCGTGCGGGCCAGCTCCAGGGCCTTTTCTGCAGCGGCCAGCCGGGCTTTGGCGACCGAAAGGCGCTCCTGGGCCTGGTCGAGTGCCTGCCTGGTGGTGAAATCCTGCCGGATCAGATTGTTCTGCCGGGCGATTTCTTTTTGGGCCAGTTTTACAATGGCGCGCTGCTGGCGGACTTCCGCCTGCGCTTTTTCCACTTCGCGCGGCCGCAGGGCCCTGACCGAGGAAAGCCGTGCTTCGGCCATGGCCAATTCCGCCCGGCTTTTGGCCACCGCCGCCTCCAGGTCCGCCTTTTCCAGTTCGGCAATCACCTGCCCTTTTTTGACGGTATCCCCGATGTTGGCATACAGATGTTCTACCTTGCCGGATATCCTGGCACCCACCCGGACTTCGGCTCCGACCTGTGGCTTGACGGCGCCGGTGGCCAGCACCGATGAGGAAAAATCGCGGCGGATCACCGTCGCGGTTTGCAGAGCGGAAGCCTTGCCGGCATCCGCGGTGCGGGCATGAATCCACCAGAGCGTTCCAAGGCCGGCGCAAAGCAACAAAATCAATAGAACGATCAGCTTGTTTCGTTTGCGTTTCTTCAAGGGTTGTTTTCTCCGTTGATGGTATCTGCCGCCGCTTGTACAAACGTACGTCCGACGGCACGCTCCAGGCGGGCAACGGCCGTGTACCAGTCGAGCCTGGCCTGCACCAGGCGGACATTGGCGCTCGTACGGGCGGTCTGGGTGTCGGTCAGTTCGATGATCGACGCCGTGCCGTTCTTGTATTCGCCTTCCGTGACCCGTACACTCTCCTCGGCGCTGGCAACAAGGGCTCGGGCCGCCTCGATGGCTTTGCCGGCTTCGATCAACTGTGCGTAGGCCGTCCAGACCTCCAGCTCGACGCCCTGCAGCAGTTTGTCGTATGCGGCCGCCGTCCCGGCCAGGTCCGCCTTGGCGCGGTGGATGCTGTACTCGCGGTTGAAGCCGTCAAAAAACGGAAAAGCAAGGCCGACACCCAGGGACCACTCGCCACGATCCGGGACGAAGGAGCGGTCCCGCAGGCCGTAATCGGCGTTGAAGGTCAACTTCGGCCAATAACGCGCCTTGGCGGCGTTCACTTTCGCCGCCTTGGATTCGACTCTGGCGAGCGCGGCCTGAAGTTCCGGACGCCGCACGGCCGCCTTGGCCATGAGCTTCCTGATGTCGGCCAATTCACGCTGGCGAGGATTTTTGGGCAGTTCCGCGACCTCAAACGACTGGGAAGGTTTTAACCCCATGGCGTTGGCCAGTTGGCCGCGGACGAT
Organism: Desulfobacterales bacterium; assembly: GCA_026984935.1. Taxonomy (GTDB): domain Bacteria; phylum Desulfobacterota; class Desulfobacteria; order Desulfobacterales; family JALSRD01; genus JALSRD01. Next base: position 5,444 of record JALSRD010000089.1, read on the forward strand.
CCGTACCTGGCTGTGTGCCCGGACCAGCAGGAGATCCGCATCGGCCTTCTCCGTTTCGACTTTGAGTACGTCGGACCTGGCAACGAGGCCGTTGGCGTAACGCGCCCGGGCAACGTCCATGTGGGTTTGCGTCTGCCGGACCGTCTGCTGCGCCACACGCTCCAATTCTCTGGCTGCCAGGAGCCGGTAGTAGGCTTCTTCCACTTTCAAGGCCACGTCCTGGAGGGTTGCGTTGTGTTGAAAATTTGCGTTCAGCAGTTCGGCCGCGGCACCTTCCAGCCCGGCGGCGCGTGCGCCGCCATCGAACAGGAGGTAGCGCACACCAAAACCCGCAGTGAATGTATCGGCCGGCCCCGTTGCCTGCGGCCTGTCAAAGACAACGGGGTCACTGCGATTCGCGCCGGCCGTGAAATCGGTGGACGGCAGGTACGCGGAACGGGCCTCTCCCACGCCGGCGGCGGCCGAGTAGCTGCGCTGCCACGACGCGCGCGTCTCCGGGTTTTGCGTCAGCGCGATTTTGATGCACTGCGCCAAATCGAGCATCCGGCCATCCAGCGAAGGGATCTCTTTGCCGCCGCCGGCCGTTTGCCCGGCCAAGGGTGCACGCGGCATAAAAGCTGTTGCGTGAGTAAAGGGAACCTCTCTGGGCAGCCGCCGCGAAGGCGCCAGCGCACAGCCGCTGAAAAGACCCAGACCCATCGAGATGGTCAAAAAAGAGATGCAATGGACGTGAAAACGGGACATCTTGCTCACCGCTGCGCTCCTTTTGCATGATTTGCCCGTGTCTGCGGCATCCAGCGGGGGCGACGACTGCGGCTTTTTTCGATGCGTTCCTCGATGAGGGCGAAAAATTTCTGCCGTTGTTCCGGTCTGAGCATGCCGCTTTCTTCCAGGAGGTGGGCAATCACCTTGTCCTGCATCTGTTGCTGCAGGGCCTGAATTTCCTTCTGTTTGGTGTCAATTGCCCTGCGGTTGGGATCGGGGTTGGCCAGAAGATCGATCAGTTCCAGTTGCTTACCCTTTATTTTTTGCCCCTGCGCAAGGATGAAGGCATGAAAGCTGTCGCGTGCAGACGCAAAACGGTTGCGCTGTGTGCGGGTCAGATCCAACTCTTCATAGAGGGGGCGATGATGTCCCGTCTGATGGGCCCGAAAGTAGAGTCGATCCGCCTGGCGGTAAAAATACGACGCGATGAAAACGATGTTCAACACCACCGAAAAGATGATTGCCAGCATCTTGATATTTTTCTTCATTGCCCCTTTACCTGCTCGTAAATCCCGGTCGTTACGGCGATATAGGTCGAGCCAATGGAGCCCGGCGGAGCCGGGTCGAACCACTCAATCCCGTAGAGGTTTTCATTCGGTTCGCCGCGCATCCTCCCCCCTGTCAGCCATCCGCCATCCAGTGACCAGCCGGTGGCCACCGCCAGCAGCACGGTAACGCAGGCGGCAATGCGCATGGGCGCCGAAATTTCGGCGATCCATCGGCAGCCGGCTGTGAATATCGACGGCAAGGCCCTTCGCGGTGCTGCCGCCGGCCGGATTCGATTCTGCGCCGCCGCGAGGACTCCGGCTGCAAAACCATCCGGCACGGGGGGTACCGGGAGGGCGCCGGTTAACGCTGCTTCCAGACCGTGGATATCTTCAAGGCGCTTGCGGCAGGTCTCACAGCCGGCCAGGTGGTTCCTGAGGGTGCGACGACTTTTCTGCGTCAATTCACCGTCTGCATAGGCATTGAGATGAGAAATGACTCTGCGGCACCTCATGGCAGTCTCCCTTCATGTGGATAAACGCGCGCCGGCGGAAAAACCCCCGCGGCAGTTTATTTTTTTGCATTTGACAAACGGGATTGGAGTGTTTTTCTGGCACGTCCCAGCAGCCTCTCGACGGCCTTGCGCGTGATGTCCATCGCGGTGGCGATGTCGGCATACCCTAGTCCCTCGTAATATTTCAGGATGACGGCCATGCGTTGTCTGGCCGGCAGGGCGTCGAGCGCCCGGCGGATGGTGGTTTCACGATCTTTGCGGGCCAGGGCGGCAGCAGGATCAGGGGCGGGATCAGCCATCTCGGGGGGCGTGTCCGTGAAGATTGGACGCTTTTTCCGGTAAAAGTCGATACAAAGCCGGGTAACAACGCGGTAGAGGTAGGTCGAAAAAACCGCGCTGGGCTGATATCGGGGGGCAGCGCTCAGGATCTTGAGAAATGCTTCCTGGGCGATATCCTCGGCATCGGCCGCATGGCCCACAAAGCGGTAGGCGATGCTCCAAGCGCTGCGCTGATGGCGATGTACGATTTCGCTGAAAGCGCCAGCATCGCCCCGGCCCACCGCGAGCATGAGTTGCTCATCGCCGGCGTCTTTCATCGTCTGTTTTTCCAATTTACAGCAGCAGCGCCGACGCAACGGCTCCGGCCAGGACAACCCACAGGATGTCCACTTTGAGTCGAAAGGCGGTAAAGGCCGCGACGGCGATGCACGCCGACAGCACGCTCCAGTGGACCGCAAGGCCGAAGCGGATGGCAACGGCCAGCAGCAGTCCGACGAACGAAACCAGGGCCCCGCGCAGGGCGCGCTGGAGCACTGGGCTGTGCTGCAGCCGGTCGAAGTAGGGCACGACCAGTGTCAGGATGATGAGAGACGGCGTAAAAATGCTGATGGTGCCCACGACGGCACCGGGAATACCGGCCAGCAGATAGCCGACGAAGGTCGCTGTAATCACGATGGGCCCCGGCGTCACCTGGCCGAGGGCGATGCCGTCCATGAAGACCCGGCTGTCCATCCAGTGCCGCACGTTCACCACCTCGTGGAGCATGAGAGGGACGGATGCGTATCCGCCGCCAAAGGCAAACAGATCCACCTTGAGCATCAGCGTGGACAGATCGAAAAGTTTCCTGTGGACGAAAAACAGAGCCAACAGGCCGGCGGCCAGAACAGCAAGCATGATGAAAGCCGGCGTCAGCATACGGAGCGTGTTTTGAGGCGCGATTTGGGTGTGCGCGGCCTTGGTGAGATCCATGCGCAGGTAGAGAACGAGGCCCAGCAGCGCCGAAGCGATGATGGCGATGGCGGGGCTGCCCCCGACAACCAGAAAGCCGGCCGCGCCCAGGCCCAGCAGCACGTCCTGCCATTTTTTGATGGAGCGCCGGCCGAAATTGAGCGAAGCATTGGCCACCAGCGCCACCACGATGACCTGCAGGCCGGTAAACAGGGAAACCACCGCGGGCAGGTCGTGCGTTCGGCCGTACAGAGCGGAGAGCAGTGTCATCAGCACGAAGGTCGGCAGCCCAAAGCCGACGTATGTCGCGACGGCGCCCAAAGGCCCTGCGGCCCGGAGTCCGGCATAGGCCGCCGCCTGCATGGCGGTGGCGCCCGGGATGCTCTGGCACAGGGCGACGCCGTCTTTGAAGGATTCATCCGACAGCCATCGGTTTTTCTTGACGGCCAGGTCCCGGATGTAGGCCACCATGGCCGGACCGCCGAAAGCCGTGAGGCCCAGCCGGAGAAAAGAGATAAAAAGTATCGGCAGACTTTCCCGTTTTACGCGCATGGATGCTCCTTGACGTCGCCATGACATTTGCGAACCTGCTCGTTCGAACAGCCCGCCGGCATTGTTTTCAGGTGTGACGGATCCAGGCATTCTGCGATGGGAAGGCAGGGGCGCAATCTCACATCGCCATGGTATATCCTGATCTGTTCGGCACTGCACGCCGGCGGCGCGGTCTTCAACCGGTCTGGTTGGTCGCCGCCTTTCTGCTCGTCATGCATAGACCACACTCCTTTCTTTCCGAGGTTCTTGCCGCAAGACACCTTGCAAGGCGGTAAAAAACGACGTTTACTCCCCTCCAGGGTCCAACAGGTTGTCGGTCAGTTTTTTCCATTCGGCCAATGTCGCTTTGTTGACCCGGTAGTGCACGAAATAGCCCTGTTTCTCGACCATCACAATATCCGCATCCCGCAACACCCGCAGGTGCTGGGAAATCGCCGCCGGTGTGATGTCCAGCCGGCGCGCCAGGGCATTGACGCATAGCCGACGCTGTTTGAGTATCCTGATCATGCGCACGCGCGTGTCTGTGGAAAGCACCTTGAACACCCGTGCCGCCTTGTCCGTTTCCGGCACCACCGCCTCCTTTTAATTAAGCATCTGCGCAGATACTATTTCCAGTTTCGGCACCCTGTGTCAACCCGAAAATGATTTTTCGGCGATATGGAATCGGCCGCTGGTGGCGCGACCTGTTTTGATGATCCGGCGCCTCGCAACGCTGAGGAAATACCTGTCGCCGGGTCAGTGCCCGGCAACTGGATTGGCCGGTGCAGATCCCTGAATTCCCTGTGGCCAAAAAACAGTTGAAATGCCTTGACAGTGGGGAAGATATGATTTATATAAGAATACATTGAACAGGCCCGCCGAGTGGGGACGATGGGACAATCTTCCGTTCCCTGGCATAAATCACAGAAGACATCCTTTTTCCTCCATTGAAACCATCAGGAAAACAGTCCGGCTGTTAAATCCCGACGATCCTATGTGCAATATTTTATTATGCGGAGGGTGAGGTGTATTGAGCCTGGCGCTGCGCACCGATGCCAGAATTCTTTTGGTTCGGGGAAATGCCAGTGTGGTGTGTTTTGCGATGGGCGATGAGACGAGAACCAATTTTTTATTTTTTATTCAAAACGGGGTAACGAACGAATGAACATTGCTGAACTAAAGGAAAAGAAAATCAGTGAACTCGCCAGTATGGCCAAAAAGCTCAAGATCGAAGGAGCGGCCGGTATGCGCAAGCAGGAGCTGATTTTTGCGCTGCTGCAGACTCAGATCGAGAAAAACGGACTGATTTTCGGCGAGGGTACGCTGGAAATCCTGCCGGATGGATTTGGATTTCTGCGGGCGCCCAACTACAACTACCTGCCCGGGCCGGACGACATCTACGTATCGCCTTCCCAGATCCGCCGCTTCAATCTGCGGACCGGAGATACGGTGTCGGGCCAGATCCGCCAGCCCAAAGAGTCCGAACGCTATTTCGCGCTCCTGAAAGTCGAGGCCGTCAATTACGAAGACCCTGAAGTGGCGCGCGAAAAGATCCTGTTCGATAATCTCACCCCGCTGTATCCCAACCGCAAGACCAACCTGGAAACGGCGCCGGACAACTATTCCACGCGCATCATGGACTTGATGACACCCATCGGCTTCGGCCAGCGCGGACTGATCGTCTCTCCGCCGCGCTCCGGCAAGACCATGCTGTTGCAGAACATCGCCAACAGCATTATCACCAGCCATAAGGATGTGGTGCCTTTCGTACTGCTCATCGACGAACGGCCCGAGGAAGTGACCGACATGCAGCGCTCTGTGGATGCCGAGGTGATCAGTTCGACCTTTGACGAACCGGCCGAACGGCACGTGCAGGTGGCTGAAATGGTCATCGAAAAAGCCAAGCGCCTGGTGGAGCACAAAAAGGACGTGGTGATTCTGTTAGACAGCATCACCCGACTGGCGCGTGCCTACAACTCGGTGATCCCGCCTTCCGGCAAGATCCTGTCCGGCGGTGTGGACTCCAACGCGCTGCAGCGCCCCAAGCGCTTTTTCGGTGCTGCGCGCAACATCGAGGAGGGCGGCAGCCTGACCATCATTGCCACGGCCCTGATCGATACCGGCAGCCGTATGGACGAGGTGATTTTCGAGGAGTTCAAGGGTACGGGCAACATGGAGCTGCAGCTGGACCGCCGTTTGTCCGACAAGCGCATTTTCCCGGCCATCGACATCAAAAAATCCGGTACGCGCAAAGAGGAGCTGCTGCTGCCCGAAGAGATCCTGAACCGGGTCTGGATTCTACGAAAACTGCTGGCTTCCCTTAATCCGGCCGACAGCATGGAATTTTTGCTTGAAAAAATGAGCGGAACGCGAAATAATAAAGAGTTTTTGGATTCCATGAACACGTAAGCCGGCTTCGAAAGCCCGGTGCTGCCTGAGATCGGGGGAAACGGGAAAAAGGCTCCCGCCGGAGCGCAAGTTTGTGCCGGCTGCAAAATGCGGCGTACAAGGGCCTGTTGGAAAGCCGGCCCATTACCAACGGAGGTATATGGTATGAAACCCAAAATTCATCCGGCGTACGGTCAGACGACCATCAGGTGCGCTTGTGGCAACACCATCGAAGTCGGATCGACCAAGAAAGATATTCGTGTAGAGATCTGTTCCCACTGCCATCCTTTTTATACCGGTAAACAGAAACTCGTCGATACTGCCGGCCGCATCGAACGCTTCCGCAAAAAATACGCCAAGTTTCAGAATAAATAGGTATGTTCTCAATAAGTTCCGGCGAATCCGCGTCGATCCGTCGCCGGAGGTTTTTGAGAAGATGCATAAATAGGCATCCCTGGCGGGTTGCCGCGGACCACGACCTGTGGCATGTCTGCGGGTGGAAAGATCCATGTTTGCCAAACTGGAAGGCGTTGAGAAACGCTTTGTCGAGACAGAAAGCCTTTTAAGCGATCCCCGGACGCTGCAGGACCGTCGGCTCTACGAAAAGTGCATGCGCGAGCATGCTGAGCTGGGCCGCGTGGTTTCGGTTTTTCGCGATTACCGCCGCACGGATGCCGAACTGAAAGAGAGCCTGGAACTCTTAAACGACAGCGATCCGGAGATCAAGGCGCTGGCCCGCGATGAAGTCGCACGCCTCGAGCAGCAAAAAACGGAGCTGGAGCAGGCCCTCAAGCTTCTGCTGATCCCCAAGGACCGCAACGACGAAAAAAATGTTATCGTCGAAATCCGCGCCGGCACCGGGGGGGAAGAGGCGGCGCTGTTTGCCAGTGATCTTTTCCGCATGTACCTGCGCTATGCCGAAAACCGGGGCTGGCGGGTTGAGATCATGGATCGCCACGCCACCGGGGTGGGGGGACTGAAGGAGATCATCGCCATGATCCACGGCAAAGGTGCTTACAGCCGCTTCAAGTTTGAAAGCGGCACCCACCGCGTGCAGCGCGTACCGGCCACCGAAACCCAAGGGCGTATCCACACGTCGGCGGTGACGGTGGCGGTCCTGCCCGAGGCTGAGGAGGTGGATGTGCATATCGACCCCGGTGAGATCAAGGTGGATGTCTACCGTTCCACCGGCCCCGGGGGGCAGAGTGTCAACACCACCGATTCCGCCGTGCGCATTACCCACTTACCCACCGGTTTGGTCGTAACCTGCCAGGATGAAAAATCCCAGCTCAAAAACAAGAACAAGGCTATGAAAGTCCTGCGTGCACGCCTGCTGGACGCCCGCATCCGCGAACAGAACGAGCAGCGCTCAGCCGAGCGCAAGAGCCAGATCGGCAGCGGGGACCGCAGCGGCCGTATCCGAACCTACAACTTTCCCCAGGGGCGGGTCACCGATCACCGTATCGGGCTGACACTGTACAAACTCGAAAGCATTCTGCAGGGTGAACTGGATATGATTATCGATGAGCTGGCGGCCTACTACCAGGCACAGGCGCTGCAGAACGCCGATAAAGGATCCCTTGGCGCCGCAAACTAAGCCGGAGCTGTGGACCATTTTGGCGGTGCTGCGCTGGAGCGCCGCCTTTTTTCAGTCCCACGGCATCGATGCCGCGCGCAATACGGCCGAGATGCTGCTGGCGCATGCCTTGAAGCTCCAGAAAATCGACCTGTACCTGCGCTACGACCAACCCCTTGCGCCGCAGGAACTGGCCGCCTACAAGATGCTGATCAAACGCCGCCTGGACGCTGAGCCGGTGGCCTATATCCTGGGGGCCAAATCCTTCTGGAAACAGACGCTGGAGGTCAGCCGCGATGTGCTCATCCCACGTCCGGAAACAGAACATCTCGTGGAGACCGCCTTGCAGGGCCTGCCTGCATCCGGCGGCGATGGGCCATGGCGGGTGCTCGACCTGGGAACCGGGTCGGGGGCCGTCGTGCTGGCGCTGGCGGCTGAACGCCCGGGGCATCTTTTCTTCGCATCAGACCGCAGCGTGCAAGCCCTTAAAATTGCCAGAGCCAATGCCGTCCGCAATGGACTGGGCGAACAGATCCGCTTTTTGTGCGGCCACTGGCTGCAGCCGTTCGGCGCCGGCCGGTTTTTTTTCGACCTGATCGTGTCCAATCCGCCTTATATCCCCACTTCCGAAATCTCCCGGCTGGCACCGGAAATCAGGTGCTATGAACCTCTGCAGGCGTTGGATGGCGGACCAGACGGACTGGAAGCCATAGGGTCCATTGTGCGCGCGGCCGGTGCCTTTTTGAAGCCGCGGGGGCACCTTTTGCTGGAGATCGGCTACGATCAGCAGAACGCCGTCGAACAGCTGGCCCGGACAGCCGGCGGCTATGCGCATATCGAATTTTTCCGGGATTACGCCGGGCATCCACGGGTCGCCAGGCTGACCCGCGGCGAAAACCACCGGGCGCCTGCGGGAGCGCTGTCCGGCGCACATGCCGCCTTTTCAGAAACGACTCAACAAAAGTCTTGATCCCTGCGGTAGGCTCTGATAGAAATAATCGTTTATATAAATCACACGTTCCCGGACCTTCTTCCCGGTGCTTTTTCGGCCAGAGAAAGTCGGAAGCAGGGCGGATGGGGGCGGAAGTAAAAACCTTTGGAAAGGAGCGAAAATGGCTTACATTACCATGAAAGAACTGCTGGAGGCGGGTGTCCATTTCGGCCACCAGACACGGCGCTGGAACCCCAAGATGAAGCCTTACATCTTCGGGGCGCGCAACGGGATTTACATCATCGATCTGCAGAAAACGGTGCGCATGTTCCGCACGGTCTACGATTTTGTGGCCGACACCGTGGCCGACGGCAAAGCGGTTCTGTTCGTGGGAACCAAAAAACAGGCCCGCGAATCCATTTATGAAGAGGCCAACCGCTGCGAGATGTTTTTCGTGCACAACCGCTGGCTGGGCGGCATGCTGACCAATTTCCAGACCATCCGCAAGAGTATCGACCGCCTCAATTACTTAAACAGCATCGAAAATGACGGCTCGATCAACCTGTATCCCAAAAAGGAACGCCTCAAACTGGCCAAGGAGCGCCGTAAACTCGACGCCACGCTGGGTGGTATCCGCAGCATGAAGGGGCTGCCCGGGGCCATGTTCGTGGTGGATCCCAAGAACGAGGCCATCGCCGTGCGTGAGGGCCGCCGCCTGAATATTCCCATCGTGGCCATTGTCGATACCAACTGCGATCCCGATGAAATCGACTACATTATTCCCGGCAACGATGATGCCATCCGTTCCATCCGGCTGATCACTTCACGCATCGCCGACGCCTGCATCGAGGGCCGCAGGCGCTTCGAGGAGAAGCAGCAGGCCCGGGCGGACAAGGAAACCGCAAGCGAAAGCCCGACAGCCGCGGTCAGCGCCGAGCTGAAACCGGGTGAGCGCAAGGTGATTTCGGACGGCAGCGACGGCCCCGTGGTCGAGATCATCAAGCGTGCGGCTGCTGAACCCGCGGCGGATGCGGCCGCAGAGACAGAACCGGCGACGCCGGAAACGACTCAGGCAGAATAGATAGGAGAAAATAGCATGTCGGCAATCAATGCAGCAATGGTGAAAGAGCTCCGCGGCAAAACCGGAGCCGGAATAATGGACTGTAAACAGGCGCTTTCCGAGTGCGATGGGGACGTGGACAAGGCCGTGGACTTCCTGCGCAAGAAGGGTCTGGCCACGGCCCGCAAGCGTGCCGGCCGGGCCATGGCCGAGGGAACGGTGCAGGCCTACATCCACATGGGGGGCAAAATCGGCGTACTGGTGGAAGTTAACTGCGAGACGGATTTCGTCGCCAAGAATACGGATTTCGTGGATTTTGCGCGCAATGTGGCCATGCATATCGCCGCCACCGGTCCGCTGGCAGTGGCACCCGAAGATCTTTCGGCCGATATCGTGGAAAAAGAAATGCAGATCTACCGCGAGCAGGCACGTGAATTGGGCAAGCCGGACAAGATTATCGAAAAAATCGCCGAAGGCAAACTCAAGAAATTTTATCAGGAGAACTGCCTGCTGAACCAGCCCTATGTGAAAGATCCGGACGTGACGATTGCCGATTTGATCAACGGGCTGATCGCCAAGATCGGTGAGAATATCACCATCAGGCGTTTTGCGCGCTTTCAGATCGGGGCCTGATCCAGCATGCAGCCGCGCTATAAACGGATCCTGCTGAAGCTTAGCGGAGAGGCGCTGGTCGGCGGTCAGGGTTACGGGATCAGCCCCGACATGCTGGGCTATGTGGCCGGAGAGGTGCACTCGGTTTTCGAGCTTGACGTGCAGATCGCCATTGTGGTCGGCGGAGGGAACATCTTCCGCGGTATCGCCGGCGCGGCCAGCGGCATGGATCGTTCGGCTGCCGACCACATGGGGATGCTGGCCACGGTGATCAACTCCGTGGCGTTGCAGGATGCACTCGAGAGAGAGGGCATGCCCACGCGTGTGCTCACTGCCATCTCCATGCACGAAGTCGCGGAACCCTATATTCTGCGAAGGGCCACGCGGCACCTGGAACGCGGCCGCGTGGTCATTTTTGCAGCCGGTACCGGCAACCCCTACTTTACGACGGATACGGCGGCCGTGCTGCGCGCCCAGGAAGTACACGCCGAGATTCTCCTCAAGGCCACCAAAGTCGACGGCCTCTACGATGCCGATCCGGTGACTGACAGGCATGCGAGGTTCATCAAATCCATCACGTACATGGAAGTTTTGGAGAGACGCCTGCGGGTGATGGACACCACCGCCATTTCCCTGGCCATGGACAACCATCTGCCCCTGGCGGTTTTTAAGCTGGACGTGCCGGATAATATCCGGCGGGTGGTCTGCGGACAGGATGTGGGGACGCGCATCATGGGCTGACCGTCAGTGTTTTGCCCGCTGTGTGGCACCGACGGGTACTCCGCTCTTTCCATAACCGAAAAGCCGAAGGTGAAAATCATGCTAAATTCCCTCTACCAGGAAACCCGGGACAACATGGAAAAATCACTGACGTCCCTTAAAAATGAATTGAAGCGGGTGCGCACCGGCCGTGCCTCACTTTCGATCCTGGACGGGATTCGTGTGGATTACTACGGCACGCCGACACCGCTGAACCAGATGGCGACGCTTTCCGTGCCCGAAAGCCGCCTGATCGTGATCCAGCCCTGGGATGTATCCGTGATCAAGGCCATTGAAAAGGCCATTTTGAAATCCGACCTGGGGCTGACCCCCGCCAATGACGGCAAGCTGATCCGCATTGCGATTCCGCCGTTGACCGAGGACCGCCGCAAGCAGCTGGTCAAAGTCGTCCGCAAGATCAGCGAGGATCATAAAATCGGCATCCGCAGCATCCGCCGTGATGCCAATGAACTGATCAAATCCATGAAAAAAGACGGGGAGATTTCCGAAGACGACGCCTATAAGGCCCAGGAAGAGGTGCAGAAGATCACGGATGACTTTATCCAGCGCATTGAAGACCTCTACAGCGAAAAAGAGAAGGAAATCCTTGAATTCTAGTGATGCCGTTTATGACCTCGATACGGCCGGGCTTCCAAAGCATGTGGCCATCATCATGGACGGCAACGGCCGTTGGGCCAAATCCCGTCTGTTAAACCGCATCAAGGGGCACGAACGGGGTGCCGATACGGTGCGCATGGTGGTGCGCACCAGCCGCGAAATCGGCATCGGGGTGTTGACGCTCTATGCTTTTTCTTCAGAAAACTGGCAGCGACCGCCGTCCGAAGTCGCTGCGCTCATGCGGCTTTTGAAAAGGTTTCTGAAATCTGAAGAAGCCGAGATGTGCGACAATAATATTCGTTTTAACGCTATTGGCGATATTGCACGCATGCCCGCGGATGTCCGGCAGATCCTGCAGCATATCATCCGTCTGACCGCAGACAACGACGGTCTGCTCCTGAATCTTGCCTTAAGCTATGGCGCCCGGGATGAAATTACCGCCATGGTGAGAGCCCTTGCGGCCAAGGCCGCCAGCGGAGAGCTTGAGGCGGCCGATATTTCCGCAGAGTTGATCGCCGATCACCTGTACACCCGCAAGATGCCGGATCCGGATGTGCTGATCCGCACCAGCGGCGAGATGCGTGTCAGCAACTTTCTGCTTTGGCAGATCGCCTATACGGAAATCTTTGTCACCCAGACCCTTTGGCCGGACTTCAGCCGCGAAGAATACCTGTCGATCCTGAGAGACTTTCAGAAGCGCGACCGTCGCTTCGGCCGGGTCGAGCTTTAAAGAAGGCCTTTTAAAAACGACGGACGAGGCCCATGCACCAGAAACGCTGGATCACTGCGGTTGCCCTGCTTTTGCCTCTTCTGGCGCTGCTCTTTTCGGGCCGCACGGCGTGGATCGCACTGCTGGCAGGCGTCGTGAACCTGCTGGCCCTGAAGGAGTACTACCGCATCTTTCAGTCCGCCGATGAACGGACCGATGCTGTCGCGCTGGCCCTGCTGGCGGCCATATGCGGCAGCGCCGTGGTATGGGCGGCCTATCTGAATTCGCCGGCACTGGTCATGGGGACGGTGTTTTTCGACCTGGTGGCGGCGGCTCTATACGCGGTGCTGCGTTTTACGCCCCCCACCACGATAGCGACCGCCGTGGCACGGCAGGTGGCCGGCGTGGTGTACATGTCCATTCCCTTGGCGTCCCTGGTGCTTTTGTACCAGCGACCCCGCGGGGTCACCTGGTTGCTGCTGTTGCTGACGGTGGTATTTGGCGGAGATACGGCGGCGTATTACGTGGGCCGTGCATGGGGCCGGCACAAGCTCTGTCCGCGTGTCAGCCCCGGCAAGACCGTCGAAGGTGCCCTGGGTGCACTGGCCGCCAGCTTTGTCGCCGGTGCAGCGGTGAAACTGATCGCACTGCCGCAGCTTTCCTGGTCGGCAACGGCGCTGTTCTGTATCCTGGCATCGATCGCCGGGCAGGTGGGGGATCTGTTTGAATCGGTGCTGAAGCGTTCGTCCGGCATCAAGGACTCGGGGAGCATACTTCCCGGACATGGTGGTGTGCTGGACCGCATCGACGGGTTGCTCTTTGCAGCACCGCTGGCCTATCTGTTCCAGTTTTTTGCGGTTTGATCGCTTTCTCGGGGGTAAGCAAATGAAAAGCCTCGCCATTTTGGGCTCTACCGGTTCCATCGGCTTGAACGTGCTGCATGTCGTTTCCGCCTTTCCGCGGCGCTACCGTGTGACCGCGCTGTGTGCCAGCACCAGTGTTGAGCGGCTGGCCGGACAGATTCGGGAGTTTCGACCCCGTCTGGCGGTGGTTCGCGATGCCGAGCATGCCGACCGTCTGCGGGAATTGCTGGCCCCAGGTGTATCTGTTGACATCCTTCACGGCGACAGCGGCTACATCCAGGCTGCGGTACACCCGGATGTTCAGACCGTGGTGGGCGCCATGGTGGGGGCCGCCGGTCTGGTGCCCACCCTCCAGGCCATCGAGGCCGGCAAGCAGGTTGCGCTGGCCAATAAGGAAACGCTGGTGATGGCCGGACAACTCGTCATGGACCGCGCCCGGGAAAAAAATGTTTCCATTTCACCCATCGACAGCGAGCACAGCGCGATTTTCCAGTGTCTGGCCGGCAGCCGCCGGCAGGATCTGGACCGCATCCTGCTGACCGGTTCCGGCGGCCCTTTCCGCACCCGCTCCAAGGAGTCCTTCGGGGACATCGACGTAGCCCAGGCGCTCAGGCATCCCAATTGGAGCATGGGGAAAAAAATCACCATCGATTCCGCCACCTTGATGAACAAGGGCCTCGAGGTCATCGAAGCCAAGTGGCTGTTCGGCGTTTCCCTGGATCAGATCGAGGTGCTGATCCACCCCCAGAGCATCGTGCACTCCATGGTGGCCTTTCAAGACGGTTCGGTCATGGCTCAGTTGGGCATCCCCGACATGAAAGGCGCCATCGCCTATGCCCTTTCACATCCCGAGCGCCTGGCGCTGAATCAGCCCCTGCCCGATTTCGCCGCCATGGGTGCGCTGACCTTTGAAAAGCCGGATCTGGAAAAATTCCCCTGCCTGAGCCTGGCATTTGAAGCCTGCTGTCGGCAGGGCACGCTGCCGGCCGTGCTCAACGCCGCCAACGAAATGGCGGTGGCGGCGTTTCTCGAAGAGTCCATCGGGTTCACGCAGATCGCCGAGGTGATTTCCACCGTGATGCAGCGGCATGCCAGCATTGACAACCCTGATCTTTCCGCCATACTGGAAGCCGACCGCTGGGCCCGCCGGCAGGCGCAAGAGGAGATCAATTTCCTGAAATGAGCACCAGTATCTTTGCTTTTGTGGTCGTGCTGGGTATTCTGATTTTCGTGCACGAGTTCGGCCATTTTCTGGTCGCACGCATTTGCGGCGTGGGTGTGGAAAAATTCTCCCTGGGATTCGGGCCGCGGGTGATCGGAAAGAAGATCGGTCTGACCGATTACCGGCTTTCGGCTATCCCTTTGGGCGGCTACGTCAAGATGGTCGGCGACGAACCCGATGCCGAAATCGACCCGCAGCTGCTGCCGGTGTCCTTTACGCACAAATCCCTGACAAGGCGCTTTTTGATCGTGGCGGCCGGTCCGGCCTTCAATATCCTGCTGGCAGTGGTGATCTTCTTTTTTCTCTTCCTGATTGCGGGCACTTTCGTCCTGCAGCCCACGGTGGGCAAGGTTTCTCCCGCTTCTGCCGCCGCCGCCGGCGGGCTTAAGGCCAAAGACCGCATTGTGGCCATCGACGGCCAGCGCCTGGAAAGCTGGGAAGAAATGGCGCAGATCATCACGGAAAGCCACGGGCGTACACTGCACTTCACGCTGCAGCGCGGCAGCCGGCGGTTTACCGTCGATATCACGCCGCAAAAGAAAATAGTGCGCAACCTGTTCGGTGAAAACACGCCGCGCTATGTCATCGGCATCACTTCGGGTGGTGATGTGACGGCGGTCAAGCTGGGCGTGCTGCAGGCCGCGTTGCACAGCATCGAGCAGACTTACGAGATTACCAAGCTTACCATCGTCAGTGTGATAAAGATGATCCAGGGGCGAATCTCGGCCAAGACTTTAGGCGGTCCTTTGATGATTGCCCAGATGGCCGGTCAGCAGGCCCGCCAGGGCAGCGCCAATCTGGCTTTTTTCATCGCCATGCTGAGCATCAACCTGGCGATTTTGAATTTTTTACCCATTCCGGTGCTCGACGGCGGCCACCTGATGTTTTTCACCA
The DNA here is from genome assembly GCA_026984935.1 of Desulfobacterales bacterium. GTDB lineage: Bacteria > Desulfobacterota > Desulfobacteria > Desulfobacterales > JALSRD01 > JALSRD01. The sequence continues at coordinate 20,599 of JALSRD010000089.1, forward strand.
TCGAGGCCGTCATACGACGTCCGCTCAGTCCGCGGGTACGTGAAATCGCCCAGCAGGCCGGCATCTTCGTGCTCATTCTGCTGATGATTTTTGTTTTCTACAACGACATCACGCGTATGTTTTTCAGCTAACCATATGCTGCGGACGTCCGGTCCGCATGCCAGGTAAACGCCATGCCCTTTCAGCTGGAAGTGACCTTAAAACCGGGCCTGTTCGACGCCGAAGGTGCTGCCATCCGACGCAAGGCACTGGACTATTTCGGTATCGAGCTTTCCTCCGTGCGCGCTATCCAGATTTTGACCATCGATGCGGATCTGGACGCCGCACAGCTGGAAACATTAAGAAAAGAAGTTTTCACCAATCCGGTGACCCAGGTTTCGTCTTTTCGTCCCCTGGCCGTGGATTTCGACTGGACGATCTGGGTGGGACTGCGGCCGGGGGTGCGCGACAACGCCGGCAGCACCGCCGCCGAAGCCATAGAGGACATTCTGGGTATCCGTCTGGGGAAAGATGAAGGCGTCTACACTTCCAGGCGCTACTGCATCTGCAGCCGCAGCCTGGATGAACGCCAAGTGCAGCGCATCGCCGCCGAACTGTTGGCCAACGACATCATCCAGCGCTGGCAGGTAATTCCTGCCGAGCGCTGGCGGCCGCAAGAGGGGATCGGCTTCAACATTCCGCGGGTCGTTCTCGACCACAGCCCCACGGTGGCGACGATAGCCGTGGACTCCGACACACGCCTGCGCGCAATCAGCCGGCAGCGCGGCTTGGCCCTCAACCCGGCGGACATCCCCACCATCCGGGCCTATTTCCGTGACCCGCAGGTGCGTGCCGCGCGGGCCGCGGTGGGACTCTCGGATCCCACCGATGTCGAACTGGAGTACATTTCCCAGGCCCGCAGCGACCACTGCAACCACAACACCTTTCGCGGCCGTTTCGTCTACCGCGATCTGGACAGTGGGCGGGAAGAGGTCGTCGACAACCTTTTCAAAACCTGCATCGAGGCGCCGACCCTGGTGCTCAAGGCCAAAAAGCCGTGGGTGATGTCCGTTCTATGGGACAACGCCGGGGTGGGCCGCTTCGACGAAGACCATCTTTACGTGATCACCGGCGAGACCCACAACTCGCCATCCAACATGGAGGCCTACGGCGGCGCCATCACCGGCATCGTGGGGGTCTACCGTGACCCCATGGGCACCGGCAAGGGTGCGCGCCTGGTGATGGGCGCCTACGGCTTCTGTGTGGGGCCGCGGGATTACGCCGGCACTTTGTCCCCCCGCCTGCACCCCCGGCGCCTGCTGGACGGGGTCATCGAAGGCGTGCGCGACGGGGGCAACAAGAGCGGTATTCCGACGGTTTTCGGACAGGTGACCTTCGATGCCGGCTACCTGGGAAAGTCGCTGGTTTTCGTCACCGCCGTGGGCATCATGCCGGCCGAAATCGAAGGCCGTCCGAGCTACCTCAAGGAGACGCGTCCCGGACAGCTGATCGTGATGTGCGGCGGCCGGGTGGGCAAGGACGGCATCCACGGCGTGACGGCCGCTTCCGAGGTGTTCAGCGAGCACACGCCGGCCGGCCACGTACAGATCGGCGATCCTTACACCCAGAAAAAGATGCATGATTTCCTGCTGCAAGCGCGCGACGAAGGCTTGATCCGCTTCATCACCGACAACGGCGGCGGCGGACTGTCCTCGTCGGTGGGCGAGTCGGCGCGCTTCGCCAACGGCTGCGAAGTCGACCTGGAGCGCGTACCGCTCAAGTACGCCGGGCTCGACCAGTGGGAGATCTGGGTTTCCGAATCCCAGGAGCGCATGACGGTGGCCGTGGCGCCGGAGGATATCGAACGCTTCATGGAATTATCCGCGCTGCACGCCGTCGAGAGCACGGTCATCGGCCGATACACCGATTCGGGCAAGCTGCACATCCGCTACGCGGGCGAAACCTGTGCGTACGTGGACCTGGACCTGCCGACGGCCGGTTTTCCGCAGTGGGAATTCGAAGCCCACTGGCGCTCGCCGGAAAGCCGGGGGTTGTGCGAGCCGGTGCTCAGTCCGCCGCAGGATTACGCACGCCTGCTCAAAGACCTGCTGGCACGGCCCAATCTCTGCGCCAAGGAGTGGATCACGCGCCAGTACGACCACGAGGTGCAGGGCGGCAGCGTGCTCAAACCGTTGGTGGGGAGCAGCCGCGATGTCCCCGGTGACGCCGCCGTGATCCGGCCGGTTTTGCGCAGCACGCGCGGGCTGGCCTTCTCCCAGGCGCTGCTGCCGGCCTATGCGGCCATCGACGCCTACCACATGACGACCTGTACCGTAGACGAGGCACTGCGGCGCCTGGTGGCCGTGGGCGCCGACCCGGCGCACGTGGGTGGAGTGGACAATTTCTGCTGGCCCAGCATCCGGTACGATGCAGCCGACAACCCCGACGGACGCTTCAAGGCCGCACAGCTGGTGCGCTCCTGCCGGGCCCTGAAGGACATGTGCCGGGCCTATGAAATCCCGCTGCTTTCGGGCAAGGACAGCATGTATGTGGACGGCCACCCGCAGGGGCCCTACGGCGAACGCCACAAGGTTTCGGCGCTGGCAACGCTGCAGTTTTCCGCCATCTCGGTGGTTGCCGACGTCACCCGCTGCGTCAGCATGGAAGCCAAGTTCGCCGGCGACCGGATTTATGTGCTGGGATCGACGCGCAACGAGCTGGGGGCCTCCGAATACTACGCCCACCTGGGCTATCTGGGATGCCGGGTGCCGCAGGTGCGGCCCGGTGACTGCCTGCCCCTTTACCATGCGCTGGCGGCGGCCATGAAACAGCGCCTCGTGGCCTCGGTGCACGGTATCTACAGCGGCGGTCTGGGGGTGCATCTGGCGTTGGTCGCCATGGGTGCTGACCTGGGCCTGGACATCGACCTGTCGAAAGTGCCCTGCCATGATCTGGAGCGCGACGACCAGCTTTTGTTTTCGGAGTCGGCCGGCCGCTTTGTGGTGACGGTGGCACCGGAAAACGCCGGGGCCTTCGAAAAGTTTTTTCAGGGGTTGTCTTGGGGCCATGTCGGGCAGGTGACCGACACCGGCCGGCTGCACATGGCCGGCCTTGCCGGCAAGCGTCTGGTCGACGAGCCGCTGGAGGCCCTGCGGAGGGCCTGGAAAAAGCCTTTTGGAGATCTGATATGAGCGAAGTGCGTGCACTGGTGCTGACCGGCTTCGGCCTCAACTGCGATTTGGAAACGGCGCATGCCTTCGAACTGGCCGGGGCACGGGCGATCCGCATGCATATCAACGCCCTGATCGCGGCGCCGCAGGGGCTCGATGCGTGCCAGATCCTGGTGTTCGGCGGCGGTTTTTCCTGGGGCGACGACCACGGTGCCGGCGTACTGCAGGCCGTGCGCCTGAAAACCCACATGGGTGCGCGCATCCGGGATTTCGTGGCGGCCGGCAACCTGGTGATCGGGATCTGCAACGGTTTTCAGACCCTGGTCAATTTCGGTCTTTTGCCGGGCATCGACGGCGACTACCAGGCCCGCCGGGTGGCCCTGACGTACAACGACTGCGGCAATTTCCGCGATGCCTGGGTGCACCTGCGCGTCAACCCGGACTCACCCTGCGTCTTTACGCGCGGCCTCGAGCAGCTGGAGCTGCCCGTGCGTCACGGGGAGGGGAAATTTTTCGCCAGCGATGAAACCCTCGCGCGGCTGGCCTCCGGCCGGCAGATCGTGCTGCAGTATGCCCGTGCCGACGGCCGCCGAGCCGGCGGCAGGTTCCCCGAAAATCCCAATGGATCGGTACGCGACATCGCCGGCATCTGCGATCCCACCGGCCGCGTCTTCGGCCTCATGCCGCACCCCGAAGCCTACCACCATTTCACCAATCACCCGGACTGGCCGCGGCGCTGCCAGCGTTCATTGCGCACGCAAGAAAAAACGCCCACCGGCGAGGTGTTGGGCGTACGCTTGTTCGAAAATGCCGTGGCGTACCTGCGTGCCCGCAGCTGAGCGTGTAGGTGGGTTTCTGCCCTCAACTACGCTGAATGACTGCGGATGCAAAGAGTAATAACCCGGGGAAAGAATGTTCTTGACAATGGCGCTGGCATGCATTATTTGTATGTACAAGGAAAATGAGTCCGATGACCAAAACCGAGTCCATCCTGCATCACTGCCTGTACTTTACGGCCAACTCCCTGGCGCGCGTGATAACGCGCTTGGCCGAGGAGGAATTCCGGCGCACGGGTTTGTCGCCGTCGCACGCCTTCGTGATGATGCTGGTCAACGACCATCCGGGCATCGGGCAAAAGGAGCTGTGCGCCCAGCTGCACCTGGCGCCGTCGACGGTAACGCGGTTCATCGACGCTTTGGTCCACAGGGGATACCTGAGCCGGCATGCCGACGGGAAAGCTTCCCGGGTGTATGCCACCGAAGCCGGCCGCAAACTGCGCCGACCCATAGCAGATGCCTGGGAAAGTCTGCACCGGCGCTACGCGAAAATCCTGGGGCTCAAAGAAGGCGACGAACTGGCGGCGCGCATTGACGCCGCCAGCGACAGGCTCGGCCGGGAAGCCTGATTTTTTTACAATGGAAATTGCGTGTACAAACAAATACATGATCAGCCCATGCGTGCTTTTACGGAGAAGGGAGCTGAAACGACACGTCAACGGAAACTTGGCTGCGACGGTACGACGTCAGTGCCATCGGGTACGGCGCCAGGTCTGTGCCGGGTCGGGCGTTAGGGCGAACCCTGCTGTCAAACTCGCCACGGCCATGGTGCGGTTTCGCACTTCACGGGGAATTGCAGTAAAGCCAAACACGTCAACGCGCCGCTTTTACGGAGGTTACTATGAACGTTTTCATTGTCCATGCCCACCCGGAGCCTAGGAGCTTCAACGCCGCGCTCACCCGCACGGCCGTCGCATTTCTGGAGGCGGAGGGATGCGCCGTGCAGGTTTCGGATCTTTACGCCATGCCTTTCGATCCCGTATCGGACCGCAGGAACTTTACTTCCGTCCGGGACGCTGATTTTTTCAAACAGCAGGTCGAGGAATTGCATGCCTCGGAAACCAACGGGTTCGCGTCGGACATTTTAGATGAGATCGAGAAGCTCGAATGGTGCGATGCCCTGATTCTGCAGTTTCCGCTGTGGTGGTTCGGGCTGCCCGCCATTTTAAAGGGTTGGGCCGATCGGGTGCTCGTGATGGGCCGGATCTACGGCGGCGGGAAATGGTACGACCACGGCGCTTTTGCCGGCAAGCGGGCGATGGTATCGGTGACCACCGGCGGCCCGGCATCCATGTACAAGCCCGACGGATTGAACGGCGACATCCAGCAGATTCTTTTTCCCATCAACCACGGCATCCTGCGCTTTACCGGGTTCGACGTGCTGCCGCCCTTTATCGCCTGGGGGGCCGCCCACGTGGATGATGAAACCCGCGGTGCTTATCTATCGCAGTACCGGCGGCGGCTGGCTGGTTTCCGGACCGCTGCGCCCATCGCCTATCCATCCCTGAAAGACTATGACCCGCAAACCTTTCGACTCGCAGACAAGGAGGAGTAAAGACATGCAGCCCATCGGACCCGTAAATGCCCTGTACCCTATGCCCACCACGCTGGTGGGTGCTACGGTGAACGACAAACCGAATTTCCTGACGGTGGCGCACGTGGGGATTTTGAATCACGGGACGCCCCAGTACCTTTCCATCAGCCTCGGCAAAGTGCACTACTCCAACGCCGGGATCCATGAAAAGCGCACCTTCAGCATCTGTCTGCCGTCCGAAGACCTGATGGTGGAAACGGACTACTGTGGAATCATGAGCGGCAAAAAAACGGACAAGGCTGCCCTGTTCGGTATATTTTACGGAAAACTGAAAACGGCGCCCATGATCGAACAATGTCCGGTCAACATGGAGCTCAGGCTTCACGACGTGCTGGATTTTTCGACCCACGACATCTTCATCGGCGAGCTGGTGCAGACCTATGCCGATGACGGTGTGCTGAGCGGCGGCAAAATCGACATCGGCAAGCTGCGGCCGCTGCTGTTTGACATGGCCAGCGTCAAATACTGGCGGTTGGGGCCGCCGGTGGGCGACTGCTGGAACGTGGGCAAGACACTTAAAAAATGAATTTCTGAGAGAGATCTGGGAGGTGGATCACATGCCGAAAATAATCGTTATCGGGGCCAGTGGAACCATCGGCAGCGCGGTGGCCGACCTGCTGGCTGCAAATGCTGAAGTGGTGCGGGTCGGAAACCGCCGGGGGGACGACACGCTGGATATGGAACACAAACCATCCATTGAAGCCTTGTGCCAGCGGCTGGGCACTTTTGATGCCCTGGTCTGCGCCGCCGGCGCATCGCGCTTTGGTACAGTCCTGGAAGCCAGTGATGAAGACTTCCGGGTCGGTATCGCCGGCAAACTCATGGGCCAGGTAAACCTCGTGCGCATCGCTTTGCGCTACATCCCATCCGGCGGCTCCATCACCCTGACGACGGGTCTGCTGGGCCGCCAGCCGGCCCCCGGCACGGCGCCCACGGCCTTGGTCAATGCTGCGCTGGAGGGATTCGTGCGCGCCGCCGCCCTGGACCTCGGGCCAAAGGTGCGCATCAATGCCGTCAGCCCGATTTTCGTTACGGCGACGGCCGACAAGATGGGTCTGCCCGTGGCCGGGACCATGTCGGCCGCCGAAACCGCCAAGGCGTATCGCGCCAGCGTCTACGGGAAAATGACGGGACAGGTGCTGGATGTGCGCGATTACGGGCGGGTGGAAGGATAGGGCGTTGTGTGGCAGCACAGGTTTCGGGAAAGACCCGGAACATGCGGCGCACCGGGACCTTATCGGGTTCAGCGCCCGTTGCGGTGCGGCTGAAATCCGCGTTGAAAAGACGGCCGTCGGCCTGAATCCGGCCGGCGACAGAACCGCTGCCGGCGGCCGGTCCGGAGGTGGCCGGGAGGCTACGAAAAAATGAACATCCCTGCGACCCGTACGCTCAACAACGGTGTCCGGATTCCGGTGATCGGACTGGGCGTTTACCGCAGCCCCGCCGGAGAGGTGACGCGCCGGGCGGTGCGCTACGCCCTGCAGAGCGGCTACACCCACATCGATACGGCGAAGATTTACGGCAATGAGCAGGACGTCGGTCAGGCCATTGCCGAAAGTGGCATGCTGCGGGAAGAAGTATTTGTCACCACCAAGCTTTGGAACGATGAGCAAGGGTACGACGCCACGCTGCGGGCTTTGGATGAGAGTCTCACCCGCCTGCAAATGGAATACGTCGATTTATACCTGATACATTGGCCGGTGGCCGGTCTGCGCCTGGCATCGTGGAGGGCCATGGAAAAGGCATTGGCAAATGGCAAAGCGCGGGCGATTGGCACCAGCAATTTCATGAAGCGTCATGTGCAAGAATTGCTCGACAACAGCCACATCGTGCCTGCCATTAATCAGATTGAACTCTCACCCTTCAACTACCGCTTCCGCAAAGATACCATTGACTTTTGCATGGGCCATGATATCGCAGTCGAAGCCTACAGCCCGCTTACCAAGGGGCGCAAGCTAGATGACCCGAACCTGATTCGACTTGCAGAGAAGTACAATCACACAACCGCCCAGATACTCATCCGTTGGGCACTGGCGCATGAATTTATCGTCATCCCAAAATCGATTCAAAAAAACCGGATTATCGCCAACGCGGCCGTCTTTGACTTTTCAATCTCCAAAAAAGACATGGAATTTTTAGACGGCTTGAATGAAAACCTGGTCACCGGCTGGGACCCTACGGATGTACCGTGATGCGCCGCTGCCTTCAGGTGAACACGGCGTCCGCGGCTGCTTTTTTGTCGCTCAACAACCTGTCAGTCGTGAGCAGGAGTATGGAACGCTCCGATTCTTAAGACGATTTTACAAAATGCCCTGTTTTTGCATTGCCGCAAGATCACCTCTTCCAAGCCCCAGGTACGTGAGATAAATGAACGCGTTGTCGGCGCCTACGGGGCGACAGACCCATTTGATGCGCGGCGGTGTGGCGCTCATCTTCCACAAGGGCCCCTGCAATGTGACTTCGCCGTAAACCGGGTCCTTGAAGGTCACGAAGGAGCCTCGGTCCAACCAGTTCGGCTCTTTCATCGTCTCCGCAGGCCGGGTGACTTTTCCGGTGACCACCGCGGCCGCCCGGCCTTCTTTTCCGGCGATGGCCGTCTGGACACGGTCGATGACCTCGTCCACCGTGTAGCGGGCGCTCCACTTTTCGAGGATTTCCTGCAGCGCGACTTCATTTTCCAAAGATGTTCGCAGCATGAAAGAGGAAAACCGCGGATCCTTGGCCAGCTCCGGGCGTCCGATGATCTCCATCAATGTGTTGAAAGCCTCGTCGTTGTATGCCGCCATGAAGGTGTAGCCGTCTTTGCAGCGGATGAAGGTGTAAGGGAAAACAGATGGATCGTAATTTCCCAGGCGTTCCTTGATCTTGCCGTCCATATGGTACCAGCTCATGTTGTAGTCGATGAACTTCATCAGGCACTCTGCACCGGAGACGTCCACCAATTGCCCTTCGCCGGTGTCTTCACGGAAATTGAGCGCCAGCAGGGTGCCGTAAGCCGCAAACAAGCCTTCGGCATACCATCCGTACCAGCTTCCGGTTTTGGTCGGAACAGCGTATTCAGCGGCGTCCCGGCTTTCGGGCTCACCGTTGATGTGCGCCAGCCCCGCATAGGCCTGATTGGCGATTTCGGAGCCGGGACGACCCCGGGGTGCTTTGGGGCCGAATTGCCCGTAAGTGTATAGCGCCGTGTAAATCAAGCGCCGGTTGATGGATTTCAATTGCCGGTAGCCGATTCCCCACCTGTCCATGGTGCCGGCCGGAAAGGTCTCGATGAGGATGTCCGCGTGTTTGGCCAGCCTTTTGAAGAGCTTCCTTCCGCCGGGATTTTTCAGGTTCAGCGTGATGTGGTATTTGTTTCTGCCTTCGACGAGGTACCCCAGTCCGGTGTCCACATGCCGGATGCCGAACGGGCTGTAAACTCTGGCGATATCTCCGGCCGGGGGCTCGATCCGAATGACGCCGGCACCCATCTCTGAAAATACGGACGAACAGACGAGTCCGCCGATATTTCCGTAGCTGGCGTCTATGACCAGAAGATCACACAAAGCTTCTGCTTTGCCGGAAGCCTTGCGGGGATCGGTGTGCGCTTTGGCCCAATCGTACCAGGGTGCTTTTTCCGCGCTGCACATGATTCCATCCTTTCCACCACCGGACGGCGTTTCAAAAGCCGGCCGGAACGATTCAGAAAAAAAGACCGTCTCTTCCGTTCCAGTCCGCGGGTGGTTTGGCACCCACACGATCCGTCCAGGTGCCGATCACCTGTTGCGCTTCCAGTTGTTCGACTTCATCCTCGTCGAGACTGAGCACCTTCCTGAAAATATGCCGGTTGTCGAACCCGACCGGTCGGGCGGACCATTTCATGCGGCCCGGGCTCCTGGAGAGTTTCGGGCCGGGGCCATACTCCACGACTTCCCCGTACAGCGGGTCATCAAATTTCCATACGGCGCCGCGCTGCCTCAGGTGCGCGTCGCCATAATGGTCTCCGGCATGATTTACCCGCTGTGCCGAGAAACGGTATCTGTCGGAAAGTTCTTCGATTTTGGCCACCGATGTTGTCAG
>JALSRD010000090.1 GCA_026984935.1 Desulfobacterales bacterium
TGGGACATATCCGTAAAACGCGCCTCTTGAGCCAGTTCGTCCCGTTCCATGGCCCGGCAGAGTCCTTGGAACTGGTCATCGTCCAGGGCGGCGATGGCGGCAAAGCCGTCTCTGCAGCGAAAGATGCCCGAAGGCGAGATTGCGACATCGCGGTTGCCGTAAAGCCCCCGGGTCTTTCCGCCCAGCGCCTGAAAGGCCCAGGTCCAATCCATCACGCGGATCAGGCTCTCGCCCTGAGATACATCCAGCAGCTGTCCTTTTCCGGTTTTTTTACGATGATAAAGCGCTATCAGGATGCCCAGCGCCGCGAAAAGGGCGCCGGTGTAGTCACCGATCCAGACCCCTACCTTAAGGGGCGAACGGCCCGGAAAGCCGGTGGTCGCCGAGAAACCGCTCATGGCCTGGGAAGTCGCGTCGTATGACGGACGGTCCTTAAAAACGCTCCATTGACCGAAACCGCTGTTGCCCTGGTAAATCAGTCCGGGATGGATCTTTTTGAGCTGCCGGTAGCCGAGGCCCCAGCGATCCATGGTTCCCGGCCGGAAGTTTTCTACCAAAACATCGGACTTTACAACCAGCCGGCGGAGAAGCGCGGCACCTTCAGGTTTGCGGATGTCGATTCCTACATGGTATTTATTGTGATTCATGTGGCTGAAAGCCGGTGAGAGGTTTTTCCAGAAAAAGCCCCGCGGCGCCACGTAGCGCATGAGATCCCCGACACCGGGCAGTTCGATTTTGACCACTTCCGCCCCGAAATCGGCGAGCAGATCGGCCGTTACCGGCCCGAACACACGGGTGCACAATTCGAGTACCCGGATGCCCTTCAGCGCCTCGGGCTTGTCGAATACCCTGGCGACCGAAAATGCGTCGTTGGACCATTCGAAATAATCTTTGCGATTTTCCGGTTGCATGATCCGCTCCTCACTATGGTGGACAGCTGATGGGCGCCGGCGGACAGAAGCGCCGGCAGGGTTGTATCGCCGGCATGAAATCCTGCAATATACATACCAAGCTGGAGGAAGCGGGCGGCGGTGCCGCCGCTGAGCGAGTGCCGGCTGGAGAGGCATGCGTGCCTGGAATGGCCTGTGTTCGATCCAGATTCGCGGGAAAATCGACAGGGAAAACCCGGCGGCGGGGGGCGTTCAAAACCCAGAAACACCCCGCCGGCTGTTTTTTGGACCGCGCAAGTGTATCAAACAGGATACACGTATGCGTCTATGCATCCGGTGCCAGGGGGATGTGGTATTTTTTCATTTTCTTGTACAAAAGGGTGCGGTGAATCCCCAGCAGCTTTGCGGCCTGCGCCTTGTTGTTGCCGGTTTCCTGGAGTGCCGCACAAATGGCCTCTTTTTGTGCACGGGCCTGGACCTCCTTGATGGATGGCGGGCGACTCGCCGTTGGCAGTCCGGGGGTTCGATGGAGGTAAAAAGGGAGGTCGTACACATGCACCGTGTCTTCATCCATGGATGAGAGCGATCTTTCGATCACGTTGGACAGTTCGCGTACATTTCCGGGCCAATCGTAGCTCAACAACGCTTTTTCCGCATCCTTTTCCATCTTGATTTGCGGCAGTGTCGCTTCTTCGGCGCATTGTTTCAGCAGGTGCCGCGTGAGGGGGATGATGTCTTTCCTGCGCTCCCTGAGGGGTGGAATGTGAAGGTGAATCACGTTGAGGCGATAGAAAAGGTCTTTCCGGAAACGGTTTTCCGCCAGCATTTTCTCGAGGTCCTGGTTGGTGGCGGCGATCAGCCTGAAATTGGAGCGGATGGTTGCCGTGCCGCCGATGCGCTCAAACTCCTTTTCCTCTAACACCCGCAGCAGTTTCGGCTGCATCTCCAGCGGCAGATCGCCGATTTCGTCGAGAAATACCGTGCCGCGATGGGCGAGTTCGAACTTGCCCGGTTTGCCCTTCGATCTTGCTCCGGTAAAGGCACCCCCTTCATAGCCGAAGAGCTCGGATTCGAGCAGATCCCTTGGGATAGCCGCACAGTTGATGCGCACGAAAGGGTACATTCTCCTGGAGCTGGCATGGTGGATCGCCTGGGCAAAGAGTTCTTTGCCGGTGCCGCTTTCACCCGAGATCAATACCGGGAACCGATTGGCGCTCGCCTTGAGGCCTTCTTTTTTTAAATCGGCGATGGATCTGCTGGCACCGATGATGCTGTCGAAAGTATAGCGTGTCGAGCGCAGATTCATCAGTTCGTCTTCGTAGAGCTTTACCTTGGATTCCAGAAAAGAGAGTTTCTGGGCCAGTTTTCTCACATCCTGCACATCCTTGAACATGACCTGCCCGAATACGGCGATAACGCGGCCGTTTTTTTTAATGGGGATTCTCTGGACCACCATGTTCTGGCCTTTGATGCGGTGGGACTGGTTGATTTCGGGTTTTCCGGTTTGGGCGACGATGTGCATGCGGCTGTTTTCAACGGCATCCGTGCAGTGTTTCCCGATTTGATCCTGCGGGTCGACCCCCAGAAATTCCCCGTATGGTTTATTGAAATGCGTCACGTAGCCCCGCGCATCCGTCACGATGGCCCCATTGTGAATACTGTTGAAAATGAGCCGGTAGATCTCCAGCTGCTGGCGGATTGTTGTGTAATCGGGGGGAAGATTTCGGCGCACCGTGACCAACCTCCTTTTATATGTATCAACCCAACTACATGTATATGCAATGATACACTTCAGCATAGCCTATTTCCCCCGGGCATGTCGAGGGAAATATCACGGCTTGATTTATGAAAAATTAATTTACGAATAGTATTCATTAGTTGCCGGTGATTTTTCGGAGCTACAGTGGGCAAAATAGGAGCTTCGGATAAGTGGTCTGAATTTTGCAGTCCGGGAGAATAAACCGGTTTGGCCCAAAAAGCGCAGGCGGGACTCTTGGAAAATCCGCCCGAGGAGGCGGCGGCCAAGGCAAGGGACAGCCGGTACGCGAAGGAATTGAATTCATCACGCGACATTTTTTTCGTTCGAGAAAGGGGGAGAAATGAAATTCAAGCAAATCTTAGTTGTTGGCATGCTCGTTGTACTTTCCGGATGGGTTGGTGCAGACAGCTGTCCGGCTGCTGAACCCTATCATCTGGGCGTCGATCTTGCGGTCACCGGAACCGGGGCGCTGTACTGCAAAGATGGTGTGGATGCCATCAGGCTGGCAGTTGACGAGATCAACAAGGCCGGCGGTTTTCTCGGCAAACATCCGATTAAGCTTTTTGTGCGGGACAGCCACACCAAACCGGATGTTGCGGTGCGTGAAGCCAAAGATCTGATCTTGAGAGACAAGGTGCGCTGTATTCTGGGAACCTATTCCAGCGCCTGCGCGGTGGCCATCAAACCGGTCTGCAAGGAGTACAAGGTGCTGCACATTGCGGCCATCAGCAACTCTGAAAACATCACCAAAACGCACTTCAGCCCATACACCTACCAGGTGGTTCCCAACAGCTACATGCAGGCCAAGGCCGTTGTTCTGGGCGTGGCCGAACTGGCCAAAAAGAAGGGCTGGAAGAATTATATCACCATCGCCTCCGACTACGAATGGGGCCGCTCCACCCAGAAAAATACGGTTGCACTTCTCAGACAGTTGGCACCGGATTTGAAGCTTAAAAAAGAATTCTGGCCGCGTCTGGGAGAGACCCAGTTTACTTCCTATATTACGGCCATCATGGCCCAGAAACCGGATTTCGTCATCGGCTCCATCGCTTCCAAGGACAACGTGGCCTGGATGAAACAGGCGAAGGCCTATGGGTTTTTCGATAAGATTCCCTATCCGGGATCGCTGATCAGTGTTTCAGAGCTGATTCTCCAGAAAAAAACCCTCACACGCGGACTTATCGGCCTGTGCCGGGCGCCCTTTTTCGCCCATATGGATATCCCCATGATGGCGAATTTCGTGAAACATTTCAAGTCCAGGTATCACCGCTATCCGAGTGATTGGGCGGTCATGGAGTACGATGCGGTATACGCTTTGAAGCAGGGCATCGACAAGGCGGGCGGCATCGAAACCGAAAAAGTCAAAGACGCGCTGAAAGGTGCGACCATCGACACCACGCGCGGCAGGCTGTTCTTCCGCAAGATCGACAACCAGCTGAGCTGTTCTTCCTACATCGGCGTCGTGGCGGACGATCCCCGCTACCCCTTCCCGATTTACCACGACCTGGTCGAAGTCAAGGGCCCTGACTCCTGGCGGCCCGAAGCCGAAATCATCGCCGCCCGTTCCAATGAGAAGTAAGATGCGGGGGAGCTTATGGATGCTTCGATGATATTTGCCCAGTTTATGAGTGGACTATCCCGGGGGATGATGCTCTTTCTCATCGCCTCGGGTTTGTCGCTGATCTTCGGCGTCATGAACATTCTCAATTTTGCGCACGCTGCCCTTTGGCTGGTGGGGGCTTACCTGTGCTATACTTTCTGGTATTTGATGCCCAACGCCGCCCTGGGACTGTGGCTCAGCATCTTCCTGGCGGCCCTGTCCTTGGCCGCGGTGGGCTGGATCATCGAAGCGGTCCTGATCCGCCGGGTCTATGACCGGGAGCTCAGCGAGCAGCTCCTGCTCACCTATGCACTGGTCTTGATCATCGATGACCTGATTAAAATCGTATGGGGCGTTGAAGATAAGCTGATTGCACGTCCGCCGCTGGTGGCCGGTCCGGTTTTTATTTTCGGAGCACCCCTGGATTCCTACTTCATCTTTGTAATCTGCGTCGGTTTTGGTGTTGCCATCGGTTTGTGGTGGTTTCTGAAGAAAACCCGCTACGGCCATATCGTGCGCGCCGCGGTGTTCAGCCGGGAAATGGTCAGTGCGCTGGGAATTCCAATCCCCAGGATCTACACAGGCGTCTTTGCCCTGGGGATCTTTATCGCCGGCCTGGCCGGCGCGATTCAGGCCCCCGTGGGCTCTATTACCCTGGGAATGGACATGGCCGTTATCATCCAGGCTTTCTGCGTGGTGGTCATCGGTGGATTTGGCAGTCTCCTGGGCACCTTCGTCGCTTCGCTGGTGGTCGGAGAGGTGTATGCCTTTTCCATTCTCATTTGGCCCGAAGGGGCCCTGGCTTTGATATTTATCGTTACGGCCCTTGTTTTGATTGTCCGGCCCTGGGGCTTGTTCGGGACGCCTGCAAGGACCTAACACGAAATTTCCGGGTGTTTCATGAAAAGATCTTTCTGGCTTGTTCTGGTTTTTATAGTCGCCTTGGCATTGCCCAGTGTCATCGGTGAATTTTGGGTTCATGTGGCCATCGAGATATTGATCCTGGGACTGTTCGCGGTGAGTTTCAATATGCTTTTCGGATACATGGGGCAGCTCAGTTTCGGCCATGCGGCATATTTTGGCGTCGGGGCCTATGCCACGGGTCTGCTGCTGCTGAAGACGCCGCTGCCCCTTCCGGTCTGTTTTTTTATTTCCATGGCGGCGGCCGGGCTGGCGGCCCTGGTCTTCGGATATTTCTGCGTCCGACTGACTGGAATTTACTTTGCGATTCTGACCATGGCCTTCGGCCAGCTGATTTACTACATTATTTTTCAATGGTACGCTTTCACCGGTGGCGACAACGGCCTGCAGGGCATCGTTCCTCCGGGTTGGCTCCTGAACGTCAGGCACTACTATTATTTTACACTTTTCATTGTCATCGGGGCGCTGGTGGTCATGTGGCTGATCAGCGCCTCGCCTTTCGGTCATACCATGCGTGCAATCCGGGACAATGCCGAACGGACCCGCTTTATCGGCATCAACGTCCGCCGGTACATGCTCATCAATTTTGTGATTGCCGGCATGTTTGCCGGCCTGGCGGGAGGCTTGCTGGGGCCCTTTAACCGGAGCATTGCCCCGGATCTCTGCAATTGGCAGCAATCCGGCATCCCGGTCTTCATGACCGTCATCGGCGGGCCGCTGGCGTTTTTCGGCCCCATGGTCGGCGCCGTAATTTACACCCTCCTGTTCGCCCTCATAACCGGTTTTACCGAGTACTGGCCATTGACCATCGGCCTGGTGATTATTCTGGTCGTGCTTTATCTGCCCGGCGGTGTTCTGGGATTGGTCCAGAAAAAATGGATTCCGCTGCATTCAAAAAAACTGACCCCCGGCCCCAATGGCGGCGCGGGCGAGGAGATCTGATTTGATGAAGATTCTCAAAGTGGAGCATCTGAAAAAATCCTTCGGCGGTCTTCAGGCGACCAACGATGTCAGCTTTGAGATGCAACCCGGTGAGCTTGCCGCCATCATCGGCCCCAACGGAGCGGGGAAAAGCACCTTCTTCAACCTGTTGACCGGGTATTACAAAGCCGATTCGGGCCGCATTTTTTTTAAGGGGCAGGAGATTACCAACTGGGCGCCGCACGAAATCGTCCGCCTGGGCATCTCCCGTGCCTTTCAGGTAAGCAACATCTATCCCGCCATGACGACATACGAGAATATACGCCAGGCGATCCTGACAAAGCAGAAGCGAACGCTCAACCTCTTTTCGCCGGCCGCCGGAATGGCAAAGAAAGAAACGCGCGAGCTGCTGGACATTTCAGGACTCTCATCTTTCGCCGATACCATTGCCGGCCAACTTTCCCAGGGCGACAAGAAACGCCTCGAACTGGCCATTGCGCTGGGGTGCAGACCTGAACTGCTGTTTCTAGACGAACCCACAGCGGGGATGTCCGCAGAAGAAACCACGCAAACCATGGAGCTGGTAAAACGCTTGAATCGGGAATTGGGATTGACCATCCTGTTTACGGAACATGACATGTCCGTTGTCTTTGGATATGCCCAACAGCTGACCGTCTTGCATTTGGGTGCCATCATCGCGCAAGGTGATCCCGGGGAAGTTCGGCAGAATGCGACGGTGCAGAAGGTCTATCTGGGAGAGGAAGCCTAATGCTGGAAGTCAGCCGGATCCATACCTACTACGGTACCAGCCATATTCTTTTCGATGTTTCGCTTGCGGTAAACCAGGGCGAGATCGTTTGCCTTTTGGGCCGTAACGGCGCCGGCAAAACGACAACCATGCGAAGCATCATGGGCCTGACCCGGCCCAAATCAGGATCCGTAAAATTCAAAGGTGAAGAAGTACGGGGGCAACCGCCCTACCATATCGCCCGCAAGGGGATCGGATATGTACCGGACAATCGGCTGGTGTTCCCCGACCTGACCGTGCTTGAAAACCTGGAGATCGCCAAAAAGGTACCGAGGAATTTTGGTGGGGAGCCTTGGACGATCGAACGGATATATCGGCTTTTTCCCATTCTCCAGGAAAGGCAGAATCAGTATGGCGGCACCCTCAGCGGTGGTGAGCAGCAGATGCTCACCGTGGCAAGAACCCTGATGGGAAATCCCGAGTTGCTTCTCATGGATGAGCCGGTGGAGGGAGTGGCGCCGTTGGTGGTCAAGGAACTGGGCAGACAGATACTGAAGCTCAAGCAGATGGGGCAGACCATTTTATTTTCGGAACAGAATGTCGCCTTTGCCACCATGATTTCGGACCGGGCCTATGTCATGGATAGAGGCCGGATCCGCTATCAGGGAAACAGAGAAGAGTTCATCGAAAACGAGGAAATCAAGAAGAAATTTCTGATGGTTTAAGATCGAAAACCAACATCTGGGGCACAATTTCAAGGCGGTGAGCCGGGAAGAAGAGCGGCGAAATGAGCCTGTTGTACCCAATCCTTTCCAGGCGTAGCGCTCCATTGACCGGGATGCGTTGGACAAGCCCCGGTGCCATTGCAGTTTCCATCCCCGTTGCAGCTTTGTGCATTGGCAGGGGCCAGAACGGCCCCCGAAGGCCTTTACTTTGCGGTTCCGAAGCACACGAACAAGTTTTTGATCGATGCGCTCGACCGGCATTTGCGACCACTCAAGCAGGATGAGCGGTCAATATAATACCTGAATTTTGCAAGCGTCGCGTTTGCCGCCTATACAAGGCGCAGGGCATGCCGCTGTCGTATACAGACGCAAATGCCCTGCGACACAGTAGAGGCGGTAAAATCGGCGCTCCCGCAGGGCAGACAATTTTGAAGTCAA
>JALSRD010000091.1 GCA_026984935.1 Desulfobacterales bacterium
GGAGTGATATTGTGATTGCCCTCATCCTTCAATATGCCGAAAAATTGATATAATGTTGATAGTCTCTGAAGGCCATCTACAACATCCCATACGCCATCATTTCTTTGGCTAACAAATATTGGTGGTATTGGGATACCTAGCAATATGGATTCAATAAGGTTACTTTTTTGTTTATTTGACCATCTAAAAAATCGTTGGAATTCAGGATGAATATCTATTTCTTTATCTTCATAAAGACTAATCCACTCACCAATAGACATGCCATATCCATCAGTTCGTATCTCTTTACGCATTTTATCTATTTGGTCTTGTAAAGACATTATAGTCTCCTTGTTTTAAGTAGAACGACCAAGCTCACCTGCCGCTATGGAGCGCAGCGGAATAGCGGTCAGGTGGAGCGCTTTGTTAGCCATTTATTCTTTTATTGCAAGCAGATAGATGCGATAAAAAACCAATTTTACTTTTCCCGTTTCGCCTGCCTGCTCGTCAAATGAATTTCTTACGACTTTTCTAAATTCTTCGATATATTCTTGTGATATGGATACGCTATAATAGTCTTGATTTAAATATCCTGCCGCTGCGCCTGATTCAAATATTTTATAAGCTTCTTCTGACGAATGATATGTAACAGCTTCATCTATCCAAGATCTTTCGACCTTGAACCCTGTTTCTTGAAATAATGCTGAATACTCATCACTTGTATTAAGAAATAGCCACGGTGGAGTAAAAAATTCAAATACAGTTCTTGTTGATTCATTGATTCTTACCGCATTTATTGCCTCTATGAAATTAGGACAGTAGATTTCTTTTGCTGGTGCCTGAATCGCAATTTTTCCATTTTGCTTTAATGCGTTATGACATGCTTTGAGAGCCTTTCTATGGTCTTTAAACCACTGGAACGAAGAATTACAGAAAATTTTGTTAAATTCGTTTTGATAATCAAGTTCTTCTGCGGAGCAATTACGAAAGACGATTCCATGGTTTGCATATTTTTCTTTTGCTTTCTCAATCATTCCCTTTGATGGATCAATTCCGACTACTTTGCCATTTGTTTTATCTCTTATGATTTTTGTAAGATGGCCTGTTCCACAACCGATATCGAGTACATCATCACTTGTTTGTATATCAAGCAGGTCAAATAGAATTTCACTGGCAGATTTTTGGACTATAGAATCGTTTTCATATTTTGATGATATTTCAGTAAAATTTGCCATTATGGCATTTCCTTATTATGGCTAACCATTAAGTGTTAAGACCTAAATCAACGATATTCGATATCAAAATGATAAATCTTGAAATAAATCTAAAATTAAGTTAACATGATAGGAATGGAAAAACAAGAAATTAATACCCCCAAAAGACCTCGTAAATTGCTGGATCAGGTGCGTGACGTCATGCGGCTGAAACATTATGCCTACCGCACCGAAGTTACGTATTCAGACTGGATTAAACGCTTCATCCTCTTTCATGACAAAAGGCACCCAAGGCAGATGGGCGAACCTGAAGTTGAAGCCTTTCTGACCTGGCTGGCGGTTGACAAAAAGGTTTCGAAATCAACGCAGAACCAGGCTTTCAATGCCCTGATCTTTCTTTACAGGGATGTTCTCAAGTCTCCGCTGGAAGGGCGGATCAATGCCGTACGTTCACGGAAAAAGCAACGCCTGCCGGTTGTCATGAGCAAAGCAGAAACCCAGCGGGTGCTGAAAGCCATGAATGGCTCAACCCAGCTCATGGCCAAACTCCTCTATGGCAGTGGAATTCGGTTGATGGAATGCATCCGCTTGCGGGTAAAAGACATTGATTTCGAAATAAATGAAATTCGCGTGCGAAGCGGGAAAGGTGACAAAGACAGACTGGTCCCCCTTCCCGAGAGCATTAAACCCGCCTTAAATATGCATCTCGAACGGGTTCAGCTTATCCATGAAAAAGACCTGGCCGATGGCCACGGTGCAGTATATTTGCCCCATGCGCTAAAGAGAAAATATCCGAATGCCGCCAAGGAATGGATATGGCAATATGTTTTTCCTTCAACCCGGCTCTCACGCGACCCGCGAACCGGCGAAATCCGCCGACATCACATGGATCCATCTTCTTTGGACCGGGCGATTAAACGGGCGGTGAAACTTGCCGGTATCAACAAACGCATTTCATCTCATACTTTCCGCCACTCTTTCGCCACGCACCTTTTGCAGACAGGAACCGACATCCGCACCATCCAGAGCCTCTTGGGGCATAACGATGTTTCCACGACCATGATTTACACGCATGTGTTGCGCCAAGGGGCACAGGGCGTCAAGAGCCCGCTGGATCAGCTCTAAATCGTCCATCCTGCGGGGCTCTCCCCGCCGTCGGCGGCTAAAGGCAGCCGGCCTGCATTGAGACGCCCCGACAGCGGCAGGTCCCATAAAACCTGGACGTTGCAGGCGTCGAGTTTGCCGCCTGGACAAGGCGCAGGGCATGCCGCTGTGATGAACTGCCGACAATGCCTTGCAGCGCAGGAGTTGCGCTGAAAATCGGCGCCTTCGGCTTGTCGGGCGCAGCTGAAAGCGCAGCCCGCAGGGCGGACAATTTTGAAGTGAAAATGGAAATCTTGCGAACATACCCATTAAGTAAAGAGCGCCGGCTTCAACACAAAGGTAACCATATGATAATATGACGAATTCAAAATTTCCTGTGCAGACTGCGGGGGAAAAGCGCCCCGGCGGCCCCGCCAGGCCGGCGGAACCGCTGGAGCGTCTGTAAAAGCTGCCGGTGAGACTACTTTTTCTTGGCAGGTTTGGGGGTTTCGGCCGGCTTGATGTTCTTGGCGGCCATGATCTGAATCATGCGGTTCATCATCTTCAGGTGCTGGGCCGGGTCGAGTGTGCCCTCGGTGCTGATCTTGGCCCAAAGCTCCTTTTTGCTCATGTTCTGGTGGCATCCCATGCAGGTGCCGGCACGCAGCACGGTATCGAGCTCTTTCTTGTTGAACGCCCGGCTCATGGGCCAGTGCGTCCCCACGGTGGCCACCTGGGTGCCGTCCCGTTCGACGATTTTGGACCAGTCGAACTTGAGTTTCGGGATCCCCGGAATCTGGACCGTGTACTTGGTCGGGATGATCTTGCCGGTTTTGGAGTTGGTCAGATCCTCCACGATGTTCATGGACTGCCTGGCGCCGAAGGTGCCTCCGCCCAGCCCCAGTCCCACGGACTTCAGGTTGGTATGGCAGGACTCGCAGGTCCTGGCCTTGCGCTGGGCCGTATGCGGCTGCACCGGGGCCATGTCGATGGCCAGCGGGATGTGCTTCTGATGGCGCACGGCTGCTTCGTCCGGGCTGTCGGCGATCATATTGTGGGCGATGGTCTTGCCGGCCGCATCGATCACCGTGTAGGTCACCTGGCAGCCGGGCATCAGTGGCGACACCCTGCCTTCGCCGTCGATTCCCAGGATCGGATCTTCCCAGCGCAGGTAGGAGCGCGTTTCCATGGCCTTGCCCGGAGATCTGATGCCGCCGGTACCCAGCACCGATTCGGCCGTCTGGCCGTTTTTCTTTTGGGCATTTCCCGAGGCGACCCAGTCGATGTTGCTCATCTGCTTGCCCTTTTTGTCCCGGGAATAATTCACCTTTACGTGGCAGCCGTAACACTGCGGCACCCACGAGGCATGGCAGGCGTAGCACTCCATCTTGTCCATATGCTTTTTGACGGCCGACATGGCAATCGGCGCCGACGGGTCTTGCCACTTTTTCTCCAGGCTCAGGTTCTTCAGCACCGGCACCTTGAAATCGTTGCCCGTGGCCGAGTGCACGATCACCTGGTTCCCGCGCCGCACGACGTTGCCGAAGGGATTGCCGCGGCTGGTGAGAATAAAACCGTCTTCAGCCGCATAGCGCTCGCCGAACTGCCAGCCTAATTTCAAACGATTTTTCGCCACGCCGCGCGGTTTGTCGCTGAGCTTCTTGCCGTACTCATCGCCGTAACCCAGCGGCAGTTCCCAGGCATACTTGTCCGGCCGGCCGTGGCAGTCGGTGCACTCGATCTCCACCTGGGCCATGGTGGTGCCGTGGATGTTGCCGTCGCCGTGGACGTCGACGCTGGTGTGGCAGTCCTGGCACAAAAGCCCGCCCTTGGGGTTTTCCTTGCGGCTGTTGTACTGGTGGTGCAGATCGTCTGAAATGAAGAGATACTTCTTGGTGTGCAGCTTGGACTGCTTGCCGCCCTTGGCGTTAAACGGCGATCCGTAGGGGAATTCCATCAGCCCCTGGTAGGAGACGCCGATGCGCTTGCCGCGGTTGTGGCAGGAATTGCAGGATTCCACCGGAATGCCCCCGGTCTTGCGGGTGCCCATGATCCGGTGCTTCAGCATGTGCCCGGGCTTGTCCCTGGGAATCGTTTTGTCCCCGCCTTCGTAGTAGCCGTCGTTGCTGTACAGAATGTGGCAGGCCGAACAGCCCATGCCGCGGTAATCGCCGCGTTTTTCGCGGCCGCGCACGCCGATGTGGCAGCGCTGGCACTCCTGGCGCTGATAGGTCAGGGCCGCCAGTTTGGGGTCCTTGTCGATCTGTGCCATGGTGGCCGTCGGCAGCTTTTTGAGTTGGGCCGGATACTGGTCGGGGAACAGTGAAATCTGCTGCGTCATGTACGCCTTGTAGCGGGCTGTTCCGAAAATGGGTTCGAAGCCGTCCAGATCCTTGAGGTTGTAGTTGCCGTACGGGTTTTTGAAAAAGGCGGTTTCCTTGAATCCCCATGTATGGAGATTGCCCGATATCTTGCCGGTCTCGCTGTTCATCAGTGAAAGCCTGGCCCGGTAGCCGTAACCGACGTGGCAGGCCCCGCACGAATTTTCGGCGATCCATATGGACCCGGGATCCGGGTAAAACGCCTTGGGGCCGGGCGCCATCTTCAATGTCGCCGGTATCCCCCTGTGGGCTTCCTCCTTCCTGGTCGCCTTGGGATTGCCGCCATGGCACATGACACAGCCGTCGGGATCGCCGTGCTGGGATCCGTTGTTCTTGATGGTCTGCATCATTTCGCTGCCTGCCGCGCGGATATCGGAGATCCCCTGGTGGCATTTGGCGGTGGTACATCCCCCGGCGGCAGCGGCAAAAGAAGCAAAACCCAGAAGACCGCTGAGGGCCAGTGCCATCAGCAGCATCTGCCTCCCTTTTGTCATACTGCCTCCTTTCTCTATTTATTGGCCGTCCATCGATGGGTGCCCTATTCAGGCTTCCGGAACTGTATCACCTCCTTCCCTCTATGCCGCGGACCATGTTCAGTCCGGGTGGATCTCTGTGCGATTGACAATCGGAATTGCACCTTTCAGGAAAAGCGTGTAGAGCAGCAGCCCAAAGGCCCAGATGCCGATGCAGATGAGCACTTCGTTGGCCGATGGGACATACTGCACGAAATCACCCAGCGTCGAGGGAATGAAAGCGGGCACGACGAAACCGAGCCCCTTTTCGATCCACACGCCGATGATGATCATGGAACAGGAAGCCATCAGCGCCAGCGGCTGCCGGCGCACAGGCGACAGCAGGATGAGGGCCGCCAGCACATTCATTCCCAGCGCGGCCCAGATCCACGGCGCCAGCAGGCTCTCGCCGTGCAGGCCGAACAGCAGGCTGATATGAATGGCCTCGGCGGAATTGGCGTAAAGGTCTGCAAACAGCTCCGAGCCGGCCAGAAAGATGTTGATCAGCAGACTGACGGTGACGATGACACGCACTTTGTCGATGACCGTCGACTCGAATGCAATCGCCTGCAGTCTCTTTAAGATGGTAAACACCAGGATCATGAACGCCGGTCCGGCGGCAAAGGCCGATGCCAGAAAGCGCGGTGCGATCAGCCCGCTGTTCCAGAAAGGTCTTCCGCCCAAACCCTGGAAGAGAAAAGCGGTGACCGTGTGGATGCTGAAAGCCCAGGCAATGGAAACGAAGATCACCGGCAGATAGAGCCCCTGCCTGGGCACGTGGCCGTGAAAAGCCGTGTAAAGGAAGTAGATGCAGACGTAGAGATTCAGGAAAAGGTAGCCGTTTAAGACGATCACATCCCAGGTCAGCATGGAGCCGGGCCAGTTGAAGTGGCCGATAACCGGGACCAGATGCCACAGGCGGTCGGGTCGTCCCAGGTCGACGGTGATAAAGGCCATGCACATGATCATGGCCGCCACCGCGAACAGTTCGCTGAAGATGACGACCTTGTGCATTTCACGGTCTTTGAAAATATAAGCCGGAATCACCACCATCACGGCTGCGGCCGCCATGCCCACCAGAAAAACGAAGTTGGCGATGTACAGCCCCCAGGAGACTTCGTCGCCCATGCCGGTGGTGAACAGGCCATGGGCCAGCTGCCGGGCGTAGGCGTTGAGTCCCACGAGAACCAGGATCAGCAGCGCCGAAACCCAGAGCCAGTACGCCCTGCTGCCGTGGAAAACGGACCGGAAACCGTGCAGCAAAAACTGTATCATACTTTCCCTCGGCCGATTATTTGGCAAGCACGTAGTAGAACTTCGGCACCGTACCCAGATCTTCCTTCAGCACGTACACGCGCTCGTTTTCGATAATCTTGCGGATCTCGCTCTGCGGGTCATTCAAGTTGCCGAATTTGCGCGCACCCGTGGGGCAGACCTCGGCGCAGGCCGGGTAGCGCCCGACGCGCGTACGCTGCAGACAGAAAGTGCACTTTTCCATGACACCCATGTAACGTGGCCGGTTGGACAGATAGGCCATATGGGGGTTGATCTCTTCGGGCGCAATATGCGGCCTGGTGAAATTGAAACGCCGGGCGTGATAGGGGCAGGCCGCCTCACAGTAGCGGCAGCCGATGCACCAGTTGTAGTCGATGACCACGATGCCGTCGGGCTCCTGCCAGGTGGCATGCACCGGGCAGACCTTGACACAGGGCGGGTTCTTGCACTGCTGGCACTGCACCGGCATGTAGTAGTAGTCCGGGTCGGCGGCTTCATTTTGAGGGTAGTCATGCACCGCGCTCTGCAGGTCGATGCCGCGGCCCTCCTTTTTCATCTTCAGAACCCGGATATACTGGATCTGGGGATCGCGTGACTGGTTGTTTTCCTGCATGCAGGCATAAACGCATTTGCGGCAGCCGATGCAGCGCCCGATGTTCAATGCATAGGCGAACTCCACGCCGTCCATGGGCGGCGGATCTGCGATGGCGGCCTTAACGCCGTAAGTGGAGCGGATTTCGGCTTCCAGGCGTGCAAAAATCGCTTTTTTTTCCGCCACCGTCAGCCGTTTGTAGTGCTGCTGCAGGAAGGCATCCAGCGAAGGGGTTTCCTCGGCTCCGGAGAGCGGGCTCAGGGCGGCCACGCCGGCTCCCGCGGCGGCCAGCGTGATGGTCATGCCGGTGATAAATTCGCGCCGGCTCAGGGCTCCGGATGGCTTGGTATCCTTTTCCATCGAAGGCGTTCCTCGCGCATGTGTGCGGGCAGGTGCTTCGGCGGCCGTCGTTGCGACAGCTTCAGTCCGTCAATGCTCGAAGGTCTCCGCCTTGCGGCGGACGAATTTCGCCGGCCACACCGGCGGTGGTGCAAAGTTTTTGAATTTAAAACGCGGGGCATGCGGATCGTGGCACTGGGTGCAGGCAAAGGTTTGCCTTTCAAATACGGTGCGCGCATTCCACTTGCCGCGCCTCACGCCATGTGTCCCGTTCAACCAGTCTCTGTACTTCAGGCCATGGCACCTGGCGCATAGTTTTACCACGTTGGACGGCATGATGCGCGACCCGTCATCGGCCGTGTAGTTGCTGCGGTCGTAGATGTGATGGCAGTTGTAGCAGCGGTTGTTGGCCCCGTGGTCCAGCCGGATGGTGGCATGTGCAAAACGCGGCCGCACGACATTTGGATCGGGCGGCCCCACCCAGTAGGCATGGCACAAAAAGCACCTGCCCACCATGGACTTGTTCTTTAAGAGCTCGCCGCGGGCCGTGCGCGGTGTGTACCATGACGGGTCGAGCGCTTTGGCCGCGACCGGTTTTCCAGAGGTTTTGAGTCCCGTCAGCAGGAAAACGACGGCCAGCACGACACAGACCGGTACGGTGATCAAAAGACCCCAGCCCACCTTGTCTGTGGAACCCGCAGCGCTAGGTTGCATGCGACAAACTCCAGGCGGCAAAAGCGACCGCTGATATGCTGACGCCTACCAACGAACCAGATTCTTAAAAAAGATTGGGATATGCAGGAACTTTTCCGTCGTTGGACGGCCCCCAGTTTATAAATGCACAAAGCGAACGGGGAGTCAAATGTTTTTTCGGCTCTGCTGGTGCTGAATAGATACAGCGGGCTTGCCTGCGAAGCAAGCGCACGGACAGTTGGCAGGACACCTGCCGCCAAGCCTGCCGTGCGCTGCCGGACCTGAAAGGGAAACTGAAAAGCTCCAAACCCTGAAAACAGTCCTGTTTGCTGAAAAGCCCTGAAATCCGCTCGAAACCGCCTTTTTA
>JALSRD010000092.1 GCA_026984935.1 Desulfobacterales bacterium
GATGACGACTTTTACGATACCCCCGGGTAAAATATCCTGCCCTGCATGTGTTTGAAAGTCAATACATACGTAAATCTTGTGCAAGGTGTCCACGGCTCATACGTATTTTTCTTGAAATCGGAACCGTTTTTTTTTTATAGTAGCCGCCATGCTTAGCGCCGACCCGACTTTTTCAGGAGATTTCAGCAGCCACCCATGGCAAAGGACGCAAAACGCCTATATGCGGCGTGGTCTGAAATTGCTATTCTGGGCGACCCTGATTCTGTATTTAGCGCCGCCGGGACCGATTTGTGTTGCCGCGACGTTGTCCCGGGGTTATGCAGTCACACTGGCCAGAGGTGGAAAATACCATGAGGCAATTGCTATGCTGGAGACGTTGCATCGGCGCCAGCCTGGCAATCAAAAAGTCACAGACGATCTGATTGTGGTCTACTGTTGGAACGCGCAGTATGCTGAGGCCGCTTCGCTGTTTGAGCAGCGAAATGCAGATAACTATCCGGTTTATGTGCAGAAAGCCATAATGAAGGCCTACCGCAACATGGGTAAGCCGAATTTATCATTGGCCATCGTCAACCGTCTCCTGAAAATCCGGCCTCAATCCAGCGATCTGCTGTTCTTCAAAGGCATGTTGTTTGTCGACGAACGACAGTTGGGATCCGCCCGGGCGATACTCGCTCAGCTACTTTCTGAAACAGGAAGGGACAGCCGCTACTACCGGTTGTCGGGTTACTTGCAAACAGCAGAGGAGAACTGGATAGCCGCGTTAGCGGATTATCAGCATTTGAGCAGGCTGTTGCCTGATGATCGGGAGGCCGTTCACGAGCGTTTTGCCGCCCTCCAGAATGTGCGTGCTCAAGAGGCCGCCGGAAATGTTCTGGCCGGGCATCAGCAGTCTTTTTCGGCGTATGACCGTGCGCAACATTTTTTGAACCAAGCAGCCGAAAAATTGCGTTGGGCCACGGACGCATCCCGAGATTTTAATGAAACCAGGCGCCTTGCAAAACAGGCATTAGCCCTGCAGATCAAAGCCCTGGATCTTGTGGGGATGAAATCGGCTCCGGGAAATTGGCCAGTGCCCGTTTTTAACGATCTGTTGGTCACTCTGCGTGTTTTGCGACAGACAGACAAGGTGCAGGTTCTTTACCGGCAACTGATCAAACAAGAGGAGGTGCCGGACTATGCCAAGCAGGCTGTGGCAGGTGCAATGCTTGCCGACCATCAACCGGACAAGGCCTGCGAATTGTATCAACAGGTGCTGAAAAAAGAGCCGGGTAACTATCAGGCGCAGATCGGACTGTTTTATTCCTTTGTTGAAAAAGAGGATTTTGACAGCGCCTACCGGCTGATCGATAATCTGAAAGAACATGAGCCCCTATTCCAGATAACCAAAGAGCAGAAAAATCATTTTTACAATGAGCGTCTTTTAGATCTCAACGTATACGCTATCCTGGCCCGTTACTATGGAGATCAGTTGGAGACCGCCTGGTCACGCATCGACGAACTCGTCCGGAATGCCCCGGCCAATAACTGGTTGCTTGAGGTCCGGGGGCAGATTGAAAATGCCCGGGAGTGGTATCGGCGGGCATACGGTGATTTTCACTATGCATCCCTGTTGTCTCCGGACAGCCTGGATGCCCGGACTGGTGAGGCATCAAGTCTGATTGACCTTAAACGGTATCGGCAGGCTAGACCGCTGCTACAATCCATGCGACAGAAATTTCCGGATGAATATTCCACTCGGAAAGTTGAAAAAAAATGGCGATTCAGCAGGAAACCCGAGTACTGGGCGGACATCACCTATTCGAATTCATCGGGACCCGAGCTAAACGGTGATGGCGTTTTAGCCTCGGCAGAGGTCCTGTCTGCTCCCATCAATGACAATTTTTACCTTGATGCCTTCTATCGCTACGCTTGGAATGAGATCATAGAGGGAGAAGAAACCTTTCAACGTTATTCGCTGGGCCTGAATTATCAGCTCCTGGAATGGCAGCTGCTAGGCCGGATTACATACAACGATTCAGACCTGGACGAAATCGGCGGCAGTGCTACTGCCATCTGGACTCCAGATGATTTCTGGCGTTTCAGCTTCGGTGGTGAGCGTTTTTCGGTAGATACGCCGTTGCGCGCACTGTTTCACGGAATTCGCGCCGATGCTGTATTTGCCAGTCTGAACTATCGCTGGAGTGAACAGAGGGATCTGTCTTTTGGCATTCGGGGCGCATTTTTTACGGACGACAATAACCGCATTGAGGGGACCGCTGTGTTACGCCAGCGACTCATAGACGTGCCCCACATTGATCTTGACGGCCGCGTGGAAGCCTATGCATCTGCCAACAGCCGCCGGGATGCACCCTACTTCAATCCGGAGCATGATTTAAGCCTACTGGGTGCATTACACCTCGATCATGTTTATTTCCGGCATTATGACCATCTGTTAAGCCAGCAGATCGATGCCGGTTATGGATTTTACGATCAGAGTGCCTTTGTGCCCCGCTGGATCGGACATATCCGTTACGAGCAGCGGTATCGCCTAGATCCTTGGATGGAGGTGTTGGCTGGAGTTGAATTCGGTCAGAATGTTTATGACGGCCATGCAGAACCCTATCGATTGGTCCGGTTTATGATCAATGGGAAATTTTAAGTTCGAAATGCCGAAACGCTTTTTGGCCCGGGCGGTGGCGGGGTGGCTGCTTTGCATGTGGTTCTCCCTTCCCGCATTGGCCGGGGGAGAGTTCCTGGCAATTGCCTATCATGACGTGGTGGATCACCGCAGTGAACTGACTTTTGACGCCGTAACATTGGACCATCTGATCGACCATCTGGAATGGCTTAAAAGCAGTGGTTATCACCCGATTTCTATTGATGACTTGGAAGCCGCCCAAGCCGGTGTGCGGGTACTACCGGACCGGGCGGTTCTGCTCTGTTGGGACGACGGCTATACCAGTTTCTATACCCGTGTATTGCCGCTTCTAAAAGCCTATCATTTCCCGGCGGTGCTGGCTTTAGTGGGCAGCTGGATGCAACCCGGCCCCAATGAGATGGTGCAATATGGCGACCGGCGGGTAGCCCGTAAAAAATTTATGACTTGGCAGCAGGTGCGGGAAGCGGCTGCCTCCGGATTGGTGGAAATAGCAAGTCATTCCTATAACTTGCATACAACTGTTTTGGCAGATGCCGCAGGTGACAAACTGCCGGCCGCTGTCGCACATCAGTTCTACCCTGAAAGTGAGACCTACGAAACAGACGAACAGTTCCGCCGGCGTATCCGTGAAGATTTACGGGCCAACAGCAACCTGATCCGCCAGCATCTTGGTTTTCGGCCACGCGTGCTGGTCTGGCCTTTTGGACGATACAACGAGGCTGCCCGAGAAATTGCGGTCAAAACCGGTCTGCCCATAACACTGACGCTAGATCCGGTGCCGGGTGACATCCACCATCTGGAGGCCATTGGTCGTGTCTATCCGACGCTCAACCCGGACCTGATGACATTTCGCTCCTATCTGGATCTGCACATTCGTCCACCGGTAACCCATTTTTTCCGGATCGACGGTAAAAACCTGCTTGAACCGGCGAAAGGCGGCGAAAGAAACTTCGGCATCTTCCTCGATCGGGTGAAAGACCTGAATCCGAATATGGTGATTATAGATCCGATGGTAAAAGTCGCCGGTGGGTACAGAGCCCTCTTCATGAATCATCGCTTTCCTGTCGCTCAGGACCGATTGATGCGGTATTGCTGGCATACGGACAAACGGGCGGGGACGGAAGTTTTTCTCTGGCTCTCTCCAGACCTTTTTACAGCGGGTCCTGCAGAAAGCAGCGCTGACGTCATCCGTTTTTTTTCGGATATGGGAAAATCAGCTCCCGGCGCAGGCCTGGTTGTAAACGCCTCGGGCCTCTTGCCCGCCTTGATGCAAATGTCTGGGGCAAACCAAAAGCCGGAAACCGGCATCAGCTTCTGGAATCCCGACAGGCGGCGTCAGGCGAGACAAGTTCTGGTCAGATCAGGACAGTTCTTGAAAGCCGCGGAGATTTTTCGGGACCTGGAGGCTTTTCAACAGTGGCAACCCTTCCAGGAAGTCGGTCTGGTGGTCAACGCGGCGCAGTTTCGGCGGTTGGCAACGAGACAGGTCGCGATGTTGCTGCGGTTTTTTGATTTTCTGGTCATTCGGGCGGGTCGATGCAGCGCGGATACTGTGAAACGCATGTTCGGGCCTCAGATTAAAAAACTGCACGCCAGCAATTACCTGCAAAAATGTACTTTCCTGTTTTCTGTGCAGGATCGGCGCAGCTCCTTGGCCCGGGAGCTGCGCCGGCTGGCAAACCTGGATATTATCAATTGGGGATATGCGTTTGACCATTTTCTGCACGGGAACCCGAATCCCGAGGATATCCGGCCGTTGCTCTCAAAGCGTGTTTTTCCATACCCGCTGCACCGCTGATACAGGTTTTTTATGTTACCAGGCCAAAATAGAGTTCGTGCCCATCGCCCGGCCGTGTGGAATTTTTTGCCGCTTCTTATCATGATCATGGCGCTGACTTTGCCTCAGGGGTGTGCGTTGACGGACTTCACAGGGCTTTTGGATATGCGTGCAAAGGAGTTGCCGCCTTTACGGGGTGTTCAGGTGGATCTCGACTATGTCTTTGATCCGGATCCCGCACAGCAGGCGGCCAATCTTGATCTGTTGATCCGACGGGTCCGGCAGTTAGGGATCGATACCGTATTTTTGCAGGCATTCGCCGATCCGGATGGTAACGGCGTTGCCGAGAGCCTTTATTTCCCTAGCCGGTTCATGCCCTTGCGGGAAGATCTTTTTGCACCTGCCGCCAGACGATTACGGCAAAGTGGAGTTGCCGTCTATGGTTGGCTGCCGATGCTGGCTTTTAAACCACCTGCTGGGGACGATGGGTTGTATGTCCTTCGAAGCGGCAAGTCAGGAGCGGCTTTCCGATCTTTACAGGCGCGTCGCCGGCTTTCACCCTTTAGCGTAAAGTCTAGAAGAATTATTGAAGGTATCTACCGTGATTTTGCGCGCAGGACGGTGGTGGATGGCATTTTGTTCCACGATGACGGGGTGTTGTCCGATTTTGAAGATGCCTCCGATGCAGCATTGCAGCAATACGCAGAGGCCGGATTCCCCCAGGACATTGGGACGATACGGAACAGTCGGGAAACCAACCGCAAGTGGAGCCGCTATAAGACCTTGTATTTAATTAAATTTTCCCTGTCACTGCTCGATATTGTGCGCCGCTACCATCCTGCGGTGCGTTCGGTCAGAAATCTTTTTGCCAATCCGGTTCTTGAGCCTGAAAGTGAGCGGTGGTTTGCCCAGTCATTGCCACTTTTTATGGGGGCCTATGACTATACCGCTCTTTTGGCCATGCCGTTTATGGAACAGGCGGCGGCACCGGACCGATGGTTGGAGCGATTGTCCTGGGCCGCCCTTGGCCAAGTCAAGAACAGCAATCGTATCATTTTTGAACTCCAGGCCAAGAACTGGTGCACCGGCAGACCCGTTGCAGCAGCAACACTAAAACATCAGATTGGGCTTCTTGCACAAATGGGGGGAACTTCTTTTGCCTATTATCCTGATGATTTCCATAAAAACTTGCCTCCGGCAGACATGATCAGAACTTGCCTGTCAAACCCGGTAGCCTGTACCGGCCGAGATGCGACATGATTGCAATATTGAGAGCTTTGCCTGACGTTTTTTTTCAGTTTTCTTTTTTCTATCCGTTGTTTATGGCCTATCTGTGGATGAGTGGCGCCCTGATCTATTTCTTTCATTGGGAAAAGTCTTTCGGCGACAAAATAAGCGCTTTTCCCACGCTCGAGGCTTGGCCGGGTGTATCTATCCTGGTTCCTTGCCATAATGAGGGTGCTCACATAATTGAAACCATCCGCTGGCTTCAGAAGGTTAATTATCCGGACTATGAAATTATCGCCATTAACGATGGCAGCAGTGATGATACCGGTAAAATATTGGACCAGCTGGCAGGTGAAGTCGAGCAGTTGCGGGTGATCCATCTGGAAGCCAACCAGGGCAAAGCCCGCGGGCTTACGCTGGCCACAATTTCAGCCAAAAATGAATTCCTGGTTTGTATTGATGGGGACGTGGTGCTTGATCCATGGGCTGTGCATTGGATGGTCTGGCATATGGCCACCAGCCCCAGGGTGGGAGCAGTCACGGGAAATCCGAGAATCCGCAACCGCTCGAGTCTGCTGGGCCGAGTACAGGTGGGCGAGTTCTCGTCGATCATCGGCCTGATCAAACGCGCCCAACGGGTGTATGGGCGTGTATTTACCGTGTCAGGCGCTGTATCGGCATTCCGCAGGTCTGCGTTGCAACAAGTGGGATTCTGGGATACAGATATGGTTACCGAAGATATCGCCATCAGTTGGAAGCTGCAGCTCAAATTCTGGGACATTCGCTATGAACCCCATGCCTTGTGTTGGTTGCTGATGCCGGAAACGTTTAGGGGCCTCTGGCGCCAGCGATTGCGGTGGGCCCAAGGTGGGATGGAAGTCTTTTTCCGGTATTTCACCAGGTTGCGGGACTGGAAGAAACGGCGGATGGCAATGGTCCTGGCAGAATACATAACCAGTGTCATCTGGGCGTACAGCATGATCGCGATTATTCTACTGTGGGCAATTGGGAAATTTGTCAGTCTTCCTCCATCTCTGAAGGTCAGAACGCTACTTCCCGGTTGGACGGGTGTGCTGCTCGCTATCACCTGCCTGATTCAATTTGGTGTCAGTATGGCCATCGACTCCAGATATGATCGGGATATGGGCAAAAATTATTTCTGGATCATCTGGTATCCAGTGGTATTTTGGTTAATTAATGTTTTTACCATCGCTGTCGGAGTGCCAAAAGCACTGTTGAAACCGCGCGGACAGCGTGCGGTCTGGGCAAGCCCGGACCGTGGCCTCCAAGACGAGTGAGCGTGCAGTGGCAATGCATTTAGATCAAGACATTGACTGTGTCACCGCAGCAGGTGAGTCGCTCTATCCGGAATGTTTGATCATCAACCGGCCGGATCTTAAAAGCATGCCTCTGGTGCTTGGTGAGGGGTTGATTACGCTGTTGTTCTGGGGGTTTTGGTTTTACCTCTGGCTCCCCATCATCAGCCTGCTGGCATGGATCGTTGGATTCAAGGTGATGTACCGGCAACTGATCTTGTTGGGTGGATTCGACGGCTTTATACGGCAGCTGAATATATTTACCTTCGGTGTCGTGCTAGTTTCGGGAGCTATTGCAGCCTGGAGTTTTTACAATCTCAAGCGTTACGGCACATACCGGCGAAGACAGCATGTCCAAAAAACAGACATGCACCGACTGGCCGCGGCCCTTAACCTTTCCAACCGGGAACTGGTGGACATTCAAAACGCCAAACGGGTTGTTTTTTCGTTCAACGAGGATGACTCGATAAAAGAGATTCACCCGCTGCCTTCTCAGCAAGCAGAGTGAACGAGTCTCAAAAACCTTTTCTTTCGGCCAGTCCACTTAGTTGTCGCCGTCAATCAGGTTGCCCAGAGATCCGAGGATGGAGCCTTCGCCCACGCTGCCGCCTTTCTGGGGGGCGGCCTGCAGCATGCGGCCCGCCAGGCGCGAAAAGGGCAGCGACTGCAGCCAGATGCGGCCGGGGCCCCTGAGCTCGGCAAAGAAGAGCCCCTCGCCGCCGAACAGGGCCGTCTTGATGTTGCCGGCCTGGCGGATGTCGAACGTAACGCTTTTTTCCAACGCGGCCACGCAGCCGGTATCCACGTGCAGGATTTCACCGGCACCCAGTTCGCGTTCGACGATGGTGCCGCCGGCATGCAGGAACACCAACCCGTTGCCCTCTAATTTTTGCATGATGAAGCCCTCGCCGCCGAAGAGCCCGGTGAGGATCTTGCGCTGCAGGTAGATGCCGATGGAAACGCCCTTGGCGGCGCACAAAAAGCTGTCCTTCTGGCAGATCAGGGTGCCGCCGACGTCGCTGAGCCTGACCGGAATGATGTTTCCCGGATAGGGCGCACCGAAAGCCACGTGGGCCTTGCCCTGCCCGGTATGAGTAAAGACCGTGATAAAGAGGCTCTCGCCGGTGAGCAGGCGCTTGCCGGCCCCCAGCAGCTTGTCCATGAACCCGCCGCCGCCTGTGCCGGAGCCGTCGCCGAACAGGGTCTGCATGCTGACCGTGCTCTCCTTGTACATCATGGCACCGGCTTCGGAAATGGCGCTTTCACCGGGGTCGAGTTCGACTTCCACGAACTGCATTTCCTTGCCCAGGATTTTAAAGTCGATTTCATCGCTCCGGCGTGCTGCCGCCGCAGGCGGAGGGGGCACCGGGCGTGTCGGTGCCGAAGGGCTCAATTCGCTGACCTGGCGAATGGGCAGCCAGTCGGCAAACCCCTCGCGCCAGGCGAAGCCTTCGGGATCAGACGCTGCCCGGGAAATTGCCTGGGCTGTGTCCAACGGGCCGATCTGTTCGCCACCGTAGCTTAAAAACCACTGGGCCATCATGTCCTCCTTGCTGTGTGGGTTACGGGACTGCAGGTGGTCGGATTCGGGAACACGGCGACGCACCGAGGCCGTCAAGGCGCCCGTCCGGCCAGGCGCGCAAACTTCGGCATATCGGGAAGATGTCGCGGTTTTCGCAACACGGCCAGATGGGATGCATGGGCGGATGAATGCCATCGTATTGATGCATCGGGCCACTTGGCAGCCGGAAGCAACGCTTCAACCTCTCAGCCGGGTGCTGATCCGCTGGCGTGTCGCATCATCGATGCCGAGCCGCTGCGCCAGCCGTTGCAGGTATTCCCGTTCGGTTTGGGTGTCGACGGTGATGGCTGCCAGCGAGGCGGCAAAAACCTGTTCGGCCATCTGCGGCGTTTTCACTTGGCTGGCGATGGACTCGATGTCGCCGGGAGTCAGCAGTTCCCGTGTGATAAAAGCCTGTTCCTCGGTACTCAGGTCCAGGCTTTTCAGCCGTCCGAGAATTCGGCTGCGTTCATCGGAATCGATATTGCCGTCGGCATTGGCGGCCGCAATCATGGCGCGGATCAGCAGTACGGCGTCCTCGGCAGCGGTAGCCGAGGACAGGCCGCCATCCGTTTTTGTCGCCCCGCCGGGTGGCGGGGGGGGCACTGCGGCAGCTGAAGATGGTGCCGGTGGCGGGGGCGGCGTGGCCGACGGTATAGATGGACGGGAAGAACCCTGCTGATGCATGTAGTGTTCGGCAGCCTCCAGGGCCACGCCCAACAGGCCCAGGCCAAGACCGCTTCTGCCGGCCAGACCGCCGCGGCCCAAAAGAAGCCCGCCAAGCAGTTTTTCGGGGTTGATCATGATGTTGCCTCCCGGAAAGCAGAATCATCCGGATATGCTGTTACGGCGGAACCGTCCGCCGGATTAACGCACCGGGTTGCGGTTTTTCAACTCGTTGCGGGGATTGCAGACTAAACAGGGGATGCGGTGCTCAGTCGGTTTCACTGTCCGGCGATGATATCAACGGTACCTTGTAAAATTCCACACCTTCTTTTTCCAGGGTCTTTTCTTCTTCCTTCGTACTGACTCCTCTAATATTGCGTGGTTTGGAAACACCGTAGTGTATCTTCAAGGCTTCCCTGGCAAATTCGGCACCCACATTGTCAAAATTTTTTTCAACAAAACGGGAAATTTTGCGGCTCAACGCCGTCAGGACAACCTGCTGCATGTCAGCCGGTGAACCGCCGTCTGACGTTTTGATGGCAAAAGCGGAGGGGATTCTGGCTATCGTTGCATCATCGCACACAGGGCAACGGATCAGGCCGTTTTTATTCTGGGATTTATAAGCCTCGATGTCTTCGAACCAGCCCTCAAAGATATGGCTGTTGGCACATTGCAGGTCAAAGGCGATCATTATTATAACCTACGGATATTTTATTCATATTATGCGTTCATAGCAACCTGGGCCGGTTTTTGGATCTTCGCGTCCCGATGTCCTAAAAAGGGGCGATGGCGCACCGGTAAGGCTCAATGTGGCCATGCCAGAGCACGCCCATGCCTGCCTACCGGCTCGGCATCTGAAATACGCCGCAGGCGGCTTGCTACTTTTGCATCTATATAAAATACCAAAGGTTGTCAAGACAATCAGACGTTGCACGGTGCGTATAAATTAACATACCCCGTCGGGCTTTCAAAGAAATTATTGACAGATACGGCCTTTTGGCATCAGAATGACCATTACTTTGGACAATGCTCACCGGCGTGTCAGCAGTCTGCCCGGCGGGCAAAATTTCTCGGGTGTTGAAAAACCTGCGGGGGGATGCCATTTATGAAACGACTTGCCCTTGTTGCCCTACTCGTGTCGGTCTGCTCGCTACCAGCTACTGCTGGCGATATGCGTTATGTGTCCGAACTCATGGAAATTACGCTTCGAACAGGACCGGGCACCGGCCGCAAGATCATTGCCATGCTACCCTCTGACCTGAAAGTCGAGGTGCTGACGCCCGGTGATGAATGGACCCAGATCAGAACGCCCGACGGGAAGGAAGGCTGGGTTGTGAGCCGCTATCTGACCGCGGAAATGCCCAAAAGCCTGCAACTGGAAAGGCTGCAGCGTAAATATGAGGCCCTCGTCAAAAAGGCGGATGAACTGGCCAAGCAGAACAATGAACTCAAGACCCGCAATCAGGAGCTGGGCAGCGAGTTGGCCACCAAGGCCAAATCTTTAGACGAACTGGCGGCTTCCTATAAAACCCTGAAGGATGATTCGGCTGAATTTCTGAAGGTAAAGGCCAGATATCAGAAGGCCGCCACCCGCCTGACCGAGCTGTCGGCAAAATCCGAAAAGCTGGAAGAAGCCCTGTCCAAGCTCGAGCTGCACCAGAACATTCGCTGGTTTCTCAGCGGGGCCGGTGTTTTGCTGGTGGGGTTTATCATCGGTTTCTCCGCCAAGCGTCAGCGGCGCCGGTCGTCGCTGCTATAGCCCGGCGGGATTTTCGAAGGCTTGCGGTAATGGGGCAGCAATGGAAATCGAGACGGATTTTCTGGTGATCGGCAGCGGTGTGGCCGGTCTGAGTTTTGCGCTCAAAGTCGCAGATTTCGGCAGCGTTGCGCTGGTCACCAAAAGAGGCCTTCAGGATAGCAACACCAGCCAGGCCCAGGGCGGTATTGCCTCCGTTTTCGACCAGGGCGACTCTTTTGAGCTGCACATCAAAGATACCCTGGAAGCCGGAGATGGTCTCTGCAATCCGGATGTGGTGGCCTATGTTATTCAGAATGCACCCCGCTGCATCCGTGAACTCATCGATCTGGGTGCCCGTTTCAACTTCAACGATACCGCCGGTGACCGTCAGCTGGACCTGGGCCGCGAGGGCGGCCATTCGCGCAAGCGCATCGTGCACGCGCAGGACATGACCGGCCGGGAAGTGGAAACCGTGCTTGCGGACCACGTGCGTCGCCACCCGGCCATCGAGGTGTACGAAGATCACATCGCCGTCGATCTGATTACCTACTCCACGCGCATGCGCAGGGGAGGCGTAACCACCACCCACGAGGACTACTGCTGCGGCGCCTACGTGCTGGACCGCCGCAGCGGCCAGGTGAAGACCTTTGCCGCCAAAATCACGCTGCTGGCCACCGGAGGAACGGGCAAAGTCTATCTTTACACCAGTAACCCCGATGTTGCCACCGGTGACGGTATCGCCATGGGGTACCGGGCCGGCGCCACCGTGGCCAATCTCGAATTCGTGCAGTTTCATCCCACCTGCCTCTACCATCCGGCCGCCAAAAATTTCCTGATCTCCGAAGCTGTGCGGGGTGAAGGCGCGCGACTGATCGACCGGCACGGGCACCGTTTCATGGATCGATACGACCCCCGGGGTGAGTTGGCCTGCCGCGATGTGGTCGCGCGCGCCATCGACACCGAGCTGAAAAAGAGTGGCGCCGATTCGGTATTTCTGGATATTTCGCACAAACCGGCCGCTTTCGTGAAACAGCGCTTTCCCAATTTGCACCGGAAATGTCTGCAGTTCGGCTATGATATGACCCGCCAACCCATTCCGGTAGTGCCTGCGGCGCATTATATGTGCGGCGGTGTGGTGACCGATCTGTTCGGCCGCACCGACATCCACCGGCTGTATGCTGTCGGTGAAACCGCCTGTACCGGTTTGCACGGCGCCAACCGGCTTGCCAGCAACTCGCTGAGCGAAGCACTGGTCTATGCGCACGGTGCCGCCGAGCAGGCCCGGCAGGATCTGAGAAAGCCGCAGGCCGATTTTTTCAAAAACCTGCCGTCGTGGGATGAAAGCGGCACCACAGACAGCGACGAAGTCATCACGGTATCCCAGAACTGGGATGAAATCCGGCGGTTTATGTGGAACTACGTCGGTATTGTCCGGTCTGACAAACGCCTGTCGCGTGCCCAGCGGCGCATCGAGATTATCCAGCAGGAAATCCACGAGTATTACTGGGACTTCAAAATTTCCGCCGACCTCATCGAACTGCGCAACATCGCTCTGGTGGCCGAACTGATCATTCGTTGCGCCATGCACCGCAAGGAAAGCCGTGGGCTGCACTACACCATCGGCCATCCGCAGCGTGATGACCGGCGCTGGCGCCGGGACACGGTGCTGCGCCGTCCACTGGTGGTTTAGCGTACCTTGCGGGGCAGCATGAATTCCCGCGGTCCGCAACGCTGTATTGACATCGCGGCCACGTGCATTAGATTTACTTCAACCCGAAACGTGTCGCTGCCGATATTAGCTATATGGCAGGTGGCGGGGGACTTTTTATTTTTGGCGGAAATTCACTCAGCGGTTTCATCGACGTGCAGGGTGCGTTGGATGCCGGCAAGAAACGGCGCGGGATGATCAATGGCAGGCAAACGCGACTACTATGAGATTCTGGGGCTCGGTCGGGATGCGGATGAACGCGAACTCAAAGCCGCTTACCGCAAAATGGCCCTGAAATACCATCCGGACAAGAACCCGGGAAACCGGGAGGCGGAAGAAAAATTCAAGGAGGCCGCCGAGGCCTATGAGGTGCTGCATGATCCCCAGAAGCGCCAGATATACGACCAGTATGGCCACGAGGGGCTGGAGGGCACCGGGTTTTCCGGTTTTGGCGGGTTCGAGGATATTTTTTCGAGTTTCGGCGGCATCTTCGAGGATCTTTTCGGATTCGGATCCGGGCACCGCGGTCGCGGCCGGCGCGGATCGGATCTGCGCTACGATTTGACCCTGAGTTTCATGGAAGCGGCCTTCGGCAAGGAAACCGAAATCGAACTGACCAAAATGGTCGCCTGCCCCCGCTGCCAGGGCAACGGGTGTGAGCCGGACACACAGCCGGAAACCTGCCCGCGGTGCAACGGGAGCGGCCAGGTTTCCCAGACCCAGGGGTTTTTTACGATTCGGACCAACTGCCCGGCCTGCGGCGGCGTCGGACGTCATATCCCGCATCCCTGCGTGGAATGCCGTGGCAGGGGTCAGGTGCGACAGCGCAAGACCGTGTCCGTCAAAATTCCCGCCGGCGTGGACAACGGATCACGGTTGCGGCTTTCCGGGGAGGGTGAGGCCGGCAGCCAGGGCGGTCCGGCGGGCGATCTTTATGTTTTTATCCATGTCAAACCCCACGATTTCTTCCAGCGCCGCGAAACAGACGTGATCTGTGAAGTGCCCATCTCGTTTGTGCAGGCCGCCCTGGGCGACGAAATCATGGTGCCGACGCTGACCGGTGAAAAGAAGCTCAAGATTCATCGGGGCACCCAGCCGGGGGATCTCTACCGTTTTCGCGGTGCGGGCATCCCATCACTGAGAAACGGTACCCGCGGCGACCAGATTGTCCAGGTGGCGGTAAAAACACCAACCCATCTGACCAAGAAACAGGAAGCCCTGCTGCGGGAATTCAAAGAACTGGAAGCCGCCAAGCTGACCAGCCGGCTGCGCAACATCCTCAAAGGCTCGGCCAAGGCCGCAGGATCGGCGTAAGGCATAAGAGATTACCAGAAACAGGCGGGATATGCCCATGTATGAGTTACGCGTCGCCACCCACTTCGCCGCTGCCCACCAGCTGCAGATGGTGGCCCAAAAGTGCGAAAACCTGCACGGCCACAACTGGAAGGTGGATGTCTGTGTACGGGGCGAAAAACTCGATGCCGGCGGCGTGCTGGTCGACTTCGGCGTGATTAAGCGCCACGTTGCCGATATCATGGAAGAGCTGGACCATAAATTTTTAAACCAACTGGAGCCCTTCAGGGAGAACTTCCCGCC
Source organism: Desulfobacterales bacterium (assembly GCA_026984935.1). Lineage (GTDB taxonomy): Bacteria > Desulfobacterota > Desulfobacteria > Desulfobacterales > JALSRD01 > JALSRD01. The sequence goes on from JALSRD010000092.1 coordinate 14,231, forward strand.
TTCTTCGGAAAACATTGCGCGTTACGTCGCCCGCCGATTGCAAACCGCCCTTGGGGGACTTGCGGTGCACGTTTCCAGCGTGAGCGCCTGGGAGTCCGATAACGCCTGCGCAACCTATTTCCCCCCGCCGGATGACCTGTGAGGCTGTGCCGTGGCCGCTTTACGGCAGCATTGGCCAACATTCCGCGGTGGCATGAACCCGCATTGCCGCAGCTGGCAGAAAGCCGTCCGCCGCCTGCTGGCCATCGCTCTGCTGGCGGAGCTGCTTTTGCCGTCCGTCGCTGCGGCACGCACATTCAGTCATACGCGGCCGGCCGTCAACATTACCCACATCTTTTGCGGCGAAATCAACCGGCGCGGCAAACCGGTGGGCTTTCACGCCCGCCCCGGCGGCCGCGACCCCCGTACGGCGCACGTGCTGAAAATTGTTGCGGCGCCCAACAGCGCCGGCGTGTACACGGCCAAAGTGGAGATATGGGACGCGCGCCGGCGCCGCTGGAAAGAGAAATTTTCAACCTTCTTTCCTGACCGCATGGACCGGCAGGCGGTCATCGACGCCATTTTGTACGCCTGGCGGCGGCGCGGTTCGGACCGCAAGCGGTCGTGGCGCGGACCGTCCGGGCGGGGCTTCATCATCCAGGGCTACCTGGGGCGCTACGGCGACATCATGACCGCTTTTCCCATTTATCGTAAGGACTGATCATGACCTTTACGCTGCGCCATGACAAATACGGCCTGCCGCGGGTTCGCGCTGACCGGGCGCACCGGCGCCTGGCAGATTTCCTGGAGACCGACGTGCAGGAAAACGAGAGCCTGGCGCGCGAGCTGCTTCAGGACCTGGCGGCCGTGGAGCAGAAGCCCGCTGAAAGCCTTGAAGTCATCGGCAATGCCTACGTGCTGACCATGGCGGCGGACGGCGTGACCATCAGCGACCTGTACGACGATAGCAGTGCGCCCTATCGCACCGATCCGGATCACTTCCGCCGGGCGCTGACGCAATGGCTGGCGTTTATCACCGATTCCTGAAGCCGGCTCGAGATTGCGTGGCCCGCTTGCGGGTCCGGCGGTGTGCTGGATTTTTCCGGCGGCATTTGTCGTAACGGCCCTGCCGTGGCGGGTGAATGCCGGTGTACGGTGAGAGGGGCGTCTGGGTGCGCGCGGCTCATATCCACTGCACGTTTTGCGGGTTGAATCCAACGAAAACCCGGTCGGCCGGCCAGAGGGACATTGCGCGGAAGCCTGCCGGTGCCATCAGAACATGGAAATGATGCCCGCTGATGTTCACCGTAATTAACAGTGCATGCCTGCGATCGTCGTGACGGACGGTGAGCATACGCCCGGAAAGCCATATGCCGCCATCTTGGGGCGGCTGGGAAACGAGGCGTATGGCGGCCGGATTGATCATGGCGACTTCCTGGTTGCCCGGCGGTGCGCGCAGAACCATTTTCCGGCCGTCCGGCAGGACTTTTTCCACATGCCCGCCGCTTTTCCGGTGCCAAGGGCCGAAGACCATGTTGGTAAAACCGGAATCGACCACTTTCCCCTGAAACAGAAAGACCGTGCGTTCGGTCACCTGTTCCAGCCACTGCCGGTTGTGGCTGGCGATGAGCAGGCTGGTGCCCCACCTGTCGCGTGCGCGGGCAACGGCCCGGCGGATGAGATGGGCACTGTGGGCGTCGACGCTGGCGGTCGGCTCATCCAGGATGAGCACCTCCGGTTTCAGAACCAGCCTGGCGGCCAGAGCCACGCGCTGGGCTTCGCCACCGGACAGCGCGTGCCACTTGCGGCGGCTGAAGTCCGGCGCCAGACCCACCCACGCAAGGGCGCTTTCCACGCGCTTTTGCAGGTCCGTCACATCCCGGCGCACTTTCAGACCGTAGGCCACATTTTCGAAAACCGATCGTTTGAGCAGATACGGCTCCTGGAGCAGGAGGGTTACTTTCCGCTTTTCCTCCGGCGAGATGAAGCGCGCCGACCGGCCCTTGAATGATATGCTTCCGCACACAGGAACCGACATCAGCGCCAGAATGCGCAACAAAGTGGTTTTCCCGCTGCCGTTGGGGCCGGCGAATCCCACGGCCGATCCCTGCCGGATGTCCAGGGATTCGATTTCGAGAACCGGTTTATCGGAGTAAACCGCTTGCAGATTTTGGATATGGTAAAGTGCCGTCGCCATGATGTGCTTTACGCTGGATTTAATGGGTTCGATAAGCGCCCGGGCTTTTTGCTTGCGCAAGCTTTTTCGAAAGCTGTGCGCCGCTCGGCCAAATTCCGGAAACGCGTCCTTTTCTTCTCCAACAGCCTGGGGTTGCTAACGCTTAAACCCTGCATAGCTTTTTACCGAAAAGTCTTGAAATCCCCTCGAAACCGGCTTTTCGGGACTGTCAGATTTAATCCTGCCATCGGCGTTTGAGAAAAAACAGACTGAAATTGGCGCCTAGTGCGATGAGCAGCAGCACCAGGCCCAGAGCGATGCCGCTGGCGAACTCGCCCTTGCCGGTTTCCAGGGCGATGGCGGTGGTGATGGTGCGTGTGTGCCACTTGATGTTGCCGCCCACCATCATGGAAATGCCGACTTCCGTCATCACCCGGCCGTAGGCCGTGACCGCCGCCGTGAGGATTTCGGTGTGGGCCTCGCGGATGGTGGTCAACAGGGTCTGCCGGGCGCCGGCTCCAAGAGCGGCAAGGGTGGGCCGCAGCCGCCGATCGAGGGATTCGACCGCTGCCGCCGTCAGTGCCGTTACAATGGGAAGCGCCAGGATTGTCTGGCCGATAATGATGGCCGGCAGCGAAAAGAGCAGACCGAATTCTCCCAGGGGGCCGCGGTGCGAGATAAAGGCGTACACCACCAGCCCGATGAAAACCGTGGGCAGAGACAGCAGGGTATCCACGGTCAGGCGCAGTGCCCGTTTGCCCGCAAAATCGAAATATCCCAGGCAGAAGCCACAGGGTATCCCTGCCAAAAGGCTCATCAAAAGCGAGGCTGTGGAAACCTGCAGGGTGGTACCGATGGCGGCATAAACTTCCAGGTCATGCGACCACAGCAGGTCAAAGGCCTTCAGAAAACCATCCAGGATGAAGTTCATGCGTCAGTCCCCGGGGAAAGCCATGCGGCCGCAGTGGCGGATGTCGTAGCCGGCGAAGGTTTGCGCAAGATCGCTGAAGGTATTTTCCTGCAGCAGGCTTAAGAACCGCTGTACCGGTTTTTCGAAAAACAGGTTTTTGGCGATGAGCAGATCGTAGCGCTCCCGGCGTACGGGGATGAAATCCAGGCCCAGCAGTACCGCTGCGGCCTGAATGCCTAAGGCCGCGTCGGCCCTGGCGGCCAGCACTTCGACGGCCACGGCCAGATGCGTGGGGAATTCGTTTTCAAAACCCCGGATACGGGCGGGGTCGATGCCTGCCTTGTGGAGTTCATGCTCGAGCAGCAGGCGGGTTCCGGTGCCTGGCGGACGGTTGGCGATGACAACATCCGGCCGCAGAAGAGAACGCACGTTTTCGATATGCTTCGGATTCCCACCGGAGACCATGATGCCTTGCTGCCGGAAACAGAAGTTGACCACCACGGGCAGTGGGCCCTGGATGTGTTCAGCAAGATACGCGAAATTGTACTCTTTCTCATCACTGTGCATGAGGTGCGCGGTGGCGATATGGCATTGCCCTCTGTCCAATGCCCTGATGCCGCCCAAACTTCCGGCCGATCCGAAGACGCATAGATGTTGTGGGAAGAGCGTGTTGAAAAGCGCGATGGTGCGCTCGACAAGCAGATCGTTGCTGCCCGCGATGATCAGGGGGTCACCCTCCGGTTGCGGTTTGCCATGTAGCGGATAGTTGATGACGTGGCTTTCGATCCAGCGTTCCGTCAGGTGCCGGGGAAAGATCCACTTGCCGGTTACCTTGCAGGCCGGAAGGCCCTTTTCGGCGATCAGCGAATAGACCACCTTTTCGTTGACATCCAGCAGTTCAGCCACTTCGCGTGTGCTGAGAAACGTCTTCGGCGCGTGCGACATGGAACTCAAGCTCCGTTCAGGTTGCTTTGGCGGCATATGAAATTTTGACAGACGCGTAAAACCGGAATCTTGCACAGGCAATTTTAAAAACGTATAAAATTGTAATGTTATCTCATGGTTGTCTATGGATGCAGCGCGATAATTTTTAGCGTCATTGGTATGTTCGGAAACCTTCCATTTTGACTTCAAAATTGTCTGCCCTGCGGGAGCGCCGATTTTACCGCCTCTACTGTGTTGCAGGGCATTTGCGTCTGTATACTACCGCTGCATGCCCTGCGCCTTGTATAGGCGGCAAACGCGACGCTTGCAAAATTCAGGTAAAAGTCGGTTGCAAGCGGATTTCAAGGCTTTCCGCCGAAAAGCGCTGTGCAGGATTTAAGCGTTAAAATCCCAGGCTTTTTGAGGAGAAAAGCAACGCGTTTTCGGGATTGGGCCAAGCGGCGCACAGCTTTTCGAAAAGACTTTCCGGAAGCGGAAAGTCCGAACCTTTTGCGTAGTCATCAAATGCGGTAACCGCAGTCCCATTTGAAATGGGCTACCGGGTATCCGCGTTGGGTGTAAAAAGTGCTTTTCCCATAAGCCGGAATCCGGCGATCAGTTTCTGCGCCCGGGCCGAAACAATCCAGTCGGAAAAACGCCATGCCAGATCGTCCCGGATCTCAGGGCAGTGTTTTTTACTGATCACGATGACTCCGTACTGGTTGAAGAGCTCCGGCGCGCCCTGTACCAGGATGGCAAAGGGCGACTTGTCCTTCAGCGTGGCTTCGTATTTGATATAAGTGCCTCGGTCGGCGAGGGTGTACCCCCCGCGTTCGGCGGCGATGTGGATGGTTGCCAGCATCCCCTGGCCCGTCTCCATATACCATGTTTCTTTTTCCGGCAGCGCCCGTCCGGAAAGGCGCCAGAGGCGGATTTCTTTTTTATAGGTGCCTGAATTGTCCCCGCGGCTGACAAAGGTCGCTTTTGCGCGGGCAATACGCTTTAGGGCTTCCCCGGCACCAAGCCCGCGGATACCGGCCGGATCCCTGACAGGTCCGATGATGACGAAATCGTTGTACATCACCTTGCGGCGGCTGGTCCCGTAACCATCGGCGACAAACTTTTTTTCGGCCGCCGGCGCGTGCACCAGCAGGATGTCGACGTCGCAGTTCTGGCCCAGCTTCAGGGCTTTGCCGGTTCCCACGGCCACCCATTTGAGCGCAATGCCCGTATCGCGGGTAAACTCCGGCGCCAGGTAGTCCAACAGCCCCGTGTTGTCCGTGCTGGTGGTCGTGGCCATCATCAACGTCTCGCCGGCCGGGCAATTGCCGCAGAAAAGCATGCTGAAAACGATCAGAAAGAGTGTTGCCACGCCTTTTTTCATGATGTCCTCTCGCTTTCGGGCGTGTTTTGCCGGTCATTGTCATTTTTGGTAAGTAACGGTGCTTTTAATGCCATTTTACGCTGTATAAAGTCAACATAAAATTATATCGAATGAATATTTACTAAAAATGACGGACAGTATGCTTTTGATTAAGACAAGCAGGCAGAAAAGCTTGGCTGCAGCACCGCTGTATAAGTTCTGTGAGGGCCGGCGTGTGCACCGGCGGCCTGCGGGAAAATGAAAACACGGCGGTGCGTTCAGGTGCAGTTAACCGTCCTGGGGGGTGGATGCGAGGCACGCCAGCAGATCGTCGCGCGTGATCAGGGCCGTCACCAGGGGCACGTGGCGGGCGATGTTTTGCAGGCCGCCTTCCTGGCGGTCCACCAGGATCACGGCCTGCACGACCTGCAGACCTTCGCTGCGCGCGCGTTGGATAGCCTTGATGGTAGAGCCGCCGGTGGTGGCGACGTCGTCGATTACCGCCACCCTTTCACCCGCCTGCAGATCTCCCTCGATCCAGCGCACGATACCGTGGTCCTTGCGCGTTTTGCGGATGGAAAAAGCCTTGATGGGCCGGTGGTGCAGTTCCGAGGCGAATGCCGCTGCCACGGCGATGGGATCGGCACCGAAGGTGAGACCGCCGATGGCGGCGATATCGCTTTCGCGGACGGCTTCAAATACCAGGTTTCCGGTCAGGTAAAGGCCGCGCGGACTCAGCGTGGTAGGTTTGCAGTTGACGTAAAACGAACTCATTTTGCCGGATACCAGCCGAAAAACCGGTTTCGGGCTGTATTTAAACGACTTGGCGCACAAAAGACGGATCAGTTCCTGCTTCATGTTCCCCCGTTCGGCGGCCGGCAGCCGTCTGCAGTTGATTTTTCAAAGCAGGCGTGCGGCGGTCCTTATTTCTTCAAAACCGCAAGAATTGGTTGATTTAAAACCGAATGTTCGATAAAAAACCCCCACTGAAACGGAAGAAGCCTGTTAATGGGATCCAGTGGAGGTTTCTGCAGGGAAAACTGGTGACAGCACTCCCCGACAAAACCGCCTATATCATTGAATGGCAGCGTGGTCAATGCCGGGATTGGGTGACCGGCTCCCGGGTCCGGGATCGCCAGAGGCAAGCTGAGCATGCACGCGAGCTGCAAGGTGTGTAAAGGGCGTTTTCTCCCCGGGCTTTTCCAGAGGGCCCAGAGGACGGCAAAACGGGGTGTGTAGCTGGCCTGCCGGACCGCTGGCGGGAGTTTGAGCATGACCAAGAGGCGTGATGCGGCCATTCAGATGTTCAATGTCTATAAGCGTTATGGCGCCAAGGGCGCCCTGGTGGACATCAGCCTGGCAGTGTACCCCAACGAGTTCGTTTTTCTCACCGGCCCCAGCGGTGCCGGCAAAACCACGCTGCTCAAACTGCTCTACCTGGGGGAGCAGGCTTCGGCCGGGCAGATCCTGGTAGATGGCATGAATCTGTCGCGCATATCGCGCCGTCGGATCCCCTACTTTCGCCGCAATCTGGGCATTATTTTTCAGGACTACAAACTGATCGCCAGCCGCAGCGTCTATTACAATATCGCACTGGTCCTGGAGGCGGCCGGCGAAACCCAGCGCCTGATCCGCAAGAAAGTCCGCTACATGCTGCGCAGCATGGACATGGAAAAAAAAATCGATGTGTTGCCGCCAAGCCTGTCCGGCGGTGAGCAACAGAGAATTGCCGTTGCCCGGGCCATGATCGGCCGGCCCAAAATCATCCTGGCGGATGAACCCACGGGCAGCCTGGACGAGGCCTCGGCCGGGGTGATTGTCGGTCTGCTGAAAGATTTTCACAACCGGGGGGGCACGGTGATGGTTGCCACCCATGACAGCGCGTTGATCCGCAGCGGCAGCGGGCGCATCTTCCAACTGGAACGCGGACGTCTGGTGTCTGCCGCCTGAGCGGTGCGGCTGCGGAAAGTAAAAAGGTTTTCAGATGGCCCTATTGATGCAGCGGACTTTCCGGGACATGCGCGAAAACCGCTTCCTGAACCTGGTGACCATCGCCACGGTCGCCCTGTCGATTCTGATCGTCAGTGCATTTTCCCTGTTCGTGGTCAATGCCAATGAATTGCTGGCCTCGTGGCGCCGGGGCGTCCGCATGCTGGTTTACCTGGAACGTGGGCTTAGCCGGAACCAGGAACTGGCGGTTAAACGCCGGCTGTTGAAGCTGCCGGGCGTGACCGGGATGCAGTATGTCTCCAGGGAAGCGGCGCTGCAGCAGCTCAAGGAGGAGATGCCCGGGCAGGTGGCGCTTTTTACCGGCCTGAAGGAAAATCCGCTGCCGGATACTTTTGAGATCCGCCTGGCACCCGCCGCGACGGGCAGCCATGCCGTGCTGGTGGCGCTGGCCGACCGGGTGGCCGGGATCCAGGGGGTTGACGATGTGGCTTACGGGCAGGAATGGCTGGGCAAGTTTGCCAACGTCGTCAACCTGCTGAAACTCTGCGGCAGCGCCATGGGCGGTCTGTTCATGCTGGCGGTTGTGGTGATCGTGGCCAACACGGTGCGCCTGACGCTCTACGCCAGACGCGAAGAAATCGAAATCATGCGGCTGGTGGGAGCCACCGACAGTTTCATTCATCTGCCGTTTTATATCCAGGGAATGGTCCAGGGTGCCTTGGGCGGTATTGCCGGTGTGGCGATACTGTACCTGGCCTATCTGTATATCGTCGGCGGGCTCGGCCATGGGATACCAGGCACGCTGTTTACACCGCGCTTTCTTTCACCGGTCGAGTATTCCGGCATTATTTTCGGTAGTGTTCTGGTGGGCTGGTTCGGATGCTATCTGTCGCTCAAACAGCTTGTCCGGCATTGAAAAATTCGCCAAGCCGCCGAAATTCCGTATGGCTGAAACTGGCGGTTCCCGCTTGCGCGCTGGTATCCATACTGGTTTGCGGTACGTTTTGGATATTGCCCTGCCGGGCAAGCGTACAGACCGCCACGGTGAGGGCAAGGCGCCTGAACGTCCGACCGGCACCCAATACAAAGCATGCGCCGGTGGCCAAACTGAAAAAAGGCATGCATGTTACGGTGGTCGCACCGGACGGCCGATGGCTGAAGATCCGGTTTGGCCGGCGCAGCGGTTATGTGTTCAACGATCCGCGGTATCTGGTCGTCAGCGCCCCTGCGCCGGTTCCGGAAACAGTGCGTAAGGCCCGTATCCTCGAAAAGTCGCATGCCCTCAAAACGAAAATCAGGCAGCGCCGGCAGAAACTTTCCAGGATCAAGTTCGCCGAAAAAGACATCCTGGCCAGTTTAAATCGGCTGGACCGTGCCGTCAGCCGGGCCCGCACCCAGATCCGGAACGTTCAGCTGAAACTCAGGACGCTGAATGCCAAGATCCGTGACGACAGGCGAAGATTGGCGGAGCTGAAACGCCAGATTCGCCTGGGTGACCAGTATGCTGCCGGACGTCTGGCCGCGTTATACAAACTTCAGCGTCTGGGGAAAATCGAGGTGCTGGCCTCGGCAGAATCGATTGCGGACCTGCAATTCCGGCGCAATGCGCTGGAGCAGGTGTTGGCCTATGACCGCCGCATGCTGCAAAAGCTTTCCAAAGACCGCCAGTCCCGCACGCACCTGCTGCTGGCACATAACCGGCGTCTGGAGCAGCAGCAGACCTATGAAATTCAGAAGCGTGCGGCGCTGGCAGCTCTGTCGCGGGAAAAGGGCCACCGCAGCGATCTGCTGCAGCAGATCCGCTCCCGGAAAAACCTGGAAATGGCCGCCCTCGTGGAGCTGCAGCAAGCGGCCAAAGATCTTGACAACCAGCTGAAGGCCTTTGACCGTCGGCAACCCCCTGCAGCGCTTGCGTCGCCGGCGGCAGCGCCGCCTTCTGCCAGCCTGTTTAAAGGCTTGCTAAAGATGCCGGTTGAAGGTAAGGTGATTTCCCGTTTCGGGGTATACCGCGATCGGCGTTTGAATATCAAAAACTTTCGCAGCGGCATCGACATCCGGGCGGACCGGGGAGAGCCGATCCATTGCGTGGGAGCCGGTGTAGTGCTATTCTCCAGCTGGTTCAAGGGTTACGGCAACATGATTATTGTCAACCATGGGCACCATGTCTACTCGGTTTACGCGCACCTTGACGAGCGTTTCAAACAGGCCGGGGAAAAGGTCCAGGCGGGCGAGGTCATCGCCACGGTGGGCGACACCGGTTCGCTGAAAGGTCCCATGCTGTATTTCGAGCTGCGCGAGCACGGCAAGCCCGTTGATCCTCTCCGGTGGATCAGGGCAGGGTAAGGGGTCACGCAAAAATAACTTCATATTTTAAACGCCGGCGCATCCCGCCGGACTGTGTTGCGAACGCTTGCAATATTCACGATATGCCTGCGCTTTCGCGCATTTCCAGCCGGGCGTCGCGACGCTAAAAATTTGCCAACTTTATTCCTGCGCGACCCTTAAAGGAGCTAGTTATGGCAGGCAGAATGAAACGACAGACACGCATATGGCCGATGATGCTGATTGCCATCGTTTTCTGGGCGCTTTGGCTGGGGCTCGACGGCAACCTGACGGCCGGGGACGAAGAAACCTACACGGGGCTGAAACTCTTTTCGGATGTCCTGGAACGGGTCCAGAAAAATTACGTCGACAAAGTCGACGGCCAGAAGCTGATCGAAAACGCCATTCAGGGCATGCTCAGAGGGCTCGATCCGCATTCCATGCTGCTCACGCCGGATGCCTTCAAAGAGCTGCAGGTGGATACCCAGGGCGAATTCACGGGGATCGGCATCAGCATTACCATGCGTGACGGATTTATCACCGTCATTGCGCCCATTCAGGGAACACCGGCATACAGGGCTGGTATCCAGGCCGGTGACCGCATCATTAAGGTCGACGGTCAGCCGACGCGTGACCTGCGCGAAGCGGTCAAAAAGATCCGGGGACCCAAGGGCACCAAGGTGCATGTAACGATCCAGCGCGAGGGGGTTGCCGATCCCATCGAGTTCACCCTGGTGCGGGACGTGATCCCCATCGAGAGTGTTCACGCCGCGGTGCTCAAACCGGGGTTCGGCTACGTGTGGATCACCAACTTCCGTGACAACACCGCTCAAGACCTGGTCAAGGCGCTGGACAAGATGAAATCCGGCGGCAAGCCGCTGAAGGGCCTGATCCTCGATTTGCGCGATGATCCCGGCGGACTGCTCAGCCAGGCTATTGAAGTTTCTGATCTTTTTCTGGAAAAGGGCAAAATTCTCTCCATAAAGGGGCGTCTGAAGCGCAACACCAAGGTCTTTGAAGCGCATGCCAACACGGTGAAACGCGACTATCCCATCGTGGTGCTGATCAACGGCGGCAGCGCCAGCGCCTCGGAAATCGTGGCCGGCGCCCTGCAGGACCACAAACGCGCACTGATTCTGGGGACCACTTCCTTCGGCAAGGGATCGGTGCAGAACGTCGAGGCGCTGCGGGACGGGTACGGCATGAAGCTCACCATTGCGCGCTATTATACGCCCAGCGGACGTTCCATTCAGGCCAAGGGAATTGTGCCGGACATCGTTGTCGAGTTCCAGCCGCCAAAGGCTCAGGCCAAGAAAAACCGCAAACGAAGCCACGTGAAAGAAAAGGACCTGAGAAATCACCTGCAGGCCGAACCTGCCAAATCCGCGGCCGCAAAAAAAGGAGCCGCGGGTAAAACCCCGAAAACCCAGCCCGGGAAACAAAAGACAAAGTTTGGTGTGCTGAACCCTGAAAAACTCAAGGCGGACAACCAGATCAGACGGGCCCTGGACATCCTGGTCAGTTTCGATATCTTTGGCCACATCCATGGATAACAGCTGAAAGCAGTGACCTGACCGCCGGCGGACGAGCAAAACAGGGAAATGGCCAAAAAAAAGTCAAAGCGGACACGCCGCTCCGGATCCGGGCGCAGGAAAAATCAATTTCGACGCAACTTGCTGAAGGCTTCTGTCGGGCTGGCGGTTCTGGTCGTGCTGATCGTGGCGGCCGGCGCGGTGCTCAATTACCTGTTGATGCGCAAAACGGCCGCGCCGCCCATGAAATCCGTGCCAAAAGTCCATCGGCGCACCCTGCCCGGTAAGAAAGGGCGCGGGAAAAAGGCGGCCCGGCGCGCCGGGGCGGCCAAACATGCACAGCCGATCTACGAAATTTATCCGCACGAAGAACTGCCGCCGCCGCCTCCCCTGACACCGCTTAAGCCGCTGCCCGCGGAAAAACCGCCCTGGGTGGCCATCATCATTGACGATGTGGGCTACGATCGGGCCATGGCCGAAAAATTCATCGGCCTGAAGGAGCCGCTCACGCTGTCGATTTTCCCGTTTGCCCCCCACTGCCGCGAGATTGCCGCCACGGCGCATCGCAAAGGGTTGGGTGTGATGCTGCACCTGCCCATGGAACCGGTTGAATACCCGGATGTGGACCCCGGCCCCGGCAAGTTGCTGACGGGTATGGCGCCGGACCAGCTGATCGCCCAGCTACGGCAGGACCTCGGCAGTGTTCCCTATATTCGCGGGGTGAACAACCACATGGGATCGAAACTGACCACATATGCCGATCAGATGAACCAGATTTTTACCATTCTGAAGAAGCGGGGCCTGTTTTTCATCGACAGCCGCACCACGGCCAAAACCGTCTGCCGGTCTGCAGCCCGGCTGCTGCAGGTCCCCTTTGCCCAGCGCAACGTTTTTCTGGACAACCGCCAGAACGCAGCATCCATTCGCAGCCAGCTGAAAAAGCTTGTACGTTACGCCCGCAGGCACGGACAGGCTGTGGGAATCGGCCATCCCCATGGTATCACCTACCGGGTGCTCAAAGCGCAGCTGCCCGAAATCGCAAAACAGGTGCACCTGGTGACCGCCGCACAGATCGTGCACGTGATCTCCTAAGGGGGACTTGTCCGGTACGTTCCGGTGCCCGGGCCACGGCCGTGCCACCGCTGCGGACCGACGACTGTGCAGCGCTAAAATGGCTTGAATAATCGTCTTCCGGTTGCTATAGGCAGCCTTGGTTTGTGAGTTCGTTTCGAGCAGGCCCCAAAAGGGTACCCGGGGCCTTTACCGGGCACTATGCGTGCCGACGAACAAGGAGGAACCGTGGAAATCGTTGTTCTCTTAAAGCAGGTGCCGTCCACCGAGTCGCTGGTGACCATCGCCGAAGACGGCGCCACGATCAAGACCGAAGATGTGAATTGGATCATCAGCCCCTACGACGAATTCGCCGTGGAAGAGGCGCTGCGGATTCGGGAAGCTGTGGGCGGCAGCGTAACGATCCTCTCGGTGGGGCCGGACAAAGCGACTGAAGCCATACGCACCGCTTTGGCCATGGGCGCCGACAAGGGTGTTCTGGTCAATGATCCTGCAGCGGTGGAGTGCGACGGGCTGGGTACGGCCCGCATTCTGGCGGCGGCCCTGAAGCAGATGCCCTACGATCTCGTCATCGCCGGCCAGCGGGCCGTTGACGATGAGAACTTCCAGGTCGGGCCTGCCGTGGCCGAATTTCTCGATATTCCCTGCATCACACTGGTGATCAAAGAGGAGATGGGTGACGGAGTGATTCGCTGCCATCGCACCATGGAGGGCGGCACGGCGGTGCTGGAGGCGCCGCTGCCCATGCTGTTCACCACCCAGCGCGGGCTCAACGAGCCGCGCTATGCCTCACTGCCCGGTGTGATGAAAGCCAAGCGCAAACCGCTGGAGAACAAAACACTGGCCGACATCGGGCTTGCAGCTGCAGATTTCAGCCAGCCGCTGGTGCGTGTTACGGCGTTAAAACCGCCGCCCCAACGCAGCGGCGGCCGGATGATCGAAGCAGATGATGCGCAAACCAAGGCGGCCGAACTCGTGAAACTGCTGCATGAAGAGGCCAAAGTCATCTGATGTTTGATTTTCAGGACCGCTCGGATTTATGCTTTTCCCGGTCCGGCGCGCATACTCGCGGCGGGCTGCCGGATGCAGGCAAAAGGAGAAAATCATGGCACAAACGGTGTTGGCGATTGCCGAACAGGCGGCAGGCGCCTTTCGAAAGGTAGCGTATGAAACCATCAGCACCGGTCGCAAACTGGCGGCCGAACTGGGTGGTAGCCTGACCGCCCTGGTGCTGGGCAGCGGGGTGCAGGAAATTGCCGGGCAACTGGCCGAATACGGGGCCGAGCGCATTCTCGTGGCCGATGATGGGGCGCTGGCCGAATACACCACCGAGGCCTATTGCCAGGTGTGTGCCGCGGCCATTGCCGACCTGGCGCCGGCCGTGGTGCTCATGGGGGCGTCGTCCCAAGGCAAAGACCTCGCGGCGCGCCTTTCCGCCCGCCTGAACGCCGCTCTGGCCACGGACTGCGTGGCGCTGAAATGGCAGGAAGGGGCGCTGCAGGCGACACGTCCCATATACGGGGGCAAGATCCTGGCCGAAGTGACCCTGGCGGGACAGCCCCAGATGGCGACCATCCGTCCCCACACCTTCGAGGCCGGACGGGCATCTGTTCAGGGAACGGTTGAAAAGATCGATTTGGCGGTGACCCCCGATCGGGTGAAGTTCATTGAAAAGCGCATGGAAAGCGGCAAGGTGGATATCACCGAGGCCGACATCGTGGTTTCCGGTGGACGCGGCATGGGGGGGGACGATTATACGGTGATCGAAGCCCTGGCGGAACAGCTGGGCGCCGCCGTGGGTGCCTCCCGCTCTGCCGTCGATGAGGGCTGGCGGCCTTTTTCAGACCAGGTGGGCCAGACCGGCAAGGTGGTTTCGCCCAATCTGTACGTGGCCTGCGGCATTTCCGGCGCCATCCAGCACCTGGCGGGCATGTCCTCGTCCAAGGTGATCGTGGCCGTCAACAAGGATCCGGATGCACCCATATTCGCCCGCTGCGACTACGGGATCGTGGGCGATCTGTTCGAAGTGGTGCCCCACATTACCGAGGCTGTCAGGAAACTTAAAGCCGGCTGAACCCGGAAAACAACAGCTGTCAAGCGACACGCCATGGCGGGGAATCCATGACCACAACGCACGAATCCATAGCCTTTGACGTGCTCTTCGTGGGCGGCGGGCCGGCCTGCCTGGCCGGTGCCATCCGGCTGATGCAGCTGGCCCGGCAGAAGGGGCTCGACCTGGAAGTGGCACTGATCGAAAAGGGCGCCGATATCGGCGCCCACATCATCAGCGGGGCGATTCTGAACCCGACCGCGCTGAAAGAGCTGCTTCCCGATTATCTGGAGCGCGGCTGTCCCATAGAAGCTCAGGTGAATGCCGACGCCTTTTACTTCCTGACCCGCAAAAAGGCCCTGCGCCTGCCGTTCATCCCCGCGCCCATGCGCAACCGGGGCGCCTATGTCATCAGCCTCTCGCGGTTTACGCGCTGGTTGTCGAAAATTGCCGAAAACCTGGGCGTCAATATCTTCACCGGCTTTGCCGGCAGCGAAGTGCTCTACGGGAACGGCGCAGCGCGTATCGTCGGTGTGCGCACCGGCGACAAGGGGCTTGACAAGGCCGGCGCCCCCAAAAGCAATTTTGAAGCGGGCATCGATCTGCACGCCAAGGTCACGGTATTCGGCGAGGGTGCGCGCGGCAGCCTGATGAAAACCATCGGCAACCGCCTCAACCTGTACGCCGGCCGTCAGCCCGAGGTGTTTGAAACCGGCATCAAGGAAGTTATCCAGCTGCCCACCGAAAACATGTTTGAGGATTTCGGAGTCAACGATATCCACCTTATGGGCTATCCCCTGGACATCGAGACGCCCGGCGGCGGTTTTATCTACGGCATGGGGCAGGGACGTATGGCCATCGGTTACCTGGTGGCGCTGGGCTACAAGAACCCCTGGCTGGACCCCTACGAGCTTTTCCTTGCATTTAAGCAGCACCCTTTTGTGGCGCATCTCATCGCAGGCGGCAGGGTGCTGGAACAGGGTGCCCGCACGGTGTCTGCGGGTGGGTATTACACCGTCCCCCGGCTTTATGCCGACGGCGCCCTGTTCGTGGGGGCGGCCGCGGCCATGCACAACCCGCCGGCCTTAAAGGGCATTCACCTGGCCATGAAATCCGGTATGCTGGCTGCCGAAACCATTGTGGACGCCTTGGAAAAGCAGGACATTACCACCCGAAGCCTGTCCGCCTACCGCCGGCGGGTGGATGACAGCTGGGTTAAAACCGAGATGTTCGCCGGACGGAATTTCGCGCAGGCCCTGGCTGCCGGCGTGCCGCTGAAATTCATCCACCTGGCGGTGCAGCAACTGACCGGCGGGCGGGGTTTGCGGGACCCTCTGCCGACGCACAGCGACCACACCACACTGCGGCCCGCCAAAAGCCGGCCGGCACCTGCGGCAAAGGCGACCGTGGCCTGCGACAACACGTTGATGGTGGACAAGCTCACCGGTGTCTATCTTTCCAAAACCAAACACCGTGAAGACCAGCCCAGCCACATCCAGGTACACGATCCCCAGCTGTGCATCGACCGCTGCCTGCCGACCTACGGCAGCCCCTGTACGCGCTTCTGTCCAGGGGAAGTCTATGAAATCGTCACCGGTGAAAAAGACGCGCAGCCCTATCTCAAACTGAATCCGTCGAACTGCCTGCACTGCAAGACCTGCGATATCAAGGACCCTTTTGAAAACGTCACCTGGACCTGCCCGGAAGGTGGAGAAGGTCCGGGGTACAAACTGCTGTAGGCGCTGCCGACGAATCTGGAAGGTATTGGTGCCCCGTGTACGGATGACGGCGGGACCGTGCACTTTGCGGGGTGCTGGCGGCTGCCACTGCCGTGACCAAGGAGGCGTAAGATGGCCAAGCAGACATCACCGCCCGGAAACTATGTCAAAAAGCAGACCCTGACGGTTGCCGTGTGCGTGGCCCTGGCCGTCGGCTTTGCCGGCGGTCTGGTTTTCGGCGTATACAAATCGACGCCACGCAAAATGGGGGCCGGGGGTATGCCGCCCGGAGTAGCCACCCGTACGCAGGCCCGGAACCAGGGTCCGGCCGTTGCCGACCTGGAGAAGGAGACGGCCGATCATCCCGACGATGCCGCTGCCTGGGCCAGGCTGGGGCACCGCTACTTCGACAGCAACCAGGTGCAAAAGGCCATCGGCGCCTACGAAAAGTCCCTGGCGCTGAATACCAAAAATGCCGACGTGTGGACCGACCTGGGCGTCATGTACCGCCGCAGCGGCAAGCCCAAAAAGGCGTTGGAGGCCTTCGATACCGCCATGCGCGTCGACCCCAAGCACGAGGTCTCGCGCTTCAACAAGGGGATCGTGCTGCTGCACGATCTCAAGGACCGGCGGGGCGCCATCCGGGCCTGGGAATCCCTGCTGGCGATAAACCCCTTTGCCATGGCGCCCAACGGCCAGTCCGTGGACCAGATGGTGCAGATGCTCAAGAAAATGCCCAAGCCATGAAGAAAAGTTTCGTGAACCAAGAAGCTCCGGCGCGGCTGGCGGCTAAAGTCGACAACCGCAGGACCCTTTACCAGGGCCGTGTTTTCCGGCTTGACCGCGAAGACCTCATCCTGGGCAACGGGAACCGTGCTGCCCTGGAAATCATCCGGCACCCCGGTGCCGCTGCCATCGTGCCGCTTAGCCCGCACGGTCGTGTGGTGATGCTGCGGCAGTACCGCCATGCCGTGGCCGACGTCATCTGGGAGATCCCGGCCGGCACCCTGGACGGCGGCGAAGATCCACTGACCTGCGCGCAGAGGGAACTGACCGAAGAGACCGGCTTTGTCGCCCGCAAATGGCACCGCCTCGGCGAGATCACGCCTTTACCGGGGTATTCCGACGAACGCATTCATCTCTTTGTGGCCTGGCAGCTGCGTGCGGCTTGCCAAAAGCTGGATGCGGATGAACTGCTGGAGGTCCGCCGGCTGCCCATGGACGAAGTGCTGTCCATGATTTACAGCGGCCGGGTTCAGGATACCAAGTCGATTTGCGGCCTTCTGCTGGCTGCCAACTGGCTGCGGGAGCACCCATTGGATGCCTCCTAGATACCTCCGGACAGGCTTTTCCCCGACCTTGCCGGCCGAGAGGGGACAAATTCGTTGTGGAAGAAGAAAGCAACGGCCGCAAGGTCCTCTGCTACGCCGGATACCGCGGCGACCAGCGGCCGCTGGCCTTCTGGATGAGCGGCCGGCGTATGGCCGTAACGAAAATCCTGTCCGCCTGGATCGAACCCCGGCAACGCTGTTTCAAGATCCGTGCTGATGACGGCGCGCGCTACCTATTGTACCAGAATACGGACTCGCTGCGCTGGCAGGTAGAGCGGATGGATGCGCCCCCAGAAGATCGGGAAAGTTAGCACGCCAACTGCTTTGCACAGGGCGTCCATGACTTCAGGGGCCTTTTGCAGCCCTTGCAGCTGTTTTGCCCCTGCCTGATTTTGCATGAGCTGTCGACGACGAAATCAAAAAGCCTGGCGTTTTTGACGGCCAGCGCCACTTCATCGGCGATGGCCGACAGGATCTGCTCATCGTCTCTGTCAAAAGGCCTGTCTTCGAGTTTATTGACGGCGTTCAGAACGCCGACGCGCTCTTCTCCGGCCATCAGGGGGGCGAAAGCGCCGGGCTGCGATATTTCCCCGGCGATCTCTTTTATCGTTGCTGGATCTGCAAGCAGCGCCAGCCTTCCTAAAAAGCGATCCTTGCATCCCAAGGGGATGACAACCCCGATGGGTTCCGGCATGCCGGGATATACGCGGGAACGAAAGGCAATCAGCCCACCCTGATTTCGTGCCAGCCACAATACATCGCTTCCCGCGTTTTTCAGCCGTTGGAGGCGGCCATGTCGGGCCAAGCTGCCAACCACTTCTCAGACATCGCAAGTGCCATCATGCCCCCGCTTACTTGGCTCCAGCTCAATGATGCCGTCCCAGGTGTCGCCGGGCGGGTTGTGCAGATATCGTTCACACAGCTTTTGATAGAAAAGTGTGGAGCCGTCGCCGGGAAAGATGCGCAGCGTTTTGGCGGCAAGCTTTCTTGCACCTTCCCAGCGCCCGCAGCAAGTGGTTCTGGCCGCCGGGCAACGGGTCATCGGCGAGGTGTTTCTGTCGCCGAAACTCCGTGTTGGAGACGCAATGCCGTTGTCAGGAACCAGAGGCCGCACGCTCAAAGAGATCACGGCAGACATCGCAGCCCGGCTGATCCGTGAAACTTTAAGGCAAACCGGCGGCAACCGCTCGCAGGCCGCCGGCAGGCTGGAGCTCACGCGCCGGGGTCTGCTCAACAAAATCAACCGCTACCGTATAGAGGGCCCGCGTTGCCGGGCATGCCCTTCCACGAAATCCGCGCTTGTTTTTTCCACGCCGGGTGATTACTCTTCTGATCAGTATCCATTGGAGCAACGGGCGAAACGGTCGCCGGCGGCCGGCTTGGCCGGTTCGGGACGTAAACCGCGCATGCGGGGCTGCAGACAGAGGGCGATATATGGACGGCGGTGCAGCGATCTGGGTGGTCTCACTGATACTGGTTTTGACGCTCTACCTTCTTATTACTGAGAAACTGCGGGTGGACCTGACGGCGCTGGGCATCATGGTGGTCCTGATGGTCAGCGGGCTGCTCTCAGCCAAAGAGGCGGTGGCCGGCCTTGCCAATCCGGCGGTGGTCACGGTGGGGGCCATGTTTCTGATCAGCCGCGCCATGATGCGTACCGGCGCCGTCGGCTTTATCAGCAACCAGGTGCTCTTCCTGTCACGCGACCACCAATCCCGCGCGTTTTTGGTAATTCTGCTGCTGGTGGCCGTTGCCTCGGCGTTTATCAACAACACGCCGGTGGTCGTGCTGTTTATCCCGGTGGTCATGAGCGTCTGCTGCCGGTTCGAAACCAGCCCCTCCAAATTCCTGATTCCGGTATCCTATGCCTCCATCCTGGCCGGTACCTGTACGCTCATCGGCACTTCCACCAACATCATCGTCAGCGATCTGAGCCAGGCCCACGGCTACGGCCAGCTGGGGATGTTCGAACTGTCGCCGGTGGGCATTCCCATCGCCATTTTGGGAATTGCATTTCTCTTTTTCTTCGCACCGCGCCTGATGCCCGCCCTGTCGAACCCAATCTGCGAAATCCGGGGCAGCGAGCGCCGGCGCTACCTGGCCGAACTCATTATACCTGCCGACAGCCGGCTGATCGGCGAGGAGCCGCAAGCCCATTTTGAAAAGCACTTTCCTGAACTCCAGGTGCTGGAGCTGATCCGCGGCGTGCGCATCTATCGTCCCGGGCGGGATCGGGTGCGGATGGTGGCCGGCGATCTGCTGCTGGTCAAGGGATCGGCCAGTGGGCTGGTCGGAATTCTGGGCAGCCAACTGGCCGAATTGCCGGCTTCAGAGGCCGGCCTGCATTTCGGCCGCCGTGACATGGAAGCCTCGGTTGTGGAGCTGATCATTGTGCCCCAGTCGGCGCTGGTGGGAAGCCGCCTGGCGGGCACCGGGCTGAGCCGCGACCCGGACCTGCACCTGATCGCCATCAAGCGCAGCGGTCTGCACTATGCCGAGGCCAAACTGCGGGATATCCGGCTGCGCGTCGGAGACATCCTGCTGGTCTGGTGCCCCCTGAGCCGCCTGGAAGAATTACGCCGCAGTACCGATTTCATGCTGGTGGAAGATGTGCATCACGAGATTGTCCACAAGCGCAAGGCCCCCGTGGCGGCGCTGATCTTCGGCGGGTTTGTGACCGCCGCCACGCTGGGGCTGGCCGACATCATGGTCTGTGCACTGACAGGCGCTTTCCTGATGATCCTGGCCGGCTGTATCCAGCTGCGCGACGCCTACCGCGCCCTGCAGGGAGAGGTGCTGCTGCTGTTGGCCGGCACCATCGCTCTGGGCACGGCCATGGACCGCAGCGGCGCCAGCCAGCTCTACGCGCACGCTTTCATCGGCTTGTTCGCCGGGTTTCCGCCGGTCGTCACGCTGGCCGGACTGATGCTGCTGACCAGCATCAGCACCCAGGTCCTGAGCAACAACGCCACGGCGGTGCTGCTGCTGCCCATCGCCATTTCCGCGGCACTGGGCCTGGGCGTTGACCCCAAACCCTTTATCGTGGCCGTCTGCCTGGGGGCTTCGGCCTGTTTCGCCACCCCCATCGGCTACCAGACCAATTTGCTGGTCTATACACCGGGCGGCTACCGCTTCAGCGATTACCTGAAACTGGGGCTGCCGCTCAACCTGCTGGTGCTGATCGCCGGCTCGCTGATCATACCGCACTACTGGCCCTTTTAGTATTGCGGATTGCACGGTTTCAAAAACAGTCAGAGTTCAGAGACTCAGAGCGGGAAGAAAAATGACTGCGAAAAAGGAATTTGATAAACGGCTCGCGGAAATTTGTCGACTGGCCGATGCCATAGACCGCCAAAAGGCCGGTTTGATGGCATCCGCAGCCGATGACGCCGGATTTCCGGTAAAGGTTACATCCAGTGAAATCGACCTGGCGGTTGAATACCTGCGGAGTATGCAGGAGGAAATTCCATGGGTCGAAAACGGCCGTCCCTTCGGAACGGTGGCGACCATATTTCCATACGATGCGCCGGTGGTGGTGCTGGCCCGTTTCGGCGGGACAACTCTTTTGACCGGCAACCGGCTGCGGTTCAGCCTTTCTTCGCAGACCCCTGCAACGGCCGATCTTTTGGCCGCAATCTGCAAACCTTTCCCATCCATCGAAGCCGTGGTCGGGATGGACAATCGGACATTCGGGCAGCGCTGCGTGGAAGACGAAAATATCCGCCTGCTCTTCATCGCGGGCGCTTCGGCAGTGGGTGAAGCCTATCGCAGGCATTACCGCTCTTTTGACAAACTCTTTTTCGCCGGTCCGGGCGGCATGCCTGCGGCGGTTGTGTTTGAAGACGCCGACGTACAAAAAGCGGCCGGCTTCATTGTCCGGCGGGCTTTCATCAACGGCGGACAGTACTGCACCACCCTGAAAAAGGCGTACATTCACCGAAGCCTTTACGCAGAGGCACGTGAAAGCATACTGGCTGCGGTTGAAAAGCTCAAAGTCGGCAGTCCCCTGGATCCTGAAACGGATATCGGGCCCATTCGGGTGGCGCGCACGCGCCGCATCCTTCAACAGGCGTTGGAGCAGTTTCCGTCGGCCCGCCGGCTCACCGGTGCCATCGAGGGCGAAATGGTCTTTCCGCTGGTGCTGGAAACCGAAAACCCGCGGGTTCCCGACCTGGAACTCTTCGGGCCTTTTCTGCTGCTCATTCCCTTCGACGACCCCGATGCGGTGGTTTCGGAATTGATCCAGACGCGTTATGGATTTCTCTTGACTTTCTTCGGTGCGCCTGCGGAAGAGATCCGCGCACTTTTTCATACCCACTTCGGTATGGTGCACGACAATCCCGATTTTCAGTTTACGCCCCTGAGACGCCCGTTCGGCGGCAAAAAAGCCAGTGGATGGATACTCGAACGGCGCGGGGGACGATGGGTCGAGCGGGACGGTGCGTTTCTGTACAGCCGGGAGCTGATCCGCAGGCCAGGCTCCGAATGAAATCTCCACGCCTGCCGGCGCCTTTGAAAAACGGGCCGGCGCGCTGCGGCCGGCTGGAACGACAGGCGAAAGGGCGGCCTTTGGACAACCGGCGCTGCGACTGCGGCCCGGCCGGTGGGCGCACACGCCCGCCGGCGGAAAGGGGAAGCCCGGCGGACCCCTTCGCGGGGTGCCGCAAGGCCCGGTGCGGCCGCGGTCAGTTGACGATCAGCACGGATACGTCCTTGGAAAGATGCAGCACTTTCTGGGAGATGCTTCCCAGGAAGTACTCTTTGATACCGGTAACGCCCCGCCTGCCGATGACCAGCAGGTCGTACCCATCCTGGGATTCGGCCACGATGTCGCGGGCAATGCCTTTCTTGCGCAGCTGGGTTTTCAGGGTGATCTGCTTCTCGTCGAAACCGGCCTCTACCAGGCGCGCTTTGGCCGTTTCCTGGGCCTGACTTACCAGGTTTTTTTTCTGATCTTCCAGGGTGCAGAAGCTGCTCTGTTGGGACAGAAAGTGCGGTGTGAGTTCCGGGCTGTTCATGTCGCACAAGGTGGCGGTGTCCGGCACCACGGAAAACAGGGTGATGCGGTTGTCGCGGCTGAGGCTCTCGGCGATAAAATCCGCCGTGCGTTTGCCGTTTTCGGAATCGTCGATGGCGACCAGTATTTTTTTGGCCATTTGCCGGCTCCTTTTTTGCTATCGATGGCAATTTCCCGGTTATAAGAGATATGAATTGCGCCGTGTTGGATGCATTTTAACCCCTGGCCGGGAATTTGTCAAAGGGGCTGTGCGGCATCGGCGCCGGCCGCACGGCAGCCGGGTCGCTTTGATTATTTCTCCACCTTTGACCCTATCTGACAAAGCCATGTGGCATGGTTCCAAAAACGTGC
>JALSRD010000093.1 GCA_026984935.1 Desulfobacterales bacterium
GCGCAAAAGTGCGCACCCCGCGCTCACACAGGATGACCTGCTGGTTGCCGGCAGACAAAATGTACTCGGCGGCCATCAGCCATTCGTCTACGGTGGCCATCAGCCCACGTTTTAAAAGCACCGGTTTGCCGGCCTGTCCGGCGCGCCGCAGCAGACTGAAGTTCTGCATGTTGCGCGTGCCGATCTGGATGATGTCGGTGTAGGCTTCCACCTGGTCAAAGGACGTCTCGTCCATGGCCTCGGTGACCACCGGCAGATCGAAGGTCTCGCGCACCTTGGCGAGGATTTTGAGCCCTTCGATGCCCAGCCCCTGGAAAGAGTACGGAGAAGTGCGCGGTTTGAAGGCCCCACCCCGGAAGAGCTGGGCACCGGCGGCCTTGACCTTTTCCGCGATGGTCATGGCCTGGCGCTCGCTCTCGACGGCACAGGGGCCGGCGATGATCGTGAAGTGTCCGTTGCCGATGGTCGTTCCCCCCACCTGAATCAGGGTGTCCTCGGGCTGAAACTCGCGGCTGACCAGTTTGTAGGGCCGCGTCACCGGAACAACGTCTTTGACACCGGCAAGGCCGGCGAACATCCCCGGTTCGATCGGCCCCTCGTTGTTTAAGATTCCGATGGCGACCCGCTGGCCACCCGGTATGGGCCGGGCTGTCAGGCCGTTTTTTTCGATCCGCCGGATCACATCCTGGATTTGTTCTTCGGTGGCTTTCTGGTCCATGACGACTAACATGTGCGCCTCCTTGTCTGGTGGAACCGTAAAAGGTCTTTGTAAAAAAACAAAAAGACCGCGGCAAGTCTCGGCTGCCCGCGGTCTCTGGTAATGTTGAATCCGGCCTGACGTCGTCTATCAGCCGCAGTTCAATCGCCCGGGGCAGTCCCTGCTTGGGCCTGCCACCACCAGAAATACTGACGATCGAATCGGTCTGCAACGAACATGTGCTTTATCTTCCGGTTTCTGCGTTTTCTCCTACATACGAAGGCGCCTTACGCTTGTCAAGGGCTTTTACCTGTGCGGCGGCATCTCCGGCATCTGCCGCCAGAGGTTCCGGCCGGCATACAGGGCGGCGTAGCGGGTGCGGTGTGCCAGCAGTTCAGCATGCGAACCTTGCTCGACGATGCGCCCCCCCTCCATCAGCACGATGCGGTCCATGCGCTGCAGCCCGTCCAGGCGATGGGTGATCCAGAGAACGGTTTTTGCGCCGGCACGGGCGAGCAGGGCGGCCGTCAGGCGGCGCGCGGTCAGTGTATCCAGCCCCTCGGTGGGTTCGTCCAGCAGCCAGACCGGTCCGTCGTGCAGTACCAGGCGGGCGGCGGCCAGCCGGCGCGCCTGTCCGCCGGACAAAAGCCTTCCCGATGCCCCGATCCAGGTGTCGGGGCCGTCCGGCAGGTTTTCGACAAAAGTCGACAACTGTGCCGTTGCCAATGCCCGGCCCAGGTCGGCTTCGGAAGCGCCGGGAGCGGCCAGTTGCAGGTTTTCACGGATGCTGGCGTTGAACAGGTGAACATCCTGGGGCATGACGGAAATCCAGGAGCGCAGCTGCGGTTCACTGAAGGCCCGGATGTCCGCAGCGCCGATGCGGATGCTGCCGGAGGTTGGATCGTAAAAGCGTGTCAGCAGCTGCACCAGGGTGGATTTCCCCGAACCCGTGACTCCCAAAACGGCCACCTTTTCGCCGGGCCGGATGTGCAGATCGATGCCCTGCAGCACGGGGACCGCACGTCCGGCATACTGAAAATGGACATTTTCGAAGGTGATGCCGAAATGCGGGGGCCGGGCGGCGGGTGTTTGCGGGTAGCCCACGGCCGGGGGCGCCGCCGTGATTTCCAGCAGCCGGCGGGCGGATGTGCGCGTCATCTCCAGGTACTGGTAGGCGGTGGCCAGCGGTGCCACGGATTCGAAGGCCGACAGTACGGCCAGCAGGATGAGCGCCAGGTTGACGCCCTGAAGCTGTGCCCGATCCACCAGCCGGACCCCCAGAAAGAGTACCCCCAGCATGGCCAGGCCCGAGATCAGTACCCCGGCCGCCGACGTGCCGGCACGGATGCGGCTCATGCGGCGTTGGGCCTTGATCAGCCGGTGGCTCGCCCGCATGGGAGGTTCGATGGCATGCCGCCGGCCGCCGAAAACCAGCAGCTCGGACAGGCCCGTGACAGTGTCCACGATGTGTACGCGCAGGTCAGCGGCGTGCTGTGCCATTTGGCGTCCGCTGTCGGCGCCGGCGGCGTAGGCCAGCGCCGGCACGCCGAAGCCGGCCAGCAGCAGGCAGCCGAAGGCCGTCAGGGAAACCAGCGGATCGAACCACCACAGGAAAAGGGCCAGCAGCAGGGCCGTTATGACGGCTACGGTCGTGGGAGACAGCACGCGCAGGTAGAAGTTGTCCAGCGCATCGATATCGGCCACGATGCGGTTGAGCACGTCGCCGCTGCGGTAGCCGGACAATACCGCCGGGACGCGCGGTTCCAGGCGCGTGTAAAACCAGACGCGCAGCGACTCCAGAATCCGGAAGGTGGCGTCGTGGCTGACGATGCGCTCGGCATAGCGCGCCAGGGTGCGGCCGATGGCAAAGATGCGCACGCCGATACTGGGATAAAAGAAGTTAAAGGCCAGGGCGCTGCCGGCGGTCAGCCCGGCCAGGGCGGCCGCCGAGATAAACCAGCCCGCCAGCGCCAGCAGACCGATGCCCGCGATCATGCTCAACAGCCCCAGCAGCATGCCCGCCAGCATCCGGGTCCAGTGGCGCTGAAACAGCCCCAGGAAAGGGGATGAAGTGCGTCGGCGATTATCCAAGAGGGTCTCCCATGGCCGGGTCCGGTTCCAGGAGCCGCCGGAAAAGGCCGCTTTCGCCCGCCAGCTGGGTGTAGCTGCCCTGCTGGCGGATGCGCCCTTCCTGCAGCACCAGAATGCGGTCGAAGCGCGTGATGTTGAGCAGGCGGTGGGTGAGCAAAAGCAGGGTTTTGCCCTTGGCCAGGGCGCTCAGGGCTTGGATTACCATGCGTTCATTATGAGCATCGAGCCCGGCCGTGGGCTCGTCTATCAGCAGGATGGGCGCCTGCTTGAGGTAGGCGCGTGCCAGCGCCACGCGCTGGGCCTGGCCACGCGAAAGATCGGCGCCGCCCTCGGCCACGGGCGTGTCCAGCCCCTCGGGCAGGCGCGCGGCGAATTCCATCACCCGGGCCGCGTCTGCGGCGCGCCGTATGGCGCCGTCGTCGGCAGCGGGCCTGCCCATGCGGATGTTTTCGCGCAGCGTGCCGTGAAACAGCACGGGCTGCTGGCCGACCCAGGCCAGTTGCCGGCGCCAGTCATCCGCGTCGATCCGCGCCAGATCGACATGGTTGATGCGGATCCGCCCGCGGTCGGGTTTTTCAAACCCCAGCAGCAGGTTGAGGATGGAGGTTTTGCCGGCGCCGCTGGGACCTACCAGGGCGATTTTTTCGCCGGTGTTCAAGGAAAAGGAAACACCCTTTAACGCCGGCCGCCGGCCGTTGTCATAGGCCAGGTGCAGGTCGTTGGCTGCAATTTCGATGGGGCCGCCGAAGTCAATGCGCGCCGTTGCCCGCGGCTGCGCCGGGACTGGCCGGGCGAGGATCTTGAGGATCTCGTCGGCGGCGCCCATGGCCTGGGCACGGGCGTGGTAATGGGTTCCCAGTTCGCGCAGCGGAAAGTAGAAGTCCGGCGCCAGCAGCAGGATGAAAAAGCCGCCCAAAAAGGTCAATCCGTGCCCGTAATCGCCGAAATGCAGGTATCCCAGGTAGTGCATACCCAGGTACACGGCGACGATGGCAATGGAGATGGAGCTGAAAAATTCCAGCACGGCCGAGGACAGAAAGGCAATGCGCAGTACGCGCATGGTCGTTTTACGGTATGCAGCCGATGTCTGTGCCACGCTGCGGCGTTCGTGGCGGCTGCGGTCAAAGAGCTTTAAGGTCACCATGCCCTGCAAAATGTCCAGGAAATGTGCGCTCAAGCGCGACAGGGCCGCAAAGTTCTTCTGGCTGACCGATTCGGCGCCCATGCCCACCAGGATCATGAACACCGGTATCAAGGGCGCCGTTACCAGCAGCGTGGCCCCGGCGGCCCAGCTCAACGGAAACACGAAGGCCAGCATGGCTGCCGGGATGAGTGCGGCCAGGGCCAGCTGGGGCAGGTAGTGGGCGAAAAAATCGTGCAATGCCTCCACCTGTTCAACGGCCATGCTGGCCAGGGCGCCGGTTGACTGCCGGGACGTGTAGGCCGGCCCCAACGCCGCCAGATGTGCCAGGATCCGGCGCCGCACCGCCTGGCGGATTTTGGCGCCGGCGTGAAAGCCGGCGATTTCCCGCCCCCAGGCCAGGGCGGCGCGCATCAGGACGATGCCCCCCAGCAGGGCAAACAGCGGGCGCAGCTCCGACCAGGCGCGGTGCTGCATGAAAGCGCCGTTCACGACATGCGCCAGCAGGCGGGCCTGGGCGATGAGCAAAAGCCCGCCGGCAAACCCCAGCACGACCGATGCTGCAATCCAGCCGCGGGCCATGCGCGTGCGGTGAAACAGCCAGGCCAGGGGCTTTACGGGGGGGGTGCTTTTCGCGTGCCGCATGTCAGGTTGCTTTTTCACTGAAAGGCCGCCTTCTCGGGATCCGGGACGTCTGCAAAGCCGGCTTTGGGCCGCACGAAGCTTTTACACCCAAACGGCACACTTGTCGAGTGCAGCGGTATTGCGGGGCGGCTTGCAGCAGGTGCCGTGGCGGTGCGGGGGCGCGACGCGGGCCGGATGTGCCGCAAACCGGCCGGGGCCGTGCGAAAGGTTTACTTTTCGCAGAACATACCCATATTGTGGATAAACAACCTTCAGCTGCACTGCGAGTTTTTGACCATGACGGAAGCCCTCATCACCCTGGAAAGGCCCGCAAACGAGCCGGTATACGATTATGCGCCTGGCAGCCGGGAGCGGGATGCGCTGAAGCGCGAACTTGCCCGAATGGCTGGCGCGCGCATGGAGATACCGCTGATCATCGGCGGCAAAGAGGTGCGTACCGGGCGGATGGCTGCGTGCATCATGCCCCACGACCACGGCCACGTGCTGGCCGAGTACCACATGGCCGGCGAGGCCGAGGTCCGGCTTGCCGTGGCGGCGGCGGCAGAGGCCTGGAAGGACTGGTCCCGCCTTCCCTGGACGGAGCGGCTTTCCGTGTTTTTGAAAGCCGCGGAGCTTTTGTCGACTGCCTGGCGCATGCAAATCAATGCGGCAACCATGCTCAACCAGAGCAAGACCGTCTACCAGGCCGAGATCGATGCCGTCTGCGAACTGGTGGATTTCCTGAGGTTCAATGCGTATTTTGCCGGCCGGATTTACCGCGACCAGCCCGCTTCCGCAAAAGGTTTATGGAATCAGGTCGAGTGGCGTCCATTGGAAGGGTTCGTCTTTGCCGTAAGCCCCTTCAATTTTACCTCGATTGCCGGCAACCTGGCTGCCGCACCGGCGCTGATGGGAAACACGCTGCTGTGGAAGCCGGCCTCGACATCGGTTTTTTCCAACTACCAGGTCATGCGCCTGTTCATGGCCGCCGGGCTGCCGCCCGGGGTGATCAACTTCATTCCCGGGCCCGGCCGGGAAGTGGGCCGGGCCGTACTTTCAGACGGGTCGCTGGCCGGTGTCCATTTCACGGGCTCGGCGCAGACGTTCAGGACGATCTGGCAGGCGGCGGCCGCAGCCATCGACCGCTTCCGCTCCTATCCCCGGCTTGTCGGTGAAACCGGTGGCAAGGATTTTATCGTCGCGCATCCCTCGGCGGATGTCGGCGCACTGGTGACCGCCATGGTGCGCGGCGCCTTCGAGTACCAGGGCCAGAAGTGCTCGGCAGCCAGCCGGGCGTACATCCCCGCCAGTCTGTGGCCCGATATCGAAAAGCGGCTCCGGGAAACGCTGCCGGACATCGCCGTCGGTGATCCGCGTGATTTCACCAACTTCATGGGCGCTGTCATCGATGCGGCCGCCTATGAAAAGATCTGCGGCTATATCGATTTCGCGGCAAAGGCCGGCGGCATGAGGATCGTGAGCGGCGGTGGCGCAGACCGCAACCGGGGATTTTTCATCAAGCCCACCCTGGTTGAGACCAGAGACCCGCACGCCAAACTCATGACCGACGAGGTCTTCGGGCCGCTGCTGACGGTTTTCGTCTATCAAGACAGCGATTTTGAACAGGTGCTGCAGCTGTGTGACCGGACCTCGCCGTATGGGCTGACGGGAGCGGTGTTTGCCACCGACCGCGCAGCGATTCGTCTGGCCCGTGAGGTGTTGCGCCACGCCGCGGGCAACTTTTATGTCAACGACAAGCCCACCGGCGCCGTGGTGGGCATGCAACCTTTCGGCGGCGGCCGCGCCAGCGGCACCAACGACAAGGCCGGCTCCTGGCTCAACCTGCTGCGCTGGGTCAGTCCGCGCACGATCAAGGAAACCTTCATGCCGCCCACCGATTACCGGTATATCCACATGCTGGAACCGTAGGGAGGAGATGCGTGCTTGCCAGACTGTTGATAACCATGCTGGGCGTGATGCCCAGGCCGATCATCCGGCGGGTTGCCGGCCGCTACATCGCCGGCGACAATAAAGAAGACGCCATTTTGCTGGCCGCGCAGCTGAACCGCGACGGGTTTGCGGTCACCATCGACCATCTGGGTGAAGACGTCACGCAGGCCGACCAGGCCCGCCGGGAGCTGGACGCCTACCGGGAACTCATGGCGGCCATGACCGCTGCCGGGGTGGACCGCAATATCTCCATCAAACTCACGCAGCTGGGCCTGCGGCAGGACCCCGGGCTGGCGTTCGCGCTTTTCGAAAAGCTGCTGGCGGCTGCAGGGGCGGATGATTTTTTTGTGCGCATCGACATGGAGGACTCATCCGTGACGGATGCCACGCTGGACTTTTACGAAAGGGGCCGGGCCATCTGGCCGCGCATTGGCACGGTGCTGCAGGCCCGTTTGAGGCGCACCGCCGAAGATGCGGCCAGGCTGGCGCAGGCCGGCGCCAGTTTCCGCCTCTGCAAGGGGATCTACCTGGAGCCGCCCGAGCTGGCCTACCAAGACCCCGGACGTATCAACGCCGCCTACATGGATGTCTTGACTATCCTGCTGGATGCCGGGGCGCATGTGGCCATCGCCACCCACGATGCCCAGCTGATCGCCCAAAGCCGCTTTTTGGTCAAGACGCACCCCGGGGCCATCGGCCGACATGAATTCCAGGCACTGCTCGGCGTGCCGATACGCAACACCTTGGAATCGCTGCGCCGTGAGGGCCACGTTGTCCGGATCTACCTGCCTTTCGGTCAGGACTGGTATGCATACAGCCTGCGGCGTCTGCGCGAAAACCCCAGAATCGCCGTCCAGATCGCCGGCAGCCTCTTTCGCCGTGACCGGCTGGCGAAAAATCCCCCTGAGCCTCCATAACGTAACCTACCGCTGAGGCGGCCTTTTGGCGCACCTGCGGTTTTTATTGTCGACCAAAAACAGTCACCGTTCGTCTTAAGGGTTAAATCTGAAGGTGCGTTTGACACCCGCGATGATGACGCTTTTTTAACCTTTGGCGAAAGGGGACCATACGATGAAGAAAACATTAACTTTAGCGGCAGTTATGACCTGAATCTTGCACAGACAATTTTGAAAACTTATAAAATTGTAATGTTATCTCATGGTTGTCTATGGATGCAGCCCGATAATTTTTAGCGTCATTGGTATGTTCGGAAACCTTCCATTTTGATTTCAAAATTGTCTGCCCTGCGGGAGCGCCGATTTTACCGCATCGACTGTGTCGCAGGGCATTTGCGTCTGTATACGACAGCTGCATGCCCTGCGCCTTGTATAGGCGGCAAACGCGACGCTTGCAAGATTCAGGTATGATATTTATGGGATCCGTCTGGGTCGTTTCGGCGCACGCCGGCAGAATTCGCCACCGCCAGATCCGGCAGCAGAAACGCATCCATCAGGGGATTTTCAGCGGCCAGCTGACCAGGCACGAGACCGTTTCGCTGGAAAGGCAGCAGCGGCATATCCGGCAGAGCAAGCGCCGGGCCTGGTCCGACGGCCATCTCACGCCGCGAGAGCACGTGCGGCTGGAATATCAACAGGACAGGGCCGGCCGTCGCCTGCCGGGCACAGGATGTTCCGAGCGGCCGCTGGTGGCACATGCCGCGCGTGGTGAAACGTCTGAGCTTAAGCCAGCAGTAGGTTCAACAGCTGGATGCCGCGTACCATGACAGCTGGCTGAAGATGATCGAGCTCAAAAGCGCAC
>JALSRD010000094.1 GCA_026984935.1 Desulfobacterales bacterium
CAGAATTTCAGGCGACTTGTCGTTCGTTACGAATATCATGCCGATAATTTCCTCGGTATGGTACAACTGGGTTGTTCAATAATTCTACTTCGTTTTTTTGAGATGGCTTGTAGACAACTACGCGCCTTTTATACCCAGGTTCAAGTAAGCCGCTGCGCGGCAGAAAAGCCCTCTCACGGATCCACGGTATTTAATTTTCCCATCTATCCCCTGCACGATCGCAGGCTGCTATGATACCTCTCCATAAATGCATTCTTTTACCCAAAAGAAAGGAGAGGCAACATGGCAGCACTGCAAACACCCTGGTACGACAGAACCGTCGAGGCGCTTCAGCTAAACGGCAAGGGCGAACGCACCCAGCAGGCCTATGCCCGGGCCGTGCGACTGCTCATCGAATTTCATGGCAAAGAACCGGATCAGATCAGCGAAGATGAGCTCAAGGCTTATTTTCTGCACCGCAAAAACGTCACCGGCTGGGCCCCCAATACCCTGCGCATTTCATACTGCGGCATCAAGTTCTTTTACCAGCATGTGGTCAAGCGCGACTGGCATACCTTAAACATTCTCAAGGCGCAGTCCGAAAGGCGCCTGCCGTGTGTTCTGACCCGCCAGGAGATCGACCGTATCTTCAAAAAGGTGACGACTTTTCACAACTTTGCGTTTCTTTCCACCATCTATTCCTGCGGTCTGAGACTACAGGAAGGCCTCTTTTTGCAAATAGCCGATATCGATGCCCGGCGCAAGCTCATCCACGTGCACCGGGGCAAGGGCGCCAAGGACCGCTATGTGCCCCTGCCCGATGCCACGGTAAAACTCCTGCGGCGATACTGGGTTACCCATCGCAATCCAAAACTGATCTTCCCGGCCCTGGGGCGCGGACACAAGCTTGGCCCGTCGTCGAAAACCCCCATGGCCATCGACAGCGTGCAGGGCGCCTTTCGCAGCGCCAAGTTTAAAGCCGGCATTTCCAAACGCCGGGTTTCGGTGCACACGCTGCGGCACTCCTATGCCACCCATCTGCTCGAGGCCGGGGTCAACATCCGTACCATCCAGCGCTATTTGGGACACAGCCAGCTGGAGACCACCATGGTCTATCTGCACCTGACCCGCAAAGGGCAGGAAGACGCCTACCAGATTATCAACGGCGTCATGAAAGGATTCGGCCATGGTCTCCATTAACGCCATATTTACGACATTCGGCCCCGAGTATCTGGATCGCTATGGCCGGAAGATGCCGGACAATCATCGTAAAACCATGGATGCCATCATCAGCTGCAGAACCAGCGACCGGGGTCTGGCCATTTATAAATGTCCGGGCTGTGGCAGGGTCCACACGGTTTTCCAGTCCTGCGGCAATCGCCACTGCCCGCAGTGCCAGTACCAGAAAAGCCAGGCCTGGCTGGAAAAGCAAATCCGGCGCCAACTGCCCGGACATCATTTCATGGTGACCTTTACGGTGCCTGACCGTCTGAGGTTCGTTATCCGCAGTCACCAGCGCATCGGCTACAGCGCCCTATTCAAAGCGTCTTCCGCGACTATCAAAAAGCTGGCCGCCGATGATACTTTTATCGGCGGTGATCTGGCCGGTTTTTTCGGCGTGCTGCACACCTGGGGGCGTCAGCTGCAGTATCATCCCCATATCCACTATATCGTGCCCGGCGGGGCCATATCGACAGACAATCTAGCCTGGCATCCATCGCGTGTGGATTTCCTGATGCCGGTCCGGGCCATGTCCAAGATCTTTAAAGCCAAATTCCGAGATGAGATGAAAGCCGCCGGGCTCTCCGGCCTTATCGACAAAAACGTGTGGCACGTTGATTGGAACGTCAACTGCCAGGCCGTCGGCTCCAGTGAACGCAGCATCAAGTATCTGGCGCCCTACGTGTTCCGGGTGGCCATCTCCAACAGCCGCATCGTCAAAGTGGAAGACCGGCGGGTTTTCTTCAAGTATCGCAAAAAGGGCAGCCGCCGCATGCGCGTTGCCAGCCTGGATGTCATGGAGTTCATGCGGCGCTTCCTGCAGCATGTTTTGCCACCAGGCTTCATGAAGGTGCGCCACTACGGCTTTTTGCATCCGGCCTGTGCGATCCCCCTGGCCGATGTCGAGGCAATGATTGCCATGGCTTCCGGTTTTGATATCGAAATGCCCTCAAGGCACGTCAGCCAGCCGCCCTGCGCCACCTGTGCCGATTGCGGCGCAAAACTGATTTACTGCTATTCGGTCCTGCCCCTTATGAGGCCGCCGGTGCGTTACGGATAGGCGATATCGTAAGTGCGGCAGTATACGCGCAGATGAGATTACCCGCTGAAAGCGGAGCCGTATGGCTGCGCCCGGACATCCTGACATCCGTATGTTTTTATTCCCAATTATCAAAGAACCAACGGGAAATTGTTGATGGCAACCGCTTTTCCCCGGCTGATCGACCCTGTGAAGAAGATTTTTGACCCCTTCCGGTCAGCCATGCGCCTGATCTCCCCTAAAATTTCATAAGCAATACCCTTAACCAAATCCTTGGGTTGATCCCGGGCTTCTTGAACAATGGATTAAATACGACCGCTACGCGGATCGTGTTAATCCTTATAGGTTGGACCTTCAGGGGGTAAGCTCCTCGATAACCTCTTTACCTTTCATCGGGATTTTAATAATCTCTTTTGAATCAAGGTTCATTTTCATGAGATCCACCATACGGATCTGGCTATTATCGTAAGTGCGGAAATAGAATCGTTTCCGCTTTAAGTCACTGGCACTGGTCCAGGTAGTGTAGTCAGCCAGGATATTGCCATGTTCATCTTTCTTCTCGTCCCGGGCCGCACCTTTTGGGATGTCAAAGTTATTCAGGAGATGAAACGCCTGCAGAACGGCATCTTCTCCAGTTTTCGACGGCAGCAGGGATTGACTGAATGCCACTGCCCGAACAAAGCGCGAAGGAGGGGTGAAATCCCCCGGAAGCCCCAGCATCCCGGACCCCTGACCCAAGGGTGTCAGTTTTACATCCCCCAACTGAATCGGCGGCAGGTTGGTATGTAAGATATTGACGTAGTTTCGCAAATTGGTCATGTGCCAGTCGAATGTCGGCGAGTTGCTCATCACACCAAGCGGGTTATCGTGGATGTTCAGTTTTCCATCGACATATTCAAGCACAATGCTCTTTCCCGCAGCGTCATGCACGACATAATGTACCGGAGGTGCAAATCCCCACGCTTTCAAGACGACATCCGGCACCTGCACTGTTCCAGCAATGGCTTTCACTTCCTCGACAGTAGCGAAATTTTCTAGAATCCAGGAGCCCACTTCCCATGGCGCAATTGTCTTACCAGCATCTGCCGGTTTGTAGGGCATGTATCCGACAGTGCCAGGAAAATAAAATGTGCCGACAGCCAATCCTTTTTCGTTCAGCCCGTCAAAAATGTACGGTAGCCCTACACCATTGGCACCGAGACTAGCGTATTTAGACTTCCACGCGAGTCCCTTTTTGCCATCGGGTGTGGTACCAGTACGACTGTACCCGCGCGGCACCATGATGACATTCGATTGCAGGTCAACGGCGAACTCCAATGTCCGTGCGTGGACGATGGTGCCATCTTCGGCTTTGAGGCGAATACCGGTGCAGGCATTTGCGTGGGGTTGATGTATCAGTAAGAGAACACTAACTGCAATCAACAGCATTGACTTTAAACCGATCCTCTTTTTCATGTTTTTCTCCTTCAAAAAGGTTTTCATTTGCCTGTTATTCTATTTCTAATGTGATTATCTGTTGTAAGACGGCTAACGTCGCTCTTCAGCGGGCGCGGTTTTTTGCGCTCCGCTGCAAGAGCATGGGTTAAGTTTTACTCAAATCCTGTAAGCCTCGAATCCTTTTATCGATAGATTCCTTCAATTCCTTCAGGTTCCTGAAAAATAGTACCGGATAATCCTTCAGATCGAATTCCAACTTAGTTCCCTGTCTTGCAAAGTAAATAGGTATCTTACCAATGCCATGCGCGTAACCGGCTTCGAAAAAGACATTAGGCTTTGATTTGGTTAAATCTACAATTATATATTCGGCTCTTTGGATTGATTCAAGTATTCTATCAGTTATACGTTCATTTGATTGAGGTTCGTCTATTCGCTCTGCTTGCACGCCGCATTTTTTTGCTGCTTCTTTAATCGCCTCAAGTACATCCACAAGTGCATGATCTTCTGCATCCATTGGCATTGCAATAAAAGCGTATCCTTGCTCTACGTTAAAGGTTGTGAGTTTATCATCCTTTAATAGGGTCTTTGTTTTAGCTAAAGGCGAATCGATCAAAGTTAGCGCACCAATAAGAAGTTGACATATCCTATGTACAAGAATAGATTTACTATGCCATTTTTTTGATTGTTCTTTGATTTCAGTATAGTTTTTATAGAGGTCTGCAAAAACGGATGAATTTGAAACAGATAGCTGATTCAGAATGGCCTTTGCTTCTACTTCCCAACTTACGAGGCTGTCGAAATCAAGATTTTCGTCAGTGACGCTTCCATAATTTCGCTGTTTGTCAAAACGGCTGATGGATGGTGCTACTACACTCGCCTCATCAATTAGACGCTTAATCAGCTTCTTCACATTATCCTTGTCCACCTCTTAAATCTCCTTAAACTTAACGATTTGGATAGATGGAAAAATGCTTGATATCCCCTTTACAGGGTGGTAAATATTCCATTTAAAGTGATATTATTCGGGTAATAAAGAAAATATGTTTTAAAATTTCCATTTTATCGCTATTACCTTATGCTATCATGGAAATCAAGCCCAAGTTCAAACCCGATCCCCGCTTGAAGCTCATGGAGCAGGTCCACGAGGTGCTGCGCTACCATCACTATGCCTACCGCACCGAAAAGAGCTACTGCGACTGGATCGTGCGCTACATCAAATTCCACGGCGCCCGGGTGCACCCCAGGGACATGGGCAAAGCGGAGGTTGAGGCTTTTCTGAGCCATCTGGCCGCCCATCACAGGGTGTCGGCATCCACCCAGCGCCAGGCATTGAACGCGCTGGCATTTCTCTACCATCGGGTGCTGGATAAACCCCTGGGGAAGGGCATCGGAGCGGTGCGGACAAGGCGGCGGCCCAGCCTGCCCGTGGTGCTGACCCGGGAGGAGGTGAAGCGGGTCTTCGCACAGATGAGCGGCCTCCATCTGCTGATGGCGCGGCTGCTCTACGGCAGCGGCATGCGCCTGATGGAATGCATCCGGCTGCGGGTGAAAGACCTGGATTTCGAGCATCGCCGGATCTACGTTTACGCGGCCAAGGGCAACAAGGACCGCACAACGATCCTGCCGGCCATGCTAGCAGACGAACTTGAGGAGCAGGTCGAAAAAGTCCGCCGGCTGCACCATGCGGACCTGTCCGACGGTCACGGCAGCGTCTATATACCCGCGGCCCTGGCCCACAGATACCGCAACGCGCAGCGGGAATTCCGCTGGCAGTACCTTTTCCCGGCCAAGAAACTCAGCCGCGATCCGCGCGCAGGCGTTTTGCGGCGGCACCACGTGCTGGAGTCCGGGCTGCAGAAGGCGGTCAAGCGGGCGGTGAACCGGGCCGGCATCGTCAAGCGGGTGAGCTGCCAAACCTTCCGGCACTGCTTCGCCACGCACATGCTGGAAAACGGCGTCAACATCCGGGTGGTGCAGGAACTCATGGGGCACGCGGATGTAAAGACCACGGAAATCTACACCCACGTCATGCAAAAGGATATGGACGCCGTGCAAAGTCCCTTGGACACCCTGGAATCCCGCGGGCGGTCATCGCAAAATGACGCCCAACGGTAGCTCGCCGCAAAAATTGCCAGCTGCATCCGGCCGGCCGGACCAGCGGCGCTTTCCGCCCTTCAAAAGACCGGGGCAAAAGGCGGCAAAATAAAACAGCCGGGCGCTCCCGCAAAAGGGAAGCGGCCGGCTGTGCCTGTTTTTTACGGCCACAGAGTGCCGTGGCTAGGCGGCGCTGATTTTTTCGGTGAGTTCGGGCACGAACTCCAGGATGTCGTCCACCACACCCACGTCGGCCACCTGGAAGATAGGCGCCTTGGGGTTCTTGTTGACGGCCACGATAAAGGGGTTGCCTTTGAGGCCGCCCAAATGCTGGAAGGACCCGCTGATGCCCAGCGCCAGGTAGACCTTGGGCTTGACGGTCTGGCCGGAGGTCCCCACCTGGCGGGATTTTTCCATCCACTTGGCATCCACGATGGGCCGCGAGCAGGAAACCACGGTGCCCATGGCTTCGGCCAGTTCCTCGACGATCTCCAGGTTTTCCTCGTCCTCGATGCCGCGCCCCACGGACACCAGCACTTCGGCCTTGGTGATGTCCACATCGCCGACCTCGGCTTCCACCACCTCCAAAAAGCGCCGGCCGCAGCTCAGATCGCCGGCCAGAGAGGACTTGTCAACCACCTTGCCGGAGGCCGATTTGCTCTCGTCGGCCGCAAAGGCGCCGGGCCGCACGTTGATCACCGCACCGCGCGAGACGTCACAGTCCACGTGGGTGCTCACGGCCCCGCCGTATTCCTGGCGTACGGCCTTCAAAACGGTCCCTTCCAGTCCCTCGATATCCACGGCATCGGACAAAAAGGCGCAGTCCAGCTTGATGGACAAGCCCGGCGACAGATCCATGCCGAAGGTGTCGTGGGGCACCAGGATTACGGCCTGTTCCGGCAGGATGTTGACCAGCAGCTTGCGGATCATCTCGGCATTGGGATAGGCCAGCACCGCGTCGTCGATTTTCCATACCTCGTTAAAGGAAGCGCTCATCTGGCTGCACACGGCATCGACATCCGCGCCCGACCCGACGACAATGGCGGTCAGGGCCGCCGCGGGAGAAATCTTGCGCGCCGCACCGATCATTTCCAGGGCCGTATCGTCGGCCACGGCGTTTCCATGGGTGATGTATGCAAAGATAGTGTCCGCCATTATTTCAGCCCTCCCTGCGCTTTCAGAATATTGATCAGTTTGTCAATCACCTCTTCCGTGCTGCCCTCGAGAATCTCGGCGCCCGCGCCCAAATCGGGGACGAAATAATCCCGGCGTTTGACCAGCGCCGCCGCCGCGCCCACCTGCTCCGGCGCGATTCCCAGGTCAGCGGCGCCATGCACCGGAATGTCCAGCGAGGCCACCTTGCGAATCCCGCGGATGCCCACGTAGCGCGGCTCGTTGATGCCCGTCTGGATGGAGAGCACGCAGGGCAGGTCGATTTCATTCATCTCCTGGTTGCCACCCTCGATTTCACGGCCCACCTTGATGGTCGGCTGGCCTTTTTCGACCTCGATGTGGTTGACCAGCGAAGCGTAGGGGCGGTCGAGCATGGCGGCCAGCATGCCGCCCACCTCACCGGCGCCGTCGTCGGCCAGCGCGCCGGTCAGGATCAGATCGTAGTGGCCTTTTTCGGCCTCGGCCTTCAGGATGGCGGCCACGCCGCGGCCGTCAGAGCCTTCGAAAGCGGCGTCTGACAGCAGCACGCCTTTGTCGGCGCCCATGGCCATTTCCCTTCTCAGGATCTCTTCCGATTCCTCGTCCCCCACGCTCACCACGGTCACCGTGCCGCCGACGCGGTCCCGGATCTGGATGGCTTCCTCGACGGCGTAATTGTCCCACTCGTTGACCGAGTAAACCAGGTCGTCGCGTTCGATGTCCGTACCATCACGGTTGACCTCGATTTCATTCTCGGCGGTATCGGGGACCCGTTTGACACATACCAAAATTTCCATAACCGACCTCCAATATCAGGATCTAAAAGTTGATAATTCCGCAAAAAGTCCGGACTTCCCGTTGCCACAAGCCCTTTCGGGAGCTGTGCGCCCCTGCGCCAAATCCCGGGAACGTTGTCGCTTTGCCCCTCACACAGCCTGGGTTTTTTAATATGCACCGCGCTTTTCGATGAAAAGTCTTGCAATGCGCTCGAGACCGGCTTTCTACGGGTCTGTCAAAAGTTAAACGCAATAAAAGCGCAAGCGCCCTTCATTCTCACCCCTTTTCCATCTGGCCGTCGATCAGCTCCGCCAGGTCGATGGCCTCCATTTTGCCCTCCAGGCCGCTGACCTTGATGGCATCTTCGATATTGACCAGGCAGAAGGGGCAGGCCGTCACGATGACATTGGCGCCGGCCTTCTGGGCCATCTTCACCCGCAGAACACCCATGCGCTGCTCTTCCTCGGGTTCGTAAAAGAGCATCAGCCCGCCGCCGCCGCAGCAAAAGGAGCGGTCGCGGCACTTGAGCATGTCCACCCGTCGCAGCTCCGG
>JALSRD010000095.1 GCA_026984935.1 Desulfobacterales bacterium
CCTTGCAGGGCCGCGACTTTTTTCTCCAGGCGCAGCTTCTCGGTGTCCTTGCGCCTATCGAAGGCTTTGGCGCCGTTTTCGAAAAAGGCCTTCTGCCAGCGGTAAAAAACCGTGGGCTGGAGTCCGTACTGGTCACAAAGGTCGGATAGCGGCACTTTATCCACAAGATGCTTTTTAATGATTTGGACTTTCTGTTCGGGCGTGAAATGTCTGCGTTTTCTGGCCATGGTTCTTCCTCCTTACTGTGAAGATTATCACATTTTGAGGAAAAATCCAATTCCATCTGAGGCAAAACAGTATATGGAAATGTGCCAGAGAGAAGGTACTAGCTTACAACGAGGTATGAATTTCCGTTTGAGAGGCGGTCACTCAGTAATTCTTATGTCGGTTCAAGAAAATTCGCCATACGAAGACCAAATAACGGAAGATGGAACTGTCCTAATCTATGAGGGCCATGATGTTCCAAGATCCAAGGGGGTAACTGACCCAAAGCAGTTCGATCAGCCTGAATATCGGGGTCCTGCATCTCTGACGGAGAATGGAAAATTTCACCAAGCTGCCCAAGATTATAAGAAAGGGCTGAAAGGTCCGGACATAGTACGGGTATATGAAAAAATAAAACCAGGTATATGGTCAGATAATGGTTATTTTCACCTTGTTGACTCGTGTTGGGATCGATCATTGCGCGACGCACCTGGAAGGGCTGGGGCCGGGCCGGGGCGACTTGCGGGCATGCTGGAATATCACGCGAAAATATACCCGCTTGCAGGCCCTATAGCGCTCGTTTCAGGGCCGAAAAGTGTGCTAAAAGGGCCTGGCGTACTTATCGCCTGGGATATTGTGCCCTGATAACCCATAGGTTGTCTGGGCCCGATCCCGATGTGGCAACATACGACACAACATAGCGGCCCCCACAGGGAGAAAGGAGTCTCTTCGGATGAGTGATGTCAGGATCCAAGCCGTCGTGTCGCAAACGGGCAGGAAAATTATTGGCAGGCTGCTTCCCGGGACGGATCTCATCAAGGGCATCGAGGCCATGTGCCGCTGTCATGACGTAAAATATGCAAACGTTGTTTCGGTCATCGGCAGTCTCATGGAAGCCCGGATCGTATATGTTGTTGCTGACGAAGCCGGAAAGAAAGGTATTCGATACGACGATCCCGTATGGCTTGAAGGCCCCCTGGAAATACTCGCCTCGCAGGGAATAGTGGGCCGCACTGTGGATGATGAACCGAGCATTCACTTGCACTGCTTGATGAGCGACCCGGCAATGACCGTTTACGGCGGACATGTTGTCGAAGAAGGCAATCCTGTTCTGGTCACTGCGGAAATTTTAATCCAGGAAGTAAGTGATGTGCAGATAATACG
Source organism: Desulfobacterales bacterium (assembly GCA_026984935.1). Taxonomy (GTDB): domain Bacteria; phylum Desulfobacterota; class Desulfobacteria; order Desulfobacterales; family JALSRD01; genus JALSRD01. The sequence continues at coordinate 1,369 of JALSRD010000095.1, forward strand.
AAGGCAGGATGAAGAGACCGGCTTCCCCTTGTTTTCATTCCATCCAGGGCGTGCCGCGGGTGCCTGATCTCGGAGCGTACATCCCGCACCCCAAAACCGTGAATCCCAAAACAATTTAAATGTGCCGGTTAAATCAGCATATGATGCATTGCAACATAAGGTGCCGTTGAGCTCGTTTCCATCCACCATAGGAAGCTACTGAAATCAACTGAAAAAATATAAAAAGCGCATTTTATGGTGGACGAATCTTAGCGCAAGTAATATAAAACACTGCAAACGCGACCGTGGCCATGAACCGTTTCCAGGCCGGCAATGCGCATCATCAGGAAAGTGCCGTTTCAGTGAACGGGGCGGCGGAAGAGCATAAATCCAGATATGCTCATCAACAGGCACAGCGGAGCAGCGGGCCTCAAGGTGGATTGACGATTTGCCCCTCCCCGCATTCCGATCGCCGGTAATGCCGGCGGATCCGGGATGTGCCGCCGCGGCGTGTCCTTGGCGGAAAAGGCGTGATAATGGCATTGTATCGTACGCTCTTTTGGGCCATAGAAAAAAACGTTCCGGAAAGAGACGTTCAATGGGGAATCGGGCACGGTATTGACGGGTGCGGCCCTCTGATGCGTGGAGATTTCCGGAAAATGCCCCTCGCACAATTCCCGCCCCAGGACTGCCACTATGGACACCGCTGCGGGGGTGTCTCTTTCGCTTGCCAGCATGGTTGTCGAAAAAATATATCGATATCTCTAAACGAGGAGGTGTGGCGATGAATACCGTCATGGTCAGGCCGGAGAAATGTATCGGATGCCGGCACTGCGAAATCGCGTGTGCCGTGGAGCATTCTATCAGCAAGACCCTTTTGGGTGTTATTTCGGAGGACCCAACGCCGAAACCGCGCTTGCATGTTGAAGTCGGGCCGGGGCTGCTCACGTTTCCCAACCGTTGCCGGCATTGTGACCCCGCGCCCTGCCTGCAGGTCTGCCCTACGGCCGCCCTCTGCCGCGATGTGCAAACGGATTCCGTGATCGTGGACTATCCCAAGTGCATCGCCTGCGGTGCCTGCGCCATGGTCTGCCCGTTCGGGATTATCCAGTTCGACAAGACCTGGCAGATCGCCGTCGACCGCCAGGTGAACACCAAGTGCGACCACTGTATCGATCGGCAGCGGGAGGGCCGCATCCCGGCCTGTGTCGAGGCTTGCAAGACCGGCGCCTTGGCGTTCGGAGACATCAATGAACTCGTCCGGACGAGCCGCAGCGATTTTACATTCAAAGTCCTGAGCGCGCCGCAGACGGAAGTCGAGCTTCCCGAAATTCCCGCCAACATCCGGGCTTTTCGGAACATCATGAAGAAAATAACCGCAATCGGAATCCTCCGGGATTGAGACCTGCGTGCGGAAAGGAGGAAAGGCCATGTACATCGATCCAGAATATCTCAAAGAGACTTCGGAGAAACGATCCTTGGACAAAACGGATCAGGAGATCGTTCAGAAGGCCCTGCAGGACGGTGTGGAGACCGTGTGGGAGCGGCTTGCAAAACAGCAGCCCCAATGCGGTTTCGGGCAGTTGGGAATCTGCTGCAACCGCTGCGTCATGGGACCCTGCCGCATCGACCCTTTCGGGGGCGAGCCGAAACGTGCCGTCTGCGGCGCCACGCGGGACCTGATCGCCGCGCGCAACATCCTCGATGACCTGGCCACCGGCGCCGCCGCCCATTCGGACCATGGACGCGAGGTGATCGAGGTGCTCCTGGAGACCGCCGAGGGGAAATCCCGGGGCTACCGAATCATGGACGTGGACAAATTAAAGGCCGTGGCGGGCGAGTACGGGATCGAGACCCAGGGAAAAAAGAAGGCGGCCATCGCCAAAGCGCTGGCGCTGGCCATGCTGGAAGAATTCGGCACCGTTAAAAACAGGATTCAACTGATCCAGAGGGCTCCGGACAAAACCCGGGAGATGTGGAAACGCATCGGCATCACTCCCAGAAGCGTGGACCGTGAAATTGTCGAAGCCATGCACCGGGTGCACATGGGCGTCGGTGCGGATTACGCCAACATTCTGCTGCATGCCCTGAGAACCTCGCTCTCCGACGGCTGGGGCGGCTCCATGATGGCCACGGAAGGCTCCGACATCCTGTTCGGCACCCCGGCTCCCACCACCACGCACGCCAACCTGGGTGTCCTGAAAAAAGATGCGGTCAACATCGTGCTGCACGGCCACAACCCCATCTTGTCGGAAATGATGGTCCTGGCGGCCGAAGATGCCGCTTTAAAGAAGCTGGCCAAAGAAAAGGGCGCCAGAGGAATCAACCTCGCCGGCATGTGCTGCACCGGCAACGAACTGTTGATGCGCCACGGCATTCCCATTGCGGGCAACGAGCTCGACCAGGAACTGGCCATTGCCACGGGCAGCGTGGAGGTGATGGTCATCGATTACCAGTGTATCTTCCCCTCCCTTACCGACACCGCAAAATGCTACCATACACAGGTGGTGTCGACCAGCGAGAAGTCCAAGATCCCCGGAGCCACTCACCTGGAGTGCCATCCTGAATCGGCCCTGGACACGGCCAGGGAAATCGTGAAACTGGCCGTTGAGAACTTCCCCCACCGGGACCTGCAGCGGGTGAGGATTCCGGAAAAACCGATGAAGATGATGGCGGGTTTTTCCGAAGAGGCCGTCCGCAGCGCCCTGGGCGGTTCCTACAAGCCTTTGATCGACGCCATCGTTGCCGGAAAAATCCGCGGGGCGGTGGGGATCGTAGGCTGCAACAACCCCAAGGTCCAGCAGGATTACGGGCACATCACTCTGGGAAAGGAGCTCATCAAACGGGATATCCTGGTGGTCGAAACGGGGTGCGCCGCCATTGCCAGCGGCAAGGCCGGACTGCTGCTGCCGGAGGCCGCCGGCCTGGCCGGAGACGGCCTGCGTTCCGTCTGCGAAGCCCTGAAAGTTCCCCCGGTACTTCACATGGGTTCCTGTGTCGACTGCTCCCGGATTTTGATGCTGGCGGCCAATATCGCCAAAGAGCTGAATGTCGGCATCGAGGATCTGCCGCTTGGCGGCGCGGCACCCGAATGGTATTCCCAGAAAGCCATTTCCATCGGGGCCTATTTCGTGGCCTCCGGGGTTTTTACGGTGCTGGACATTCCGCCGAAAATTTTCGGCAGCCCGGAAGTGGTCAATCTTTTAACTGCAGGCCTGAATGGACTCGTCAACGCCGCCTTTGCGGTGGAGCCCGACCCGGTCAAAGCCGCCGATCTTCTTGAAGAGGTGATTGAAAAGAAACGCCAAGGCCTGGGAATTTAAATGGACGCAGCGCAGCTGGACACCATCGTGGAAAGATACCCCGGTGCCACCGGAAGGGTTCTCGGGGTCCTCGAACAGGTGCAGCGCCGGGCAGGCTATCTTCCGCGGGATGCGCTGGAATACCTCGCGCGCAAACTGGCGATGCCCCTCTCTGAACTCTACAGCATCGCTACTTTCTATTCATTTTTCACGCTGGAGGCACTGGGCGAGCATGTGGTGACCGTCTGCATGGGAACCGCCTGCCACGTCAACGGCGCTCCCCGGATTGTCGAAAGGCTCGAACGGCTGCTCGATGTCGGGGCCGGTGAAACCACCGGGGACGGGAAATTCCAGCTGACCACGGCGGACCATGCCTTTTCACTCACGTCGGCCCGCTGTTTTGGGGCCTGCAGCATGGCGCCGGTCCTGCGCATCGACAACCGGATCTTCGGCTATGTGACGCCGGACAAAATCCCTGCGATCCTGAGGCAGTTCGACTGGGAGGGAAACCATCATCGAAACTATTGAAGACCTCCGGAAGGCCGGGAAACAGGGTATCGACAAACGCTTTCCAGGCAGGCCGCGCATTGACGTGGGGCTGGCCACCTGCGGCATTGCGGCCGGCGCTGACCGCGTCTACGCGGCCCTGGAGTCCGCCATCCGGAAACAAGAGCACAATATCCAGCTGCGCCGGGTGGGCTGCATCGGGTATTGCCGTGAAGAACCGCTGGTCAATATTCACCTTCCCGGAAAACCGCTGGTGATCCTGCACCGGGTGACAGAGGCCGACACCGGCAGGATTCTGCACGCCGCAGCCACAGGCGATGTGCCCCGGGACCTGGCACTCTGCAGGATCAACGCGTGGGATCCCATTGTCGGGGATAAACTGGTTTTTGGCACGGGCTTTGAGGACATCCCCGCCTATGAAACGACTCCCTACTTTGCGCCCCAGCAGAAGATTGTCTTGCGGAGTGCAGGACTAATCAATCCGGAGGACATCGATGAATACTTTGCAGTCGGTGGATATACCGCTTTACACAAGGCCATAACGGAGATGTCGCCGGCTGATGTAGTCCATGAAGTCATCATTTCTGGACTTCGGGGACGGGGGGGCGCCGGCTTTCCCACCGGTTTGAAGTGGAATTTCACCAAAGAGGAGCAGAGTCTTCGAAAGTACATCATCTGCAACGCCGACGAAGGTGACCCGGGTGCCTACATGAACCGCAACGAGATGGAGAGCGATCCGCACATGATCCTCGAAGGGATGCTCATCGGCGCTTACGCTATCGGTGCGCGCGAGGGAGTGATCTATGTCCGGGCGGAGTATCCGCTGGCCATCGAGCGGCTTACGGCGGCCATCTCCCAGGCGCAGCGCCACGGACTGCTCGGAGAGAACATCTTCGGCACGGATTTCAGCTTCTCCGTTACCATCGCCGGCGGCGCCGGCGCCTTTGTGTGCGGCGAGGAAACCGCCCTGATCGCCTCGATTGAAGGCCAAACCGGCCGCCCCCGACCCAGGCCGCCCTTTCCCGCCCAAAAAGGGCTCTGGGGCATGCCCACGAATATCAACAACGTGGAGACCTGGTCCAATATTCCTGTAATTATCCATAGGGGCGGAAAGTGGTTCTCCGGAATCGGGGTGCCAGAAAACAGCGGCACCAAGGTCTTTTCTCTGGTGGGGGAAGTGGAATGCGTGGGGCTGGCGGAAGTGCCGCTGGGCACCAGCATTCGCACCCTCGTATTCGACATCGGCAACGGCGGCCTTCGAGGAAAAGCGATCAAAGCGGTTCAGACCGGAGGGCCCTCCGGCGGCTGTATCCCCGCTTCCCTGTTCGATACGCCCCTGGACTACGCGCACCTGACGGAGGTAGGGTCCATCATGGGATCGGGCGGGGTCGTCGTGATGGGCACGGAAACGTCGATGGTGGATACGGCCAGATTCTTCATCGGCTTTACCGACGAGGAGTCCTGCGGCAAGTGTGTCCCCTGCCGCGAGGGCCTTAAACACATGCTGATGATCCTCGACAAAATCCTGGCCGGCCGGGCGTCGGTTGCCGATATCGAAATTCTCGAGGAGCTCTCCGGCCTCATCCGCAAAACCTCTTTGTGCGGACTGGGACAGACCGCGCCGAATCCCGTGCTGACCACGCTCAGATACTTCCGGAACGAATACGAGGCGCTTGTCGAAAGATCCCGATCGTCATGATCCGAGTCGTCATCAACGGAAAGGCGTGCACCGCCGAAAAAGGGGAAAGCCTGCTGTCGGTCGCCAGGCGGAAGGGCATCGACATACCGGCATTTTGCTACGAGGAAACGCTGGCGCCTTACGGGGCCTGCCGCATGTGCCTGGTAGAGGTCGTCAAAGGCGCCCAGGAAGGCATCACCACCGCCTGCACCCTTGCGGCCGCCGAAGGGCTGGAAGTCCTCACACAAACGTCGGAGATCGTCAGCCTGCGAAGGGCTCTGATCGAACTGTACCTGGCCCAGGCGCCCAGGTCCGAAGCGATCCGGGCCCTGGCGCAAAGATACGGCATCCAGAAAACACGCTTTGCCAGAAAGGTTCGTCCGGACGACCCGCTGCAGAACCGATGCATCCTCTGCGGCCTGTGTGTGCGCATTTGTCATGACGTCATGGGGGCCGGCGCGATCAACTATATCGGCCGGGGGCATTTCACGGAAATCAACACCCCCTTTTACGAAGAAAGTGCGGTCTGCATGGGCTGCGGCGCCTGCGCCCGGGTTTGTCCGACCCAGGCGATCGCCTTTGAGGATATTGTACAGACCCGCACCATGAAGTCGTGGAGCGGCACGCGCGTCCCGCTCCACGCCTGCAGCAAGTGCGGAAGGCATTTCGCCCCGGCCCCCTTTGTGAACTATGCCCGCCAAAAACTCGCCCCTGACCTCCAGCAAACCCCTCTTAGGCTCTGCCCCGATTGTCGCAGCAGGGAAATTGCACGCAAGGCCGTTTTACTCAGCACGGGCGCGGCCGTCGCAGACTAGTGCTGCTTTTTCCCCTTTTCGCACCCAGCGGAGGGAGAAAGTTCCCTCTAGCACGCAGCTTACAGTATCAGCGCGGCTCTGGACCGCGTACCACCTGGACGAAGGCGTCCGGCCGCAGGTAGCGTCCAAAGGCGCGCCGAACCTGCCCGGCGCTGGTTTTGAGGATGTGTCTGGCTGCCCGTTGTGGCGCATTCAGAGGCAGCCGCAGGACTGCCAGGTCGAGGTATCCGCCGGCAATGGAATCGACGGAAGCCCTGTTTAACAGCGAATCGATGATCAGTAGCCGCTGGGCGCGTACCAGTTCCTGCTCTGTCACCGGCTGCTGCTGCATTTGGCGCAGGTTTTTCAGAATCAGGTCCCGGGCTTTGGCGACATTTTGCGGGTCGCAGCCATAGGCCACCATGAAGACGGCGCGATGTACGCCGGCTTCCAGACCGGCACCCACCGTGTAAACCAGGCCTGTTTTTTCACGCAGGTCACGATACAGCCGTGTGGCGTAGAATCCGCCGGAGAGCACGTGCATCCCGATTTGCAGAACATCGTAGTCCGGGTTGTCCCGGGTCAGATCGAGGGTCTGGGCCAGGAGCACCGAGTCCTGCACGCGACCCGGATCCGGTATGGTCTGGTACCCGGGAGGGTTGGGCGGCACCGGCCCCAGGTCGGTTTCTGGCATCGCGCCGGCGGCCCGCCAGCCTCCAAGCGCTGCTGCGATGACACGCTGCGCCCGGGCCGGCTGAATATGGCCGACAACGACAATCGTGGTGAGGTCCGGCCGGAACGTGTGCCGATAGTACCGGATGACGTCGCTCAAGTGCAGTGCGTTTACGGTCCGGACCGTGGCCTGGCGCAAGGTGGGGTCTTTGGGCGGATAAAGGCCGGCGTAAAGCGCCCGCCGGGCTTTGTATGCCGGGCTGCTGATACGGCCGGCGACGGCGTCGGCCACCTGGCGGCGCACAATTTTGAAAACATGGCGCGTCAGCGGCGGGTCCAGCAGATTTTCGGCCAACAGATGCACTCCCTTTTTAAAGTGCCGTGACAGCACGTTCAGGGAGAACCGGGCACCCGGCTCCAGTCGGGCGGCAATGGCGTCCAGTTGACGTTCGAATGCCAGACGGCCCATTTTGCGGCTGCCATAGGACAGCATTTCGTCCAGAACTTCGGCAACGCCCTCCTTGCCCGGCGGCTCCTCCAGAGCCGGGGTCTGTTTGATGCGGCCGTACACACTGACCGTGTCGGAAATGGATTCGGGCTGTACGATCAGCCGGATCCCGTTGGCCAGGGTCGTCTGGTAGGGCTGCGGCGGTGGCGGCGGCAGCTGCGGGGGTGACTCCAGTTCGCGCGCCCAGGCCGGCAGCGGCACGGCTGTCAGCTTGGCGGGTGTAAAGGATTCCCGCCCGCGGTAGCCTTTTCCGGCAGAATGCGCTTTGCCGGAAGCACCGGGCGTCAGCACGGCGGTAATGGCAGTGGCATTGACCAGCCAGCGGCGGGCCACGGCATTGACTTCGGCGGGTTGCACACGCATTTCGGCCCGCCACCAGGCCTCGGGACTGGCCAGGCCGGCCACGGCCACGGCATCGGACCACTGGGAGGCCAGAGTCTCGACGTCGTTTTTGGAAAACTCGGCATCGGCCTGGGCATAGCGTTTGGCGGCGGCCACCAGCGCAGGCGGCACGCCTTCGGCCGCGTAGCGTCCCATGATTCCCCGGATTTCTTTCACCAGGCCCTGCCCGCCGGCGCCCTTGGGAAATCCGGCCACCACAAACCCCATGCCGGCATGCGCAAAGGATTGGGTGGAGAATTCGGCAAAGAGAGCTTTGCCCTTGGCCACCAGGTCGTACAGGGCCGCCCGGCGGCTGTTGATCACGCGTGCCAGGATGTCGGCAGCCGCTGCCTGGCGGCTGTCGTCGCCCGGCAGGCGATAGGCCACTACGGCCAGGCCGTAGGGCAGATCGGTTTCGAATCGGATGATCTCGGGTTCCAGGGCCGGCGTTTTTAGGGGCCGCCGCGGCGGCAGTCTGCGTTCGGGAATCGGTTCGAAGAGCCGTTTCACCATGGCCAGGGTGCCGGAAACCGGCACGTCGCCCACAATCACCAGCACGGCGTTGTTGGGTGCATACCAGTCCCGGTAAAATTTTTTCAGCATGGCGCCGGTGGTGCGGTCGAAGGATGCCCTGGTTCCCAGGGCATCGTGGGCATAAGGCGTGCCGCGGAACAGCCCCTCCAGCAGCAGGGCGTACATCCGGTAGGTGGGGCTGGACAGGTCGCGCTGCACCTCCTGTTCGATGGCCCCTCTTTCGGTGCGCCACTGCGCATCACTGTCATCCACCGACCGCATGCGGAGCGCCTCCACCCGCAGGGCGGTTTCCAGATCCGCAGCCGGAACGGTGAAGAAGTAACGCGTTACGTCGGCCCGGGTTTCCGCATTGGTGCGTCCACCCATGGCAGCGGTGATGGCTGCCAGCTGCTGGGCGGAAAGCCCCGGGCTCCCGCGGAACATCATGTGCTCCTGGGCATGCGCCATGCCGGGAAACCCCGGCGGTGCCTGGTTCGAGCCCACGCGGTAGTTGACCTGCACCGATACCACCGGGGCCAGCCGGTGGGGTACGATGATGACTTTGAGGCCGTTTTTCAGCGTGCGGCTGACCGCCGCTTGGGACCCGGAGGCTAGTGCGGGCTGCAAACCCGCGGCCGCCAGAAATACGGCCAGCATTGCGGCGATCCTTTTCGCCGGGGACCGTCGGCAATGGCTGCAAAGCGATTTTTCAGTGAGCTGCATGCAATTTCCTCCCGTAATCCATTGCGTTCAACCCCGCCGGCTGCCGCTAAAGCGGACATCTATCGGCGTGCGGGTGGCATTTTACCTGAATCTTGCACAGACAATTTTGAAAACTTATAAAGTTGTAATGTTATCTCATGGTTGTCTATGGATGGAGCGCGATATTTTATAGCGTCATTGGTATGTTCGGAAACCTTCCATTTTGACTGCAAAATTGTCTGCCCTGCGCGAGCGCCGATTTTCAACCCGGATCTTTACAAAACCACCGCGGTGATTTCCTCCCAGCCGTTTCAATGGTTTCCACACCGCCTAAACTGATGGCGGGTAAAAGCCGGCTATCAACGAAACCGCGAAACCGCTCTGGGCGATTGCAATCGGTCAGCTCCGGGTGTAACAGTCCTTCCAGAGCCGCAAAAACGGTTGGCCGTCAACCGGCAAAAAGATCCTGGTACGTGGTACGCATCTGCCGTTTTAGGATTTTGCCGGTGGGCGTTTTGGGCAGGGCGTCAACGATGATGACCTTTTTAGGAACCTTGAAGGGGGCCAGCTCGCGGCGGCACAAATCGATGATTTCCTGCTCCCGGATCGTCTCCCCCTTGCGGGGCACCACGACGGCGGTTACCGCTTCCACCCATTTGGGGTGGCGTACCCCGACGACGGCAGCCTCCTCGACACGGCTGTCCAGGTAAATGGCTTCTTCCACTTCCCGCGTGGACACGTTCTCGCCGCCGGTCTTGATCATGTCTTTTTTGCGGTCCACCACCGCGATGTAGCGGTCTGTATCCAGGATGCCGATATCCCCGGAGTGGAACCAGCCGCCCTGCATGGCGGCCTCGGTTTTTTCCGGGTCCTTGAAATACATGGTCATTACGTGGGGCCCCCGGCCGCAGATTTCACCGGGCACCCCGGCCGTTTCAACGGGGTTGCCGCGTTCGTCTTCCAGGCGGCTTTCCATGTTCAGGCCCGCCATACCGGCCGATCCCAGTTTCTGCAGGGCATCTTCGGGCTTGAGCACCGTGTGGTAAGGCGCCAGTTCCGTCTGCCCGTAGTAGTTGTACACCTGGCAGCCGGGCAGCCGCCGGATCATTTCTTTGAGGATTTCCACCGGCATGATCGAAGCGCCGTAGTAACATTTTTTCAGGCTGGAAAGGTCGTAGCGTTCGAAATCCGGGTGCCGCAGGATGCCGATCCACACCGTCGGGGGGGCGAAAAACATCGTCGCCCGGTGATCGGCAATGGCCTTGAGGATCTGTCCGATGTCCGGAGAAACAAGCACGTTGGTGCCGCCGATCCACAAAAGGGGGTTTAAGAACACGTCCCGCTGGGCGCAGTGGTAGATGGGCAGGGCGTTGACGTTCACGTCATCGGCCGTGTAACGGCCGTCGAGGATGCAGCCCATGTACTGGGCCATCAGCGCCTGGTTGCTGATGATCACCCCCTTGGGCCGCGATTCGGTGCCGCTGGTGTAGGTCATCTGGCAGGGGTCTTGGATGTGCAGCAGCGTATCAGGTTCGGTGGCCGGAAAATTCCGGTACCAGCCGTCGAAGTCCGAAAAACGCCCGTCGACAGGCGGCTTGCCGATACCCTGGGTCGACCAGATCAGGGTTTTCACCGAGGGCATGTCGTCCAGCACATCCCGGACCAGCTCGTAAAGCCCGTCTTCGACGATGAACACGCGGCTTTCCGAGTGATTGATGCAGTAGGTGATGTCTTTGCCGCGCAGCAGGTAATTGATGGCCAGATAGACGGCGCCGGCCTTGCAGCAGCCGAACCATGTCAGCACGTGGTGGATGGTGTTGTGCGCCAGGATGGCCACGCGGTCGTACTTTTTCACCCCCAGGTCCAGCAGCGCGTTGGCCACGCGGTTGGCGTCATCTTCTAGTTCCGCGTAAGTCATGCGCCGCTTCCCGAAAACCAATGCCGGTTTGTCCGGAAAATGGTATCGACTGCGCCGCAGCATGTCGGCGATGACCCAGCGGTTGACCCGGTTGTAGCGGTCCATTAGAAATTCGATGTTTTCCCGGTTCAGCGACGCATAACGGGCTTTTTCTGCATCGCTCAGCATAACAGGCGGGCTGGTCATGGCAGACTCCTTTCTCTTCGTTGGCGATCCCGGGCAGGCCTTGAAAAACGGCCGGCGGATGTGCCTTTCCTGCGCAACCTCGCTGCATGGGTTTAGGTTGCGGGGTTTACGATGGGATGCAGCGGCGTTTCACGGATCTGTTAGCAGCTGTTTTTCTCTTTCTCGATCCGCCGGGCCTCTTCGTCGCGCACTTCGCGCCGCAGCAGTTTGCCCACCTTGCTCTTGGGCAGCATGTCGCGGAATTCGATATAGGCGGGCACCTTGTAAGATGCCAGGTGCTTTTTGCACCAGGCCAGCAGTTCCGCGCCGCCCACGCCGCGGGCGTCCTCCTTGAGCACCACGATGGCCTTGATGCGTTCGCCCACGCGTTCGTCGGCCACGCCCACCACGCAGGCGCCGATTACCGTGGGGTGGTCCTGGAGCACGGCTTCCACCTCCGAGGCCGACACGCGGTAGCCCTTGTGCTTGATGATGTCCGCCGAACGCTCCACGTAGACCAGTTCCCCGTCTGCGTCGCGGCGCACGAAGTCGCCCATGCGGCAGTATGTTTTGCCGTTTACTTCCACGCAGAAGCGCCGCGTTTCCTCGGGCTTGTTCCAGTACTGTTTGAGGGTGTAGGGGGAGCTGACCAGCAATTCGCCGCTTTCCCCCGGCGACCGTGGTTCAAGGGTGGCGGGGTCGACCACCAGGCATTCCCGGCTCTCCAGGGGCAGTCCGATGGTGCCCGGCTTGGGCTCGCGGTCGATGCGGCTGTAGCACACATGGCCCACCTCGGTGGAGCCGTAGACTTGGTAGATGGGGATGCCGAAGCGTGCTTTCCAGCGGTTGAAGACTTCCATGGGCAGCACGTCGCCGCCGCAGAAGCAGTAGGCCAGGCTGCCCAGATCGTAGCGGTCCAGGCGGTCGTTTTCCAGGATCATGCGGTACAGGGCCGGTACGCCCAGAAACCAGCGCACGCGATAGCGCTGGATGCTTTCGCAGATGGCGTCCACCTGGGGCACGGGCATCAGCACCGTGGCGTTGCCCTTGTTCAGCCCCACGGCCATGAACAGGCCCAGGGCCATGATGTGAAACAGCGGGTTTACGGCGATGTATACGTCGCTTCCCTCCCGCAGGAACGCGCCGGCCACGTCTTCGGTGACGTCGTTGACATAGGAGCTCATGCCGGCGTGGTTGCCGGGCACGCCCTTGGGGAAACCGGTGGTCCCTCCGGTGTAGAGCAGGTATGAGAGGTCCGCCATGGGATCGATCTCCGCCGGTGCCGTCAGCGGCTTATGGCCCAGCAGGGTCTTGAAGGTGTGTACTTCCGCTGTCCCCCGATCCACCTTGCCGCTGGGAAGGCAGTCGAAGAGCACCCCCAGCCAGCGTTTCCAGGCCGGCAGCAGGTCCACCAGGTTGGTGACCACGGTGCGTTTCAGGCCGGTGCCGGCGGCGGCTTCTCTGACGTAGCCGTAGTTGGTGTCCAGGCAGATAATGGTCTCGGCGCCCGAGTCGTTCAGCATGTAGGCGATTTCGTGGGAGGTGTAGATGGGCGAGACGGGCACGATCACGGCGCCGATTTTCTGTATGCCCAGAAAGGCGATTACCCACTGGATGCAGTTGGAGAGATAGACCATCACGCGGTCGCCCTTGGTGACGCCCATGTCGGCCAGGGCCGCGCCGAAGCGGTCGCTGAGGTCTCTGAGGCGGGAATAAGTGAAGCGTTCGCCCAGGTAGATCACAGCGGTGTTGTCCGGGTAGCGCTCACACATGCGGTCAAAGCGCGTGAAAGTCAGTTCCATCTCTGCGGGCAGCGGGCAGGCGGTCATGTTGCGGGTCACTCCTGTACACCGAAATAGGCCGAGCGCACGTCCGGGTTGTCCATCAGCTCTTCACGGCGGCCGTCCATGACCGCAGCCCCGTTCTCCAGGATGAAGGCATAATCCACGATGGGCATCACCGGCCGGGCGTACTGTTCGGTGACGATGATCGAGATGTGCATCTCGTCGCGGATCTGGCGGGTGGCGCGCACCAGTTCGGCCTGCATCAGTGGGCTCAATCCCAGCAGGGGCTCGTCCAGCAGCAGAATTTTCGGCTGTGCCATGAGCGCCCGTCCGATGGCCAGCATCTGCTGCTCGCCGCCGCTTAAAAACCCGCCGATGCGTTTTTTCAGTTTTTTTAAAGCCGGGAAGATGTCAAAGACGTATTCGATGGTTTCGCGCGCCTGGGCGGCGCTGGCCAGGTAGGCGCCGATGCGCAGGTTCTCCAGTACGCTGGACTCCTTGAAGATGCGGCGCCGCTCCGGGCACAGCACGATGCCCAGGCGCGCCCGCCGGCTGGGCTTGAAGTTCGTGATGTCCTGTCCGCGGTAGGTGATGCGGCCCATCACCGTGATGCGCTCGCCGCCGGCCATCTGCGCTTTTCTGCGGATGTCCTCCATGATGCCGGAAAGGGTGTACATGAGCGTCGACTTGCCGGCACTGTTGGCCCCGAAGACACCCACGACCTGGTTTTCGGCGCAGCGGATGGCGACGTTGTTCAGGGCCAGCATGTTCTCGTAAAAGACCATCAGGCCTTCGGCTTCAAGCATGGTCCATGACCTCCCGCACCTCCCGGGAGCCGAAGTAGGCTTCCTTGACGCGCGCATCGGCCATGACCTCGGCAGGGGGCCCTTCCATGAGCTTGCGGCCGAAGTTCAATACCATCACCCGGCTGGCCACCTTGAAGAGTTCGCGCAGGCGGTGTTCGATCATGATCAGGGTGATGCCGTCCATCTGCAGACGTTCGATGAGCGGCACCATGCTGGCGATTTCGCTCATGGAAAGGCCCGAAAAAACCTCGTCGCAGATGATGATTTCGGGTTTTAAGGCCAGGCAGCGGGCCAGCTCCAGGCGCTTGAGGTACCCCGTGGGCAGCGTGGCGGTGGCCTTGTAGGGCACGTGGGAGTCGCGTTCGAAGCCGATTTCCTCCAAAATGTCGATGCCCACCGTGTGGCGGTCGCCCAGTCTGCCGCCGCCGCGCCAGCCGCCGGTGCGGCGCGCACGGGGGGAAAACAGGGGTATCACCAGGTTCTTGTAGGCCGGCAGGCTGTAGTAGGGCCGCATGATCTGGAAGGTGCGCGTAACGCCCATGTCCGCGATTTTATGGGCCGGCTTGCCGGCGATGTCGCGCCCCCGGAACAGCACCTGCCCGGAAGTCAGCCTGATGAAGCCGGTGATGCCGTTGACGATGGTGGTCTTGCCGGAGCCGTTGGGGCCGATGATGCCCAGGATCTCTCCTTCGTGTACGTCGAAGCTCACCTTTTCCAGGGCCCGGATGCCGCCGAATGTCTTGGAGAGTTCCTTAACCTGCAGCAGGGGGGCTTGCGTCATACCTGTGTCCACCTTTCGAACTGATGGTATTTGCGTTGGGCATACACCATGATGCCCTCGCTGCGAAAGACGATGAAGGCCACCAGGATGAGGGCGTAGAAAACAATGCGCAGCGTGCCGAAGTCCCGCAGCAGTTCAGAGACAGGCACCAGGATGAGGCATCCGATGACGGGCCCCGCCAGGGTGCCGCCCCCGCCGATCACCGTGGCCGCGATGGGCAGGATGGAAAAGTCCAGGGCGAACTGTGAGATTCCGGACCACATGTAGATGTGTACCAGAAAGGCGCCGCTCATGCACCCCATGGCCGCGGTGATGAACACGGCCAGGGCTTTGTAGCGGGTGACGTTCATGCCCGAGGCGCGGATCGCCTGGTCGTTGTCCTTGACGCCCCTAAGCACCAGGCCGATGTCGGTGTTCACCAGGCGCCGTACGGCAAAGAGCACGATCAGCAGCATGCCGATCACAGCGTACTGCTCGGTCCAGCGGCCGCCAAAGCCGTCGATGCCCATGATGCCGTCGGTGCCGCCCAGGATGTCCAGGGCCTCGATGACGCGGGCCAGGAAAAGGGGGTACATGAGCGTCACGATGGCGAAGTAAACCCCCCGCAGGGGCAGGCAGGGCAGCAGCAGCAGCGTGCACAGGGTCGCGCCGATGACGGTGGCCGCAGGTATCGTGGCGATCGGCGGAAGCGCCCAGGCCGTGTTGAGGATGGCGGCCAGATAGCCGCCCACGCCCACGAAAAAGGCGCCGCCCAGGGAAACCAGGCCCACGAAATGGGCCAGGAAATCGAATCCCACGGCCAGCAGAGCGTAGATGCAGACAATGGAGATCACCCGCTGCCAGTACATGCCGGGCATGACCAGGGGCAGGGCCAGCAGGCCGGCGATCAGGGCTGCCCGGGGAGCAGTGATGTAGGTCATTTCGCGCCACGACATGAGGCTGTAAATGCCCTGGCAGCGGACCTTGATGCCGCGGTCAATACGTTCCCTGCGGCGTTGCGGCGTGTTTTGATTCATAATCAATGGCGCCCGCCATCTCCTCAAGTCGCTTTTAATTTCTGCCGGCTGGCGACTGCAAACTTTTTTACACCCTTTCTTCCAGTTCCTTCTGACGTCCGAACAAACCCGAGGGTTTGAGAATCAGCGTCAGGATGATGGCCAGCAGGGCCACCACCATCTGGTAGTGGGATCCCAGATAGACCACCGTCAGGATCTGGGCAAAGCCGATCAGAAAGGCCGCCAGCACCGCCCCCATCCAGGATCCCAGGCCTCCCACGATGCATACCGCGATGGCCAGAATCAGGATGTTGTAGCCCGACTCGACCACGATGTTTCCCAAAGGCAGCAGCAGGACGGCGGCCAGGGCCGCCAGGCCGGATCCGAAGCCCATGGCCACCACAGCCATGCGGTCCGAGTCGATGCCCAGCATCATGGCGGCGCGCTCGTCCTGGGCCATGCCGCGCAGGGCCAGCCCGATGCGGGTAAAATGCGTAAAGAGCCACAACATGCCCACCACGGCCGCGCCGATGAGCACCACCAGCAGACGCTGGTAGTCCACCGAAATGCCGGCCACGGCGAAGCTGCCC
Organism: Desulfobacterales bacterium; assembly: GCA_026984935.1. GTDB lineage: Bacteria > Desulfobacterota > Desulfobacteria > Desulfobacterales > JALSRD01 > JALSRD01. The sequence continues at coordinate 17,444 of JALSRD010000095.1, forward strand.
TCGATGAACACCGGCAGGGTGTAGCTCATGCCCTTGAAGCCGCCCCAGCGCAGGCCCTCCAGGATGGCCAGGCCCAGGGCGTAGGAGGCGATGATCTCCGAGATCTCCATGCCCCGCACGCGCACCAGGATGAACTGATAGATGAGGGCGCCGATGACGGCGGTGACCAGCATGGCCAGTACGATGGCAACCGGGTAGGGCAGGCCCAGGCTGTTTAAGAAAAACCAGGTGATGAAGCCGGCCAGCACGAAGAGCGCACCGTGGGCGAAGTTGGGCAGCCGGCTGGTGCCGTACACCAGGGCAAAGCCCAGGGCATAGAGCGCCAGCGAAACGGAGTTGATGGTGCCGTAGACCAGGATGTCCATCTATTTTTTCATCCATGGCGGCAGCTGGATCTGGCCCTGGGCGATGCTTTTGGGGAAGACCACCACGCGTTTGCCGTTCTGCCACTGGACGATGCTGCCTACGGCGCCTTTTTGGGGGTCGAAGCTGGGGATCACCTGGTGGCTTTTGGGATCGAAGCGCAGGCGGCCGTAGACCCCCATGATGTCGGTTTTTTCGAGGGCCGCCACCACCTTGTCCGGGTCCAGGCTGCCGGCGCGTTCGATGGCGTCTTTGAGCACATATACTGCCATGTAGCTGCTGGAGCAACCCAGCCCTTCAGGGGCTACTTTCCAGCGCTTGGCATAAGCATTGTAGAATTTCATGGTCCAGGGCGTGGCGTTGCTGGGAGCGTTGCCGGCGTTGACCACGTTGGCCAGGCAGTAGGCGCCCTTGCCGCCGGTGGCCTTCCAGAAACCGGGCTGTTCGGCGGCTGCCAGGGTCGAGCCGAAGGGCAGGGCCGGAATTTGCATGTCGTACCACTGCTTGAGCAAAATGGCGCTTTCGGGCATGTCCATCCACAGGCTCAGGATCTGGGAGCCTGTCTTCTTGGCCTTGACCAGTCCCATTGAAAAGTCGGTGGTGCCCGTGGGATAGATCTCCAGACCGGTGATGGTAAACCCCTTTTTGGATGCCACCTTCTTAAGGATCTTGCCGGCCGCCCGGGCGTGGGCCACGTCCTGCACCATGATGAACACCTTGTCCAGGCCGTATTTTTGCTTGATCTCCAGCAGGCTGGTCAGGATTTCTTTGATCAGCCACTTGGCCTCGCCGTGGATGCGGAAGCAGTATTTGTACTTGTTGTACTTTTTGGCGACCATGGCGTGGTACTTGGGGGACAGCACACCGGTGGTCACGATGGAGACTTTTTTGTATTTGGACAGCAACGGCATGGCCGCCAGGGCGGCTTCTGAGCGCACCGGGCCGCCGACGAGAAAGTCGGCTTTCTTGTCCAGGATCAGCTTTTCGACGGCCAGCAGGGCTTCGCTCACCGGTACGCCGGGTTCCAGGTCGCGGGTGTCGAGAACCTCGATTTTAAACGGCCGCATCTGGCCGCCCACGTTGACACCGCCCTTGGCATTGATCTCTTCGATGGCCAGCGTGATGGCCCGCTGTGCATCCCAGCCGTAAACGTAGGCCGTAGACAGAGGACAGCCGATGACAATTGGTTTTTCCGCCCGGGCCGGGCTGCCGGAAACGAGCAGCAGGGCAAGGGCCAGCATGATGGTCAATAGCGTCACAAGCCTGGTTTTCATAGCGTTTCTCCTTCTTCGGAACGGTTACGGGAAACGACCGATGATGTCGCCGGCCGACAACGGTGTTCAAAGTCCGGGGCACAAACGGCCCTGCCGGGAAAAGGGTGACATCTCTCAAAAGGCGGCAACCAGTGAAGATTCGCACGTTCTTGAAAACAAGTTGACCCCCGGCTTCCGGGGGGAGGGTTGTAAGAGAGCAAAAATAAATGGGGTTTATAGAATAAAACAATGGTCAGGGAATGACGAAAATTTTTTACGATATTACAGAAAACCGGTGGCGTGTCAAGCGGGAGGATGGATGTCCGCATGAAAGGGCGAGGCCCAATGAGGCCCGCTAGGTGCAAAACCGGGTAGATTTGCCGCGTGGACCTGGGGCGCATGGCCGCATTTTTCAAACGGAAGTGGCCATCTTCTTCCGGTTGCCGGCATTGAAACACCAGCCCAGCCAGGAGCCGTGGTGCGACAGGCTGATGTCAATGTTACAGGGTCTGTCGTTGCACAGCACAAACGGCGGCTGTGGGCGCTTTTTTTCCACGGGACGAATAATCTGCAACTGCGATGTGCGGATTTTAAGCGCCGCGGCGATGGATTTTTTGCAGAAAAATCGCACCAGCGCCGATGTTGCGTGGTGAATGGATTCGAGTTCTGCAGGTGTGAAAGCTTTGTGCCACACGGCCTTGTTTTGCCAGGCGGCATGCACTGAGGGCGCGATCTCGCGGACGTCTGAAATCATCAAAAATTGCGGCCATGCATCCGCCGGCAAGTTTCCGCCGACAGCGTGGATGTAACCCTTCGTATGCGTGATCAGCGTCGAAAAGGAGTGGTTCCGATAGACGACTTCAGCCTTAAAAGACGACGCGGCTGTCTGACGGAAAGCGGACACTTCAAATTTTGGGTGCGAAAAGACCGGCGGGCCGCACATTTTCGAGACGAGCTTGAAAGCGCTTTCCTTGGCGGCCCAGAATATCCAGAGCGTTAAGGCAGGGTTGTCGGCCGTATTTATGCAGTCTTGCTCTGCGGCGGTGAACACCCTCTGCATAAAGCGGGTGTCTTTCGATTTTTCCCGCATGCCCGCTTGGTTTACATCGACGATGTCATTGCCCAGCAGCAGCAAAGTAAGCCTGTTCCATGCGTACGAGCCTGCCGGCGATCTGATTGGCGACGTCCCGGGTGGCGCGCAGGCCGGAATAGGCGCTTTCGGGCTTGAAAAGCTCCATATTCATGTAAAAACGGGCGCCTTTATGCGGTATGTCGCTGTAATTTTTCTGATTATGCCCCCGCAGGTAGACACACAGGACGTGACAGTTGCTCACCTTGTTGACCAGCCGGCCGACGCCGTACGTGAATTTATCTTCCTGGATGCGGCCGGTTCGGCTTCTCCCGCCTTCGGGGAAAACTGTGACCGTGTGGCCTTTTCTGAGAAGGTAGGTGACCTTGTCCAGTGATTTTTTCACGGCTTCCCTGCTGCCGCCGCGGTCGATGGGCACGCAGCTACCCACGTAGCAAAGCGTTCGCAGGATGTAATTCTGGTAAAAATTGGCCCGTTCCGGCAAATTCCATGAAAATATCTTGAAAGACTTCATGTAGGACCAGGTGGAAGCCAGGCTCCAGTTTAAGATCAGTGAGTCGATCTTGGTGAGATGGTTGGAGCACAGCAGTATGGGGCCTTCAACGGTACGCTTGAGGTTCTTGTAATACCTGCGTATCTCGCGCAGATGCTGAATTCTGTACCTGCCGACAAAACGCATAAGCGCGATTAGCAGAGTGCTCCAGAAAGGCAGGGTGACCCATCCGGCCATGTATTGGATTTTTAATGCAAATCTTTCTTTGAATTTGAGATCGTTCATATGCGTCACTGTATTTTCTTTAAAATCAGGTTTACGCCGTCACCCACCGTGGCGACGGTGTCGGCATCGTCGTCGTCCACTTCGATGTCAAAAGCATCCTCGAAATCCAGCACGATATCCACCAGGCGGGCGGAATTGATTTCCAGGTCTTCCAGGATCGATGTTTCCATGGAAATATTTTCTTTCGAAATTTCTTTCTTGCTGTACTGGTTTAAAATTTCAACAACTTTTTCAAATACTTCCTCTCGCGTCATTGAAAGAACCCCCCCTTGTCATGTTGTGAGATACGCGGCAAGAAAACATCTTAAAAAAATGCCGTCGATCATGGATCGTCCAAAAAACTTCCCGCATCAGGCTGCGCTTTGTTCCCATTTTTTGAAAAAGATGCAGGTGTTGACATCGCCGAATCCGAAGCTTGCCTTGGCCTGAATTCTCAAATGCGGCGTTTCGCGGGTCTGGCGGACGATGCGCTTGGAAAACGGCAGCAGTTGTGCATGCAGGTCTTCACAATTTACGGAGCCATGCACGAACCCTTTGTACACCTGCAGAATGCTGGCCACCGACTCCAGTCCGCCGGCGGCTCCCAGCGAATGTCCGACCAGGGATTTGGTTGCGTTGATCAGCGGGAAATCGTCTGTGTTGCGGTTGAGGGCCTTTGCCCAGTTTTGCACTTCGAACGGGTCGGCGAAAGTGGCCGTCAGGTGGCCGTTGATGGCATCTACATCACGGCCGCCGATGCCTGCGTCCTTCAGGGCATCGTGGATACAACGCCGTACACCTGCAGGATTGGGCGCGGTCATGCTGCCGCCCATGCGTTGCCCTCCGCAATTGACGGCCGCACCGATGATTTCAGCGTAAATTCTTGCGCCGCGTTCCCGTGCGCGGTTAAGATCCTCAAGCATCAAAACACCGGCGCCGGATCCCGGCACGAAGCCTGCAGCGCTGGCACTCATCGGACGCGAGGCTTTTTCCGGCTCATGGTTGCGGGTTCGGTTCAGGACCCGCATGGCATCGAATCCTGCCCAGATATACGGTGAAGCGCCCTCGGCGCCTCCCGCCAGCATGCGTTGGGCCAACCCGTTGCGGATGCGGTACATGGCGTCCACAATGGCTTCTGTGCCCGTGGAGCATGCACTGCTGTTGGTCGTCACCTGGTTCCCCAGGGCCAGCAGTCCGCCGATCCTGGCAGACACACCACTGGCCATGACCTGCTCGACAGCCGTGCTGCCAAGCCGGCGGACTTTTCCGGCGGCCGTCAACGGTACGACCTTCCCGACAATGGTATCCATGCCGCCGATGCCGGTTCCAATGATGGCACCGGTGCCCCAGTCCACCTCCTGTGAATCATGGGCGGGAACTTCAAAGCCCGCATCGCGCCAGGCATCGATCGCGGCAATGGATGCGTACCGAATACTGCTGTTCATCGCCAGAAGCTGATCGCTGGAGAAGTAGCGTGCGCTGACTTCATCGATGTTTTGGGGCACCCCGGCCACCTGGCAGCCGAATTTCAATTCTTCCAGTTCCGGCATGAACCGGATACCGGATTTTCCCGCTCGCAACGCTTTTTCGAAGGCCTCGATTCCGTGTCCGTTGGGGGCGACGATGCCCAGACCCGTGATGACGACCCGCTTTCTCATTTCTGCTTAATTCCCATCCCGGCAATCGTACCTCGGCAGACGATCTCGCCGCTTTCTGAAGCAATTTCAGCTTCCACTTTTAGCTTGAGGCGGCGAAAGTATTGCTTTTTCGCCCGGATAACGACGCGTTCGCCCGGCCGGACGATGCCGCAAAACTCAACTTCCGCCTCCGTGAACACGGTGAGAATTTTCCGGATTTCATCGCGGCCCATCTGCAGGGATGCCAGGTAAATTCCGTACGCCACAACACCGGTCTGCGCCATGGTTTCCAGCAAAATAACACCCGGGGTAATGGGATTGCCCGGAAAATGTCCGGCGTAAAAGGTTTCATCCTTCCTGAATGTATAGGCTGAAACAATGCCGTCGTTGTTTAACGCTATGATTTCATCGATAAAGCGAAAGGGTGCTTGCTGGGGTATCAGCGGCAGTATGTCGGCTTTTGTCAGAGGGTCCATTTGTCAGCTTCAAGGAAAAAATTTCACAAAATATAATCATTAAGGGGAAAAATACAACCATTTTTTACATCTTAGAGCATCTTTCCGCCAACCGAATTCTCCGACTTGAAGGGATAATCCCTGTAAGCGATACCCTTGAAAATGCCGACTTTGGCATCTTTGATGGTGTAAATGTGCGCATCGTCTACAAAAACGTTGCCGCTGCCCACGACCAGCGATGTGTTGCCGCCCTGTAAAACCGAGTACCTTCGCACATCGATTTCGTAGCGCACCACTGCGTTGTGCGGCCGGATCTGGCCTTCGAAACTCACCTCTTTACAGCCCAGGGCGCGACCGTTGCCCTGGCTGCCGCAGCAGACGCAGTAAAAGCCCAGCAGCTGCCAGACGGCATCGACGCCCAGGCAGCCGGGCTGTACCGGGTCGCCGTTGAAATGGCACTGGAAAAACCATTCATCGATCTGGACATTTTTTTCGGCCAGGATTTTGCCCCTGTTGCCGCGTTTCTCGATTTCGAGAATGCGGTCCACCATGAGGAACGGCGGCGCCGGCAGCCTGGAAAACTCCGCCGGCGGGTCGGCAACCAGTCTGCCGTAGGCAAAAGCAATCAGCTCTTCTTTGGCAAATTGCGTTCTTTTCAGAAAATCCTGATAGGTCATGGTGAACACGCGATTCTGTTGCATGTCGTTTGAGGTGCCATCTTCATCCGGAGAATTCAATGACCATGCCGGCCCAGGTCAGTCCGGCACCGACGACGATAAGGGCCACGCGGTCACCGGTTTTGAACCGTTGCCAGTTCTGGCTCAAAACGGTGGGCGCGCCCGAGGCGCCGGTGTTGCCGAAGGCATCGACGTTGAACAGGTGCCGTTTTTCGGCGACGGCGCATCGGCGGCAAACGGATTTCAGCATCGTCAGGTTCGCCTGGTGGCCGATAAAATAAGGTGGCGGCCCCGGATATCGTTGAACGATTTCGTGATAACAGTTCACCGTGCGTTTGATGGCAAAGGACTGCACGGCGCTGCCTTCCTGTCCGAAAAACCCCGTTCTGGGGATGGTGACTTTTTTCCAACCCTGCGGATGCGATGTCATCGTGTGGAATGTGACGGCTGCCTTGGCCGGAACCCTGGTTGAAATTACCGCCGCACTGGTCCCGTCACCCCACAAAACCGCTGTTTGCCGGTCCGTATAATCGACGACACGGGTGTTGTTTTCCGGAGAGACCAGTAAAATGAAATCGGGCAGAGCCTCGGGGTTCATCATACCCACGAAGTGAATCTGGGCGCCGAAGCTCGAGCAGGCGGAATTCAAATCGAACGCATTGACTTCGAGGCCCAGTTCCGCCGCGATGGTACAGGCTTCGGCCGGTGTTAGCGTCTCCGCCGAGCAGCCGCCGGCGATGAGCAGCCCGATCTGCTCTTTTGCGATGCCGGCATTTTCGATGGCCATCTCAGCCGCCAGTCGGCCGGTCATGGCGTTGCTGTAATCAGAGGCTTCGCTGGCAGCGCGAAGGTCCCGGTTCCTGGTTTCTTTGATGTAGTCGAGCGACAGGACCGTTTTGCGTGTCCGGATGCCCACGCGCTGCATGATCCAGTCGTTGTTTGTGCCGATGTCGAGATCTTCTAAGAATTGGTTGTCGATGATGTTGTCCGGGTGAAAATGCCCGATGCCGTGCAGATAAATCATTTGGGAAAGTCCTCAGGGTTTACGCATACCTTGGTACCGCACTTGTGGCCGGGCAGGGGAGGCGTCTGCACCACTGGCGCCAAGCCCTGAAAACGCTCAGGCGTGCCGCTGTCGCAGCAACGTTCAGGGGTGGTTTCGGCCTGTCCGCTACCCGCTGATATGTTCGCCTCCATCAACGCGGATGATGTTCCCGTTGACCCAGGCGGCTTCATCCAGACATAGGAGGTAAATGAAATTGGCGACGTCTCGCGGTGTGGTGATGCGGTGGAACGGGTTGCGCCGCTTCGCAGTGGCCTTCAGGTGGTCACTGCCGGGGATTAGCCGCAGCGCCGGCGTGTCGGTAACCCCCGCCTGAACGATATTGGCGCGGATACCATACGCCGCGTATTCAACCGCAATGGATCGGGCAAGGGACTCCAGAACGACTTTGGCGGCCGAAACGGCGGCATAGCCTCTCCAAGCGATTTCGTTGCCTTCGCTGGTAAGCCCTATCACACGGGCATCACCGGCAAACATCTTGCGCCTGAAAATTTCCTGGACCCAGGTGGCGAGGCTGCTGCCCATGCTGTAAATCGTTAAGGCAAAGTCTTCCTCCTGCAGAAGATCATCACTGTTGTATGCGGGAGGTGAGGCAACGTCGCGGAGGCCTTCTTCACCTTCTCGAAATAATCCGTCGCATGCAGACTGCAGCGTTTCCCTTGGCAGCGCCAGCTTCCGGCTCAGCTGTGTCAGCAGCCGATCGTGCGATGCATGCGTCTGTGGGTGCTCCGGCGCAAGCAGTTTCAAATTGCCGTAGGCGATGGAGTGCAGCAGCATGCGGATGCGCCCATTGGTGCGCATGCCGGCCTGCAAACCGTCCAGCACCTGCTGCATGCCCTTGGCAGACAGCGCATTGACGTTGTATGTCAAAACCTGAACACCGCTATCGCTGAGTTTCTGAAACTCGGGCGTGATGCGTTTCATGGCCCCCTTGCGATCCCGGTGCACGATGCAGATATTCATGCCGTGTTGACTCAGTTTCTTGGCTGTCGCCAGACCAAAGCCACTGGACCCGCCCAAAATCAGTGCCCAATAATCCGAATTAAACGTGTGCATCAAACAAACCGCATATCAGGGGTTCGAAAAGCATTGAATACGCATTCAGCAGACCCTGTAGCCATCCCGGGCTGCTGCCGCCGGCGTGCTGACGAAACAATCCACGGATACAGTCTTGCACAAGGGGGATGAGAACCCGCAGCTGTGAAATTACCTGTAACTTAATAAATATATCGAACCCGCTTGTAAAATGCAACCGGTTTCGGGATTTGCCAGCCGTTTCCGGGATAGGGGCAGTCGCAGGCCGTGGTGACGCCTCCGTTCAGTCCTATGCGGGTGGTATCACCGTAGCTGCCGTCCACTTCATAGACGAACTGCTGTGGCATCGCGTCGGTATTCCAGGAAGTGGAAGGAACCGATGTCGTAGCGCTTCTGACCGCGGTGAAAAATGGTTTTGGAGGCTGCAATGCGGGCGATGGTTTTCACATCCGGTGGGGTCATTGGGCAACATCCTTTTCGTTGTGCACGCTGTTTATGTGGCGTACGGGGGCATGGCCTGTCCGATGCCGTGGCGCCGGGCGAGCTTTTCGAACATCTGCGTCAGGCCCGTACCCAGTGAAAAAACGGCTCCGATGTCGAGGTTGCGGTTGGCGGTTTCATCGAAAAGCACGCTCAAGCTGGATCCGAAGCCGTCCTCGGGCCGCTGGTAGCAGATCATCAGGGGGACTCTGGGCAGGGGCTGCAATACCACGGAAATATCGGCGGCAAACGGATTTTCCACGGGCTGCGCATTGAAAATCTGCACCATGTCGCGAAAGAGATCGGTGTAGCTGTCCGCCACCTGTTGCAGGGCCGCTTCGCATCTTTTTTGAAAAATCGGGTAAAGGTCCATGCCGTTCTGCAGCTCGCGGAATGCAAGCCAGCGGCCGCTGGGCGTAAGCCCTTTCCCGTAAAGAACGTAGGTTAAAAACGGCACCGCCACCCAGGGATTGATATGGATATCCGCGGAGAGATTCCCCCTGGAGTCCACGCTAAAATCTTTGCCCAGGACTTTGAGCGTGAGCCGGCCGCCGGCAAAGCGCGCCCCCAGCCGCCTGGCGGCGGCGGCCAGGTCGATGTGGATAATTTTGCTCTTCAGCCTTGCAAGGTATGCATCCCGGTTCTGGGCGATACCGGCAGAATGCCCGGCGGTTTTGGCATGCCGGGCAACGGTTTCGGCATCTAGCTTGGGACAGTCGGCAAGCGCCTTTTGGCCCACAAAGACCGCCCCGGCAAATGCCAGGCAGGTTTTCTTGCCGCACTGTCGGCAGTTGGAGCGGTCCAGCAGTTTGAAGATCTGCAGGGTGGTTATGATCTGCGGCATTGTCCGGTCCCGTCGGTATTGTTTTTAGCTGTCCCCACTGCCCCGCACCCCTTATCAGAACACCGGGCCGGATTCAACATTTGCCCGTCGATGCGTTTGAAATGCATCCCGGCAAGCGCTAAAATAATTTTCAAAAGACGTTTTGTTAAACCATTTGGGTCTCAACCGCTCCGACAACATGGCTCGGAAAACGGTGGACTGCGCGTCACCAATCGAATCGGGCCGTCGCGGATCACCGCCGTCAGGCTCGGCAAGCCATGGCCCCGGTTTTTGCAATGCTTTTACGCCTTGCGCTCCCAGACCGTCAGCTGGGCGATGCCGTGCTGGAATTTGCGGCGCGTTTCGCGGATCACGAACGGCACGTCGCGGGGCTCGTCCAGCAGGCGGAAGTGCACCTGCAGGTGCGCTTTCAGCCCGTCCAAGGTGGTGTAGGGCTCCCCATCCTTGCGGAAGCCCCCCAGCCAGTTTTCGCGCTGGGTGAATTCTTCCAGCCAGGTGTAGGGCGAGGCGATCACCAGCAGACCGCCCGTCAGGATGCGGGTGTGGATGTTGTCGAGAAATTGTGCCGGATCGTAGAGCCGGTCGATGAGGTTGGCGGCCAGGACCAGGTCGTAGCCCGTGTATAGTGGCTTCAGGTTGGCCGCGTCGGCCTGGGCGAATTCGATGCGCCGGGGCGCCGGATCCAGGCCCAGGTCGGACAGGCGCTTTTCATGGTAGGATACGATATCGCCCTCTTCGGTGAGTTCATAGTGGATGATCCCCTTTTCCTGCATCTGGAAGGCGATGCGGATGAAGCGCGCCGAAAAGTCCAGGCCCGTGACGGATTCGAAGCCCGCCGCCAGTTCGAAGGTGGCGCGGCCCACGGCGCAGCCGATGTCCAGGGCACGCCGGCGCGGCCGGTTCTCGCTGTAGGCCAGGCAAATGCGGGCGCAGGCGCGGGGGAAGTTTTCTACGCCGAAGTAGGACGCCCCGTAGTGCGCTTCGCAGTACTGGGAGACGGCGCTGTCAGTTTCGTACATGGCCGTGGGCAACTCCAGCGGCTGCCGGGATTCGATGTAGCGGAAGCCAGCGTGCTGGAAGAAATGCCGTCGGAAGGCGTAGCGCGCATTCCTTGTGGCCTCGTTGCCGGTGGATATCCAGGAGCCGCCCTTGATGAGGTTGTGGCGCGTGTCGAAGGTGGGCGTCGAAAAGTCGTCGTAAAAGGGATGCACCGCAAAACCTTCGAAGCCGCTGATGGGCGTTTCGGTCCACTGCCAGACGTTGCCGATGATATCGAAAAACTCGCCGAAACGGAAGCGGTTCACCGGACATGACGAAGCCCAGTGCTCCAGGTTGATGTTGCCCGGCGCGTGCTCCCAGTACGGCTGGTCGGGGATGTCGTGCAGGTCGCGCAGGCGGTACCACTCGTCTTCGGTGGGCAGCCGCAGGGTTTTGCCGGTTCTGTGGCTAAGCCAGTTGCAGAAGGCCTTGGCCTCCAGGTAGTTCACTTCCACGGGCCAGTCCCAGGGCATGTCGATGATCTGTGCCATGGTTCGGAAGCGGTAGCCGTTTGTTGCATCGACCCAGAAAAGGGGATGCCGCGCGCCGCTGTATTCAACCCAGCGCCGGCCTTCGTCGGTCCAGTACTCGTGAAGGCCGTAGCCGCCGTCCTGGACGAATTCCAGGTACTCCCGGTTGGAAACCAGGTATTGACTGGCCGCGAAATCCCAGACATCGAACTCGTGGTGTCCGTACTCGTTGTCCCAGCCGTACAGCGGATGGTCTTTGGGTTTTCCCAGCACGACGCGGCCGCCCGGCACGGGCAGCAGGCGGTTCTGCGGTGCCGCGCCGCTGGTAGGGCAGATGTCCCAGATGGGCAGCTGGCGCACCTGGTCGATGGGCAGGCGGCGGATGATCACCGACGAGGTCTCCAGGTGGATGCGCTGGTGTTCGATGCCCATCAGGATGGCCCAGAAGGGGCTGTCCCAGGTGATCGGCATCTGCAGCGGCAGGCTGTCGATGACCGCGTCGACGCGTCGGCGCACCCGGTCGCGGTAGGCCCGGACTGCTTCGACTGAAGGCCAGTCGTAGTGCGCTTCGTCCAGGTCGTCCCAGGACATTTCGTCCACACCTACAGCGAACATGGATTCGAATTGCGGGTTGATGCGCGTATCGATGATGCGGGCGATGATCAGCTTGTTGATATAAAAAGACGCCGTGTGGCCCAGGTAGAAGATCAGGGGGTGCCGCAGCGGCTCTGGGCGCAGGTAGAAGGCCCCATCTGCGGCCAGCGTATCGTACAGCTTTTCATCGATGCTGTATGTCTGGTGAAAATATTGCCGGATTTCCTCGCGCTTTTCAGCAGCGCTGCCGGTGTCCAAAACGATGGTGCGGGTATTGCGGATGTCCATGACAGCCTCCCGGTGCCTTCTGATATTTAATCCAACACGTCGCATGCCTTCGTGCGGGCGGCGGGGTTGGTCTCATGATCATTAAATATGACCATTATCGAGGGAAACGCAAACGCCGGCCGACGGGAACCGGGGATGTGGAGAAATAACGAATATGGAACTTTTTTTTCTTAAAACGACATAATTGTTTGAAATCTTCCGGCAGTTTTTTGTATTTCGTACCTATAACACATTAAATCAATTAGTTAATATTTTCCGGGGAGGATGGTCTCATTTTTGCTTCAACAGAGAAGATGCATTTGAATTGAAACGCGCAAGGGGGGAGAATATGCAAAGGAAGCTGCTGCAACTGGTTATGGGGACATCTTTTCTGGTTCTGGCGCCGCAGGTGATTCTGGCTGCCGACGGGCCGGCGGTCGATACCGGCACGACGGCCTGGATGCTCACCTCGACGGCGCTGGTGTTGCTCATGGTTCCGGGCCTGGCCATTTTTTACGGCGGGCTGGTGCGTACCAAGAACGTGCTGGGCACCATGATGCACAGCTTCGTGGCCATGGCGCTCATCGGGGTGCTGTGGGTGATCTGCGGCTACTCCCTGACGTTCGGCAAAAATATCCTGGGCGGCTTTATCGGCTGGAACTCGGATTATTTCTTTTTAAACGGCATCGATGACGTGATCAAAAATGGTGTGCCCGAGTATGTGCTGGCCATGTTCCAGGGCAAGTTCGCCATCATCACACCGGCGCTGATTTCCGGCGCGCTGGCCGAGCGCGTCTATTTCCGCGGCTACTGCCTGTTCATTGTGCTCTGGTTTTTGTGCGTGTACTGCCCGCTGGCGCACTGGATCTGGGCGCCGGACGGGTGGCTGGCGCATGCCGGCGCTGCCGGCGTCATCGATCTGGCCGGCGGCCTGGTGATCCACGTTTCGGCGGGCGTCAGTGCCCTGGTGGCGGCGCTTTTCCTGGGCCCCCGGCAGGGCTATCCACGCACAACCATGCAGCCCAACAACCTGGTGCTGACGATGCTGGGTGCCGGGCTGCTGTGGGTGGGGTGGTTCGGCTTCAACGCCGGCTCCACCGTTGCCAGCGGGCTGGCGACGGCCCGTGCGCTGACCATGACGCAGGTTGCCGCGGCCAGCGGCGCCCTGACCTGGATGATCATCGAGGCCGTCGTCTTCCGCAAAGCCACCTCGCTGGGGTTTGCCTCGGGGATTCTTGCAGGTCTGGTGGCCATCACGCCGGCGGCCGGCGTGGTGAAACCCTATGGCGCCATGACGCTGGGGGCCATGTCCTCGCTGGTCTGCTACCTGGCGCTCAACGCCAAGAACCGCCTCGGCTATGACGACGCCCTGGACTGTTTCGGCATCCACGGTGTGGGCAGCGGCATGGGTGTGCTCCTTTTGAGCTTTTTTATCCGCGACAGCTGGATGGCCGGTGCTGCGACGGCCGCCGGCAAATCCGGTTGGACGGTCTTCGATCAGCTGTTGGTCCAGCTGAAAGGAATGGGCGTTACGATCCTGCTGGCGGCCGTGGCCACCCTGTTGATCTGTGTGATTGTGGAAAAGACCGTGCGCTTCCGCCTGGATCCGGAAAAAGAGCGTGCCGGACTGGACGCATCCCTGCACGGCGAGCACGGCTACGACCTGGTCACGTCCTACGCCGCCTGATTGTGCTGCCGCCGGGGTGTGCAGGCTTTACGACCGGACGCTGTCGCCCGGTTCTGGGGGCGCACGCAAGCCATCGGAAGCGCAGATGCCTGGGGCCGGGCCCTAGGCTCATGGCCGGCGTGCGGCTTTCAGACCCCACAGCTGGGAAAGCAGCATGCCGGTGAGCATCAGCACACAGCCGGCCGCCGCGCGCAGCGACAGCCGTTCGTCCAGAATCATCCAGCCGCCCAGGGCCGCGAAAACAGCTTCCAGGCTCAGGATGATGGCGGCATGCGCCGGGTGGGCGCTGCGCTGCACCACCACTTGCAGGGTGTAGGCCACGCCCACCGACAGCAGGCCGCCGTATAAAATGGGGATGGCCGCCTGCCGGATGGTCTCCATGGCGACGGTTTCGAAAACAAAAGCGACGATCAGGCTGAGCAGGGCGCAGACGGCGAACTGCACCACGGCCAGTCCCACGGGGTGGGTTTTGGGAGAGAGCCAGCCGATGATCAGCACGTGCAGGGCCCAGAAAACGGCGCCGATGACCTCCAGCAGATCGCCGGCCGCGATATGTAAGGACGCTTTGACGCTCAGCAGGTATAGCCCTGTGGCCGCCAGAAAAGCGCCGATCCATGTGCCGGCATCCGTGCGCTGTTTCCACAAAAGTCCCAGGATGGGCACGATTACCACGTAGAGGCCGGTGATGAAACCGGCCTTGCCGGCGGTGGTATAGAGCAGGCCCACCTGCTGCAGCGATGCGCCGGCGAAGAGCACGCCGCCGGCCAGTATGCCGCCGCAGAGGCGAACAAACCGGGATTGTAGTGGTTTTCCGGCCGGCAGCATGCGCCGGGAAGCCGCCAGCAGCGGGAACAGCGAGAAAGACCCCAGTGCGAAGCGCACGCCGTTGAAGGTAAAAGGCCCCACGTAGTCCATGCCCACGCGCTGGGCCACGAAGGCAAAGCCCCAGATGGCGGCTGCCAGCAGCAGCAGCAGGTCGGATTTTAGGGTGGCACGTTCCATGGCATATCCCAGACGTAACCTGCAAGAGCCGGACCTTACGTGGTTGCTCAGCCCCTGTAAAGAAAAAAGAGGATGCCGCGCCGGCCGGTGCGCAGGTGAATGGTCAGGATGCCGGCGACGATCAGCAACAGGGCGGTCAGAATTTTGGGCGTGATCGGCTCGTTGAGCCAAACGCCGCCCAGCACCACGCCGGAAACCGGCATGATGAACAGAAACGAATGGAGTGCCACGGTGCCGTAGCGTTTGAGCAGGCTGTTCCAGGCCACGAATCCGAATGCCGCACTGATCAGGCTCTGATACAAAAGGGCCCCGATGATCTCGAGATTCACATGGCCGACCATGACCGGGTCCCACAGCAGGGCTTCGGCAAAGAAGATCGGCACCGACAGGGCCATGGGGTAGAGCACCAACTGGAAGGGCTGAAAATCGTGGATGATGCGCTTGACGTATACCGCGCTGCAGGCCCACAGAAAAGTGGCGCACAAAATGGTCAGGTCGCCGGTGCGAAAGTCGGCCGTGATGCCGGCGGTCTCCATGAAGACGAAGGCCACGCCGCTGAATCCCAGGCAGATACCGATTAATTTGCGGATGGTAATGCGGTCGGATGGAATGAACAGATGGGCCAGAAAAAGGGTAAAGAAAGGCTGCAGGTTGGCCAGCAGCGTGCCGCGCGAGGCGTTGGTTTTGCTCAGGCCCAGGTAAAACAGCGACAGCTGGGCGGCAAAGAACAGGGTGACGGTGAGCATGGCGGGCATTCGGCCGCGCCGGATACGCAGGCCGCGCCTACCGATAAGCGCCCAGAAGAAAATCACCACCGTCGATATGCCGAAACGGATGCCGGCGTTGGTAAAGGGCCCCAGGCCGGCCAGGCTGATCTTGATGGCCACTGCATTGGCGCCGAAAAGGGCGCATAGGAAAATGGTGAAGAGCGCCGCCGGCAGGGGCAGGTCATGACTGGCGGTCACGGTGGCATCAGGCACTTGAGTTCTTCCTTAAAAAGCCTGGCCTGCTGCGTGCGGCATGGCCGGTTGGTGGCAGGGCCGGCTTACCACCCTCCCCCGCCACCTCCGCCACCCCCCCCTCCGGAGAAACCACCGCCGCCACTGCCCGACGAGGAGCCCGGTGACTGTGACGCGGCCGATATGGCGCCGGCGAAAGCACCGCCCAGCCCGGAGGCGAATCCGCTGAGGTTTCCCGCCGAAAAGCGGGTCCCCGCGTACCAGGCCGGCCGGTAGGCATCCTGCGTGCCGCCGCTGGCCGCCAGTACATCAGCAAACTGCTCGCTCCACTGGTTCTCAACATCCAGGGCCAGGGCATAGGGTAGATACTTTTCAAACAGTTCCGGAGTCTTATCCGGGGGGTTGAGTATATTCAGACGCTCTTTTTCAGCCACCGACAGAAATTGGCGGAAACCGTCGATCTGGTCCATGATCCTGCGGCCCCGCAGCGTGGGGGCCTTGATCAGATGATAAAATAGCACGTTTAACGTGATGATCAACAGAAAAAGAAGCGCCGCGGGAAATGTGACGGCCCGCGCAAAGAGAATCAGGCCGAAAATCTCTCCGCCGAAAAAGGGCAGCGCAAACAAGCTGATGCCCACCGCTCCGATGCCCGGCAGCAGCGTGTTGAAATCGATTCCGCGGACGCTCCGCCAGGCATTGACGACCTTAATGCCGATCAGGGTGCAGCCGGCGGTCCACATGCCCAGCCACAATCCCATGAAGGCGGCGCCGGCCACATCTTGCGCGGTGAGAATCAGCGCTCCCAGGGTTGCCAGCGACAGGCCGATGCCCGGCACCAGGTAGCCGGAATTGCGGCGAAAGAAAATCCTGGCAAACTCCGCGTTCAGGCTTTTTTTCAAAGCGCGGACGGCCGCCTGGATCGTGGTGTGGTTGGTGTTTTTCAGCGCGATACGCTGCCCGGTGCCGAAGAGTTGTTCCAGGATCTTGCGCTCGCCTTTGGACAGCCCGTTCGGCTGGCCGGCGGCACGCTTTTCCAAAGTGAAAATCTTTTTTTCATTTTCCTCAATTTTCAGCGCGCCTTTGACCGCCAGATCGACCACCGCGGCGGCAAAGGCCTTGTGGTCGAATCCCATGCGGCGCACGAAACGGGCGGCGGCCGGTGAAAAACCCTCCGGCGGCGCAAACAGCGGGATAACGGTTCCCTTGGCCGGGTCGCGGCCCACGTGCAGCCAGGCAAGGGCATAGTAGAGCAACACCAGGGCGAGCCCCGCAAGCCCCAGGAAAAACCCAAGATTGTCTTCGACGCTGAAGAGCAGACGCTGCAGGCGCGTGGGTTCGGCCACGAATCCCTTGGGCCAGGCCACGGCGATGGTCAACCCTTCACGGGGGCCCAAAGCGCGCGTGGTGACAAAAACCGGATTGCCGCTGTCGTCGATGCGCAAAGCGAAATCTTGCCCTTTGCCGCCGAAACGGCCGGTGTAAGCGGCCTGTTGCTGCACCTCGGCGCCCGGCGGCAGTGCAACTACAGCACGGACCTTGTCGATGGCAAAGGCCCATCCGTTTCCGGTGACATTCCAGTAGAGTTCGTCGTAGTCGGCGAAAAATCCGATTTGCCGCTCGCTGCGGTAGGTAAGCGTGTAGGTGTGGGTCCCCGGCGGCAGCCGGCGGTTTTTCTTGCCCATGTAGATCCGGAGGCCGTTGGACATCTGCCGGATATGGTAGGCTTCGGGGCGGCCGTCGCGCAAGAGCCGCATTATTTTGAAACTCACGCGGTGGGTGCGCCCGTGGCGATCGGTGTAGCGCGTGGGGAAATCCCGGTAGATGCCGTGGCGGATCCTTTGGCCGGCGCTGACCACGCGGATGTTTTCGGTGACGGTCAGTGCCCCGCTGGCGGCCACCTGGATATGGCTGTCAAAAACGAGAATGCGCTCCGCTTGCGCGGCCCATGCACCCGGGTTGTACCCGGCAAGGATCAGCATGCTGAATAAAACGCCTAGCAGAGTTGCTGTATGATCGCGGTTCATATGTACTCCGTAACGAGGTTGCGCCCCGGGGGATGCAGACAGGTGCGGCTAGAACTGCACTTTGGGCACCTGGCGGTCGCCGGGATCCTCGATTTCGAAAAATTCGGCTTTTTTAAAACCGAAAAATCCGGCGATCATGTTGCTGGGGAAAGATTCGATTTTAGTGTTCAGGTCGCGTACCGTACCGTTGTAGTAGCGCCGTGCCAGCTGAATTTCTTCTTCAGCAGCGGCCAGCTGTGCCTGCAGATCGAGGAAATTCTGGTTGGCCTTGAGGTCCGGGTAGGCTTCGGCCACGGCCAGCACACTGGCCAGCGAGCGCGACAGAGCGCCTTCCAGCCGGGCCTTGTCGGCGACGTCGCTGGCCTTCAGGCTCTGGCTGCGCAGGGAAGTGACCTTTTCCAGCAGCCCGCGTTCGTGCCGCATGTAGCCTTTGACGGCTTCGACCAGGTTGGGGATCAGGTTGGCGCGCCGTTTGAGCTGTACGTCGATGCCGCTCCAGCCCTCCTGCACCAGATTCCTGGCACGCACCAGGCCGTTGTACATCAGCACCATGGCGCCGGCCAGCAGGACGCACAGTCCGAGAAGAATAACGATGATGGTCATGGGATACCTCGTTTTTGCGAAAGACGACGGGTTTTGGCATACGGCCGGTATCGACCGGCAACGCTGCGGATGTCCCTTTTTCTTATTCGGCGAATGGCCGGCCGAACTTTAGACGGACGGATCCGGTACGATGCGCGTGCCGGCACGGCCGGCCACTGCCTCTTCGATGGCGTTGATGGAGGTGATCAGCGCCTGGCGGCCG
>JALSRD010000096.1 GCA_026984935.1 Desulfobacterales bacterium
AGTATTTTGCGGCCTGCCGCGGTGACGATTCTTTCGATGGCCGGTACTTCGGGCCCATCAAACGAAAAGAGATCCGCGCGGTGGCGACCCCGCTGTGGGTTTTTGGAGATCGGAAGCAAGCGTCAGTCGGTCAACTGCTCGATGGAGAGGTTCATGGCCTGGGCGATCTTTCTCAACGTTGCGGTGCGCGGGTGGGCATCCGGCCGTTCGAGCTTGGCATAGGCCGGCTGGCTCATGCCGGCGCGGCGGGCCACTTCGGCCTGGGTCAGTCCCAGGTGCTCGCGCCAGGCCCTCAGCAGGCTTTCGCCGCGGACCACGTTGGCTTCCACCACCTCCTGGGGGAACCAGACATCCGCTTCGTCAGGGACATAGTTTTTTACCAGTTTCTGGTATGTCCGCCAGGGGATGACGGCAAAAGCGGGCTTGTCTCCCATTTTGATGATCTGGGCTTCAATAGGTGTGGTCATCACGCTTTTTCACCTCCTGGATGGCGATGATCTGGATATTTTTTTCATGATCGAACAAAACCCGGTAACGGCCGACCCGCAGGCGGTAGCCGTAAATATGGTTTTTCAGCGCCCGGATATGCGAACAGTCCGGAAAATCGACAAGCGCGCGTGGCTTCGGTAATGGCTACTCGGTATTTTTCTGGGAGCATGGCCAGTTGTCGCTTGGCCCTTTTACTCCAAAGCACCTGGTTCATAACTAATTATAACCAAATATAGCTTTATTGTCAATCGGAGTCTTTATGCAAAAGATATGCGTCATTCTGGCATCCATTTTTCTGCTGGCGGGCTGCGCCGGACCCTACAACACCCAGAAAGGCGCCGCCATCGGCGCGGGATCGGGTGCCCTTTTGGGCCAGATCATCGGCCGCAACACCCAAAGCACTCTGATCGGTGCGGGCATCGGCACCCTGATCGGGGCCATCGCCGGCAACGCCGTGGATCAGAGCCGCCAAGCCGCGCGCGAGGCCGCCCGCCGCAACCGGCGCGTGGTCTACCATGACAATCACGGTGGCAGGGTCGAGGCGATCCCGCACAAGGTAAACCCGCGCACCCGCTGCCGCAAGGTCACCACGCGCGTCTGGGAAAAGGGCAAACTGGTCAAGGAGACGGTAGAGGAGCACTGCGAGGGCAAAAAGACCACCCAGACCTACTGAGCGCTGTGTATTGGAAGGTATGGGGGATCTTAGCAAAAGCCATAACAACGCGTGCTGTCATAAAACCAGCGAGCGTGAAGGGATGTTTGGGGCCCGAAACAACTCTGTGCGCCAAACCGCCCGGACACACGCGCGGGTTTTCTTCATACCGCTGTGGTTGTGCCCGATCGCCTGCGGCCCCGGTGACTTTTCACCGCTTCCGTGCGTACGCGTGTCCGGGTGTCCCGGTTGGCGGCAGAGGGAGCGCGCATGGTCCGGTCGTGCCCAAACAGGTTACGATTTTTGCCAGGGTGTGGCCATGAGGCGGGTTTACGGGATGACAGGCAAAGCGCCTGTATCAGAACTGATGGCGTGATCCGGGGCATATTTCAGCCGCCCAGGTAGGCTCTTTGGACTTCGACGTTGTCACGCAGTTCCCGGGCCGCGCCCTCCCACCGGAAACGGCCGGTTTCAAGGACATAGCCGCGATGGGCGATCGCAAGCGCCTTGCTTGCATTCTGTTCCACGACCAGAATCGTTTTCCCCTCTTCGTTGAGTTCTTTGATGATATCAAAAACCTCCTGAACAAACCGGGGCATCAAACCCAGGGAAACCTCGTCCATAAGAACGAGCGCCGGTCCTCCCATGAGAGTGCGGCCAATGGCCAGCATCTGCTGTTCTCCGCCCGAAAGAGTCTTTGCCCGTTGGTTGCGCAGCGGGTAGAGCACTGAAAAGCGCTCGTATATTTTTTTGAGCCGGCGATTGAGCGTGCCCCGATCATGGACGAGATAGGCCCCCATCTCGAGGTTTTCCTGAACGTCCATGTCCCCGAAAAGCCTTCGTCCCTCCGGAACGATTCCGAGGCCCAGCTTCGCCCGTTCGTGGGCTGAGAGCCTGGTAATGTCCCGGCCATTCATCTTAATGGTGCCCCGGTAGGCCGGCTGGAGTCCCATCAGGGTCCGCAGGATGCTCGTCTTGCCGGCGCCATTGGCTCCGATGATGGTGATGAGCTCCCCTTCCTGGACGGTGAACGAGACCCCGTGAACAGCCCGGAACTCCCCGTAGTGTACAATCAGATCCTGAACTTCAAGCATCCCCGGTCCTCCCTAAATAGGCTTCGACAACCTGGCGATTGTTTCGGATGGCTTCCGGGGGGCCCTCGGCGATCTTGGTGCCGTGATCCAAAACAACGATGCGCTTACAGAGCTGCATCACCACCGGCATATTATGTTCAATGACCAGCACACTGGTACCCTCCCCGTTGATTTCTCGCACGAGACCGATCAGCCGATCCATCTCTTCCTTGCGGAGTCCCCCGGCCGGTTCGTCCAACAGAATCAAACTGGGCCGCAGAGCCAGGGCCCGGGCGATCTCCAGGTGTTTCTTCAGCCCGAGAGGGAGGTTTTCCGACTTCTGCTGCGCATACCCGGCAATGCCAACGCGTGCCAGGATCTTGCGGGCGGCTTTCAGGCTCGCCGGCGTGCGGTAGCGGGAAACCGAATTCCAAAAACCGGCGTAGTGGGAAACGCCCAGCGCAATCATGACATTGGTAATAACGGTCAGGCCCGCGAAAGGACGGACGATCTGGAAAGTGCGTCCGATCCCCATGGCAGCCACCTGCGAGGGCCCCATGCCCGAGAGGTCTTTACCGTTATAGCGAATCGTGCCGGAGGTAACAGGGTACCTTCCGGTGATGAGGTTGAACAAGGTGGTCTTGCCCGCCCCGTTGGGGCCGATGAGGCCGAGGATTTCCCCCCTGTCCATGGTAAATGAGACGTTTTCCAATGCCTTTAGTCCGCCGAAATGCTTGGAGATGGCATCGATTTCCAGCAAATGCTCCATCAGGCAGCCCTCCTGGTGAAGATGCGCTTGGCATTCCGGACGATAAAACTGTCAAGACCCAAAAGCCCTTGGGGCTGAAAGCGCATCAAGAGGACAAGCATGGTGCCGTACACAAAGGTCCGGTAATCGAGAACAGGGCGGAAGAGTTCCGGGGCAAGGCCGAGGATAATGGCGCCGATGATGGGTCCGCGCAGCGTTCCGATACCGCCGAACACAACCATGGAGAGGATCACAATCGATTCGGTGAAACCGAAATCCGCGGCGCTGATAAACGACATGAAATGGGCATACAGGCTTCCGGCCAGCCCCGCCATGGCACTGCCCAGGACAAAGGCAACGACCTTGAAACGCGTGATATTGACGCCGGACATCTCAGCGGCCGTCTCGTCTTCCCGGATGGATGCCAAAGCCAGTCCCGCCCAGCTGCGCGTCAACCAGCCGTCGACTAGAATGGCAAAAAGAACGAACAACAAAACCATGGCGAGATACGCGGATTTGGTCATCTCGGCCCCGTGGATGGACGGCGCAGGAATATTGGCAATTCCCAGCGCGCCACCGAAGAACGGGATATAAAGGAAGATTGCCTGGACCACGAAATTGATCCCCATGGTGGTAATGGCGAGAAAATCCTCTTTGACCCTGAGGCAGGGGATACCCAGGATGGCCCCCACGGCTCCCGTTACCACAACGGCAAAGGGAAGGCAGGCAAAAAAGGGTGCGCCCAGACGGGTCGCCAGCATTCCGGACGCATAGGCTCCGATACCGAAAAAAGCGGCATGTCCCAGAGAGATTTGCCCCGCATAACCCGTGATAATATTCAGGCTAATGGCAAGGATAACATAGATTCCAATGGTTATGGAAACGGTCATGGCATAGGCGGACATCGCACTACTCCTTACCGAAAAGCCCGTAGGGGCGGAACATCAGCACCGCAATCATGACGATAAAGGCCAAGGCGTCGCGGGGCAATGGAATATTGACGAACCCAATCAGAAACGTTTCAGAAATCCCGACCAGAAAGGCCCCGAAAATGGTGCCGGGGATACTCCCCAAACCCCCGAGAACGATGATGGCAAGGGCCTTGTAGGCGGGGATGTCCCCCATGGTGGGGTAAACCGAGTTGTAGAAAATTCCCACGAGCACCCCCGCTGCTCCCGCAAGCGCGGAACTGATGAAGAAACTCAACGATATGATCCGGTCTGTGGCCACGCCCAGGGCTTCCGCCATTTCCCGGTCCATGGAAACGGCCCGCAGCGCCTTTCCCATTCGTGTTCTGGTGAGGACCCACCAGAGCAGTGCCAGAAGCGCAAGGGTAACGCCAAAAACCAGCATCTGCGGAGCGCTGATGCGCACCGGGCCGAATATCCAGGGTTTCTGCCGGAAGTGTGCCGGAAAGGCCCTGACATAGGGGCCCGCAATGAGGCGAAAAGCCTCTTCCATGGCGATAAATAACCCGATGCTTGCGATCAATGGTACAATTCGTGATTTGTCCAGCATGGACTTGTACAGGAGCCGTTCGATCAAGGTGCCCGCCACACCGCTCAAAGTCATGGCGACGATCATGGCCACGAACAGGTTCGGGACCATGCAATAGGCCCACAATCCGAGATAGGCCCCCATGGCGTAGACCCCTGCATGGGCGATATGCAGGATTTTCAGGACACCGTAAACCATTGTCAGGCCCAGGGCGATGAGCGCGTAGATGCTGCCTATCGTAATGCCGTTTACAATCTGTTGTGCCAACATGGCCGCCATCCTTCCCTGAAGAGATGCAGGGATCTCTTCAGGGGGTTCGGTCTGTAATGATTATTTGTCCGGAGGAGTGATAATTTCAGGGTCGGAAATGTGTGCGAAGTAGTGGAAGGCGCCCTTTTTCACGATCTGAACCTGGATGGGCTTCATTGCTTCGCCCAGCTTGTTGAAACGGGCGATGCTGCCGGTCAGGCCTTCAAAATCCCTGGTTGCGGCGATGGCGTCCCGGATGGCTTTGGAGTCGGGTCCTGCTGTCCGGATGGCGCCGGCCACCACCATGAAGGCGTCATAGCTTGAAGCACCCACCATGTCCGGCGCCATTTTGTATTTCGCTTTATAGGCCTTGAGGAAATCCTGCACAAGCGGACGCGGATCATCCCGGTTGAGGTTGGTGGTGATAATGACACCTTCTGCGGACTCGCCGGCCAGTTCCAGAAATTTCGGAGAGTCAAAACCCTCCTCGCCCAGGATCTTGCAGCGCAGCCCCAATTCGCCGGCCTGTTTCACGGCCAGGGCTGCCTCTTCGTAGTACCCGCTGATAAAGAGAAGATCCGGGGATAATTCCTTGACCTTTGTCAACATGGCGGAAAAGTCCTTTGTACCGATGGCGAAGGCATGCTCATAGACCACTTTTCCACCAAACTTTTTTACGCGGGCATGAAAACCTTTGGAAAGGGCACGGCCGAAATCGTTGTCGATGGTAAACATGGCCAGTTTCTTTGCCTGCAGCAGGTTGACCGCCACTTCACCGGCCGCCTTTCCCTCGATTTGTCCCAGAAAACCGGTCCTGAAAATATACGGCCCCGCTTTGGTGATGCTCGGATCCACAGCATATGCCGCCACCATGGGAATGCCCGACTTGTTGAAGATGGGAGCGGTAACCCGGGTCGGCGTGCTGTAGGAGCCGCTTACGACCGCCACGACGTTGTCCCGCTCGATGAGTTTGTTGGCGATGGCCACCGACTCCTTGGGGTTTACCCGGTCATCATAGACAACGAGCTCGACTTTGTTTCCGTTGAGGCCGCCGGTCTTGTTGATCTTTTCGACGGCCAGCATGACGGCATTTTTCGCGGAAGCGCCATCTGCTGCGGCAAAACCCGTCAGCGGCGCGAAAAAGCCGATCTTGATGGTAGCTGCAAACAGGGTCCCTGCGCTAAAACAAATGACCAGCAATCCAGCCAGACTGCCCGATAACCATTTTTTCATCTCTTGTCCTCCTGATTTTTTTGTTTTCATGTACTTCTTTATACCGTTAGCGTCCGGATGATACTTCACCTCCTTTCCGCCGGCGCGGTCTCATCTCTTCCCACTGTACACCCACGGCACCCGAGAGGACCAATGCGCCTCCCAGCACCTGGAATGCGGTCAGATGCTCGTTGAAAAAAATAAGGGCCCCCAGCACCGCTGCAGGGACTTCAACATTCGCCACGATGCCCGCCCGGGAGGCCTCCACGTATTTCAATCCCGCGGTGTAAAAAAAGTATCCCAGCATGCTGGGCCCCACACCCAGGACAAACAGCCAGAACCATGTCCGCGGGCTGAACCGGGTTTGCAGCCGGCCCACGGAGAGCCCCCAGCAAAGAAAGAAAAAGCTGCCAAAAAACAGGGCATAAAAAAGGACCGTTGCCGGCCGGTACCGCACCAGTGCTTTCTTTCCGAAAAGGCTGTACAGAGCGGAGAAAAATCCCGCGCCCAGGCCGTAAAGGATTCCGGTCCGGCTCACGCGGCTGAGCCACAGCCCGCCGTGCGCCACCAGCAGAATCACCCCCGCAAGGCTCGCAAGCAGGGCCAAAACCTTGATCCCCGTGAGGGGCTCTTTCAAAAAAAAGACGGAGAGAATCATCAGAAAGACCGGGTAGGTATAGAGAAGTACCACGGCCGGGCCGATGCCTATCTGCTGGATGGCGGAAAAATAGCAAAAGGAGTTCAAACCAATGCTTAGTAAGCCATACAGGGCGAAAAAGAGAACGTCATGCCTGCGGATGACAAGCAGGGGCCGGTAAAAAATGAAGAGCGCTCCGAAAAGTACGGCTGTGCCGAAAAAGGCACGGTATTGGACGAGGGTGATGGGTGTATCGATTTGTGTGTAGAGGATACGCCCCACCACGCCCAGCATCCCCAGGCACACCGATCCGGCGATCACGAGGGCGTACCCTTTGCGAATTTCGCCTTTATGCACCAAAGGTCTCCTGTATGGGATTTGCCGGCAGCGACAGGCATCAAAAGGAGCTGGACGCCATGGCAAGGCAAACAGCGGGGTTGTTTGCGAATCCCGCATGCTGGCACCGTTGCGTTGACGGTCTTGTCGGCTTTCAGGGTATCTGGCGTTACACGTGCCCTGAAAGTTTTACGGCAGTTTTTCTCTTATGCCTGGGCCGCGCTTGCGTCACTCGACGATGATGTAAACCAGTTCCAGCGGACCGTGCACCCCCTGGACCCGCACCAGCTCGATGTCGGCCGTGGAGCTGGGGCCCGAGACGAAGTTGACCGAAGCGGGCAGCGTCTTTTGCTGATGCAGCCAGTCCATGGCCTGGGTAAGACGCGGCAAAATGGTTTCCGCCCGGATGACGATGACGGAATTTTCAGGCAAAAGGGTGATGGATCGGCCGTTGCCGCCGTGGCAAGACAGCAGCGTGGTGGCGCTTTCGGCCAGCGCCATCTCGGCCCGCGCAACACCGACTTTGGCTTTTTCCGCCAGGGCCATGTTTTCCTCACGGCCGGCGCCGGCATCCCAGATGTGACATTCCGTGAACGCCTCGACGAGGCATCGGGCGACATCCCCTGTCAGCAGCGGATCATCGGCCAGAACAACGGGGCCGCCGGTTTTGCGGACGATCTCCACCAGGGCGACGGCCAGGTCCCTTTCACTGCACTCCCGTACATCGATGCCCACGGCGCGAGCGTTGGCGATGAAAATGTCGCGCAGTTCGCGCTTGGCGGCATGCGCCTGATAGCGCCGCTGCATTTGGTGGGGGTATACCAGCCGGGTCGGTGTGTCCGGCGGTGCCGCCCTCCCGAGGCCGTGGGATATTCTGGAGATGAACAGCTCTTTCCCGGTTATCATGGCAGGTTCCCCTTTTTCCCGCGCGCCGCGAACCAGTCCCGGAAGCGGGTTTTGGGAATGGCGGGCAGCTCCCGTGCCGCCGTCCACTGGGCCAGCGGGCCCGCTCGAGGGGCCAGCGCGCTGAAGCGCGCCAGCCGGGTGGCCATTCCGTACAGCTTCGAATTGCCGATCACAGCGCCGTAGAGGCCCATCAGGAAGTTTTCGCCGGCGCCGAGGCGCTGCTCTTCGGCGATGATGCGCCGGTGCTCGAAAATGAACTCGTAGAGCGGCACTTCGACGGGGCAGACCTGGCTGCAGGCGCCGCACAGCGAACAGATCTTGGTGATTTCCCCATAGTCTTCGTAGCCGGCCAGGACCGGCACCAGGGCCAGGCCCAGCGGGCCGGGATAGAGCGTGCCGTAGCCGTGGCCGCTGATGTGGCGGTAGGCCGGACATTCCAGCATGCAGGTGCCACATCGGATGCAGCGCAGCACCTCGCGGAATTCGGAAGCCAGCACCCGGGAACGGCCGTTGTCCACGATGATGATATGCAGCTCCTCGGGGCCGTCTGCATCCTGCGGCCCGCGGGGGCCGGTGATCAGGCTCATGTACGAAGTCAGCTTGGCACCCACGGCGCTGCGTGCCAGCACGGAGAAGATAATGTCCAGTTCGGCGAAGGTCGGCACAAGACGCTCCATGCCCATGAACACCAGCTGGATTTTGGGTGCCGTGGTCACAAAACGGCCGTTGCCCTCGTTGGTGACCAAAGTCACCGTACCGGTCTCGGCCACGGCGAAATTGCATCCCGTGATCCCCACGTCGGCCTCCAGGAAGTCCTTGCGGATCAGCTGGCGCACAAAGCGGGTCAGGTTTTCCGGGACACTGTCGCCGGTATACCCCTTTTTGGCGGCCAGCACCTCACGGAAGCGCTCCCGGTCTTTGTGCAGGGCCGGAACCACGATGTGCGAGGGCTTGTCCAGGTCGTCGATCTGCAACAGGTATTCGCCCAGATCGGTTTCGACCACCTCGAGACCGGCTTCTTCCAGCAGCCGGTTGAGCCCGATCTCTTCGGTGACCATGGATTTGGATTTCACCGCCTTGGCCGCCTTTTTGTCTCGCAGGATCTGCAGACCGTATGCGGTGGCCGCGGCGGCGTCTCCGGCAAAGTACACATGCGCGCCGGCCGCGGCGGCCCGCTCGGCGAACCGGCTCAGGTAAAAGTCCAGGTTCTCCAGGACATGGCTGCGGATGGCGCCGGCGGTTTCGCGCCACTTGGCGAAATCCCCGAGTTCCGCGAAAGCCGCGTCACGCTTGGCGTTGAGCAGATCCTGGGCATTGGCGATGGCCGTGCGCATCACCGGGTTGGCGAGTTCTTTGCGCAAGCGTTCCTTCAGCGGCAGCGGGCTGGTTTTGATGCTCATGAAAACTCCGGATGGAAATTACGAATTAATCGGCCATCAGTACCTGGGCAATGTGGAGGACCGTTATCGGATAGCGCTTACGCCGGATGATGCCCTGCAGGTTCATCAGGCAGCCGGCGTCGGCACCGATGAGGTAGTGAGCTCCGGCAGCCCGGATGTTTTCCACCTTTTCGACGGCCATGGCGCTGCTCAAGGCCCCCAGCTTGACGGCGAAGGTGCCGCCGAAGCCGCAGCATTTGTCCTGGCCTTTAAAGTCGACGAGTTCCAGGCCGGCGACCTGCTCCAGCAGCGCCAGTGGCGGTTTAGTAACGCCCAGCAGGCGGGTCAGGTGGCAGGAAGGGTGATAAGCCGCCCTGCCGTCCAGCCGGGCACCCGGCACGGTTCTGCCCAGAACATTGACGATAAAGTCGGTCAGTTCGTAGGTTTTGTCGCCAAGCTGCCGGGCCTTGTCCTGCAGGTCAGGCCGGTTTTTGAAAAACTTCGGATATTCCTTGATCTGAAGCACACAGGAGCCGCTGGGGCAGACCACGTAATCGGTAGGGTCCGTTAGCAGTACCTCCAGCTGCAGCCGTATGGCGGCAGCCGCTTCTGCATGAAAGCCGGCATTGGCCAGGGGCTGCCCGCAGCAGGTCTGCCGGGGGTTGAAGGTCACACGGCAGCCTAGTTTTTCAAGCAGCCGCACCGCGTCCGCGGCGATATGCGGAAAAACCGTATCCGCCAGGCAGGTGGCAAAAAAAGATACCCTGGGACTCATTTCAGCGTCCTTGTCTTTTGCATTGCACGGTTTCGGCTTGCCGATGGATATCCGTGCCGAAAAATGGATGGCAAAGCACGCAATGCAAGCATGCAAACTCCCCGGGATGGCATCCTACCGCACAGAGGTTGGGTTCAATTTAGCGTTTATTGTGCGTTGGTTGCAACCCCTTTGTTCAGATTTCAGTCGGCCGGCAGATGCGTCATCGGAAAATTCCAGCTGCAACCAGAGAGCGGCTGCGGCCATCCGTCGGCCCGGCGGTCATTTCAGGGGGTAAAAGCCCGGGTGCAGCAGCTGTTTTGCGAACCGTGCTTTCAGTCGGCATAAGATCCTGGTTTTGCGGGCGGACCGGGCATCAGCGCCTCCAGAATCCAACCCTGGGCAAGGGCGCCGATGAGAATATAGAGTGATAAGACCAGGGTGAAAGGCCATCCGAAGTAGTCGATCATCATCGGGAGCAGCGGAATTTTTATGGCCCTGGCAAAGAAAAAGACCACGATCAAGCCGTCGCGCAGACCATGCCCGCGCAGATCTTCCAGCAGGGGATACCATGCATACATCGGGCCGTGGCTGATCACCCCGGCGGCCAGAACCCACAGCCAGCCTCTAATCCCGCTTTTGCGGCCCAGATAAGCGGCAACCTGGCGGGGTTTTAAAAGGTAGTTGAGCAGGGCGGTAAACAGGATGACGACCACGATAATCGGCAGGATTCTGACCAGGACGGCGGCACTCTTCTGCAGGGCCAGCCAGGCCTTTTTTGGGCTGAAGAAGAAAAGCGCGCCGTAAGCGGCGCAAACAACCGGCAGGAGGTATTTGCCACGAAAAGCAAAAGGCGGGTCGGACCGTTTCATGACAGCACCTGCAGCGTCCAGGCCGTCAGCACCGCAATGAGCATGGTGAAAATAAACGCCAGGACGTTGCGCAACAGGGTAAAACGACTTCCGAAGACTTCCACTTCTGCCGGCAGCTGAATAAATCCCAGGGTAACCCAGGCGAGGATAAACGCACACACTGCATAGCGGGAGATGCCCCGGGCCATAAGTTCCCCGCCGATCACGTAACTGACGATGGGGTTCCCGGCTGCCGCAGCACCGGTCAGCGTGCCGATGAGGGTGTCGGCTATCGGGTTGTCCCGGAACAGGGAGGTCAGCATTTTCGGGGTTACCAGAACCTCAAAGAGGCCGACCAGCCCGATAACCCCGAGCAGCAGGGGCGCCATGGCCCAGAAAGAAAGGCTGCATTTTTGCAAAGCCTGGCGGTAGGAGGGTCTGGCTGCTGCCGGTTGAGAATGTTTCCGCATGGATGGTCCGTCTTGACGGCTTAAAGCGCCGGTCGGGTGCCGTCCAGCCCGCGATCAAGCAGCCGGCCGGCGGAGCTTTTCAGGCCGGTATTTGGCCATACACTCGTTTATCCGCGCCATCACACGTAGCTCAGATATTCGGGTGTGTACATCTTATCACGGATATCTTTCAGAATATCTTTGGGCTGCGGCCGCTGTGCCAACCCCTCGTCATAGGCCACGCGCGCCACGGCGGCGGCAATCTGCGCGGATACCGCGCGGATTTTATTCAGCGGCGGAAAGGGGTTTCCGGAGCGCAGGTCTCCGGACGAGGTCTGGGCGGACAGGGTTTTGGCGGCTTCGAAGAACATGGTGTCACTGACGAAACGGGCTTGGCTGGCGATGACCCCCAGGCCCAGCCCGGGAAAGATATAGGCATTGTTGCTCTGGCCGGGGTGCCGCGTCTCGCCGTTGATCTCGACGGGTGCGAACGGGCTGCCGCTGGCGAAAATGGCCCGGCCGTCGGTGCCGCGGTAGGCCTGTTCGGCCGTGCATTCCGATTTGGAGGTGGGGTTGGACAAAGGAAAGATAATCGGACGTTCGTTGATGCGGCCCATGGTTTCGATCACTTCGGCGGTGAAGGACTGGGGGCTGGCGGAAACACCGATCAGGGCGTTGGGCTTCAGCGCCGTGATGGCATCCAGCAGGTTGTCCGCCGGTGGATGTTCGTGGGCAAAGGGCCGCTTGTGTTCGGCCAGGTTCGGGCGGCTCTTTACCACCAGCCCTTTGGAATCCACGAACCATACGCGCCGGTAGGCCTCGTCGCGGCTCAGCCCTTCACTCTGCATGGCGGCAACGATCAGGCTGCCGATGCCGATGCCGGCCTCGCCGGCGCCCTGGAAGAGAATCGTCTGGTCGCGCAGCCGCTGGCCGGTGATGCGCAGCGAGGAGTACAGGCCCGCCAGCGTGACCGCCGCCGTGCCCTGAATGTCGTCATTAAAGCACGGGAGCTTGTCGCGGTAGCGGTGCAACAGGCGGAAGGCGTTGTGGTTGGCAAAATCCTCGAACTGAACCAGCGCCCGCGGAAAGACCTCCCGCACGGCCGTGATGAATTCTTCGATAAATTCATCGTAGGCTGGGCCGGTGATGCGCGGATGCTGCCGGCCCACGTAAAGCGGGTCGCCCAGCAGGGCCGTATTGTTGGTGCCCACATCCAGGGTGATGGGCAGGGTGTAGGCCGGCGGAATGCCGGCGCAGGCGGTGTACAGGGCCAGCTTGCCCACGGGGATGCCCATGCCGGCGGCGCCCAGGTCGCCCAGCCCCAGGATGCGCTCCCCGTCGGTGACCACGATGATGCGCACGTCTTCCTCGAGCCAGTTCCACAGGATGTCTTCGACATGCCCGCGGTCTTCAGCCGTTACATACAGGCCACGCGGTTTGCGGAAGATGTGGCCGTACTCCAGGCAGGCCTCGCCCACGGTGGGGGTATAGATGATGGGCATCATTTCGGTGATATGGTCCATGAGCACGCGGTAAAAGAGGGCTTCGTTGCGCGCCTGCAACGAAATCAGGAAGATGTAGCGTTCTATGTCCGTCGGTTTCTTGCGGTAATTGCCCATCACCCGGGTGACCTGCTGATCCTGGGAAAACACCCGCGGCGGCAGCAGGCCGCGCAGCCCCAGGGCATCGCGCTCGGCTTCGGTAAACGCCGTTCCCTTGTTCAGGGAAGGGTCGTGCAGCAGTTCCGCACGGCTCGGGAATCCGGTGGCGTGGCTGTGTTTTTTTCTGAACATGAAGCGCCTTTTTTCTGGTTGTATTTTCCCGGTGACGGCCGACAGGTGTTGCCGATATCCGGCCGTTGCCCTAATGGTGCGTAAATCGACGGTTTCGCATCAATTTTTAAGGGCCATCGAGTTCGATGTTTAAGTTTTTTAATATAATCCCGGGGAACGTATGTGTCAATTTAAAACCATGATAGGGAAAGGTATGGTACGGCCGGGGCGGCCCGCGGTCATGTGGCTCAACGGGACAATGACTTGTAATCCGGCCCAACGGGCTTATTTTTTGATTTAAGTAGGAGGAATTGCCATGAAACGAATCATCCTTACTATTTTGTTAATCACTGCTCTGGTTGCCGGTTGCCAGCAATCCGGGCAAGCGCCAGTGAAAGCAGAGGCTGCCATGAAAGCAAAAGCGAAGAACGTCCGCGAAGCCACCTTTGCCGGCGGGTGTTTCTGGTGCATGGAGTCGGACTTTGAAAAAGCGGATGGCGTTATCGAAGTGATTTCCGGTTACACCGGTGGCCGGACGGACGCCCCGACCTACCGGGAAGTTTCGGCCGGAGGCACGGGCCACGCCGAAGCCGTGCAGGTGCGCTACGATGCCGACCGGATCTCCTATGCCCAGCTGCTCGATATTTTCTGGAGACATGTCGATCCCACCGACGATGGGGGCCAATTCGTCGATCGCGGCACACAGTACCGGACAGCCATTTTTTACATAGATGACGCTCAAAAGCGCCAGGCGGAAATCTCGCGGCAGGCGCTGGCCGCCTCCAGGCGGTTTGAGAAGCCGATTGTCACCGAGATTGTCAAACTGACCCGCTTTTATCCGGCAGAAGACTATCACCAGGATTATTATAAGAAAAACCCCATTCGCTACAAATTCTACCGCCGCCATTCCGGCCGCGATCAGTTCCTGAAGAAAATCTGGACCGGAGATGACGCAGGCCCGGGGCCGACTGCGGAAAGCGGAAAATACAGCCGCCCGGATGACGGGACACTCAAGCAAAAACTGACGCCGCTGCAGTATAGCGTCACACAGGAGGCGGGCACCGAACCGCCCTTCGACAACGCCTACTGGAAAAACAAGGCGCCCGGCATCTATGTGGATGTCGTCTCCGGTGAGCCGCTGTTCAGCTCTGTCGATAAGTTCGAATCCGGCACCGGCTGGCCCAGCTTTACGCAGCCGTTGGCACCCGAAAATATCGTGGAGAAAAAAGACAAAAGTTTTTTCATGGAGCGTACCGAGGTCCGCAGCCGGCATGCCGACTCGCACCTGGGGCATGTTTTCCGTGACGGACCGGCACCCACGGGCCTGCGCTACTGCATCAATTCGGCTGCCCTGCGGTTTGTCCCCAAAAAGGACCTGGTGAAGGAAGGTTACGGGAAATACATGCATTTATTTCAGGACAACGCCACGAAGTGACGATACGCTCTGCATACCGCGACTCAAGCGCATATGCGTTGTATGAACATTTTCCCCTAACCGGTGTCTAACAATACAAATGCATCGCAGTTTCAGCGAAAGGCAGTTGGTGGCATTGCTGCGCCAGGGCGACGAGGGGGCGTTCCGCTACCTGGTTCGACGCTACCAGAAGAAACTTTACGCCGTCGCTTTCGGCATCACCCTGGATCGCGAGGAAAGTTTCGATATCGTCCAGGATGTTTTCTTAAATGTTTACCGCAAGATCGGCAGATTCCGGCAGCAATCCAGTCTGTCCACCTGGCTGCATCGCATCACCGTCAACCAGTGCCTGAACCGAAAACGGCGCTGGAAACGCCGGTTGCGGCGGCAGCACCGCTCCATCGACAGCCCGGAGCTGGATCCGGTGCCGTTGGCGGCGCCCGACGGCAGCGACCCGGAAACTTTGTACAACGGTAAACTGGCGGTGCAGGGCCTGTGGCGGGCGTTACGGCAGGTGCCGGAGCAGGCGCGGGCCGTGTTTGTGTTAAAAGAGATCCAGGGGATGTCCTATGACGAGATTGCCCGGGACCTGCACATCAAAAAAGGAACCGTGAGTTCGCGTCTGTTTTACGTCCGCCGAAGATTAAAAGCGGAACTGCAGGCTTTTCTGGAAGGAGAGACCGGCCATGAAGAATGATCATCGACGCTGCGATGCCGAGGCGCTGAGCCGTTTCCTGGATAATGAAGGCGGAGCGCAGGAAACGGACCGGCTGCGGCGGCACCTGGAAACCTGCGGGGCCTGCCGCAAGAGGCTGGCCAAACAGCGGTTGCTTTCCCGGCTGGCCCGAAAGGCTGTGGCAGGCGAAACTGCCCGGGCAGATTTCGAACGACTGGAAGCCGCCGTTGTCTCGGCCGTGCATCGTCAGCGGCCGTACGCCTGGCAGCATTTCACCGGCTGGATCCCCGTGAAAAAGGTCAGTATCCCGCTTGCCACAGCCGTGCTGGCCGGGCTCGTGTACTTTTTTGTGGCCGTCCAGCGCCCCGGTTTCCGGGCGCCCAGCGCCATCATTAATTCTTTTACAGGACCGATTTCTTCTGTTATGATCATAGAGACACCGGAAACCCGGCAGACCATTTTGTGGTTCGATGAAAATTCGGCGGCGACGGACGATGACAAAGCGGTGTAAAATTCCGGCGGTTGTTTCAACGGCGCTGCTGTGCTGCGCGCTGGCGGCCGCATCTGCATGGGCGGGGCCGCGCTTTACCATCGGGGTTACCACGGTGCTGGCCTCCCAGAAAGGCCGCGTTATCGATCCCAGCCTGGCGCCCATGACACGGGAACTGCGGTCGATTTTTCGCTATACCTCCTACCGCCTGCTGGGCCGCGACCGGGTCGTGCTGGGGCTGCACGAGAGTGGCAGCGTTGCGTTGCCCGGAAACCGCGTGCTTGCCATCACACCCCAGGGAGTCAGCGCCAACCGTGCCCTGCTGCGCCTGGTGATGCACAAAAACCGGCGCCGGATCTTTCAGACCCGCATCCAGCTTATCAACCACGGCAGCATCATTGTGGGCGGGCCCCGCTACAGAAACGGGGTGCTGCTTTTCAAAATCTCCAGTGCTTTTTGAATTTTTTCCAAAAAGCGGTGTCTAAGGCTGTAAAAGACCCCGAAAAAGGAGATTGCCAATGAAGACCAAACGACTGTTGCTGGTGTGTGTAGTGGGTATCTTTGCGATTTCTGCAGCGGCACCTTCCGCCTGGGCGGGAAGCGCCCAGCGCTATCGCTGGGAGGGTGTGGCCATCGGTGTGGGCGCCGCGATTGTCGGCAGCGCGCTGCTGGCGCAATACGCATCGCCGCGTTACGAAAGGACGACGGTTTACGAAAATGTTTACTACACACCTCCGCGCCGGCACCATCGGCACCACTGGCGCCGTTGGCACCACCGCCGCCACGGGTACTGGGAAAGCAGGCGGGTCTGGGTGCCGCCGGTCTACGAACGCACCTGGAATCCCGGCCATTACAACCATCGCCGCTGCTGGGTGCCGGGGCACTGGATCCGGATTTTGAAATCGGAGGGCTACTTTACCCACGAACGGGTCTGGGTGACGCGCCGCGACGGCGGAAACCGCTACCGGGATTATGACTGACGGGAAAAGATCCCGGCCAGCCATATACCGCCGGCTTGGTTCGCGCCGGCGGTGGTTTTCAACGGCAAGCCGGCCGGGATGGATCCGTGTTAAAGATAACCGCTGACATCGCCATTGCCGAACAAGAACTGAAGTTCGATTTCATGCGGGCTTCCGGGCCCGGCGGTCAGAATGTCAACAAGGTGGCCACGGCCGTGCAGTTGCGTTTTGATGCCCGGAACTGCGCCGCGCTTTCCGAAAAAGTCCGCGCGCGTTTACGGCGTCTGGCCGGTCGGCGGATGACGGCAAATGGCATTCTGGTGATTCGATCCCAGCGCTTCCGCAGCCAGGAACGCAACCGCCAGGATGCCCTGGACCGGCTGGTAAACCTGATACGCCGTGCGGCCCGCCCACCCAAAACCCGTATCCGCACGCGGCCCGGGCGGGCGGCCAAAGAGCGCCTGCTGGCCGCCAAGCGGCATCGCAGCCGCATCAAGAAAACACGCCGAGCGGTGTCGGCAGCAGATGATTTCTAGCGCCGCCAAATGGCAGGCAAAGCCGCTTTATTTTTCCTTCCGCTGAAGTGCTTTCAGCCGCGCATAGCCGTTGCGGACCAGTTTTTGCTGCGCCTCTCCGTGTGCGTATGACGCGGCCCTGTCCATGAAATCAAACCCGATTTGCAGCGCACCTTTCTGCCCGTTCGCCAGGCCCAGGCCCACGTAGGCCGGGGCGTACGTGCGGTCCAGATCCAGGGCGCGGTTGAACTCGCCGACCGCCGCTTCGACCTTGTGGTCGGCGAGCAGCACCATGCCGTTGGCCACATGACGCGTCGGCGTATCGATGCGAGGCGCGACATGGTTTGTTTTGGCCGCGCATCCTGCGACCGCCAGCATCACGACGGCGAGGACCGTCGACATACGCAGATTCATGATTATCCCCCCTGGTTTCGTTTTGGCGCGGAAACGACGATTGCCACCCGGCACTTTCGCAGGAATGCCAGATGTTCGGCAACACTCAGGAGCCGCACGGCATCCGCTTGGCGGATCACCACATTCGATTTTCCCGGTCCGCTGGCGCGGACCGCCTTGACGACCAGCGGGCGGTCCTTGACGCGCGGGCAGTCTACGGCCGTTTGAAAGTCGGTAAAATAGGCGCTGATGCCGCGCTGAACAGCGAATTCGCGGCTGACAAACGCGGATCCGTAAACTTCGCGGCCCTTTTCGTCCATGATGCGCGGCAGCAGGGCCGGCTGCAGGCCGGTGCCGCGGGCATCAACCACCAGTCCGGTAAAGCATCCGGGTGACTGAGGCGGCGCTCCCCGGTTCCGGGCAGAGGGCTTGCCGGAAGGCATTTTCGCAAGTGTCTGGAGGGGCTTGATGGATTTGATTTCAGCTGGCAGCACCAGTTGTGAAAAGCCGCCCAGCAGGCTCATGTGCAGCGTGATCTGCGCCGTGCCGTCGGAGAGGTACTGCTGCCCGAACACCGGCAACTGGTTCACCATGTGTGCGATACCGGGGTCGATGGCGGCATTCAGGCTGCCCAGGTCCCGGACCCTGTGAAAAGCGTCCATCCGGATGGCACCTGCCAATTGGATCAGGTGCCGCCGTGCCTGCGCAAGGGCCGATGCAGCGGCATCCTGGGTTTTGGTGAGGGGATCCGGCGATTTGAGGCCCCGCGTTTCCATGTAGCCGCGCGACCAGTTCACGATTCCGTTCTGGAAGGTCACCACCAGTTCGGCCGGTGGTTTAGCGCACAGCGGTCCGTTGAGCAACAGCACCAGCACGCAACCGAAGACGGCAAAGCGGTGCCGGCGCCAAGACGCCCGAAGGCATTTAAGCTTCCGCAGCCGGATGGGACAGCTGTCCTTGGCCCGGTGAGTTCGATGTGCTGGGGATGTTACAGTCGGCAGCCGCTCCATCGCAACTTGTCTTTCAGAATGTCAAAGTAGTGCTGATCGGGAATGGCCACCATCTCGAGCGGGCGAGCGGCCCGGCGCACAATGATGGTGTCTTCGTGGTTGATTGCGATGCCCGCCTGCCCGTCGAATGTCAACATGATATCCGACGATTTTTTGCCCAGCCGGATTTTGATCCGTACGGTTTCAGGGACCAGCAATGGCCGGTTGGTCAGCGTAAAGGGGCAGATGGGCGTCATCAGAATCCCCGGTACTTCCGGATGAATGACCGGCCCGCCGGCTGCCAACGAATAGGCGGTGGACCCGGTCGGCGTGGCCACGATCAGGCCGTCGGCCTTGTAGGTTGTCAGGTACTGGTCGTTGATGTAGGTTTCGATGTGCGCCAGGCGGGCCAGCGCCCCCTTGTTGATGACGACGTCGTTGAGCACGGTTTCGTGAACGATGGTCTGTGCCTTGCGGATAACGGAGATGCTCAGGCGCATGCGCGGTTTGGTGGTGAATTTCCCGGCCAGCACATTCCCGGCAACCGTCAGGAGGGCATCCTCCCCGATTTCGGCCAGAAAACCGACATCGCCGAATTTGACACCCACAACGGGGATTTTCTGGTCTCCGATCCAGCGCACCGCGCTCAAAAAGGTGCCGTCCCCACCCAGAACAAAGACGCACAGCAGATCCGGCGGCGCCGGGGGACGGTTTTCACGGCTGCCGCCCGAACCGGGAGGAGAAGCTGTCTGGCGCACTACCGCGATGTTCCGCTCCTCCAGCCACTGCACCAACCTGTCGCCCTGGGCACCGGCATTGGGATCATTTTTTTCGAACAGCCCCACGCGTCTCACAAGTGTTCACATTCCTTTTTCGGATTTTCTGAAACCTGCAGACCAATATTACAAACAAACACGAAAACGGCAAGCTTTGTTTGCGCAAAAAACCCAGGTGCCGAAGGCACGCGGACAGGCTCCGGTGACGTGGCATCACACAGCGGCAAATGCGGCGCCGTTGGACGAAAACCGGTCCGAGGAAAAGCGCCGGGCAAGATTTTGTTTGACAGGGCCCGCCTTTTTCTGTTCTTTCTTTTCCATGCTCAGGGTAGAGAGAGTCTATAAGCGTTTTGGGGGCGTTACGGCGGTGCGCAACTGTTCGCTGGACGTGGAAGCAGGCTCCATTACCGGGCTGATCGGCCCCAACGGCGCCGGCAAGACCACTTTGTTTAACGTCATTGCCGGCCGTTACAAGCCCGACTCCGGGCGGGTCTTTTTTAAAGACGAGGCCATTGACGGCCTCTCGCCGCACCAGATATTCCAGCGCCGGCTTTACCGAACCTTCCAGATCACGCGCGAGTTTTCCCAGATGACGGTGCTGGAAAACCTCATGATCATGCCGGCCGGGCAGCTGGGTGAAACCATATGGAACACATGGCTGCGGCCGGGCGCCGTCCGCAGCCAGGAGAACGAGATCAAACAAAGGGCCCTCGCAGTGCTTGACTTCGTCGAGCTGGCCGACCTCCAGGATACCTATGCCGGGTCGCTCTCCGGCGGGCAGAAAAAACTGCTGGAAATCGCCCGCAGCCTGATGGCCGAACCGGAGATGGTACTCTTGGATGAACCCGGTGCCGGCGTCAACCCGACGCTGATGAAAAAGCTTGTCGACAACATCCGCAGACTGCGGGACGAGCGCGGGATCACGTTTCTGTTGATCGAGCACAACATGGACCTGATCATGGAGCTGTGCAACCCGATTATCGTGATGAGCGAGGGCACAAAACTGGCGCAGGGGCCGCCGGAAGCCATCCGCGGCAATGAAAAAGTCCTGGAGGCCTACCTGGGGGGGCAGTATCGATGAGCGTCCTGAAAGTCCGCGGCCTGTGGGCCGGCTACACCGAGCTCGATATCCTCCAGGATGTCAGCATGCAGGTCAAAGCCGGCCAGATCGTTTCGATCATCGGCCCCAACGGTGCCGGAAAATCCACCTTGTTGAAGGCCGTTTTTGGTATGCTGAAACCCAAAAAAGGGCGGGTTGTCTTAAAAAACGAGGATATCACCGGCAGGCAGCCCAACAAGGTGGCCAGGAAAGGCATCAGCTATGTCCCCCAGGTGAACAACGTGTTCCCTTCGTTGACGATCCAGGAAAACCTGGAGATGGGCGCTTTTATCCGGACGGACGACTTCAGCGGCCGCATGGATGAAATCTACAGTCTTTTCCCGGTGTTGAAGGAAAAGCGCAAACAAAAGGCCGGGCAGCTCTCCGGCGGACAGCGGCAGATGGTCGCCATGGGCAGGGCCCTGATGCTAAACCCGGTACTGCTTTTGCTGGATGAGCCTTCAGCGGGGCTGGCCCCTTTGCTGGTGTCGATGATCTTTGAAAAAATCAGACAGATCAATCAGACGGGCGTTTCCATTGCCATTGTGGAGCAAAACGCCCGAGAGGCCCTTAAAATGTCCGATTATGGGTACGTTCTGGCCATGGGCAGAAATGTGCTGGACGGCAGCGGGGAATCGCTTCTGAACAACGAAGAGGTTGCCAGGCTATACCTGGGAGGCTGAGGCGCATGGTGGAGTTGGTCGTTTACGGTGTGGTTTTGGGAAGCGTGATTGCGCTGGGCGCCATCGGCATCACCCTGGTTTACGGCATCGTGCGGCTGGCCAATTTCGCCCACGGGGAATTCATGACAGCGGGCGCCTACCTGGCGCTTCTGGTGGTCACCGTCGTGCTGCCCTGGCTGGGTGTACCGGACGGCACGTTCGGACCCCTGTCCTTCGGGGTCAGGATGCTGGTCGCCTTTCCGCTCTGCATGGGCGTGGTCGCCGGCATGGCCGTTTTGATCGACAGGCTTTTGTACCGCAAACTGCGCCTGAAAAACAGCGGACCGGTGATTTTGGCCATGGCCTCACTGGGCATATCGTTTATCATCCGCATGCTGATTCTCATCATCTGGGGCGCGGACTACCGTTTTTACCGCCCCGGGGTCCTGCGGCCGGCCATGGACCTGCCGCTGGGCATCAAAATCCGTCCGGATCAGGTTTTTATCATCGCCACCGTGCTGGTGCTGGTGGTGCTTTTACACCTGTTTTTGCAAAAAACCAGGATGGGTAAAGCCATGCGCGCGACTGCCGACAACACCGAGCTGGCCTTGATATCCGGCATCGACACCGAGGCGATCGTGATGTGGACCTGGGGTATCGGCGGCGGGCTGGCGGCGGCCGCCGGCATCCTTTACGGCATCGATGTGCAGCTGCACCCCGGTATGGGATGGAACTTTCTCATCCCGCTTTTTGCCGCCGCTATTCTGGGGGGCATCGGCAACATGTACGGGGCACTGGTCGGCGGGCTCGTTATCGGCATCGCCGAGCAGGTTTCCACCGCCTGGCTGACACCGACCTACAAACTGGCCGTGGCTTTTATGATCATGATTTTGATTCTGTTCGTCCGGCCGCAGGGCATATTCGGGGAGCGCAGCAGATAATGGAACTGGGTGGAGTCATTGCATACATCGTGTCGCTGGTGATCATGGCCAGCATCTACGCCGTGTTTTGTCTGGGGCTCAACATCCAGTGGGGCTATACGGGGCTGTTCAATATCGGGATCGCCGGTTTTTTCTGTATCGGTGCCTACACGTCGGCCATGGTCACCATGCCCATGCCCGGCGGCGTGCTGGCAAAATACGTGCATCAGCTTTTCGGTCTGAACCTGCCCTTTGTCTTCGGGCTGCTCGGCGCAGCCCTGGTTTGCGGACTGGTGGCCCTTATCATCGGCGTCCCCACGCTGCGTCTCAACGAAGACTATCTGGCCATCGCCACCCTCGGCATCGCCGAAACCTTCCGGCTGATCTTCAACAACGAGCGCTGGCTGGCCAACGGCCCCCAGGGGCTGATGGGCCTACCCCAGCCGCTGCATAAGCTGATCGGCGAGCGGCATTACGATTTCGTCTACCTGGGCATCGTGCTGGCCGTCATGCTGCTGATCTATCTGTTGATCGAAAGAGGCATCCGTTCCCCCTGGGGACGCGTCCTGCGCGCCATCCGCGAGGACGAAATCTCGGCGGCGGCTTCCGGCAAGAACGTGTTTCGCTTCAAGATGCAGTCCCTGGTTTTCGGGTCCATGGTGATGGGTGTGGGCGGTGCGCTGTACGCCCACTACACCAAGGCCATATCGCCCGATGTGTTCACGCCGCTCTACGGCACTTTCATTATCTGGGTGATGCTGATGGCCGGGGGCAGCGGCAACAACAAGGGCGCCATTCTGGGAGCCTATGCCATATGGGGCATCTGGATCGGCAGTGATTTTCTGATGGATATGCTGCCCGCCGTTATCCGCGACAAGGGTCCGTACCTGCGCTTTCTGGTGGTGGGCGTACTGCTGGAAGTGATCCTGGTGTACCGTCCCCAGGGGATCCTGGGGGAAGAGAAAAAAGTATCCAAGTTGATGGACTCGTAAAAAGTCCCGGAATTTTTTGTGGTACACAAAATATAACGTGTTTCGTCATAGCATGTATGCCGCTATCTTGTGGTTGTGA
The DNA here is from genome assembly GCA_026984935.1 of Desulfobacterales bacterium. Lineage (GTDB taxonomy): Bacteria > Desulfobacterota > Desulfobacteria > Desulfobacterales > JALSRD01 > JALSRD01. The sequence goes on from JALSRD010000096.1 coordinate 22,969, forward strand.
TGCGGATTTCCGACTTTTTACGGGATCGTCAAAGTTGACTTTGGCGCATTCGTCCTAATGTTTCCGGGAACGATAAACGCAAATTTTAAGGAATTTCCAATGGAAAAAGTTGAAAACGGGCTGTTCGTGAGCGTGGAGTACACGGGGATGCTGGACAACGACGAGGTGTTCGATTCCAGCAAGGGCCGTCAACCCCTGGAGGTCCAGATGGGCTCGGGCAGCGTGATTCCCGGGTTCGAAGCGGCTCTCATGGGCATGGCGCTCAACGAAAGCAAGACCTTTACGCTCTCACCGGAAGAGGCCTACGGCCATCGGGATGACAGCCGCAGGCATGAATTCCCCAGGTCCGACATTCCCGCCGGGATGGAACCCGAAGTCGGCCAGGTCCTGATGCTGAACACCCCCCAGGGGCAGCAGATTCCGGCCCGGGTCGACAGCATCGATGAGGAAAAGGTGGTCTTCGACCTGAACCACCCGCTGGCCGGCAATTCCCTGACCTTCCACATCAAAGTGGTGGGCATCAGCGAGACCGCCACCCAGCAGCCGGCTGGATGTGACACCCACTGCGGCAGCGGCGGGTGTGACTGCGGCCCATCGGGTTGCTGCTGATATTCGGGCCGGCCGCTTCGAAGGCCGGGGTGATCGCCAGTCAACCCAGGTGTTTGCCGGTTTCGAAGGCCTTGCCGAGCATCTCGCCGATGGCGTAATAGGCCTGGACCTCCGGTGCGTAAATAAAAGGCGCTACTTTGCGCATATCCGGCAGCCCGTGCGTGTCGAGGGCGGCCGTATCGACTTTGACGTCCAGGATCTCGCCGATAAACTGGGTGTGCAGACCGATTTCATGTGTTTGCATCAGCCGGCACTCCAGCACCATGGGAAATTCCTTGACGTACGGCGCGTCTACCTGTTCAGCTTTTACGGCGGTGAGGCCCGCGGTCTTGAATTTTTCCTGGCTTTTGCCCGAGGCCATGCCGAAATAGTCGACCTCTTTAACGTACTGGCACGGAGGGATGTTGATGGTAAAGGCGCCTTTGTCCATGATGTTGTGGTAGGTGTACCTATTCTTGCGCAGTGACACGGTTGCCGCGGGTGGTTTGGAACAGCAGATGCCGCCCCAGGCGATGGTCATGATGTTGGGGCGGCCCTGTTTGTCGTAAGATCCAACGCACCATACCGGTGTGGGGAAAGCCAGGGTTTTGGCGCCCAGAGATTTTTTCATTTTTGCTCCTTTCGCGGGTCGATGCTGCAATCACCTTTCGTTTTCCCCGGGGGCGGGCTGACCACATCCGGCACACCGTGCCTGCCCCGCAATATGGCCAGCCGCGCCAAGCCAGTAACGCGGCTTAAGAGGTCGTTCGAGAAACGCCGGCCCGAAAGGCGGGCCGGCGTGCCCAGCAGCCTTTACTCTGCCGGGATGTCGTATTCCACCCGCACGGTGACGATTTTCCCCTTATGGTATTTCCAGATCTCGATGGGCGTTTGCACGTCGCCGTTTTGGTCGAAATCGACCGATCCGCCGGCGCCCTCGTAGTTGATGGGCTTGCCCTTTTTCAACAAATCAAAGGCCTTTTTAAACTGTCCGGGTAAAATGGTTTCGCCGGGGGGATTGGCGACCACGCGCAGGTAGTCGCGAATGTTGTTGGAGGTCAAAGGAAGCCCCTTTGCCTTGGCGGCATAAGCGGCCAGCCCGATCACGGCCATGCCGTCGTAGGCATTGGTGATGTACGGCAGGGGCGGGAGTTTGCCATAGGCCGCCTTGTAGTCGGCGGAAAACAGCACCAGGGCCTTGCCGCCCGGAGAAGCGGCCACCGTCCCCATCATTCCTTCCAGGTTCTTGGCGCCCACGGCCTTGATGATGTCTTCGGATTTGGTGCCGTCACAAAAGAGAAATTTTTTATAGTGGAAAAACTCGATGGCTTCCTTGAGGTAGATCTTGGCATGCTGCGGGTAGCTGAAGGCACAGAGGATGTCCGGGCTTTTCGCCAAAGCTTTTTTCAGCTCCGCCGTGTAGGTTTCGGCTGCCTTTTCGTCGTGCGGGATCATCGCCAGGACTTTGCCGCCGCGCTTTTCAAATGACTTCTTGAACTGCTGGGCAAGTCCCTGGCCATAGGGGTTGTTGACGTAGAGCACAGAAGCCGTCTTGTTGTAGCCGGCCGCCAGTTTGCCGGCGATGACACCCTGCAGCGCGTCGGACGGACAGGTACGGAAGAGGTAATCCTTGCCCTGATCGGCCGGCAGCACACTGATCAGCGGCGAGGTGGAGGAGGGCGACATCAGTACGATACCCCTGGGACAGGTGACGGACTCGGCCACCGGGACGGTGACCCCGCTGGCGATGGCCCCCACAATGGCGGGTACCTTTTCGATGTTGACCAGTTTCTTGGCGGCGTTGACGCCGGGAATGGCCGAGGTCTGGGTATCCTCGCTGATCACCTTTACGGCAAAACCGGCGGCGTTCATCTGTTTGACCGCCAGTTTAACGCCATTGAAGATGTTGGGGCCGAATTCTTTCAGCGGTCCGGTCATGGCCATCAGGCTGCCCACCTTCAATTCTGCGGCCTGCACACCGGGAAGCATGGCCACCGAAAGCACCAGTATGCATGCAAACACAATGAGCTTTTTCATCACTGCCTCCTTTCGTTTAAGCGTTAATCCCGATTGGCACTTGGCGTAACATCTTGCACATATAACCTTTCAGGTGGGGGATCCGCTTGGAGGCGCCATCCTTCTGGCGGCTGAAAAAAGACCGGCGGATGGTGAACCTAAAATGGCGGTGCGCCGGGAGTTCTTCCCGCAAGGCGGCGTGGGGTGCTGGTCGATGATTCAGAACTTGCGGGAGCCGTCGCACGTGCCCGAAAGAGCCGCGCGGAGCTTTCCCCGTCCCAATTTTCTAGCGAAATTTGGCAGCGATTGCAAGTTGAATTTCGCAGATTTGTATTTTTCATCTGCAGTGGGGGTGCCCGCCGGCCCGTGGCGCCGGGGGCCGCATTGGAAGCTTTACCGGGGAGGCTGTACACACGGCGCAGACCTTCTGAAAGCGGTCTGCAGGGCGTTTATGCAGAGCAAATCCATACTTTTGTCTTGACGGCCGGCATCGAAACCTATACATAAACGTACTTTCTGTATCTGAGGAAATACAAAAAAACGGTGGCGTTTTTCGGTATTTCGATAAAAATTTGCAGCAATAATTAACGGTCGGGGACGTGGCGCAGGGACCAAGACTCTCCGACGGTCCGGTTTTGGCGACGGCTTTTAACCGGACAATCATAAAACCAATAGCATGATGAGGAGGCGGCAAATGAAAAAAGGAATGCGCATGTTTCTGTTGACGGCCATTATCGGCCTGTTCGCGGTATTTACCCTGGCCGGAAGCGGTCTGGCGGCCGGCACCATTAAGATCGGCGTAGCCGGACCCCACAGCGGAGACCTGGCTTCTTACGGCCTGCCAACGGTCAATGCGGCCAAGCTGGTGGCCAAAGACATCAATGCCAAGGGCGGGGTGCTGGGAAAGAAAGTGGAGCTGATCGTGGAAGACGATGTCTGCAAGCCGGAAGTGGCCACCAACACGGCCACCAAGCTGGTGGGTGACCATGTCGCCGCGGTACTGGGCCACATCTGCAGCGGGGCCACCAAGGCGGCCCTGGGCATTTACAAGGAGGCCCACATTGTCGTGATGTCGCCTTCGGCCACCAACCCGGCCCTGACCCAGAGCGGCGATTACCCCAACTTTTTCCGCACCATTGCGTCCGATGATGCCCAAGCCAAGCTGGAGGTCGAGTTTGCTCTAAACAAGCTGAAAGTCAAAAAGATTGCCGTTTTGCATGACAAGGGCGATTACGGCAAAGGGCTGGCGGAATACGCCAGGAGTTTTCTGAAAAAAGACAAGCGCGCCCAGGTGGTGCTCTTCGAGGGCATTACGCCGGGTGCCGTCGACTATTCGGCGATTGTGCAGAAAATCAAGCGCAAGGGTGCCGAGGCGGTGATTTTCGGCGGTTACCACCCCGAAGCCTCCAAAATCGTCACCCAGATGCGCAAAAAGGGCATGAAAACCTATTTCATTTCCGATGACGGGGTAAAAGACGATACCTTTATCAAGGTTGCCAAACAGTTTGCCGAAGGCGTTTACGCCACAGGGCCCAAGGATGTCAGCAAGAATCCCATGACGGTTAAAGCGCGGGCGGAGCACAAAAAAGTATACGGATCCGATCCGGGCGCCTTTTTTGAAAACGCCTATGCGGCCATGCTGGCTTTGTGCAATGCCATTCAAAAGGCCGGCTCGACCAAATACGATGCCATGGTCAAGGCCCTGCGTACGGACTATGTGGACACGCCGCTGGGAAAGATCCGTTTCGACAAACGCGGAGATGCCACAGGCGTTGGATTTGCCATTTACCAGGTACAGCATGGGAAATATGTCGAACTGAAGTGAGACCGACGTGAGCCGGACCGGGGCAGGCAGAGCGCCTGCCCCGATTTGTGTGTGCGGGCGCCAGGCAGCCTGGATGCGGGCGCATGGGGCGGGGCTTCATATTTCCCGGCCGGCCCGAGAGCGGGTAAGCAACCCGGGCGGCAACACCTGAAAGGAGCAAATCGCAGCACATGGACTATTTCATGGAACTTTTCCTGGGCGGACTTACCCGGGGAAGCATCTATGCCCTGATTGCATTGGGCTACACCATGGTTTACGGTATCATCGAGCTGATCAATTTCGCCCATGGTGAAATTTACATGATCGGTGCCTTCACCGCGCTGATCACGATCAGCGTTTTGACGATGCTGGGCTTAAACAAGATCGCCATCCTGCTGATCGCCGCGGTAGCCGCGATCATTTACTCCTCGGCCTACGGGTACACGGCTGAGAAAGTGGCCTACAAGCCACTGCGCTCGGCACCGCGCTTATCGCCGTTGATCAGCGCCATCGGGGTTTCCCTGTTTCTGCAGAACTACGTGCTTCTGGCCCAGACCTCTGATTTTCTGCCCTTCCCCAACCTGATCCCGCAATTCAAATTCTTAAAAGCATACGGCGGGATCGTGCAGTCGTCGGAAATCGTCATCTATGTCACCACGGCCATCGTGCTGGTGATCCTGACCTTTCTGATCAAATTCACCAAACTGGGCAAAGCCATGCGCGCCACCGCCCAGGACCGCGATATGGCCATGCTGGTGGGGGTCAACGTCGACCGCGTGATTTCCTTCACCTTTGTGGTGGGTTCCGCCACGGCGGCACTGGGCGGCGTGCTGATCGCTTCGCATATCGGGCAGATCAATTTCTACATCGGGTTTATCGCCGGCATCAAGGCCTTCGTGGCCGCCGTGCTGGGGGGCATCGGCAGCATGCCGGGGGCCGTTCTCGGCAGCCTGGTGTTGGGCTGGACCGAGAGCTTTTTCACCGGATACATCTCCAGCGACTACGAAGATGTTTTCGCCTTTTTATTCCTGGTGCTGATCCTGATATTCCGCCCCTCCGGTATCCTGGGACGGACGGACACCGACAAGGTCTGACCCTTGTCGACAATTTCGGAGGGGCCCTGCAGGTTGTGGCTGTTTTGCGGCCGACAGAGAACACCCAAAAATCGTGGACATGGTAAGACATCGCAATGACAGCACTCAATGAAATAAAAAAGTCGCTTCTGGTTTCGATCTGGTTCATGTTCCTGACCTTTCCCATCATGGTGATCAAGGTCAACACCGTGGAGCAGACCATTTCGTGGCGCTGGAACCGGCTGGCGGCGGTGGGCATCGGCAGTTTCTGCCTCTCCTTTGTCTGGCGCTACATGCTCAAGAGGAAGGAAACCGGCGCCAAGAAAACCGCTCTCGGAAACGGCGGTGAACTTTCCGCGGTCCAGCGGCTGCTGCAGAATCCACGGTTTTTCAAACCGGCGCTGCTAGCCACCGCCGTGTTTGCGCTGATCTACCCCTTTTATTTTTCCATGTACCAGGTCAACATCATGACCACGGCCCTGATCTATGTCATCCTGGGGCTCGGCCTGAATATCGTGGTCGGCCTGGCCGGTCTGCTGGACCTTGGTTACGTGGCCTTTTACGCGGTGGGCGCCTACAGTTACGCCCTGCTGCATATCCATTTCGGATTGGGTTTCTGGGCGTGTCTGCCCATCGGGGCCGGGCTGGCCATGATGTTCGGCATCGTGCTGGGATTTCCGGTACTGCGGCTGCGCGGCGACTACCTGGCCATCGTGACGCTGGGTTTCGGAGAAATCATCCGCCTGATCCTGGAAAACTGGAACGCATTCTCCTATGGCCCCAGCGGCATCGCCAATATCCCGCGGCCGGGGCTGTTCGGCATGCACCTGACGATCCACCAGTCGCTGATCTACATTTATTTCATCATGGTGGCCATCGTGGTCTTCACGATTTTCGTGGTGCGGCGCCTCCAGGACTCCAGGATCGGCAGGGCCTGGATCGCGCTGCGCGAAGACGAGGTGGCCTGCCAGGCCACGGGGATCGATAAAACCAAGACCAAGCTGAGCGCCTTTGCCCTGGGAGCCACCTGGGCCGGCATGGGGGGCGTCGTGTTTGCCGCCAAAACGACCTTTATCAATCCGGCCAGCTTTACCATCTGGGAGTCGGTCATGATCCTTTGCATTGTGGTCCTGGGCGGCATGGGGTCCATTCTGGGCGTGATTCTGGGGGCGCTGATCCTGATGCTGCTGCCCGAGTACATGCGTGCTTTTTCCGAATACCGCATGCTGCTTTTTGCCGCCGCCCTGGTGGTGATGATGGTCTTCCGCCCCAACGGCATCATCAGCGCCGTGCGCCGCAACTATGAATTCAAGGGAACCAACGAAAAAGAGACCGCCTGAAACGAGACGTACAATGGACCCTGTACTCGATATCAAACAGCTAACAATGGATTTCGGCGGGCTGCGGGCGCTGGATCACATTGACCTGGATGTGAAAGCCGGTGAAATTGCCGCCCTGATCGGTCCCAACGGAGCCGGCAAGACCACGTTTTTTAACTGCATCACCGGGATTTACAAACCGACGCAGGGAGATATGTTTATCTCCCCCGGCGGGAAAAACCGCATTCGTATCAATGGTCTGAAACCCAACCAGGTTACCGAGAGAGGCATGGCGCGGACCTTTCAGAACATCCGCCTTTTCCAGAACATGACCGTGCTGGAAAACGTGATGATGGGCCGGCACTGCCGCATGCGTGCCGGTATCCCGGGCGCCGTTTTCAGAAACAAAGCCACCCGCGAGGAAGAAAAGCGGGTGGTCCAGGAGAGCTACGAGATCCTTGAAAAAATCGGTCTGGAACAGTTCGTCAACGAATTCGCCAAGAACCTTCCATACGGTGCCCAGCGGCGCCTGGAAATCGCGCGCGCCATGGCCACGGAACCTTTCATCCTGCTGCTGGATGAACCGGCCGCCGGCATGAACAATCAGGAAACCAGCGAACTGGACCAGCTGGTCTTAAAAATCCGGGAAGAAGAGCATATCTCGATTCTGCTGATCGAACATGACATGAAATTCGTCATGAGCCTTTCGGACCGTATTTTCGTCATGGATTACGGTAAGAAAATCGCGCAGGGTACTCCGCAGGAAATCAAGAGCAATCCGGCAGTTATCCGGGCCTACCTGGGAGAGGACGTCGATGCTTAAGATCGATAACATCAAGACCTATTACGGCAACATCATGGCCTTAAAGGGTGTCAGCATCGAGATATCCGAGGGCGAAATCATCACCCTGATCGGTGCCAACGGGGCCGGCAAGTCGACGACGCTGATGTCCATCTGCGGCATCGTGCCGCCGCGTTCCGGGGAGATTCGCTTCATGGGCAAGGCCATCCATACCATGAAACCGGACCGCATCGTATCGCTGGGCATTTCCCAGGTGCCCGAGGGGCGGCGGATTTTCCCCTATCTCACGGTGACGGAAAACCTCGACATGGGCGCCTTTTTGCGCAACGACAGGGAAAACATCAAGCGCGACATGGACTACATTTTCGAACTGTTCCCCATTCTGGCGGAGCGGCGCCACCAGTCCGGCGGCACCTTGAGCGGTGGTGAACAGCAGATGCTGGCCATCTCCCGGGCGCTGATGGCCAAACCGAGGCTGCTTTTGCTCGACGAGCCCTCCCTGGGGCTGGCACCGCTGATCGTCAAACAGATTTTCGAGATCATCCGCAAGGTCAATGAGGAGCAACGCACCACCATCTTTCTGGTCGAGCAGAACGCCAACCTGGCGCTGAAGGTCGCCCATCGCGGCTATGTCATGGAAAACGGGCGGATTACCATTGCCGACAAGGCGCAAAGCCTGCTGGCCAATGAAGACGTCAAAAAAGCCTACCTCGGACTCTGACCGCATTTTCTTCCCAGCTGTGCACGCCAATATATTTCCCGAGCCGCCTTGACATTTATGACGCGCTGCATCATATTCGATGATGACGCGTTGCGTTATTTCATCATCTCGGCAGGAGGAGGGAATCATGCGCACCATTAAAAAGTATGCCAACCGCAAACTCTACGACGGCGAGGAAAAAAAATACATCTCCATGGATCGCCTGGCCGAACTGATCCGTTCCGGCGAAGAAGTCCGGGTGATCGACAACAGCACGGGTGAAGACATCACGGTCACCGTTCTCTCCCAGCTGCTGGGACGGCAGAACGCCGCCAAGGGCAGTACGCTGCCGGCCGCGACCCTGCTGGAGATGCTGCAACGGGGCAGCGGGACACTGGTGGAATACGCGCGCAAGTCGCTGACCATCGGGCACAGCGCGCTCAACCTGGCCGAGGACGAGCTGGATCATCTGTTCAAGCTGGTAACCGGCGACCGGCAGCTGTCGGAATCAGAGGGACGCAGGATCAAGGATGATATTCTGGCCTATGCCGGGCAGTTCAAACAGTGGGCTGCCGAGCATATCGAACAGAGCGTCAACGAGGTGATGGCCAAAATGCACCTGGCCACCCGAGACCAGATCGACGCCCTGGAATCCCGGGTGGCGGCCCTGGAGGGCGCACCCCAGGACAGGCCCAAAGACCAGGCGGAAAAGGAACGCGCGTAAGGCTGCGAAGCGCCGTTCCGGAAAATACTGGTCGGCACTCACCCGGCGGAAGCGTTCAGACGCAAAGCTGCGGATCGGCATCGGCAAGGGCGCCGAAGGCCTGCCGCCAGGCCTGCAGTTTGGCGTAGGATAAGGTGGCCGTATGCAGCGCCGGGAAGTCACGCTTCTGGAACAGCACGTTGCCCAGCGGATCGATCACCATGGAGTCGCCGCAGTGGCCGTTGCCGTTGCCGTCAACGCCGATGCGGTTGACGCCGACCACGTAGCACTGGTTTTCAATGGCCCGCGCCGCCAGCAGGGCCTTCCAGTGCAGCGCGCGCCGGCGCGGCCAGTTGGCGATAAACAGCGCCAGGTCGTAGGGCGGCGTGTCGGCGTTGCGCGTCCAGGCCGGAAAACGCAGATCGTAACAGATAAACGGCCGGATGCGCCAGCCTTTCAGCGTGACGGTGAGCCGCCGGGTGCCCGGTGTGTAAACCTTGTCTTCGCCGGCGACCCCCAGCAGATGGCGCTTGTCGTACCACAATACCCGGCCGTCCGGCTTCACCCACAAAAGGCGGTTGACGTAGCCGTCGTCGCAGTGCATCATCGCACCGCCAACCAGGTCGGCGCCCCTGCGGGCGGACTTTTCCCGCAGCCAGGCCAGGGTTGGACCTTCCATATCTTCGGCCAGCGCGGCAGCCTGCATACTGAAGCCGGTGGTGAACATCTCCGGCAGCACGATGAGATCCGTCTCATCGGCCAGGGAATCGATGAGACGGCCGAAAGCCGCCAGGTTGGCGTCGACATCTTCCCAGACCAGGTGGGCCTGAACCAGGGTCACCCTTAAATCCTGCATAGCCTCTCCGCAGCCTGCTCCAGGGTTTGATCTTTCTTGGCAAAACAGAAGCGCAGCACGCGGTGGTCATCGCGGCGGTGGTAGAAAACCGAAGGGGGTATGGCCGCCACCTTGTGTTCGATGGTCAGGCGCCGGGCAAAATCGACGTCGTTTTCATCGGAGATGGCGCTGAAATCGAGCATGATGAAATAGGTGCCGCAGCACGCCAGCGGTTTGAAGCGCGAACCGGCGAGCATGGCAAGGAAACGGTCGCGTTTCCGCTGGTAGAAGCCGGCCAGCTCCAGATAGGTTGAGCTGTCGGCCAGGTAGTCGGCATAGGCGTACTGGATGGGCGTGTTGGCGGCGTACACCAGAAACTGGTGTACGCGGCGCAGTTCGGCCGTCAGTTCCCTCGGCGCCAGGCAGTAGCCCGTTTTCCAGCCGGTGGCGTGGTACATCTTGCCAAAAGATCCGACCACGAAGCTGCGCTGAGCCAGCGGCGGATACTTGGCCATGCTCTCGTGGGGCCGGCCGTCGAAGATGATGTGCTCATACACTTCGTCGCTCAGGATCAGCACGTCGCTGCCGTGCGTGATGCGCTGCAGGGCGGCCATGTCGCGGTCATCGAAAACGGCGCCGCTGGGGTTGTGCGGCGAGTTGAGGACGACCAGGCGCGTGCGGTTGGACAGCGCTTCCGCCAGCCGGTCCCAGTCGATGCGGTAATCCGGATAGCGCATGGCGACGTACACCGGGATGCCGCCGTTCAATTGCACCGCCGGGGCGTAGGAGTCGTAGGCCGGCTCGACGATGATCACCTCGTCGCCCGGCCGCACCACGGCGCAGATGGCGGCAAAAATGGCTTCGGTGGCACCGGCCGTAATCGTGATCTCGCTTTCGGGGTCATATTGCCGGCCGTGGCAGGCCGCAACCATTTCGGCAATGCGTTCGCGCAGCGGCAGTACGCCCTGCATGGGGGCGTACTGGTTGTGGCCGCGGCGCATGTAATGGCCGACACGGGAAACCAGCTCCGGATCCACATCGAAATCGGGAAATCCCTGGGAGAGGTTAATGGCGCCCTGGGCGTTGGCCAGCGCCGTCATGGTGGCAAAGATGGTGGTGCCCACCCGAGGCAGTTTGGAGGTGATTTCCATGGGGTTGTTTTTACCGCCTTTCCGAGCGTTGCCGGCGGCAAATGCCGCCAATATGCCTGTTGGTTAATAAAAAACCTGCGCGCATCTGTCAACACACAGATTTTTGGAGATCGGCGCCATGGGCTTGAAGCGCTTACGACGCGGCCGGTGCGCATTGGTATTTTCCCTTTCCAGTCGAGTGGGTCCCGAAACCTGCCGCAAAGGGTGTGAAAACCTGGCGCGTGCGGTGATCGAAAATCGTGCCCGCAGCAGAATAGAAAATCTACCGGTGGTGTTCTTTCTGAACGGGAAAAAGATCGGCGCCAATTCCGCCCGCACAACGACTTTCCGATATGTGCCGAGGCAGACCGGAAAGCATGTGTTTTCCGTCAGAGCCGGACCGGCCGAAAGAATCGGTCAACGCCGGGAACGAAGCAATACCGCCAAAGCCCGCCTTACAGTCAATGAGACGCAGTTTACTCCCTCGTCCGCGACAAGCCAGGCCTTGATGCCGGGGCACGCTGAGCCCACACCTGGAAAGGCGGCAGCAAGAAACAAGGTCGCTGTGCCCACGGTAAAAGACGGCCACCGGATCGCACCTGTCACCGGCGAGGGAAAGAGGGGCCGCAGCGGAGCGCAGGTCGCACGCACGCACAGCATAGATGCTATAGCCAACCAGGGGCATTCGCTTGAACGTATAGCGCAGGGTGAGGATTGGCCCATAATCCGGGCGACGTACATTAGGCTACAAATCAGACCCCGTCAATGGTAGAGACGCCCTAATCTATCACCAGAATTGCCGCATCCTCGTCCACATCTTTTCGCCGGAAACGCGCCGCTATGAAAGGCGCATCAGCTGCGCCCCCGGCGGCGTTACCCCGGTTCATGTTCATCCCGGGGCCTGACAGACGATGGATATCCTTTGCCGCGTCAGGCGGGAAGGCATCACCGCATCGATATAACTTCCGGAAAAATTACGGCCGCGCCGTCTATAGCAGGGTGCCCGGGATGAGAACTTACAAACCGGATCCATTCAGTCCCCCTCCCGGACCGCCTCCGGCGGCCCTGCCCGCAGCTTGACCCGGCCGCCGCCGGCCATTTCGGTTTTAAACTTTTTTTTGAACCTTTTTGACTGGCCGGGGTACTATACATCAGAAACTTGCTTATCGAGGGAAACCCGCAGCACGTTGAGACAGGGAGGAAAACCATGAAGAAGACGGCCATGCTTGTGATCTCTTGGGTTATCATGTCACTGCTGACCGCCGGCCTCGGCATTTCTGCAAGCACCAAGCCTTCGCGTGTGAGAAAGGGCAAACAGGCGCCCGGCTGGTGCTTTAACCCTACAACGAAACCTATAAATAATAAAACTTGACTTGTAACACATGATCTGCTAGATTACGAAACTAAAACCGAAAGGAGGCAGATCATGTTACCGGAGATTCG
>JALSRD010000097.1 GCA_026984935.1 Desulfobacterales bacterium
TGAAGTCAAAATGGAAGGTTTCCGAACATACCAATGACGCTGAAAATTATCGCGCTGCATCCATAGACAACCATGAGATAACATTACAATTTTATAAGTTTTCAAAATTGTCTGTGCAAGATTCAGGAAAATAACTTCATATTTTAAGCGCCGCTGCATCGAAGCCCGGCTGTGTTGCGTAAGCTCGGACTATTCCCGATATGCTGAAGTTTGCGCGCCTTGCCAGCCGGGCGCCCCAACACTAAAAATCTGCGAACTTATTCCTGCCCGAATCCTTGGCATTTGTGACGGTCGCCGTTTTTTTGTGGCAGCCAGACGTCGTGGCGGCGCTCAAAAGCTGCGATGGCCTGCCGATGGGATAGCGTGACGGCGATGTCGTCCAGCCCCTGCAACAGCCGTTTTTTCAGCGACGGCTCGATGTCGAAGCTGAATCCGCGCCCTTTATCATCATGGAGCGTTATGGTCTGGCCGGGCAGATCGACGGTGGCTTCCACGCCCGGATGTCGTTCAATCCGGGCAAAGATTTCATCCACCTGCGGTGCATCGAGCTCTACCGCCAGAATGCCGTTCTTGGCGCAATTGTTGCGAAAAATATCGGCAAATCCGGGGATGTGGATGTTTTCCCGGGAGATTTTCGGGGCGATCAGGGCCTGAAAGCCGTATTGCGCAAGGGCCCAAACCGCATGTTCACGGCTGGAGCCGCATCCGAAATTCTGGCGAACCACGAGAATGGCCGCTTTTTGATATACGGGCGCGTTGAGTACGAAATCGGGGTTGGGCCGGCCGTCGGGAAGGTAGCGCCAGTCGAAAAAAAGACCGCGCTCAAACCCGCTGCGGGCGATGGATTTTAAAAATTGTTTGGGAATGATCTGGTCTGTGTCGACGTTGGCGCGGTCAAGCGGCGCTATGACACCGCGTACAGAGGTAAATGCTTGCATGGGTGGCTACTCCTTGTGCGGCCAGGTCCGAATATCAACGAAATGCCCGTTCACAGCTGCCGCCGCCGCCATCTGGGGGCTGACCAGGTGGGTTCTGCCACCTTTTCCCTGGCGCCCTTCGAAATTGCGGTTGGAGGTGGACGCACAGCGCTCACCGGGGGACAGCTTGTCGGGGTTCATGGCCAGGCACATGCTACAGCCCGATTGGCGCCACTGGGCGCCGGCGGACATAAAAACCGTATGCAGGCCCTCGGCTTCGGCCTGCCGCAGCACCTGCTGCGAGCCGGGTACAACCAGCACGCGGACACCCGGCGCCACCCGGCGGCCCTCCAGCACACGCGCAGCTGCACGCAGGTCTTCGATGCGGCCGTTGGTACAGCTGCCGATGAAAACGGTGTCGATGCGGATATCGGTCATCGGTGTGCCTGGCGTCAGGCCCATGTATTGCAGGCTCTTTTCAATGTCGGCTGCACTGTGGCCGGGCACCTGGTCCGGAGCGGGGACGGATCCGGTGATATCCGTCACCATGCCCGGGCTGGTGCCCCAGGTTACCTGGGGTGTGATTCTTGAAGCGTCGAAGGTGATCCGGCGGTCATATGCGGCGTCTGCATCACTGGGCAGGCTGCGCCAGACAGCGACGGCTTTTTCCAGCATTTCACCCTGTGGGGCGAAAGGCCGCTGCCCAGTGGTGACATACTGGATGGTGGTGTCGTCCGGGGCAATCATACCGGCGCGGGCACCAGCCTCGATGCTCATGTTGCATACGGTCATGCGACCTTCCATGGAAAGGGCCCGGATGGCGGGCCCGCCATATTCCAGGACGTAGCCCGTGCCGCCGGCCGTCCCAATGGTGCCGATCAGCTTCAGAATCAGGTCCTTGGCACTGACTCCCGGTTGCAAGTGGCCGGTAAAGTCGACGCGGAAGGTTTTCGGCCGGGTTTGGGGCAGGCACTGAGTGGCCAGCACATGTTCGACCTCCGAGGTGCCGATGCCGTATGCCAGGGCGCCGAATGCGCCGTGGGTCGAGGTATGCGAATCGCCGCAGACCACGGTCGTTCCGGGCAGGGTGAGTCCCAGTTCCGGACCGATAATGTGCACGATCCCCTGCTTGTCGCTTTCGAGGTCATAGAGTCGGATGCCGAACTCGCGGCAGTTTGCGGCCAGCGCTTCGACCTGGGCCCTTGAAACGGGGTCCCGGATGTCATGCCGGTTTTCGGTGGGAATGTTGTGGTCCATGGTGGCAAAGGTGAGTTCCGGCCGGTGCACTTGGCGGCCGGCCAGCCTGAGGCCCTCAAATGCCTGGGGGCTGGTGACTTCGTGGATCAGGTGGCGGTCAATGTACAAAAGCGTGCTGCCGTCTTCTAGATCCGTCACCCGGTGGCGGTTCCAGATTTTCTCAAAAAGTGTTTTGGGCGCCATTTGTAATGCTTCCCGTTGTTTCCCGTTCACCGATCGGCATCTTTGCCGCGGTTCGGCCTGTATATAATTTCTTGACTTGATGCGGCGTCTGTTTTGTACTACAGGTAATTTTGTCGGCCATCCACTGCGTCGCCGCCCGGAAGAACCGGCCGTGCGCCGTTTTTAGCATAGGGTTTCGCCCAAGACAACCGGTTTTGTTTGCAAGAGGGCGCCTGGATACTCCAAAACGGCAACAAAAGGCTGGAAGAAAGAAGTAACGTGACGGTCGCGCGGTCACACGGTCTCCTTAAAAAACGAAAGATGAAGCATGAAACGTATTCTGATTATCGACGATGACGTCCACCTGCTCAAAATGATGCGCGAAATGCTGGAGCGTGCGGGCTACGAAGTCGATGCGGCCGTCGATGGCGATGAGGGTATCCGGTGCTACCGCGCGCGCCCTGCAGATCTGGTCATAACGGATATTATCATGCCCAAGAAGGAAGGCATCGAGACCATTATGACGCTCAAGCGTGAATTCCCGGATGTAAAAATTATCGCGCAATCCGGCGGCGGGCGTGTTTCCGCCGATGACTATCTGGAGATTGCGCAAAAGATCGGGGTCCGGCAAACCCTGAACAAGCCCATCGCCCGCCAGGAACTGCTGGATGCGGTTGCCGGCGCGCTTGACGGATAATCCCTGCCGGTTCGGCATCTACTCTGAGTGACCGACGCCTACAGCCGGTGCGCCGACTGCAGACTGGATTTTTCCCACCTGGGCGCGGATGTGATCAATTTCACGCATCAGCGTAAAAACTTTGGCGGTCAGCTTTTTGTTCTCGTCGGCAATGGATGCGTTGATGTCGCGGGCCGACTGCATGGCGGCGATTTTTCCCGCCAGCGTTTGCTTCTCTTTCTCCAGGGATTGAATTTTCAGGCTCAGCTGCGCGTTTTCTTCGACCAGCCCGCGGTTGCGCTGTTTCACTTCCTTGAGCGCGGCCAGGTTTTCTTCCAGCGCTTTGACTTTATCCTCCAGTTTCCGGCTGCGGTCCTTTATCTGTTTGCTTTTGGCGGCTGACGCCTCGCCGGCCCTGGCCCTGGCTTCGGCTGCCTCAAGCTGTTCCTTTAACTTTGCCGTGCTGCGCATCAGGTTCCGTATCTTTGATTCCAGCTGGGCATTGCTGTGCGCCAGCTGGCGGATTTTGCGGGCGGTTTTTTTGAGATCCGCGATCCGGCGGCGCAGGTCGGCCGTTTCCTTCAAGGCTGTCTGCAGCTTGGCCTTCAGCGCCGCGGTCTTGGGGGCCAGCTCCTGTGCTTTGCGGTTTTCGGTATTCAGCAGGGCGACATGGCGCTGCAGATCTTTTTTTTCGTCAACCAGCTGCTGATTTTCCTTTTCCAGTTCCGCGACCTCTTTTGCGAGTGTCTCTTTTTCGGCGGTAACGGTCTGCAGCGCGGTGACCTTTTGCTGCAGGGCGTGTTCGCGCCGCTGGAAGTCGGCCACCTGAGCCTTCAGTTTTTGGGGGATGTCCCCACTTTTTAACAGTTCCGCCGTTTTTTCAAGCGCCCGGTTTTTCCGGTGCAGCTGCTGGTTTTCCTGCTGCAGGCCGGCAACGTACCGGGCGGCATTTTGCAGCACCTTCGCATAGTCGGGCTTTTTGGGGGTTTGTTTACCCCAAAGGATGTAGCCCAGAAAAACACCGGCGATCAGGATCACCAATGCAATGATCATCAATGGTAGGCTTTTTTTTGCTTCTGCCATGATTCCTCCAGAGTTTCGAATGTTGCGCCGACGATACATGGCCCTGGCAGATTATCTTAAAACAAGGCCCTTGCGAAAGCAAACAATTTATCCGCCGCCGGCCGCACGGCCTTGTGCTTTGCGGTCGGCCGGGCCGGCTGTGGGTTTGGCGGGCGCTGCCGGTGCCGGCGGCGTCAGCGGTGCTGTGGCATGCCGCTTTGTTCGCCGGTACCACCAGAAGTCGTTGGCTTCCAGTGGATCGTAGGTGCGCAGCCGGCCGTCGACCAAGACGGGCGGCGAAAGGTGGACCTCATCCCGGCCGCAGCGCATCAGGCGGTCGAACATCATGATCGCACCCATGGCGAACCCATGTTGTTCGAGCGCCTGGCGGCTGTAATCGGAACAGGAAGGGTACATGGGGCACTGTCCGGAACGCACCGCCCGCAGATGGTCCAACGGGCCGCGGTAAAACCATATCCAGGAGGACAGCGCACCGTCCGCCGGATGTCTGTTTGCGGTGGGCGTCGGGACCGCATGCGCACAGGAAAAGAGGGTGCCGCAAAGAAAGAGCAACCCCAGCAGGTTCTGCGGCGGCTTTTTCATGATGTGTGCCTGCTTCTGCCGGCGGAGCCGCTGCCCGGCATTTTGGAATTGCGCTGAAAACGGCGTTGCTTGAGGTATTCAATCAGCAGGGACAGAAAAAATCCACTGCCGGCAACCAGAATGATCGTGGCTCCGGACGTCAGGTTGAAAGCATAGGCTGCTATAAGGCCGCTGACACTGAAAAACACCCCCAGCACGATGGACAGCGCCATCATGCCCAACAGCGAACTGACATGCTTTTCGGCGATAAACGGCGGAATGGTCAAAAGTGCGATGACCAGAATCAGCCCCACAACCTGGATGATCACCACCACGGACAGGGCCACCATGCCGATGAGGAAAAAGTAGAGAGCGGTTACCGGTACCCCCCGGATGCGTGCGAATTCCTCGTCATAGGACATGGCCAGCAGATCATTGTAAAAATAGAGCACGCAGGCGCACACGGCGGCGCCGACCCCCAGCATGAGGTGGATATCCGTAGGTGGTACGGTCAGGATGCTGCCGAACAGATAGCTCATCAAGTCGACGTTGTAGCCCGGCGTCAGATCCAGCAGAATTACGCCGGTGGCCATGCCCAGCGCCCAGATGACGCCGATGATGGTGTCGGCGCTGTGCCTGGCCCTGACAGTAACGAGTGCCATGATCATGGCGGCCAGCAGCGCAAAGGCGATCGTGGTGGGCATGTAGGCCCAGCCCATAAAAAAAGCCAGCCCGATACCGCCATAGGCGGCATGGGCGATGCCGCCGGACAGGAAAACGATACGGTTGACCACCACCAGCGTTCCCACCACCCCGCAGATGACACTGGCCAGCAGGCCGGCCAAAAGGGCATTGCGTATGAATTCGAACTGCAGCGCTTCCAGCATTTCAGCGGCTTTCATGGCTTTTCAGCACACGGTGGGGCAAACCGTGGGCCAGCAGTTCCACCTGGCAGGTTTCGTGCGGTGCGCAGGGGTACAAGGTTTCGAGCATGTCGGCGGTAATTTCCGCCTGGTCATGATAGTGCAGGCGGCGGTTGACGCAGGCCACGGATTTGACGTAGGTTGAAAGCACCAGCAGATCATGGCTGACGACGATGATGGTGGTGTGCTGGTTCAAACGCCGCAGCAGGTCGTAGAATCCGGCCTGACCCCGCGTGTCGATGTTGGCCGTGGGTTCGTCCAGAAAGAGGATTTCGGGGTCGTCCGCGATGGCTCTGGCGACAAAAACCCGCTGGCGCTGTCCACCGGACAGTTCGCCGATGCGGCGGTTGCCGGCATCTTCCATCTCCAGCCGTTCGAGGGCCCGGCGGGCTGCCAGACGATCCCTGCGTCCGTGGCGCGCCCACCGTCGGCCGGGCTTCAGCAGTCCCATCAGCACCACATCCAGCACGGTGACCGGAAAATGGGTGTTGATGTGCACATTCTGCGGGACATACCCGATGCGGTGCGAGACCTGTCCGGGCGGGCGGCCGAAGACGCGTATGCTCCCCTGAAGGGGCTGCAACAGCCCCAGCATCAGCCGCAGCAACGTGGTTTTTCCGCCGCCGTTGGGCCCGATCATGGCAACGAAATCGCCGGCCTGGACCGACAGGTTGATGCCCTCCAGGATGGGCTGTCCGTTGTGGGCGAAATACAAATCGCGGATGTCTATGACCGGCGATGGTGTCATGAGGGCTTGCTTCTGTGTTTCCGGAATCTGTACCTGTGCATTAACGTTGATGGTTTCGCAAAAAGTCCGGGCGCTTCGCTTCCGCAGGCCTTTTCGTAAGCTGCGCGGGCTTGCGCCAGATCCCCTGCTCGTTGTCGCTCTTCTCCTCAAACCGCCTGGGGCCTTTAAGGCTCAAGTATGCACAGCGCCTTTGACCGAAAAGTCCTGAAATCCGCGCGCAACCGACTTTTTGTGAATCTGTCGACATTGTAACACTATAAATGTTTTATACAGCAGATCAATAGAAATATGGCCATCGTCGGCAATCGCTTCTTTTAAGATGCCGGTCGTGGGCAGCTGGCACGCCGAACCTGATATGCGGTCCGGCCCGATGGTTTGCCGGCCCGGGGTGTTGACAGGTCGGGCTGCTGACCTTATGCTGAACCGGCCTCGCGGGTTACGCCGGCGATGGCGGGTTACGCCTGGCTTGAGGGGACAGCGGAGATGCACGGATTCGTTCAGATATACACCGGTGACGGCAAGGGCAAAACCACGGCGGCCCTGGGGCTGGCCATCCGGGCGGCCGGGGCCGGTCTGCGGGTTTTCATTCTGCAGTTCATCAAAAAGGGCCCATACAGCGAGATCAAGGCGCTCCGGCGCTTCTCCGACCGGATTGCGGTGGAGCAGTTCGGCACCGGCCGCTTTATCCGTGGGAATCCGCGTCCGGCGGACATCGCCGCTGCCCGTCGGGGTCTTGTGCGGGCCAGGGCGGTGATGGCCTCCGGCCGCTGGCAGGTGCTGATCCTGGAAGAAGCCAATGTGGCGGCCAGCCTGGGTCTGATTGGCGTTCAGGATCTGCTGGACCTGATCGCCGCCAGGCCTCCGGACCTGGAACTGGTGATTACCGGGCGCAATGCATCCGAAGCGGTCATGGAGAAGGCCGACCTGGTCACCGAAATGCGCGCTCTGAAACACTATTATACAAGGGGAATCCGTGCAAGGATCGGTATTGAAAAGTAGGCGGCGCAGCGCGTTTCTGGTTTCGGCCGCCCTAGTGAAAGCTATTGGCCGAACAACAGGCCCGGACGCGCCGTCCGGCATGCGGCAGCAGGGGCGGCCTCGGCACGACAACGGGCCAGTGGCCTTATTAAAGGCCGAAATCGATGCTTTTTTATGCCGGCACGGCCGGCGGCCGCGCGTTCTGGCGGCGGATACCGGCGGGCGCCGGCGTCCAGCTGCCGTGAGAAGGCTGGCGTCCGCTCTGGCCGACATGGGCTTTGACGTCGATCTGGCACCCGACGGTCTTCATCCGGATGCACTGACCGGGATGGCTTTGGAAAACGACGTGCATTTTGTCTTTGCGATAATGGATCCATCCGAAACGGATACGGCCGGTTTTCAGGCGCTGCCGGCGGCCGGCATTCAGCTTGTGGCCGCCGATGCCGTCGGGGGCTGGCGCTGGTTTTTGGAACAGGACGTGCAGCAGGATAAAGGGGCTGTTTACAGGCACCTGGCGGCCGAATTTGGGCCCCGTCTGACTGAGATCGCCATTCGCCGCAACCCCCCCGCTTATTTCATCGA
>JALSRD010000098.1 GCA_026984935.1 Desulfobacterales bacterium
GATTTGCACGCAGGCGCCACACAGCGTGCACTTGATCGGCGTTTCTGCGTCGGCATGCACATACATGACACCCTGCGGGCACGCGTCCACACAAATCAGGCAGCCGATACAGAGCTCGGAATCTATCAGATACGCGCCATCCTTAAGGGCAATGGCATCCTCCGGGCAGGCTTCGGCACAGGCCCCGCACTGCTCGCACAAATGAATCCGGTAGTCCCCGGGCGCGGGAAAGCGGCCTTCGATTCCCAGGGCCGCTTTGGCTGGGTTCATCTCCCGGAAGTTGGCCAGCGCGCAGGCCAGTTCACAGGCCCGGCAGCCCGAGCAGCGTTCATGAACGGCGCTTAATTCCAATCCCAAAACCTCCCGTATCAGCCCTTGCGTTTGGCTACAAATTTTGCCAGGTCGCGCGCGATGGCAGGATCCAGATCGGGCTTTTCATATCGCGCCAGTCTCTGGGTCAGCACCTCACTTGCGTTCTGGTCGAGGCGCTTTTTCCCGGCCCCTTTCCATGAGTCGTAACTCTGTCGTTTGATGAGTTCAGGAATGAAGAATTCTGTTCGGCAGAGCTGGAATGTCTTGGGCTGGGTCAGGTACTGGCCGCCGATGCCCACCTCCCTGATCATGGGCAGATCGATGGCATCATCACTCAGATCGATGGGTTGGTGCATCTTTTTGGCCATGCCGCAAAGCTCTTCGTCGACGAGAAATTTTTCAAAACTCATCTCCATGAACGATCCCAGAATGCCGCAGGCATGCAGCACAAAGTTGATTCCGCAGCCAATGGCGGTGAAAAGCGACATGGCCGATTCCATGCCCGCCTGGATATCGGGAAAATGGGCGTCGGTCAGGGCCCCGCCGCTGCGGGCAGGGAGGTTGTAGAACCCGGCCATCTGGGCGGTGGCGGAAACCAGCACGGCGTTTTCCACCGCGCCGATGGCCAGGGCGCCGGTCTGCATGTCAATGGGGCAGGAGGTGGCGCCGTAAATGAAGGGGACACCGGGCCGTACCAACTGGGCCAGGGTGAGCCCGGCTAGCACCTCGGCATTCTGCAGGGCCAATACGCCGGCCAGGGTCACCGGCCCCGAGGAACCCGCCATGACTGCGCTGGCAACCAGGATGGGCTGGCCGGCGCGCGCGAAATCGATCAGGGCGCCGGCCATCTCCTGTGAATACTGCAGCGGGGTGAGCACACTGATGATGGGCAGCATGACCGGATTTTCAGCGATCTTGTTTCTCCCGCCAAAGGCAATGGCCGCCAGCTCAATGGCATCCCTCGACGCCTGACGGGATAAGGGGCTCCCCATGAAGGGCCGGTCACAGAGCGTGAGGCTGGAAAACAGCATGTCCAGATGGGCGTTTTCCGGCGGTCGATCCGATGGTTCCACCATCAGAAACCCATTCATATCCAGGTGCTTGGATGTCTGTACGAGTCTGCAGAAATTGTTGTAGTCTTCAAGGGTCCCGAGCCGCTGTTCGCCCTCCGGAGTGATGATAAACGGCGCACCGTAGCCGGGGACCAGGACAAAATCATGCTCTCCGATCCAGACAGAGCGCTGCGGGTCGCGGGCGGTCAGGTGAAAACGTGACGGCGCTTTTGCGATGGCCGCGGTCACCATTTTCTCATCCAGGCGCACCACGTCGCCTGCCACTTTGGCCCCGTGCTGTTTGAATGTCTCCAGGGCTTCGGGCTCATGAAAGGCCACGCCCACGTCCCGCAGGATTTCCATGGCTGAATCGTGGATACGGGTCATCTCTTCTTGGGTAAACACTTGCAGACGGTTTTCCATCGGATGGGCCTCGTTTTTTTTGTTTGGTGGCGGGCCGCAGCTCGCACCGGGTGGGCTGTGCCGGCTGATGATCGTGCCAGAGGTTGCTCAACGGCCGCTTAAAAAGCTGCCGCCGCCCAGGTCGATGCCCTCCTGGTAGCGGCTCGGCCGCAGCAGGTTGTCCTGGTTGTTCATTTTGCCGGTGATCAGGTCTGCCGTGCGTTTGCCGGCCATGGGTGACACCATGACGCCGAACCAGTAGCCGCAGTTGAGATAAAATCCCGGTACTTCATCCACCGGCCCGATCAGGGGTTGGTTGTCCGGCGTGTAGACGTACTGCCCGGCCGAAACGTGGATGTCCTTTTGCTTGAGGTTCTCCGCCACCTGTTCGAAAAAAGGCGTCAGCCGGCAGACCTTGTCCAGGCAGATGGCCGGGAAATCCCAGTCGCCGGCGGGGTTTTCCATGGGCGCCGTCACCGGCTCGTCCAGGTCAACCCATCCCATCAGGGCGCCCCCCGTTTCCGGTCGCCAGTAGGAATCGTTGACCAGATCCACGGTGAAAGGCGCCTCCGGCGGGACTTTGGAGGAGGCGACGAACACTTTCTGGCGCCGCACGGGTTCCAGGGGGAGCTCCAGGCCCACCATGCGCCCGATCACGCCGGCAAAGGGGCCGGCCGCGTTGACCACCACGCGCGCGGCGATCTTTCCACGGTTGGTTTCCACGCCGCAGACACCTTTCGCATCGATATCGATGCCGGTGGCCCGGGTGCTTACGAAAAAGCGGGCGCGGCTGCCCTTGGCAAAGCCCTGGGTGACCTCGTGGCAGGACAGCCACCCGTCCCGCTGGCGGAAGGTGGCCCCCACCACGGCCGGGGAAACGAACGGGAACCGTGAGCGGACTTCCGCGCCGCTGAGGACTTCCGAATCCGTGACCCCCAGTTTGTGGTGCTGTGCCACGGCCGCCGCGAGGTCGGGCAGCATGGCCTCGTCATCGGTGATAAACAGGTAGCCCTGCTGGTGCAGGCCGATGTCCCAGCCGGGCAGGCCGACATTCTCGGCGAAATTCTCGAAAAAGGCGATGCTCTCCTTGGCCAGGGGTGCCAGCTCCGGCTCCGTGAACTGGGCGCGGAAGCATTCGGCCGAGGCGGCGGTGGTCAGGGTGGAAAGGCCGTCACGGGCTTCGACCAGGATGGTGTCGAGACCGGCCTTCGACAACCAGAAGGCCGTGGCGGTGCCGACGATGCCGCCGCCGATCACCACCGCATCGGCGGTTCGATTCCTGGTGTCCGGTATGAAAATTTTGCGCATCGTGTCACTCCTGGTAAATTATTCGGGGATGCGGCTGTCCAGGTTAAAGAGGATATCATTTTCCCGGTACGTCTGTTCCAGTTTTTCCTGGTGCGGTTTCAAGGCTTCGCCGCCGCGGACGATCATTTCAGTGGTGAGGCAGTTGATCAGGCTGGCCATCAGGCTGGGGCTTCCGATGACCGGAAAATGCAGGCAGCGGACCACGATGGACAGATCTGCAAACTGGTTGACCGGGCAGGAGGCGCTGTCGGAAACCACCAGCAGTTTCTGCTCCAGGCGCCGGACCAGGCGGGCCAACCGGATCAGTTCGTTGGGATAGCGGGACGTGGCGAAGATCACCACCAGGCTGCCTGGGGGTGCAATGGTGAGCCAGTCGATGGAAGTGCTGTCGCTGCCTTTCAGGATATGGATGTGCCCCCTGATTTTGGTCAAGGACCAACCCAGGTAATAGGCGAAGGTGTAGCTCAAGCGCGAACCGATCACATAAATGCGTCGGCTTTCGATCAGCAGCCGGGAGGCCTCGGCAATGGTTTCGAAATCCGCGTTCTCATAAAACTCCTTCAGGTTCGCGATCTCCTGTTCCGCCACCCGGAATACTCTTTGCGCTGTGGCGCCGTTGACCTCGGTCAGGGCCACCCGGTCGATCAAAGTCAGCTGCGCGTCCACCAGTTCACGCAGCGCCTGGATGAAATCCGGGTATCCCTGGTACCCCAAGCGGTCGACGAAACGCACCACCGTGGCTTCGCTGACGCCGGCCGCCCGGGCCAGTTGCCGCGTGGTCATGAAGACCGCCCGGCGCGGATTGGCCGCCACGAAATCCGCCAGGGCCTTTCCCTTGGGTGTGAGAAAATCGCGTTTTTCTGCCAGATGCTTGGTAAAAGGATGAACGCCGGATGCAGGGGGCATTACCTCGATCCCAATTCGGATGGAAGCTGAAATGACATTGATTGTTACATTATGACTGATCGATAAAGCATTTTAAGGGGGAATGTCAAGGTAAATTTGCCTGTTATGCGGTAAACGGTACGAAAAAGAAAATATTTGACAATTTCCGTTACATCATGCTAAAGAACCTTTTCGGTCATTTGGTTTGGGGGCCAGGGGTTGTTCCACCGTTGCGAAAAAGGCGCTTTCCGGTTTTTCCGACAAAACAAGGAGCATGGATTCATGAAACTGAAGCGGTTGTGGGGGACATCCCCGTTTAAATCCAGCTATGACGCGGTCATGATCGGCGGCGGGATACACGGCCTGGCCACGGCCTATTTCCTGGCCCGTGAACACGGTATGCGCGACGTGGCGGTCATCGAACGGCGTTACGTGGGCTTCGGCGGCTCCGGCCGCAACACCGCCATTGTGCGCGCCAACCAGCGCAGCCAGGGAAACGTGCGGTTTTATGACGAAGGCCTGCAACTGTGGGCCGAACTGATCCGCGATCTGGATTTCAACATGATGTTCTACAATTGTGGCAATCTGAATATCTTCCATTCCGAAGCCGCCCGGGGAGCGGCGCGCCTGGCGGTCTCCACCGCACAGATGAGCGGTGTCAAAAGCCTGCTGCTGGACCGCAAACAGTGCAAGGAACTGATTCCGGTGCTCAACATCGAAGACAACATCACCTATCCGGTTTTCGGCGGCATGTACCACCCGCCCGGCGGCATCGTGCGCCATGACGCGGTGGCCTGGGGCCTGGCCAAGGGCGCCGCCCGCTACGGCGCCCACATCCACCAGAACACCGAGGTGACCGGCATCGATACACAAAACGGCAAAGTGACCGGCGTGCAGACCAGCCGGGGGCGGATCGCGTCGCCGCGCGTGCTGATCTGCGCGGGTGGGTACGGCGCGCTTTTGGCGCAAATGGCAGGAATCCGGCTGCCGTTGCACCCCTTGACCATCCAGGCCATGGTCACCCAGCCCTTGAAGCCCGTTTTGCACCACGTGGTCTCTTCCGGCGCCTACCACGTGTACGCCAACCAGACCCTGAAAGGGGAGATCGCCACCGGCGCCCACATGGACCCCTGGCCCAATTACACCACCAACACCACGCCGCATTATTTCAAACACCAAGCCGAGGCACTGGTGGAAATTCTGCCTTTCCTGCAGGGCGTCAAATTCATGCGCCATTGGGCCGGCATCGCGGACATGACACCGGACATGGCGCCCATCCTGCATGGCAACGACCCCATCGAGGGCCTTTACCTGGATGTGGGATGGGGCTATTTCGGCTTCAAGTCGGGGCCGGTCACCGGCAAATACATGGCCCGCTACATGGCCGAGGCCCGGCGCCCGGAGATTCTCAAGCCTTTTTCCCTGCGGCGCTACGAACAATTGCGCCCCACCGGCGAGACCGCCGGTGCGTTCAGCTACGGACCCTGGAACTAGGGAGTGCCCATCCACGAATCAATCTTGGGCACTAATGATTTGGGCACGAATGAAGTTTCCAATCCAAAAAATCGGAATTTTTGTGCAAGGTCAAGGAAATCAAGGGATACCGCGGAGACGTACCTTGGTACGCCGCGCAAGGAATCCCGCAGATTGACGCAGAGATTGCGCAAAAAGGTCATTTATGGATGGAAACTAGGGAGGTATGCGATGTCTTTTACGATCACCTGTCCCATCTGCGGAAAACGCGATCTGTATGAATTCCGCTTCGGAAATGAAGAAAGGGGGCCGGCCCCCGACCAGGAGGGGTTAACCCCCAGGGCCTATTCAGAGGCCGTCCAGATGCACACCGCCGTGGGCGGACCCCAGCAGGAATGGTGGTATCACCGTGACGGCTGCGGCGTCTGGTTCACCACCTGGCGCGACACCCTGACCGGCCGCGAGACCGATGAAAAGGGGAATATATCATGAGCAGATTGCCCCGCACGGCCATGCAAAAAATCGACTCCAGTACGCAGATCCGTTTTTCCTGGCAGGGCAAAGCCATGCAGGGCCTGGCCGGTGACAGTGTCGCCAGCGCCCTTTTCGCCAACGGCGTGCGGATCTTTTCCCGCAGCCTCAAGTACCATCGGCCACGGGGCCTTTACAGTCTGGACGGCGAATCGGCCAACACCCTGGTGGCCGTCGACGGGGAATGCAACGTCAATGCGGAAACCATGCTGTTAAGAGATGGTATGCAGGTCAGCCCGCAAAACACCTGCGGGCCGGTGGAACGGGATCTGCTGGCCTTTCTCGACCGCTGCGACGGCTGTATGCCGGCCGGGTTTTATTATCGTCAGTTCCACAAGCCGGCCGCGATCTGGCCCCTGGCGGCCCGCGGCATCCGCCGCATGGCCGGCACCGGCAAGGTGGATCTTGCCAGAAAATGGGATCGATCGGCTTATCCGGAACTTTACTTAAATGCCGAACTGGCGGTGATCGGCGGGGGTGCGGCCGGAATGCGTGCGGCGCTTGCCGCGGCCGACCACGGCCTGCGGGTGGTTTTGTTCGAGGCCCGTCCCTGGCTGGGCGGGTTTTACGACTGGCGGGTGCGGAAATCGGCTGCCGGCAGGACGCTGTTCGCAGCATCCGGGGAACTCGCCGGCCAGGTGCGGGCGCATGCCAACATCCGGGTGTTCACGCACGCCTTGGTCAACAACTTAAACGGCGACAACCTGGTCACCGCCGTCCAGGTCGGGGGCCAAGGGGATGCCTTTGCCCAACGCTATATCGAAATCCGGCCGCACAGCGTGGTGGTCGCCACCGGCTGCATGGAGCGGCCGCTGATTTTCGAAAACAACGAGCGGCCCGGCGTGATGCAGGCCGGCTGCGCCCTGCGCCTGGCCGTGCACTACGGTCTGTTGCCGGGTCGCAGCGCCGTGTTCAGCGTGGGCGACGATCTGGGTCTGGAGGCGGCGCTGGATCTGGCCGCACTGGGTTTGAACATTCAGGCCGTGGCCGACGCGCGGCCCGACGGCCATGATCCCGGCCTCGTTGCAGCACTCGAATCCAGGCAGATACCTTTTCTGCCCGCGTGGGCCGCCTGCCGGGCAAATGGGCGCAAAACCGTGTGCGGCGCGGTGCTGGGCAGCCTGCGTTCATCCGCGACGCGCGATTTCAGCTGTGATCTGGTGGTGGCCTCGGCCGGCCAGACGCCCGTCTCCGGCCTGCTCTCCACCGCCAAGGCCCGCTTTGCCTTTGATGCGCACACCGGTTTCTTTCTGCCCACCGAGTTGCCGCCGCGGGTGCATGCCGCCGGCCGGCTCCTGGGCCTTGCCGATCCGCGGGCCATCGAGGCCTCCGGCGAACTGGCTGGCCTTGAAGCCGCCCGCGATGCGGGCCGGGATGCGCCGATCGCCGCCGCCCAGGAAAAGCTGGCACAGCTGCCCGGGCCGGTCGCGGGCTGCCGCCTGGTGCACGGACCCGGCATCGGGCAGGGACGCAAGGCCTTCATCTGTTTTGACGAAGACGGCACCTACAAGGCGGCCAGGCAGTCGGTGCAGCAGGGCTTCGACGTGCCGGAACTGGCCAAGCGCTTCGGCGGTTTCGGGCTGGGCCCTTCCCAGGGCGGCATCCCCGGCCACAACCTGCCGCTGGTGCTGGCCGAGATGCGCGGCGACGGCATGCAGAATATGATGCCCACCACGGTGCGTTCGCCCCTGGTGCCGCCGCTGATGGTCACCATGGCCGGAGCGCCGCACGATATTTTCAAACGCACGCCCATGCATGCCAACCAGCAGCGCGCCGGCGGCGTCTTCCGACGGGTCGGGGTGTGGCAGCGGGCCCGGTATTTCTCCGACGACCGTACCAGCGCCGCCGAGATCGCGGCCGTACGCACGGGGGTGGGCATCATCGATGTTTCCACACTGGGCAAGTTCCGGCTCTTCGGGCC
>JALSRD010000099.1 GCA_026984935.1 Desulfobacterales bacterium
GACCTGACCCCATGTCCGTTCTTTTCAAGACCTGACCCCATGTCCGCCATGTCTGTGACCCCATGTCTGTGCGAGCCCCGGAGAGGTTGCCGCGGAACGGAGAATCGGCAAGGGGGTGTGGAGGCGTGTAACTGCTTGAGAAATGGGGAGAAACGACAAAACCCCGAGGGGGTTACCCGTCGGGGTTCTGCGTTAACTAAGAACCGCCCAAATTGGCGGATTGAAATCTGGCTCCCCAGCACGGACTCGAACCGCGGACCCGATGGTTAACAGCCATCTGCTCTACCAACTGAGCTACTGGGGAATATTTTTTTTCACCACGCCCGATGGTTAATCCCGCTTCCGCGGAACCTCTCCCGCAGGGCTACCGGGGAATATTTCCATCTATGAGTTACGGTAAACCCGACGGCCCGTTCCGCTTTGGCAAAATTGTACCAGCGGGACCATTTTGGACTTGACCTAAATAGTTATGAATCCCATCGAAGTCAAGGAAAAAATAAGCGCGTCGACTGAAACGCCCGGCCATTCGCCGGTGCCCTACTCGCCCGTCAGCACCCGCAGCCGCAGGGACAGTTCGTCCAGCTGAGCGCGCGTGACTTCGGCCGGCGCGTCGGTGAGCAGACAGGCGGCCTTCTGGGTCTTGGGAAAGGCGATCACGTCCCGGATGGATGCCTGCCTGCAGAGCATCATCACCAGCCGGTCGAAGCCGAAGGCGATACCGCCGTGGGGTGGCGCGCCGGAATCCAAGGCGGAAAGCAAAAAGCCGAATTTGTCCTCATAAGTGCTGCGATCCATGCCCAGGGCTTTAAAAACCCGCTCCTGTACCCGGCGCTGATGGATGCGGATACTGCCGCCGCCGATCTCGGACCCATTCAGCACCAGGTCGTAGGCCCGCGAACGTACGGCCGGCGGGTCCTTTTCCAGAAGCCCGTAATCTTCTTCCAGCGGCGCGGTAAAGGGGTGGTGCAGGGACTCGTAGCGCTTGGCGGCCGCGTCATAAGCAAACAGCGGGAAGTGGGTCACCCACACGAAGGCGTTTTCCTGCGGATCGATCAGGTCCAGTTTGCGGCCCAGGTGGTTGCGCAGATACCCCAGGGACTCGTTGGCGATTTTGGGCTGATCGGCCACGAAAAACACCAGATCGCCGGGTTGCATGTCCAGGCGTTCGGCCAGGGCCGCCTTTTCGTCGTCGCTGAAAAACTTGGCGATGGGTGACTGCCAGCTGTCTTCGCGCACCTTGATCCAGGCCAGGCCCTTGGCGCGGTATATGGCAACGAAATCAGTCAGGTCGTCGATCTCCTTGCGCGAAAAGTTAATGCATCCCTTGGCGTTCAGAGCCTTGACGATGCCGCCTTTCTGCACCACACCGGAAAACAGTTTGAAACCCGAATGCTCGACGATATCGGAAACTTCCCTTAATTCCAGGCCGAAACGCACATCGGGCTTGTCCAGCCCGTAACGGTCCACGGCCTCGTCGTAGGTCAGGCGCGCAAACGGCAGGCTCAGCTCCGTGTCCTGCAGCGTTTTGAAAAGGTCCCGCATCATCTGTTCGGAGAGCGCCATGACGTCCTCTTCACCCACGAACGACATTTCCGCATCGATCTGGGTGAATTCCGGCTGGCGGTCGGCGCGCAGGTCTTCGTCCCTGAAGCAGCGCACGATCTGATAGTAGCGGTCGAAGCCGGAGATCATCAGCAGCTGTTTGAAGAGCTGCGGGGACTGGGGCAAAGCGTAGAAACGGCCGGGCTGCACCCGGCTGGGGACCAGGTAGTCGCGCGCACCCTCCGGCGTGCTGCGCGTCAACACCGGGGTTTCGATTTCCAGGAAATCCTGCGCGTTTAAAAAGGAACGAACACTGGCGGCGGCACGGTGGCGCGTGATCATGTTGCGCTGCAGCCGGGGACGGCGCAGGTCCAGGTGGCGGTATGTCAGGCGGATGGTCTCGGAAACATCCACGCCGTCTTCGATTAAAAACGGCGGCGTCCGGGCGCTGTTCAAAATCTTAAGTTCGCTGACCGTGACTTCGATCTCACCGGTTTTCAGGTTCGGATTGACCATCCCCGCCGGACGGGCGTCCACCCGCCCACGCACGGCGAGCACGAATTCGCTGCGGATCACGTGGGCCTTCTGGTGAACATCCGCATCCACGGTTGGGTTGAAGACCACCTGGGTGATGCCCTCGCGGTCCCTCAAATCCACGAAAATCACGCCGCCGTGGTCCCGGCGGCGCTGCACCCATCCCATAAGCACCACTTCACGCCCCACATCGCCGCCCTTAAGCCGGCCGCAGCTGTGGGTCCTGCGCATATCGCCAAGGTTGTCGCTCAATCTCTTTTCACTCCTTATGGCCTGTCGGCATTGCCGCCGATACAGGTTTTGACGCGCGCCACCAGTTCGCTTATGGGAATCTCGGTCTGTTCCCGGGTCTGCATGTTGCGAAGGACAGCGGCACCCTTTTGCAGTTCATTTTCACCCACCATGAGCACGTTGGCCGCACCCAGCCGATCGGCGCGTTTCATCTGGCTCTTGAGGCTCCTGGTGCCGTATTCCATTTCGGCCCGGACGCCGGCAAGGCCCAGCGCACAAACCCACTCGAAGGCCAGCTGCCGGTGCTCTGCCCCCAGAACGGCGATAAAAACATCCGGCCCCGCGCCGATGTCGCCCTGCACGCCGGCCGCCAGTTCGGCCAGGCGGTCGAGCCCGATGGCAAAGCCGGTGGCCGGAACAGCCGGTCCGCCCAGCGCCTCCACCAGCCCGTCGTACCGTCCGCCGCCGGCCACGGCGCTCTGGGCGCCCAGGGCGCCGGTCTGGATCTCGAAGGTGGTGCGTGTATAGTAGTCCAGCCCGCGCACCAGGCGCGGGTCGATACGATAGGAAATGCCGAGCTCAGCCAATGCCGACTTGAAAACCTCGAAGTGCTGCCGGCAGTCCGCGCACAGGTAATCCAGCAGCGCCGGCGCGCCGGTCATGGCCTCCCGGCAGGCCGGCACTTTGCAGTCCAGCACGCGCAGGGGGTTTTTGACGCTGCGGCGCCGGCAGTCGCTGCACAGGCCCGCGGTGCGCGGGGACAGGTACCCGGCAAGCGCCTTGCGGAACTGCGGGCGGCAGGCCGGGCACCCCAACGTGTTGACGTGCGCATGTACGTCTTTGACCGACAGGCGCTCGAGCAGGGTCACCAGCAGCAGGATCAGCTGGGCGTCGATGAGTGCCGATGCAATGCCGAACACCTCGACGTTGATCTGGTAAAACTGGCGGTAGCGCCCCTTCTGCGGCCGTTCGCGGCGAAACATGGGCCCGATGGTGTAAAACTTCCTCACCGGCTCCGTGGCATACAGACGGTGCTGGATATAGGCGCGCACCACCGAAGCCGTGGCTTCGGGCCGCAGGGTAAGGCGCCCGCCCTTGCGGTCCGCGAAGGTGTACATCTCCTTTTCGACGATATCGGTCGCCTCGCCGATGCTGCGCGCAAAAAGTTCGGTACGCTCCATGACCGGGATACGGATCTCCGCAAAGCCGAAATTTTCGAACAGGCGGCGCGCGGTGCTCTCGATCCGCTGCCAGACGGCGGCTTCCGGCGGCAGGACATCCTTGAATCCCCTGATAAGCTGTATGGCCAAAATTCCTCAATCCTTCCGGTAGATATGGGTTTTGGATGCACCCGAATTCGGCTGTCCTATCTATCCCGGCCGCCGCCTTTTCGTCAACAGTTAAGTTGTAAAGAGCGTTTCATCAAAGCGGCGGCAGGCACAATTTTGTGCTTGACAACCAGCAGCAAAAGTTTAATAGCATACAAAAAGTTTAAAGAAGTTAATCTCTGGCCGCTATTCATTTTATTGGGCCGAATCCAATAGCTTGTTTTTAACCATCAGCAGTCCGCATGTTCCGGAAAGGAGGCAGGTTACCATGAAACGTTTTTCCCGCTTTGGCCAAAGGACCCTGGTCTGGCTGACCGCGCTGAGTGTCGTGGTGTTTTTCACGGCATCCGCCGGCGCCGGCCAATTTAAAAAAGAATACAAGATGACGCTGAACGTAGGCCCCCAGTTTTACTGGGGCATGGGTGCCGTCAAGTTCGTCGAGCTGGTCAAAAAGAAAACCGGCGGCCAGATCAACATCAAACCCTACTACGGCAGTTCGCTTTTAAAAGGCGCCCAGCTCAAATCCCCGCAGATGGTGGCATCCGGGGTCATCGACTGCGCTTACGAGTCCACCATCAATTCTTCGCCGGTGATGCCGGAGATGAACATCTTCTCGCTGCCCTTTTTCATCAACAACTTCGAAAACCTGGACAAGATGGAGTATGGTGCCACCGGCAAGGCGATTTTCAAGGTGATGGAGAAAAAAGGCCTGGTGGGGCTGGCCTGGGCCGAAAACGGCTTCCGGCAGGTCACCAACAGCAAACATGAAATCCACCTGCCCAAGGACCTGCAAGGCCTCAAGATCCGTGTGGTGGGCAGCCCGCTCTTCATCGACACCTTCCGCAAGCTGGGCGCCGACCCGGTCAACATGAACTGGGGCGACGCCACCACGGCCTTCCAGCAGGGCGTGGTCGACGGCCAGGAAAACCCGCTGCCCGATGTACTGCTGCCGGTCCAGATCTGGCAGTACCACAAGTATGTCACCCGCTGGAACTACCTGGTGGACCCGGTCATCGTCTACTGGAACAAACGCCAGTTCGATGCTTTCCCCAAAAAAATCCAGAAAGCCATCCGCGCGGCGGCCGTGGAGTCGGCACGCTTTGAAAAAGCGCTCTGCCGCGCCGGCCTGGACGGCCACAAATCGCTGGACATCCTGAAAAAGGAATTCAACTACACCATTAAAATCCCCGATCCCATCGCCTACGTCAAGAGCAAGGGCATGGTGGTCACCAACCTGACCGACGCCGAACGCCAGGCTTTCATCAAGGCCACCCAACCGCTCTACGACAAGTGGATCCCCAAAATCGGCAAGGATCTTTACGCCAAGGCCAAGGCCGATATGGCCAAATAATCCCTATCGTTAAGCGCCCTGCCCCGGCGGGGCGCTTGCGGACCGCACCATGACTCCCAAACCCGAACGTATCCGCAGCGACTACTGGATCGCCGCCATTCTGCTCTTTGCCATGGCGGCCATCGCTTTCATCAACGTCCTCAGCCGCTACCTGTTTCACTTCTCCTTTGCCGCCACCGAAGAGATCACCATCAACCTGTTTGTCTGGCTGACGGTGGTCGGTTCGGGCATCGCCTTCGAACGCGGCGGCCAGCTGGGCATGATCACACTGTACAACTTTTTCCCCGCAAAAATGAAAAAAGCGGCGGTTCTCGTGAGTGCCGGCTTGAGCGCTTTGCTCTTCATCCTGGTGGACATCTTCATGATCCAGGCCATCTACTTCGAGTTGACCCTTTTCAAGGCGACCTCGGCGGGCCTGGGCGTCCCGGTATGGACCTACTATGCGGGCGTGCCGCTGTTTTCGGTCTACGTTTTCAGGGGCGTTTACCGCCACGCGCGCCGAAGTCTGGCCGCACTGGAGAAAGGCGCGGGCCGATAGTGGAAGCGGCCCTGATCTTCGGCATCTTCCTGGTGCTCATGGCCCTGGGCGTGCCCATCGGCACCTCGCTGGGCATCGCGGCCGTGGTGACCATCAGCTATTTCGATCTGGGCATCGGCATGCTGGGGGTCAATTTTTCTTCCGGCATCGCCTCTTTCCCCTTGCTGGCCATACCCTTTTTCGTGCTGGCCGGCGTAATATTGGAAAAAGCCGGGCTGGCCGCCACCATCGCACACTTCTTCGAACTGCTGGTGGGCCGCGCCGTGGGTGGGCTGGCCACCGTGGCCGTGTTCACCTGCATGTTCTGGGGCGCGCTGTCCGGCTCCGGCCCGGCCACCACGGCCGCCGTGGGGCTGATCCTGCTGACCCCCATGATCAAGCACGGTTACGACAAAAATTTCGCCGGCGCCCTGATCGCGACGTCGTCGGACCTTTCGATCATCATCCCGCCCAGCATCGCCTTTATCATCTACGGCAACATCACCGGCGTCTCGGTCAGCGCGCTGTTCGTGGCCGGCATCATCCCCGGCATCCTGACCGGCCTGGCCGTGGTGGTGGCGGCCTACCTGATCTCGCGCAAACGCGGCTACCACGGCCGCATGCGCCGCGGCACACCCCGGGAGATCCTGGTGGCGCTGAAAAAGTCGTTCTGGGCCATTCTGACGCCGGTCATCATCTTAGGCGGCATCTACGCCGGCATTTTCACCCCCACCGAGGCCGCCGTGGTGGCGGTGTTTTACAGCCTCTTCGTGGCGGTGTTCATCTATCATTCGATCAGCTGGCGCGACCTGGTCTACATCCTGGTGGACGCCAGCGTCACCAGCTCGGTGATCATGTTCATCGTCGTATTTGCCGGCATCTTCACCTGGGCCACCTCGGTCATCGGCATCGTGGATGCGGCCGCCGGATTCATCGTCAAAATCTCGCCCAACGCGGCCACCATGATCATCCTGGTCAACCTGCTGCTACTGGCGCTGGGCATGATTCTGGATGCCATCTCCATTTCCTACCTGGTCATGCCGATCCTGATCCCGGTGCTGGCGGCTTTGAAGATCGACCCCTTGTGGTACGGCGTGATTTTCATCACCGCCCTGGCCATCGGCCAGGCCACGCCGCCGGTGGGCGTCAACCTGTTCACGGCCGCCAACCTGATCCACAGCGACATCGACTCGGTGGCCAAGCAGGCCATCCCTTTCGTGCTGGCCGACGTCGTGGTGCTGATCATCCTCTCTTTTCTGCCCCAGCTGTCCATGTACCTGCCGGTCCTCGCCGGCCTGTACAAGCCGTAAAGGCCTTTTTGTTCCGGCACTAGTTGCGGCACGGGCCGCGGATCAACGCAAAAATCCCATACCAAAGCAGGTTCACAGGAAATTCCGCCGGCACGGCACAGGTATACCCCGTATCTGCGAAAAAAGTGGGGCGCTGGAGAAATATGCCAATCAATGGCGGCCGTAGCCGCCGTGCCCATAGCCGTGATGGCCGTAGCCATGGTGCCCATAGCCGTGATATCCGTAGCCATGGTGCCCGTAGCCTTTATAACCGTAGCCGTACCGGCCGTAGCCGCGATGGCCGTAGCCATAATGATGCCCGTAGCCATAGGGATAGCTGTGGTATCCATAGCCGTAGTTGTAAGCA
This sequence comes from Desulfobacterales bacterium, assembly GCA_026984935.1. Lineage (GTDB taxonomy): Bacteria > Desulfobacterota > Desulfobacteria > Desulfobacterales > JALSRD01 > JALSRD01. The sequence continues at coordinate 7,160 of JALSRD010000099.1, forward strand.
TGCGGATATCCATATCGATAGCCGTCGCCGGCGTAGTACCCGCACCCCACCGTTAAAAGCAGCAAAAGCAGAAGCAGAAACTTTGGTTTCAAATTCCGATGCATGGTCATCACGCTCCTTTGGGGCCACGGGAAGAAGGGAATCCACAGGCATCACGCCGGATTTTGATTCGGCTGCCAGGCGCGGCGGTTTTTTCATACTGGTTGTATGAAGGGGCCGGCGCAGCGCAGCAGCCGGGCCAAAAGACAAGCCAGATCGGGGATTTCATTTTTCCGGGGCCCTTATTGCACCTTTCCGGCCGCAAAACCGGCCCCAAGCGGCAGCGGACATTTTTGAGGTGTCTTGATGATTATGTCGCCGGAAAGGGTCGAAGCCTTACAGGGCCGGGTGCGAATCGAAAGACGCGGGGCCGAAAAGCGGGACGGCCGGCGGCCAAAGGCCACCGGCGGCGCTTGCCTCCCTAAAACCCGAAAGCGAAGATGCTGCATGCGAAAGATCAACAAAGAAAATACGTTACTTGACAAGTGCTCATAGCGCGCATTAGGATTAATTTTGCGAAAACGGCTGCACACGCGGCCGAAAGATTTGCATCACTGCGGGCAGTGAAAAATCCCGGGCAGAGGCGGCACCATGCCCTGCATCCGAAAAGATA
>JALSRD010000100.1 GCA_026984935.1 Desulfobacterales bacterium
GCCGATTTTACCGCATCGACTGTGTTGCAGGGCATTTGCGTCTGTATACCACAGCTGCATGCCCTGCGCCTTGTATAGGCGGCAAACGCGACGCTTGCAAAATTCAGGTAATAACTGCCTGAATCCTCATTGCCACGCGGATCGAAAGCAGCGAATCGGAAGCGGCCGTTTGAAAAGAGAACAGTTGCCGGTGCCGCCTTGCCTCAAACCGGAACAGTGCCCTCGACGGCGGCGGCCGGCCGCCGGCAAGACGGGGCAACGGGTTTTTCCGGGATTTTTGTCGCCGGCCGGGCGCTTGCCAACGTAGAAGCGGTCCATTCCAGAGAAGAAGTTGAGAAAATCATGTGCCTCCTGCTCATCGCGCTGGAACAGCATCCCACCTACAAACTGATTCTGGCTGCCAACCGGGACGAGTACTATGACCGGCCGACAGCTGCGGCGCGGTTCTGGGAAAACCACCGTGACCTGCTTGCGGGCCGCGACCTGAAAGCGGGCGGCACCTGGCTCGGGATCACCAGGTCCGGGCGGTTGGCCGCCATTACCAACTTTCGGGATCCCGCCCATACGATCGAACAGGCCCCTTCGCGCGGCGGCCTCGTGCTGAATTTCCTCAAGAGCAGGCAGTCCGCTGCCCGGTACCTTGACGGTATCCGGCAAAATGCACGGCAGTACAATGGGTTCAACCTGGTGGCGGGAACCGTGGATGCGCTTTTCTGGTACTCGAACAGGGGACCCGGCATCCGGCGGCTTTCAAAAGGCATTTACGCCCTGAGCAATCATCTCCTGGATACGCCGTGGCCCAAGGTGGTCAATGCCAAGCAGAAGTTCAGTGCCCTCCTGGCACGCGGGGAAGCCCTGCAGCCGGATGCATGCTTTGCCATGCTCAGTGACAGACGCCGGCCACCGGATGAAAGCCTGCCGCATACCGGCGCGGGGTTGGAATGGGAAAGAATATTGAGTCCGATTTTCATTTCAAGCCCGCTGTACGGCACCCGCTCTTCCACCGTCATTCTCGTCGACCGCCGGGGCCGGGTTCTGTTTGCCGAAAGGACATATACCGGCCGGCCGGACCGCTTTCAGGATGTCACCCGCCGCTTTGCCCTGGAAAACACGGCGCCCCTGTGCGCTGCTGAGCGCTGATGCCCGCCTGAAGCTGAACAGGAATATGCGGGAATATGCGGCCGTTGCGGGCCTGTGGCCGCAGCGCTTCAGCCCTACGTTCCTTCCAGCACCCTGAAGATTTCACCTTTTTCATAAACGCTGCGGAAAGCGGCCACGATCTCGGGGTCGAAATGCCGGCCGCAGTTGTCGTCGATGAGCTTCAGGATCTGCCCTTCCGGCATGCGCTTGCGGTAGGCGCGGTCCGAGGACAGCGAATCGTAGACGTCGGCCACCGCCAGAATGCGGGACAAAAGAGGAATGTCGCGTCCCTTCAGACCGTCCGGGTAACCGCTGCCGTCGAAGCGCTCGTGGTGATAGCGGATAATCTCCTGCTCGCGGGCCCACAGCCCCAGGTGGCCGACGATCTCGGCACCGATCACGGGATGCCGCTTGATTACGTCGAATTCCTCTGTGGTCAGCGAGGCGGGCTTGAGCAGGATCTGGTCGCGGATGCCGATCTTGCCGATGTCGTGAAGGTAGCCGGCGGTGTTCAAAATGCCGAGCTCCTCCTCGGAACAGCCCATCTGGCGGCCGATCACCATGGCAATTCTGGTGACGCGGTTGGAGTGCTGTTCGGTATACGGATCGCGTGCTTCAATGGCCTTGACAAAGGCGTAGAGGGTGGAGAACAGGTTCTCGTAAATGTTCTCATAAAGCGCCAGGTTCTCGATGGCATAACCGGCATTATGGGTCATGAATGACAGGAAATACAGGTCTTTCTCGTTGAAATGGCCACCGGCGGCAGCCGTGGCGGCGGTCAGGGCACCGAAAGTCTTGTCCCTGATTTTCAGGGGCACCACCATCAATGACCCCGTATTGCGCGGCAGGTTGGCGGAACCGCCGTTGCCTGGAACCAGCAGGGGGATCTGGTCGCTCACGGTTTCCATGACCAGTTTTTCGATTTGCGGGTCGATGGGGGCAGCCGGTTTGACGCCGGCGCGGGATCCCTGCGGTCCGGATGCGGCCACGGCGGCCGGCCGCTGCATGGCGGCGTTGAGGATGTAAAAGACGGCTTCATCGGCATGCGTAATTTCCACCGTCATTTCGGTAACGCGGCTGAAAACGTCACTGCTGGTGCGGATGGCGGTGATGTCGCGCATGATTTTGTTTAAGATATTGAGCTCGTTGACCTTTTCCTCGAGTTCGGCGTTCAGCGCCTCCAGCTGCTTTTTACGCCGCACCTCACCTTTCAGGAGCGCGTTTTCCATAAACAGTTTCTGCTGCTGGAAGACCCGCCGGATGCACAGCTCCATCTGGTTCAAGTTGACCGGCTTGATCAGAAAATCGACCACCCCGTTTTTGATCGTCCGGATGGCGCTGTCCAGCGAAGGGAAGCCGGTCATGATGATGACGGGAATGGTGCTGTCGTGGCTGTTGATGTACTCGGCCAGTTCCAGGCCGTCCATTTCCGGCATGTTGATATCGGTAAAACAGCAGTCGATGCTCTCTTCTGCCAGCACCCGGATGGCCTCCCGGCCATTGGCTGCCGTAAGCACCCGGTAACCCTTCATCTCGAAGTACTCCTGGGCGATCTCGAGGATACTCTCCTCGTCGTCCACAAAAAGCAGGGTTTCCCTTTTGCCGTGGGTGTTCATGTACCTTACCTTCCCTGAAATGAAAAAGACATGTTATCATTATCGGCAGGAAAATAAAATCCTTTTGGCGACGCCTTCTGAAAGGGTGCCCTTGATTCAGGTCCGGACTTGGCGTAAGATTCCTTTAAAATGCCCTCTCAACAGCCCGGGCCGGTTGTTGCCGGCAGGAAGCGCCCATGAAAAAGCTGACCATCGTGCATACCGAAAGCCACACCCAGTGGGGCGGGCAGGAATTGCGCGTGCTCACGGAATGCACCTGGATGCAGGCGCGGGGGCACCGTGTTTTCCTGGCGGCCCCCCGGCATGCGCGTATCTATCCCAAGGCAAGGGCCGCCGGCATCGGCGTTTATCCTTATGCCTTTTCCCGCCTGAGCGCTGCCATGGACCTCCTGCGATTGCGCTGGCTGCTCAAACAGCTGGCCCCGGATGTGCTGAATACCCACGGCAACATGGACAGCAAGGTGGCGCTGGTGGCGGCCCGGGGTCTTGGTATCGGGTGCGTGATCCGCTCCCGCCACCACAGCCATCCGGTCAGCCCTTCGTGGTACAACCGGCGCCTTTACCGGGATTTCAGCCATTACGTGCTGACCACCGGCAGCTGCATTTCGCGGCAGATCGTCGCTGACCTGGGTGTTTGTGCGGACAAGGTCGTCACCCTGGGCAGTGGTATCCGGCCGCCCGCAAACCTGCCGCAGAAATCAGCGGCGCGTGCCCGGCTGTGCGCGGAGCTGGGCCTCGGTGAGACGGCACGCTTTATCGGCTGTGTGGCCATGCTGCGCGACTGGAAAGGCCACGATGTGCTGCTCGATGCCTTTGTACGCATCCATGACCGTCTGGAGAGGTACCATCTCGTGTTGGTGGGAGACGGTGACGAGCGCGAAAATCTGCAGCGGCGGGTGCGGCGCGCCGGCCTTGCGCAGCGGGTGCATTTTACCGGTTTCCGAAAAAATCCCTGGCCCTATTTCCGGGCTTTGGACTGTAACGTGCTGGCGAGCACGAAAAACGAGGGTATCCCCCAGGTGCTGCTGCAGGCCATGTATGCGCGCTGTGCCGTGATCGGCACGGACGTGGGCGGCATTCCGGACATCGTACGGCCGGCTGAAACCGGCCTGCTGGTCGCGCCTGAAAATCCCGGTCAACTGGCGGAGGCGCTGATCGCAACCCTGAACGATCGGGAGAAAACCCGGCAGCGGGTGGAAAAGGCTTATGCTTTTGTCAATGCACACTACACCCTAGACCGTATGGGGGAGCGCCTGCTGGGGCTCTACGAAAGGGCTTTTACAACCGCCGATCCCCGCTGAACACATCCCTTGCATCCGGCGTCCGCCGGAAGCCGGCCGCTCCGGCTGGTGCGGCCAGGCCAAAAGGGCTCTGCCGGAAAACGAAAGCGGCCTGTCGCGCGCGGCGGCAGACAGGCCTCAGGGCATGTTGTCGTAGCCGCGCACCAGTATCTCGCGGGGCTTGGCGCCGTCGGAAGGCCCCACGATGCCCTCGGCCTCCATGCGCTCCACGATGCGCGCGGCCCGGTTGTAGCCGATGCGCAGATGGCGCTGGACCATGGATATGGATGCGTGGCCGGTGCGCGTCACCAGTGCCACGGCATCGTCGTAGCGCTCATCGACCTCCTCTTGCGCCGCGTCCGGTTTGCTTTCCTTGGCAGGCTGGATGACGGTCTCGTCGTAATCGGGTGGTTTCTGGCCGCGCAGAAACTCGGTGATGCGCGCCAGTTCTTCCTCCGAGATGTAGGCGCCGTGGATGCGCTGGATTTTGGCGCTGCCCGGCGGCAGAAAGAGCATATCGCCCTTGCCCAGCAGCGTTTCGGCCCCGTTGGTGTCGATGATGGTGCGCGAGTCGGTCTTGGAGGAGACCTGAAATGTCAGGCGGGTGGGGAAGTTGGCCTTGATGATGCCGGTCAGCACGTCCACCGAGGGCCGCTGGGTCGCCAGGATCAGGTGGATGCCGGCGGCGCGGGCCATCTGGGCCAGGCGCGTCAGGGCGACTTCCACGTCCCGCGAGGCCACGATCATCAGGTCGGCCAGCTCGTCGATGATGATTACCACCAGGGGCAGTCTCTGCAGCTCGCTCTGCGGGTCGCTTTTGCGCGCTTTTTCCACCTTGCGGTTGTACTGGGCGATATTGCGCACCTTGTGGTCGGCCAGCAGTTCGTAGCGCCGCTCCATTTCGCGTACGGCCCAGAACAGGGCGTTGGTTGCTTTCTTGACGTCGGTCACCACCGGTGTAATCAGGTGCGGGATGCCTTCGTACAGCGACAGCTCGATGCGTTTGGGGTCGATCATGATCAGCTTGACGTCGTCGGGCCCGGATTTAAAGAGCAGGCTGCAGATCATGGTGTTTAAGGCCACGCTTTTGCCCGAGCCGGTGGCGCCGGCAATCAGCAGGTGGGGCATTTTGTCGAGGCTGGTCACCACGGGATCGCCGACGATATCCTTTCCCAGGCAGATGGCCAGTTGGGACCGTGTCCTGGTGTAGGCTTGAGAATTGACGATTTCCTTGAACTTGACCAGTTCGCGCACGGCATTGGGGATTTCAATGCCGATGACCGCTTTTCCGGGGATGGGGGCCACAATCCGGATGCTGGCGGCGCGCAGCGCCAGGGCCAGGTCGTCGCTCAGGCTGACGATACGGTTGATCTTGACGCCGGCGGCCGGTTCGTATTCAAAGGTGGTGATCACCGGCCCGGGTGTTACGGCCACGACCTTGCCGCGTACGCCGAAATCATCCAGCTTTTTTTCCAGCAGCTTGGACTGCATGCGCAGGCTGGCGTCGTCGACGCCGGCCGGTTTGGCTTCCGGGTCCTCCAGCAGACGGATCGACGGCAGCTGGAAGCCCTCCTGGGTGCGCATGAAGGCAAAAACTTTCTGCTGGGGGGGCTCCGGTTTGGGGGACGGCCGCGGTTTGGCGGTCTTGATCTTTACGGGCGGCGCCTTTTCAGGTGCCAGGCGCTTCTTCAGCGCCCGGCGCTGGCGCGTCTTTTTTTTGCGTTCGCGTCGTTTGGTGATCTGGGTGTTGAACCGGTCGGCGATCTTTTGCAGCGTGCGAAAGGTCTGTGCGCCGAATCCGATCAGTGAAAAGCCGGTGGAAAGGATCAACCCGATGATCCAGAGCAGCAGCAGGATGAAAACCGCCCCGGTTTCATTGGCGTATTTCACCAGTACCGATTTTAAGGGGATGCCGATGAGCCCGCCGGATGAGAAGCGGCTGCCCATCAGTACGTAGCTGTCCCGGTGCAGGGCGAAGAGGCTGCCGCTGGTGACGATCAGCAGCACGGCACCGCAGATCGTCGCGGCCAGGGTTTTGGCGCTGTGGCGCCGGCCGCCGAAAAAATGCAGGCAGGCCAGCAGCAGCAGCACGGGAATCCAGAAGGCCCCCATCCCAAAAAGCCCCACCAGCATGCCGGACACGTGGGCGCCGATCAGGCCCAGCAGGTTGTGAATGTGCCCCGTGGCCGTGGCATTGTTGATGGAAGGGTCCTGGGGACTGTAGGAAATCAGGCTGATCAGGGTGAAGATGACCACGAAAAACATCAGTATCGCGCTGATTTCCCGGCGCGCAACCTGTGACGTCTTGTGCTTCAAGCAATCCTCCCAAGATGCATGCCGAAATACCGGCCGGGCCGGCATTTACAGCGTGGATCTCAAATTTCCAGGATAAACGGCAGAATAACCGGCCGCCGTCCGATGGTAAAGAAAAAATACTGCCGCAGCACCATCTGCAACCTGGCCTTCAGGGCGGCCATGCGGTCCGGAAGGGCCGGATCGAGCTCCTCCACGGTTTCGAGCACGACGCAGATGGCGTCTTCCAGCAGGTGGCCCTTCTGGGTTTCGAAAACAAAGCCCCGTGAGACGATTTCCGGCCCATAGACGATGATGCCGGTCTCTTCGTCAAAGGCCAGGGTGACCGCCACCAGTCCGTCTTCGGACAAGAGGCGCCTTTCGCGCAAGACCGAGCGGCCCACATCGCCGATGCCTTTGCCATCCACCAGCACCCGCCCGGTGGGGACGCGGTCCCGCACGCCGGCGCTTTCCGAATCGAACGTGATGACCTGGCCGTTTTCCGCCAGCAGGGTGTTTTCAATAGGGATGCCGACCTCGCAGGCCAGGCGGCCGTGCAGGACCAGGTGGCGGTATTCACCGTGTATGGGAATAAAGTAGCGCGGCCGCGTCAGGTTGATCATCAGCTTCAGCTCTTCCCGGAAAGCGTGCCCGGAGACATGGATATCGGAAATTTTTTCGTAGACCACCTCGGCGCCGCGGCGATAGAGGTCGTTGATGATTTTGGCGATGGCGCGTTCGTTGCCCGGGATGAACTTGGAGGACAGAATCACCGTGTCTTCGGGCTTGATGTGGATCTGGCGGTGCCGCCCGGCGGCCATGCGCGCCAGCGCGGACATGGGTTCTCCCTGGCTGCCGGTGGTGACGATGACGACGCGGTCATCGGTGTGGCGGCCGACCTCCTCGATGGCGATCTCGACGCCGGTCGGGATATGCAGATGGCCCAGCTCTTTGGCGATATGCACACTGGTTTCGATGGACCGGCCGGTAAAGGCGATTTGGCGGTTTTCACCGGCGGCAATCTCGACGATCTGCTGGATGCGCACGATGGAAGAGGCAAACAGCGCCACGATGATGCGGCCCGGGCTGCCGGCGGCGATGGCGGCCAGGGTTTTGCCGATGGTGCGGTCGGAAACGGTGTAGCCCTCTTTTTCGACATTGGTGGAATCCGACAGGAGCGCCAGCACGCCCTGCTGGCCCAGCTGAGCCAGGCGGCCGACATCGGTGCGTCCGCCTTCGGTGGCGGTGTGGCCGATTTTGAAGTCGCCGCTGTGGATCACCAGGCCCAGCGGTGTGCGGATGGCCAGGCCGACACCGTCGACGACGCTGTGGCAGACGCGGATGAATTCGATTTCGAAACAGCCCAGCCGGATGGTGTCCTGGGGGCTGACTTCGTGCAGGCCGGGCGGCTGGGCAATGGCGGCAGATTCCAGTTTGTGGCGCACCAGCCCCAGGGTGAAGGCGGTGCCGAAAACCGGGGCGTTGATGTGCCTCAAAAGAAAAGGCAAAGCACCGATATGGTCCTCGTGGGCATGCGTCAGAATGATGCCGGAAACCTTCCGGTGGTTGCGTTTGAGATACTGCATATCCGGAATGACGAAGTCGACACCCGGCATGTCGGGGTCCGGAAACATCAGTCCGGCATCGACGATAAAGAGGGTGTCGCGGCACTCGAAAACCATCATGTTGAGGCCGATTTCGCCCAGCCCCCCCAAAGGGATGATTTTTAACATGATGCGCCGTTGTCTCCGTGACCGTAAAAAGCATCGCTGATGACCCGGTGGACGTGCGCCATCAGGGCGTTCTTGGCGCGCCCTTCGAACCCACTGGTTTCGATGGGCGCCTTGACCTCGATTGCGACACGGCCCGGCCGGATGCGCAGGCTGTTGCGCGGCATGACGGCCCACGTGCCGCGGATGATCACGGGCACGATGGGCACGCCGGACTTGCGCGCCAGGTAAAAGCCGCCTTTTTTAAATTCCTGAATGCGGCCGTCGTAGCTGCGCGTGCCTTCCGGAAAAATCAGGACCGAGGTGCCGTTACGGATCGTTTGGGCCGCCTGCCGGATGCTTTCGATGGCTGCGCGGCGGTCGGAACGGTCGATGCTGATATAGCCGCATCCCCGCATTCCGCGGCCGAATATGGGAATTTTGAAAAGCTCCGCTTTGGCCAGCCAGCGGAACTGGACGTCCAGATGGCCCAACAGGACCGGAATATCGAAGTTGCTCTGGTGGTTGGCCATAAAGATGTAGGACCGGCGCGGATCGATGTGCTCGAGCCCTTTGACCTGTACCTTGATGCGGGCAACCAGCAGGATCGAGCGCGCCCACAGGCGTGCGACCCGGTGCGGGGCGTTGCCCGTTTTGCTGAAGCAGGCGAGGATGATGGTCAGCGTTGCCATAACGGCCGTTGCCGGTACGATGTACAGGATAACGAGGATCGTGTTCAGCATGTTGTTGGATTCACCGCCGCTGGTTTTGCATGTCCGGCATGTGTGCCGCCGGTTCTCCCGGGGTTTCCACTTGTACCTTTCCGCGGGAAAACACGTGCCTGTGCCTCACAGCTTGATGTGCAGCTCGTCCAGTATACGATCGAGCAGGTTCATGAGCCAGTCGCGCTGGGCATTGTCGGCATACTGCATGCAGCCGCAGCGGATGCGCTGCTGTGTTCGCACCAGCAGTTCGCAAGACAACTGCCCGTTGGCGAGTTCAAAGGCAAAATAAAAGGGCTGGCACTGGGTGTGCTGCGCCTGGATCGGTTTGAACAGCGCGGGCTTCAAGGGGACCCAGTATACGCCGTCAATGGCCGAAGCCGTGTATTTTTGATCCAGATAAGCTTTCAGCCTGTGCTGGTCATCCGGCCGAATCTGGTCGATAACATATTGTTTCATATAAATATAATTACCACCTTTCGGCCGGTAGTGCAAGGGGTATATGTGCCCGGGGGGCCGATCCGGCGACGGGATCAATGTGCGCCGTAATCAGGATGTTAGACAGATGCCGTGCTGTGCACGGCCCGGCCGGATTCCAGATCGAGCAGGGTCTGTTTCAATTCGGTGCCGCCGCCGAAGCGGCCGAAAGAGCCGTCGCTGCGGATGACACGGTGGCAGGGAATCACCAGCGGGAAGGGGTTTTGTGCCAGGGTTGTGCCCACGAAGCGGTAGGCCCGTGGACAGCCGATGGCGTCGGCAATGTCCCGGTAGGCACGGGTCTGGCCGAAGGGAATTGCGCCGGTTGCCGCGAGCACGGCCTGCTGCAGGCGGGTCAGGGAGGTCATGTCCAAAAAATCCCAGGGGATCGCTATGGGGTGCGGCGGTTTGTCGAAATAGGTGCGCATGCTGCTTGCCAGCTGCTGAATGCGCGGGTGGCTGGCGGATTGGACCACCGGATGGGGGCCGGCGGCCGCAAACAGCCGGCTTTTGGGCTGTGGCAGGGATGTTCCCAGGATCGCAAAGGGCTTGGAACGGTAGGCAATGGCACAATGGCCCAAGGCCGTCGCAAAAACGAAATAGCGCATCGGATGCTCCTTGTGGGGCCGCCCAAAAAAGGACTGACATGGGCGTTGCCGCTTCCTGCCGGGTTGTGCTGCGAAATCACAACAGATGCCGGGTGCTTATGAAGCATTCGTGCTTTACGGCCGCGCTTCGCCGGCGCAGGCTGGCTGAGTTTTGAAAGCTGTAAATGCTGTACAGACCGAAAAGCCGTTGGTGTGCAGGTGGTGGCGGAAAAAGGGCGGAAGCGAAAGAGATACCCCGGCCAATGGCCGGGGTATCTGAATGACTGAAATTCTTAGGTCTCCTCGACGGTAATGGCATCCTGCTCGCAGACTTCAATGCAGCTTTCGCAGCCGAGGCATTCTTCTGCATTGACGGGTGAAGATTTGCCGTCCACCATTTCATAGACTTCAACGGGGCAAACGTCGACACACTCCTCACAACCCACGCACTTCTCCTGATCGACAGTCGGGATAAAAGCCATGTAACAACCTCCTTAAAATGAGATTTAATTCCAGCAGCGCCTGTTCATACCATTCGCTTTGCCGGGAAACCCTTATACCAATTCCTGAGACGAGTCAAGCCCTGGGCCGTAATTTTTTCGGCGGGGCTGAAAAATGCATAATTCATTGTTAACATAGCTGATATTGATAAAAACAGTGCGTCGCTGATGTTTTACCGGACGACCAGCGCGATGGCCGTGGCCGTGTATTTTCCGATTTCGTCAGCAGCTTTCGCCGCTGTCTGCCGTGCGGGGCAGAAAGCGGCCCAGAAAGTGGCCGCCGGTCTGTTGGTATCCACATAGAGGATCAGCCGCGGGTGGTCCGGGTTTACGGTTTTGCGCATCGAAAGCGCCGGCGTTTCGGGAACCGGTTCCGCCGCCGTGGCCACCAGCTCTCCGACCTGGTGCAACAGAATATCCCGGGGAGCCGGCCGCCCGCTTTCCGGCTTCGGCGTGCCGGGCTGCGGCCAAGCCGCTTTTTCCACGAGTCTGGGGTGCCGTTCCGTCAGGTGATCGATCACTGCGGGTGCATCGGTGACAAAAAGCGGCGCTGAAAAGGCCTGCTGCAGGTAGAGCCCGGCCCAGGATGCAAGCCTGCGCGCCAGCATGTAAACAGATGATTTTCCCCGGTCAGGCGGTGCCGCATCCGCCGGCACGGCCGGATTCCGGGCGCCGGTCAGCTGATGGAGCATCTGCCTTACCGACAGACTGCAGTCCTGCAGGCGTTTTGCGGTCGTCTCGAACTGGCGGTCGAACGCCTGGGCCATGCCGAGAAAGAGGAGCTGCACCAGAAAAGGGTCTTCCGGCGCGGTCTGCCCATGGCCGCCGGCGGCCCGCCGGATGCTGTCCGTGAGGCGGTGCGTACCGCCGTCATCCGAAAAAAGCGCCGCCTGCTGCAACCCGGCAAAAGCTGCCAGATCGGCTTTCGGGCGAGCCTGGGCCCACTGGTGGTATTCCCGGATAAGGCTTTCGGCCCTGCTGCCGGTTTCCCGTGGTGGGAAACGGAGATTCACGCGGCCCTGCCGTGCGGCTTCGGCGAGCGCCGGACCGGCCGGCCGGCCGGTGGGCTGGAGCACGGTCAATGACGGGAAAAAAGCCAGCAGCTGCTCAAGGCGTTGCCGGCCGATATAGGTAAAGGGGAAATAAACGGGCGTCATGCGGTGTGTCCTCTTGCCGGCCGTCGCGGTCGCTTCATTCCGGTTTCCCCTCGGCGCGATCCCGGATGATGACGCCGCGGTCGGCAAGCTGGCGGCGGATCCGGTCGGCGGTCTGCCAGTCCTGCGCACGGCGTGCGGCCTGGCGGCGGGCGATGAGTTGGCGGATTTCGGCATTTTCCGCGGCATCCGGGATGTGCAGGAAATTTAAGACCGTGTCGATGCGCCGGAAGACATCCAGGATCTTGGCGGCGTTGCCGGCATCGAGTTCCTTGTCAATGATCAGGCGGTTGATGCGCCGCACAATGGAGAAGATGGCGGCCATGGCTGCAGAGATATTCAGATCATCGTCCATGGCGGTCGCAAAGCCGTTTTTCAGATCGTAGACCAGCTGGTCGCACTCGGCGCAGGGGCGTCCGCCTTCCAGCCGGCTCAGGGCGCCGAGACAGATATCCAGCCGTTTGAGGGCGCGCGCGGCGGACTCCAGGTGCTTTGCGGAAAAAAGGACCGGTTTGCGGTAGTGCGTGGAGATCAGCCAGTACCGGATCTGGCGGCCGCTGAATCCCATTTGCCGGAGCGCATCCAGGGCCACGGACGCCTGCCGGCGGCCGGCTTTTTTCCCGTCCACGAGAACGGTGTCGCAGTGCATCCAGTAATTGGCCATGGGGCGGCCGGTGAGGGCCGCTGCAATGGCGATTTCGTTTTCATGGTGGGGGAAAACCAGTTCACGGCTGCTGGTGTGGATGTCAAAGTGCCGGCCCAGGTGCTTCATGGACATGGCGGCACACTGAATGTGCCAGGAGGGCCGCACGTTGCCCCAGCGGGTCTTGGTGTAAAGCCCGCGCTTGAGCTCTGAAAGCTTTGAACGCTTGAACAGCGTGAAATCACGCGGGTTGTCTTTCTCGTAGCTGTCCAGGTCCACCGTGGCGCCCAGCCGGATCTTGTCGATGTCGACCCCCGACAGCCGGCCGTAGCCGTCCACCCGCGAAATGTCGAAGTACAGCGAACGCAGCTTTTCGTAGGCATAGCCCCGTTCGGCCAGAGACTCGGCCAGCCGGATCATGTCGTCGATGTGCCGGCTGGCGCGGGGATAGGCGGCGGCCGGTTTGACGCCCAGAAAGGCCAGGTCACGTTCAAAAGCCCGGATGTGTTCACTGGTGAAAGCCTCAAGGTCCTGGCCGGCGGCTTCCGAGCCCTGAATGGTCTTGTCGTCCAGGTCGGTGATGTTCATCACATGCTTGACATCGTAGCCGCGGTACGTGAGGTAGCGCTGCAGCAGGTCCGAAAAAACCATGCGCCGGCATTCGCCCAGGTGCATGCGGGCATGGGCCGTGGGACCGCAGGAGTACATCGACACCCTGCCCGGCACCAGGGGTTCGAAAGCGTCCCTGCGCCGCGTCAGGGTGTTGAAGACCTTGAGCGGGATTTTTTTCCTGACGGTAAACAGCGGCGTGCTCAGGTAGCGTTCACCGCCGTCCGGGAACAGCACCACCAGCACGCCGCCATCCATACGGCGGGCTTCCTGCTGCGCTGCGACCATGGCCGCGCCGCTGCTCATGCCCACAAAGAGCCCCTCTCTTTTGGCCAGCTGGCGGGTCATCTCGAAAGCCGCCTCGTCTTCGACATTGACTTTGCGGTCCAGCCGGTTTTTATCGTATATTTCCGGCCGGTAAGCCTCTTTCATGTTTTTCAGGCCCTGGATTTTGTGGCCCAGGTAAGGCTCGACGCCGACGACCTGGATATCGGCGCGACAGGATTTGAGGCGCCGGGAGACGCCCATCAGGGTACCCGAGGTGCCCATGCTGGCGACGAATACATCGACCTTCCCGTCGGTCTGCCGCCAGATCTCGACACCGGTGCCGTCGTAATGTGCCTGCCAGTTGGCGGGGTTGTTGAACTGGTCGGCCATGAAGTACCTGCCCGGGTTTTCACGGGCCACGCGGTAGACTTCCTCGATGGCGCCGTCGGTGCCCAGATGCCCCGGCGTGAGGAGGATTTCGGCCCCCCGGGCTTCCAGAATCTTGCGGCGTTCCATGCTGGCCGATTCGGACATGGCCAGCAGCAGACGGTAGCCCTTCACCGAGCAGACCAGGGCCAGACCGATGCCGGTGTTGCCGCTGGTGGCCTCGATTACCGTTTTGTCTGCGGTCAGCTGGCCGGATTTTTCGCCGGCCGCGATCATGCAAAGGGCGGGCCGGTCTTTGACGGAGCCGCCGGGGTTGAAATACTCCAGTTTCGCCAGCATCCGGACACGCGGGTTGGGATTCAAATGCCTGATTTCGATCAGCGGCGTGTTTCCGATGGTTTCCAGAATCGACACGGTCATGGGTTTCTTTCTGCTCTTGGGGAGGTCCGCTTGCCGGCTGTCAGCCGGGATTCCAAAGTTGCGATGATGCGCTTGTTGACCGCGGCTTCCGGAAGGCCGGCGTCGATGACCACAAAGCGCCCGGGTTCGCGCTGCGCCAGCGCCAGGTATCCCTGGCGGACCCGGTGGTGAAAAGCCAGGTCTTCTTCCTCGAAGCGGCTTTCGCGGTCCTGGTTTTCTTCCCGGCCGATACGTCCCCATGCGCGTGCCAGGCCGGCTTCCGGCGGCAGGTCGAGCAGCAACGTGAGATCCGGGCGCAGGTCTGCTCCGGCCAGCCGGTGCAGGCGGCCGATCAGGCCGGCGTCCATGCCGCGGGCAGCACCCTGATAGACGATGCTGGCATCGGAAAAGCGGTCGCAGATCACGATCCTGCCGGCTTCCAGTGCAGGGCGGATGACCTGGTGGATGTGCTGCACCCGATCCGCAACATAGAGAAGCAGCTCGGCCGGGGCGCAGAGGTTTTTATGGTCCGGGTCCAGCAGGATGCCGCGGATTTTTTCGCCGATGGGCGTGCCTCCGGGTTCGCGTGTGGCCACCACACTGTGCCCACAGTCACGCAGGAAGCGGAGCATGTGCTTGATCTGGGTGGTCTTGCCCGATCCTTCGATGCCTTCGAGGGTAATGAACATACGGAAACTCTGCGTACAACAGCCTTCTGGGTCTCGAAAAAAATCGCCTGACAGCGGGCTCTAGGCGCCGGGTTCCAAGTACGCTGGCAATCCCGCCTGACCCCGGGCAGGATGCAGCCGGCGGCCGTGCTTATCAAGCGCGCTTTTTCGAAAATCCAGGTATGTGATGATTTCGTAAAAAGTCCGGACTTTCCGTTTGCGAAAAGCCTTTTCAAAAGCCGTGCGCCGTTTGGCCAAATCCCGGGCGCGTGGCCGCTTTGCTCCTCAGACAGCCTGGAATTGTTAACGCCCAACGGTGCCGCGCCTTTTGCCGAAAAATCTTGAAATGCGCCACGGGTCCGTCAAGTAACTAAAAGGTTAAATCCCAGCCCTTGAGTTCGTCCATGAAACGATAATCAGTGGCATCGCATTGCAGCGGCGTAATCGAAACCATATTGCGATCCAACGCCCAACCGTCGGTATCGGGCTCGAATCCCTCCGCCGGCGGGTTGTAGAACTGCCAGTAGTAAGGGCGGTTATACGGATCCATACGTTTGTCGATATGTTCCGCCGAGAGGCTGTTTGCCAGTCGGCTGACCCGCACACCGGCGGCCCCCGCCGCCGGCCCCTTGGGGAAGTTGATGCTTAAAAAGGTCCCCCGGGGCAGGCCGTTTAGCTGGATCTGGCAGACCAGCTTTTCAATAAAACGCGCGGCGGCGGCATAGCCCCGGGCATCGCCGCCCTGCATGGAAACCGCCATGGCGGCGATACCTGCCAGGGCGGCTTCACGGGCGGCTGCCACCGTGCCCGAGTAGTTGACGTTGACGCCCGTGTTGGCGCCCGGGTTGATGCCGGAGATCACCAGATCGGGCCGTTCAGGCAGCAGGTTTTTCAGCGCCAGTTTGACGCAGTCCGCCGGTGTGCCGCTGACCGCATATCCCCGGATGTTGCCGGCCAGGGATTCCTCTTTGACACGCAGCGGCACCCGCAGGGTGATGGCGTGCCCCACGGCGCTGCGTTCGCGGTCGGGTGCGATAACGGAAATGCGGTGCCTTACGGCCAGATGCTGGCCGAGGGTCTGTAGTCCCTGCGCCCAGATACCGTCATCGTTGGTCAGCAAAATCTGCATGCCAAATCCGCTCACTGCCCCCTTTTTGCCCCAAAGCCACCTGGCAGGCCATCAAAGCTTCCCGCGTGACAGCCCGTAACGGGTGGCTTTAAAGTCTGAAAGATTACAACAAAATCTTGACATTTACAAATGGATTGGTTTTATACTGCAGCCCGAAAACCGCTTGCCCCATGTTATCCTGAATGTCTGGTCAGCGTCAATCGGCAAATCACGGAGGTTTTCCGGAAATGCCGGCAGTTGATCATCCGAAAACGCAAAACCCAAAGAACATACGAGGAGTTGATGCGCATACAACGCAGAGGACGAATCGGTTTTATGGCGCCGGCATGTGTGACGGCACGTTCCCGGTACGGCGTGCAGCGCCGGCGGCTGATGGTGGTGACAGGGGGGATTTTGGCGGCGTTCCTTTTCTGCGCCGGCGTCGCTTCCGGCGGCGGTCTGATGGCGCCGTCCGTGAACAGCCGGCAGCCCTGGAAAGTTTCGGCCGACGAACTCAAGTACGATCAGGCCGCCGACCAGTACGTGGGCACCGGCAACGTCAGCATCACGCAGGGGGATAAACGCCTGACGGCGGATTTCGTGCGCTTTGACCAAAAAACCATGCAGGCCTTCGCCCGGGGGCATGTCATCCTGAATGTCGGGCCCGATCTCATTTCGGGAGACAGTATCGAGATCGACCTCAACACCGAACTGGGGACCATCTATAACGGGACGATCTTTTTCAGGGAAAACCACTTCTTCATCCGCGGGCACAAAATCCAGAAGGTCGGCCCCGAGAGCTTTACGGCGGACAGGATTTCGATAACCACCTGCGACGGCGAGCGGCCCGACTGGAAGCTGACAGGCCGCAATGTCAAACTGGAAAGGGAGGGTTACGGCAAGGTCAGCCACGCCGCCCTGTGGGTGAAAAACGTGCCGGTGCTCTATGCGCCTTACCTGGTTTTCCCCACCAAGCGCAAGCGGCAGTCCGGCCTGCTGGCCCCGGAATTCAACTTTTCGGACCGCAACGGGTTTCAATACATCCAACCCCTTTACTGGGCCATCAACGAAAGCTCCGATGCCACGCTCTACTGGCATCACCTGGCGCGCCGCGGCGAAAAAATCGGCGCGCAGTACCGCTATATGCGCGACGGCTGGTCCAAAGGCGCCGTCATGTTCGATTACCTGGATGACCGCCAGATCGATGACGGCCAGGGGACCTCCAGCCAGGACTGGGGCTATACCCACGATGATGTCCTGCGAACCAACTCGGATCGGTACTGGCTGCGCGCCAAGGCGGACCAGCGCCTGCCCCACGACTTTGTCGCCAAACTCGATGTGGACGTGGTCAGCGACCAGGATTACCTGCGGGAATTCAGAGACCAGGTGACCGGTTTTTATGACAGCCGGGATTATTTTTTCAATACTTTCGGCCGCGATATCGACGATTATGACGACCCGGTGCGCACGAGCCAGTTCGACCTGCGTCGCAACTGGGACAAATTTACGCTGGAGGGAACGGCGCGTTGGAACGACGACAGCACGCTGCGCAATTCCGACAAGCCTGACAAGACCCTGCAGACGCTTCCGTTTCTCGGGTTCAACGGATCAAAACAAAAAATTCTGGAAAGCCCCTTTTACTACGATTTTACCTCCGAATACCGCTATTATTACCGCCAGGACGGTGAAAGCGCTCACCGTGCCGATGCGCACCCGAGGGTCTTTCTGCCCATCCGCTACAAGGGGTATTTTACGCTGGAGCCTTCCCTGGGTCTGAGGGGTACGGTGTGGCATGTTGATCAGTTTGACGATGCGGATGGCGCGCAGCAGGTTGACAGAGAACGCGATCCCACACGCGGGCTGTACGACGTGGGGGTCGACCTTAAAACGGAGCTGTTGAATGTTTTCGACATAAACGGAAAATCCGTGGACAGCATCAAGCACCAGATCCGGCCGCGCGTCACCTATGCCTTCATTCCCGATGTCGATCAGGAGGACCAGCCCAATTTTGATCCCCTGGACCGCATTGGAAAAGAAAACATCATTACCTATTCACTGACCAATACCCTGACCTCCAAAATCAGGCATGCCGCCGGTGGGGGAAAAACGTCTGCCGGTAATGACTGGAATTATGAGTACCGGCGTTTCCTGCGTTTTTTCCTGGAGCAGTCCTACGATATCAACAAGGAGAAAGACGATGACCCACAGCCTTTCTCGCCCATTTTCGGTGAGCTGGAATTTTCACCTTTCCGATACCTGTCGCTGAAAGCCAATGCCGACTGGAATACCTACGATAATGACTTTGAGCGCAACGGCATTGCCGCGCGCGCCTTGGATTATCGTGGAGACCGTGTTTACGTGGAACACCGGCGCAAAAAAGACGACTACGAATCCATTTATACCTCGCTGCTGGTGAACATCAACAACCGCCTGTGGGCCAACGGTGAGTACGAGCGCGATCTGCGGGCCGATGAGGATGTAAAATACGGCGTGGGGCTGCTCTACAATGCGCAGTGCTGGTCGGTGCGTGTCAGCTATACCGACGAGCAGGACGAAGACCGCCTGACCTTCATGATCAACCTGCACGGCATCGGTGAATTCGGGCAGTCTTTTGGCGTGGGACTGGGCGGTCTCGGCCGGGAATCGTCCATTGAATAAGCTGACTTGCAGCGACAGATCCGCCGGAAAGCGCCGCTGCCGCCATGCCGGACGGCTCTTTCCGCAGGCCGACAGTCTTTCAGCCACCGGGTTTTTTAAGGAAACGCGTAAAACGTGGCCACCAAAGAGGCACTGAAACCGGCTTGGTATGTGCTGCATACCAAAAGCCGATTTGAAAATGTCGTCAGCGAAGGACTGGGGAAAAAGTCTTTTGAGGCCTTCCTGCCCCGGGTACGGATCAAAAGCAAACGCCGGGACCGCAAACTCCTGATTCGGGTTCCCCTCTTTCCCGGCTACCTGTTTGTCAAAACAGACCTGAACCCTTACGCGCATCTCGAGATTTTAAAGACCGTCGGGGCGGTGCGCCTGATCGGCAATCGGCAGGGCCCGATCCCGGTGCGTGACGATACGGTGGATTCCATCCGCATCATGACCGCGGCGGACCGGCCGGTGCTCACCGGCAGCCGTTTTAAAAAAGGCGACCCGGTAATCGTGGTGCACGGGCCTTTTCAAGGTGTTTGCGGCACCTTTGTGCGCTATCGCGGCAGTGGACGGGTGGTGGTCAACGTCGAAGCCCTGGGCCAGTGGGCGGCCGTGGAAGTGGATGAAGACGACGTCGAAACATTCCGCCGCATCCTGCCGTGACTAATGTCCGCGGAACCGGCGAAACATACACTAACTGCTTGACTTGCCGGTAAGTTTCATTTTATAGGGGTAAATTGGAAGGGCATGCGGGACCCGAAAATGACGAAGGAGGCTCAATGAACAAATTGGAGCTTATTTCCGCCTTGAAGAACGAAGCCGGTATTTCAAAGGCGGAAGCATCAAAAGTGGTGCAGATATTTTTTGACCAGATGGTCGATGCCATGGCCAGGGGTGATCGTGTCGAGATTCGCGGACTGTGCAGCTTTTACGTCAAGGAATACAAGAGTTACACGGGGCGCAACCCCAAAACCGGTGAGAAAGTGGCCATCAAGCCTAAAAAACTGCCGTTTTTTAAATCAGGCAAAGAACTGAAAGAACGGGTCGACTATTAATTTGTGTCCGGGTTTAGCTCGATAGTCGGTCAGGAAAAGCCCATCCAACGGATCCGGACGTTTCTGCAGAATCAGACAATACCCCACGCACTGCTTTTCACGGGGATTCCAGGCGTCGGCAAGCGCCATACGGCTGTTCAGCTGGCCATGGCGTGCAACTGCCATGCGCGCACGCAGGATCGCGGGCAACCTTCGCGGGTGCGCCAGTCACCGGCCGAACCGTCCGCCAGTGCAGCCATCCCCTGCGGTCAGTGCGCTGCCTGCCGCAAGATCAAGTCAGGCACCCATCGGGATGTTTTACGCCTAAAACCCTCGCGATCGTCCATCCGCATTGAGCAGATTCGTGCGCTGCAGGACGCGCTGAGCGTGCGGCCGCACGAGGCGGTGATGCGGGTGGTGATCGTCAGTCGGGCGCAGTGCATGACGGCAGCGGCGGCCAACGCCTTTCTGAAGATTCTGGAAGAGCCGCCGGCCGAAACGCTGCTGATACTGACAGCTCCCGCAGCGGGCGATCTATTGCCGACGGTTGCGTCCCGGTGTCAGCGCATCCACTTCAGCCCCCTTTCCCGTGCGCGCCTGGCACAATTGCTGGTGCAGCAGATAGGCGTGGCGCACGGTCAGGCGCTGACCCTGGCGGCGGCTTCCGGTGGCAGTTACGCCCGGGCGCTGGCCATGGCGGAAAACGGCTGGATCGATTTGCGCGATTGGGTGGTTGCCCAGCTGGCTGAATTGTCACAGGCCGGCCCGGCGCACATATTGGCGTTTGCCGACCGGTTGGCGCAAAATACCGCCAAGCTGCAGGACATCTTTGAGATTGTCGGCAGCTGGCTGCGGGATCTGCTGGTGGTGCGCTTTTTGCCGGAGGCCGTGGTGCACCGGGACCGGTGCGAAGAACTGGCCGCGCTGGCCGTGAAAAGCGATCCGGACAAGCTGCAGAAAGGCTTCGCGGCGCTTGGCCGGGCACAGCGCGACATTCAGGACAATGCCAATGCCCGGCTGACGTTGACGGCGCTGATGTTGCAGCTGGCCGGAAGCGGCCGTGGGGCAGACCAGGGGAGTACCCATTAATGACATGAAAAAAGTCGTCGGAGTGAGGTTCAAGCCCGCCGGCAAGGTCTATGACTTTGATGCGGGCGCCTTCGTACTGAAGATTGGTGATGCCGTAATTGTCGAAACCGCCCAGGGACTTGGCTTCGGCGTCGTTGCCAGGGCCACGGAAAGATTAAAAGCGGAAGGGTTTGACAAGCCGCTGAAGAAAGTGTTCCGCCTGGCCAATGAAAAGGATCTTCGACAGCGGGAGAAAAACAGCGCTACGGAGCTGCGTGCCTACCGTTTCTGCCTCGGCTGTATCAGGAAGCTGGGCCTTAAAATGAATCTTTTTTCCGTCGAAAGCACTTTTGACGCCGGCAAACTGACATTTTACTTTACGGCTGACGGCCGGGTGGACTTCCGGCAGCTGGTGAAGATGCTGGCCAGGGAATTGGGGGTGCGTGTTGAAATGCGGCAGGTGGGCATCCGCAATCAGGCCAAGCTGTGCGGCGGAGCGGCCCGTTGCGGCCGCCAGACCTGCTGTTCGACTTTTATGGAAAAGTTCATTCCGGTATCCATCCGCATGGCCAAGGAGCAGGGCCTTTCGCTCAATCCGACCAAGATCTCCGGGCAATGTGGCCGGCTGATGTGCTGCCTGACATTTGAGTACGATACCTACCGGGAACTGCGCGGCAAGCTTCCCAGGATCGGCAGGAAGATCGACACTCCCATGGGAAGAGGACGAGTGGTGCGTCAAAACGCCCTGCAGCGCCGTATTACCGTTCGCCTGGACAAGGGGGAGGAAGTCGAGATTGACACTGAAACCATGATGCAGACCGACAGCGGAGAGATGCATGGATAGGGTTTTTTATATTACGACACCCATTTATTATGTCAACGCCAGACCCCACCTGGGGCATGCCTATACGACGATTGTGGCGGACGTGGCCAGCCGTTACCAGCGCATGCAGGGCCGGGAGACCTTCTTTTTAACGGGAACCGATGAGCACGGCGACAAGATCGTGGAGGCGGCCCGGGCGGAGGGCATGAGCCCCAAGAGCTATGTCGACAAAATCAGCGCCGAATTCCGGCGGCTGTGGCCCGAACTCAACATCTCCAACGACGCCTTTATCCGAACCACCGATGCGGCCCACATTGCCGTGGTGGAGCGTGTGCTGCAGAAGATCTACGATGCCGGCGACATCTACTTCAGCGAGTACGAGGGGCTTTACTGTTTCGGCTGTGAGCGCTTCTACGTGCCGCGCGAACTGGTCGACGGTAAATGCCCGGACCACCAGAAGGCGCCCGAACGCATCAAGGAGTCCAACTATTTTTTCAGGATGAGCCGTTACCAGGACTGGCTGATCGACCACATCAGAAAGTATCCTGATTTTATCCGGCCCGAGCGCTATCGCAACGAAGTACTGGCCTTTCTGCGTGACCCTTTGGAGGACCTTTGCATCTCCCGGCCCAAGTCCCGGCTGCAGTGGGGGATTACGCTGCCTTTTGACAGCAACTACGTCACGTACGTCTGGTTCGATGCGCTGTTGAACTACGTTTCCGCCCTGGGATACCCCGAAGGGCCCCGCTTCCGGAAATTCTGGCCGTACGCCCAGCACGTGGTGGCCAAAGACATTTTAAAGCCGCACGGCATCTATTGGCCGATCATGCTCAAGGCCGCCGGGATTCCGGTTTACCGGCATCTGAATGTCCACGGCTATTGGAACGTGGACCGGACCAAAATGTCCAAAAGCATCGGCAATGTCGTCGAACCGCTCGACCTGAAAAATATCTACGGCCTGGATGCCTTTCGGTTTTTCCTGATGCGTGACATGGCTTTTGGCCTGGACTCCAGTTTCAGCGAAAAAGCACTCGTCGAACGCCTCAACGCCGACCTGGCCAACGACCTGGGCAATTTGTTCTCCAGGGTCCTGGCCATGCTGCACCGCTATTTCAAGGGACGGGTTCCCGAGTCGGATCCCGCCATGTGCGACGAGTTCGGAAAAACCCTGTGTGCCGGCGCCCGGCAGACCATCGCACATTATGCACAGCACATGGAAACCATGGCCTTCCACAGTGCGCTGGCGGCCGTCTGGGAGTATATCGGCGAGATGAACCGCTATGTCGATTACATGATGCCCTGGGAACTGGCGAAGTCGCCATCCAAGGAAGGCCAGCTGGCCGCGGTGCTTTGCAGCCTTCTCGAGGGCCTGCGCGTGGTGTCCGGTCTGATCTATCCGGTGATGCCCGCAACAGCGGCCACCATGCAGCGTCACCTGGGCCTGGATGCCGGCAAGCCCTTTTACAGGCTCAGCACCCTCGAGTCGTGGGGCTGCCTGCCGGCCGGCACATTGCTGCCGAAGGCCGTCAGCCTTTTTCCGCGTATCGACATCAAACAAAAAAAGCGTACGCCGCCTTCGGCCCGGGCGCAGGAAGAGACCCGGAAGGCGGAAATCGATCTGGAAGCCTTTGGCCGGGTGGACCTGCGTGTGGCCACGGTGACCCACGCCGAAGCCATTCCCAAAGCCAAGAAGCTGCTGAAGCTGCAGGTGGATTGCGACGGGCCGCGCACCATCGTGGCCGGGATTGCAAAGGACTATGCGCCGCAGAATCTGGTGGGCCGGCAGGTGGTGATCGTGGCCAATCTGAAGCCGGTCAAACTGATGGGTATTTTGTCGCAGGGCATGCTGCTGGCCGTCGGTGACGATAAGGGACTGGCGCTGATCCATCCCGACCGGGAAGTTGCGGCCGGGGCATCCATCCGCTGAATTGCTGACACCATGACTCCAGACAGACGCCCGATAAAGCGCGAACCTGCGGCTTCGTCCTCCTGGCAGGCCTACCAGCGCAGCCTCCAGAAAAGAAGTCTTCAGAGAAAGACGCTGCGTACCGTGGCCAGGGTCGTGCTGGCCCTTGTGCTGCTGGCCGGTGCGGCCTACGGACTGGTGGGTGCCCTGGGCCACAGGTCGGCCGGAACCGCCATCACACCACTTCCGGAGCCGTCCGGTGAAAAATCGGCCGCAGGGGCGGGCGGACGCATGCACCCTGCCGCGCTGTTTTCCAAAGCCCAGGTGCGGGCGCTTGTAGACCCCCATGCATTTTTGAACCGGCGGCAGAGCCAATTTGATATCACCTCACAGGGGCGCACCTACCACCTTAAAACCACACTTGATCCCGCCCTGCAGACGCTCCTGTTGGACCGCCTGGACCGCAAACACGCCCGCTACATCGGAATCGTGGCGATGAACCCTTTTACCGGCCAGGTAAGGGCCATGGTCAGCTATGACGAAAAAGATGCCCAGCACAATGCGTGCATCGGCACGACATTTCCTTCGGCTTCCATTTTTAAAATCATCACCGCGGCGGCGGCCATCGAAAAGCTGGGGCTCAACGCCTATTCGCGCCTGAAGTACAACGGCCGTAAGCACACCTTGTACAAATTCCAGCTCAAGGACCGCAACAACCGCTACACGCGTCACATTTCACTGAAAGACTCTTTTGCCCAGTCGATCAATCCGGTTTTCGGAAAACTGGGCGCCAGGGCGCTGAACGGTACAATCCTCGAGAACTATGCCCGGGCCTTCGGGTTCAACCAGGCCATCGCCTTCGAACTGCCGCTGCTGCCCAGTGTCATCGTGGTCGCCGACAAACCCTACCAGTGGGCCGAGGTGGCCAGCGGGTTCAATCGAACAACGCGCATCACACCGCTGCATGGCGCCCTGATTGCCGCAGCCGTGGTCAACGGCGGCACGTTGCTGGAGCCGACGATCATCGACAGTATTCAGAACGCCGACGGAGAGACCGTGTACCGCGGGCGGCTGTCGCCCGTCCGCAAAGCCATATTGCCGCAGACCGCCAGGGAGATCCGGCGGCTGATGGCCACGACGGTCAGATCGGGAACCGCCAGAAAAGTCTTTCGCGGCTATCGCCGGGACCGCGTGTTGTCAAGGCTGGACTTAGGGGGCAAGACCGGCAGCATCAACAATGACCCGCGCTACGACTGGTTTGTCGGCTTTGCCCGTGAGAAAGGCGGCGCTGTGGGGCTGGTGGTTGCGGCCCTGGTGGCCCATGAAAAACTGATCGGCAGGCGCGCAGGACAGTATGTGCGCATGACCGTGACCGCCTATTTTCGCGACTACTTCGCCCGCAAACCGCAGCCCGGCAAAACCAAGCGCGGATAGTGCCGCGTTTCGCCGCCGCCCTAACGCTGCGGTGTCGGGCCGGTGTTCCGCCGGGCGCCGCGGCTCGCCGGACATGGGCTTCTGCGCCTGCTTTCCCGCCAACTTAATCTTGACAGGCCGGTGCAAATAATCTAATCTTTAAAACTTTTATCCGGTTTGAATGGAGATGGCTATAAATCAAACGAAATTAACAGGTTACACCTTCACTACGGCCGAGCGATTATGGAAACGCAAAACAAAAGTCTGTATGCGCGGCGCAAGGAGAAAATCCGTGCGCTGAAAGAGAGCGGCATTCGGCTTTTTCCCAACGATTTCAAAGTTTCACATACGGTTTCAGATATTCGTCAGATTTTGTCCGCACTGCCGGAAGACTGCAGCCAGCATAACATTGTGGTTCGTGTTGCCGGCCGCATAATGGCCATCAACCGTTTCGGCAAAAGTGCTTTTTTGCGCTTCCGTGACCGCAGCGGCCAGTTTCAGGCCTATGTGCGCCGGGACCGCGTGGGTGAAAAAGGTTACGATCTGTTCAAACAGCTGGACGTCGGTGACTTTGTCGGACTGAGCGGCAGCCTGTTTAAAACGCGCACAGGCGAGTGGACGCTGCTGACCGATGCGCTGGAGCTGCAGTGCAAGGCCCTGCGTCCGCTGCCGGAAAAATTTCATGGCCTTAAGGACCCTGAAAAGCGTTACCGGCAGCGTTACCTGGACCTGATCATGAATCCCCATGTGCGCGCGATCTTCATTGCGCGCAGCCGGATTATCGAAAGTATTCGGCGGTTTTTCCTCGGGCGCGATTTTCTGGAGGTCGAAACACCCATGATGCAGACACTGCCCGGGGGTGCCGAAGCCACGCCTTTTGTCACGCACCACAATGCCTTGGGGATTGATCTCTACCTGCGCATCGCCCCCGAACTGTATTTGAAACGTCTGGTGGTGGGCGGCTTCGAAAGGGTCTTCGAGATAAACCGCAATTTTCGCAACGAGGGCGTTTCGACCCGCCACAACCCCGAGTTCACCATGCTGGAATTCTACCAAACTTACAGCACCTATGAAGATCTGATGGATCTGACCGAAACCCTGGTCAGCCAGGTGGCCCGCACGGCCACCGGTTCAGCGTCGATCAACTATCAGGGCCATGCAATCGATCTGGGCAAGCCCTGGCGGCGGTTGGGGCTCCTGGAGGCCCTGGAGACCATTGGTGGTGTGGCTGCGCCCCTGCTGAAAGATCCTCCCGGTTTGCTGGACTTTGCCGCCCGGCGGGGCATCCATGTGGCCAAGTCCCGCCGGCACGGCAAGATCATCACCAAGCTGTTCGATGTGCTGGTGGAGCCCAAGCTGATCCAGCCGACATTTATCACCGGATACCCTGTCGAGGTGTCCCCGCTTTCACGCCGCAACGAACGCGACCCCGATCTGACGGATCGTTTTGAGCTGTTTATCGCCGGGCATGAAATTGCCAACGGATTTTCGGAGTTGAACGACCCCGAAGACCAACGCAGGCGTTTCGAGCAGCAGGTGGCGGACCAATCAGCCGGTGACGAAGAGACCCATTGCATGGACACCGATTACATCGAAGCGCTGGAGTACGGCATGCCGCCGACTGCCGGAGAAGGGCTGGGGATTGACCGACTGGTCATGCTGTTGACCGATTCAGCGTCTATTCGTGAAGTCATTCTGTTTCCGCACTTGAAGCCGGCTGCCGCGGCGGATAGCGGCGGGGCCTGAATTGAAGTCTTTTGTGGGGTCATCACCCGATGTCGTTTGAATGGTTTGTCGGTGCCCGTTACCTGCGTGCCAAACAGCGGCAGGCGTTTATTTCGCTGATCACGCTGCTCTCGGTCGCCGGCGTCACCGTCGGCGTGATGGCGCTGATTGTCGTGATTGCGGTGATGTCGGGGGCCGTTTCTGAATTGAAGTCGCGCATTCTGGGGGTCGAAGCGCATATCGTGGTCATGCGCCACGGCGGCCCGCTGACGGATTACGCGCCGGTCATCGAGCACATCAAACAGGTAAAAGGCGTCCGCAGCGCAGCTCCCTTTGTTTACTCTCAGACCATGGTGCGGTCACGTTTTGGTGTGGCCGGGGCGGTGGTGCGCGGAGTCGATCCGAATGCGGCAGTGGAATCCGTGCCGGGCCTTACACCGAGCGTGATGCGGCGCGAACTGGCGCCGTCCGTGGCCGGCAACGGCAGCACACCGGAGCCCGGAGCGATTCTGGGGAACGAACTGGCTGCCACGCTGCGGGTAACGGCGGGTGACTACATATACCTGCTGTCGCCGCGCGGCATGATTACGCCCATGGGACATCTGCCGGCCATGCGGCGGTTCAGGGTCGCCGGACTGTTTACCTCCGGCATGTACGCCTATGACAGCGGTTTTGTCTTTGTGCGCCTGGCCGATGCCCAGAAGCTGATGCGCCTGGGGCGTGCGGTCAGCGGCATCGAGGTGCGTGTCGATGACGTTTACAAGGCCGCTAAAATCGCCGGCAGGATCGTCAAGCGCCTGGGGTTCCCCTATTGGGCCCGGGACTGGATGCGGCTGAACCAGAACCTGTTTTCGGCCTTAAAGCTTGAAAAAATCGCCATGTTCGTTATCCTGACGCTGATTGTCCTGGTGGCGGCCTTCAACATTGCCAGCACACTGATCATGACGGTCATGTCGAAAACGCGCGACATTGCCATTTTAAAGGCCATGGGGGCGACCAACCGCAGTATACGGCGGATTTTCGTGCTCAAGGGACTGGTCATCGGCGCTGTGGGCGCCTTTTTGGGAGGGGCGGGCGGGATTGTGGTATGCCTGCTTCTCAAACGCTACAAGTTCATCAAGCTGCCGGGGGATGTCTATTATTTTACCAGCCTGCCGGTTAAGCTGGAGCTGACCGATGTGCTGCTGATTGCCGCTGCAACGATGCTGATCTGTTTTCTGGCCACGCTGTACCCGGCCAGCCAGGCGGCCCGCTGCGAACCGGTCGAGGCCCTGCGCCATGGCTGAAGCCACGGCCGTGCAGGCTTCCAAAGCCGCCGCCGGCGTCGACGGGCAGTTGATTCAGGCCCGCGGGATCTGCAGGCATTTCGAAAGCAACGGGCTGCGCATCGAGGTTTTAAGGGGGGTCGATCTCGACGTCCAGGCCGGACAGACTGTGGCCATTGTCGGTGCTTCGGGCATCGGCAAGTCGACTTTGCTGCACATTCTTGGGACGCTCGACCGCCCCGACAGCGGCCGATTGCTTTTTTACGGGAAAGACGTTTTCCAATTCGATGCCGCCAGGCTGGCGGCTTTCCGCAATCAATCGATCGGGTTTGTTTTTCAGTTTCATCACCTGCTGCCGGAGTTCAACACGCTGGAAAACGTTATGATGCCGGCGCTGATCAAGGGCGTCAGCCGTCAGCATGCCAGAAGAACCGCCCGGGGGATTTTAGCCCGTATGGGACTCGAAGACCGGCTGTCTGTGCGGGTGGGCAAACTTTCGGGGGGGGAGCAGCAGCGTGTGGCGCTGGCCCGCGCGCTGGTGCTCAAACCGACGCTCCTGCTGGCCGACGAGCCCACGGGCAATCTCGATCGTAAGAACAGCGACCAGATTCACAGCCTTTTGCTTGAACTGAATCGTGAATCCGGCACGACGCTGGTGGTGGTGACCCACAACCTCGCGTTGGCGGCCCGCATGTCGCGCCGGCTCACAATTGTTGATGGACGCCTTGTCGAAAAAAGCTGAGGGATTTTGATGGGAAACTGTGCGAGACTATTGCTGGTGACGGCGCTTTTGGCAGGTAGTGTGCAAACCGTAACTGCAGCGAGGGTCCGCGTGCTGGTCTTGCCATTCCAGATATATGCCGCCCAGGATCTTTCCTACCTGGGAGCGAAAATCTCCAGTGTGCTGACCAAGAACCTGCAGTCCAACGGCGCCCAAACCGTTGCTTACCCGGGCAGTGCCGATGATGCGCGCCGCCTGGTGGCGGCCGGCCCGGAAAAAATTCGCCGGACCGCCGGTGAATTAAGGGCCGGGTTTGTGATCTGGGGGAGCCTCACGCGCATCGGCCGGCACTACAGCCTGGATGCAAAATTGATCAAAACTTTTGGCGACCGGCCGCCCGAGAAATTTTTCCTCGAAGGCCGGGGCATGGAAAACCTGGCGGCCAGTGTCGAGCGTCTGGCCCAGCGCATGGCCCTGAAGCTCTTCAAACGCGAGAAGGTCCTGGAGGTGCGCGTGGCCGGCAATGTGCGCATCGAGGCCGATGCCATCAGACGCGTGCTGAAAACCAAGCCCGGCTCCGTTTATCTGCCGAAAACGCTTTCCGATGACCTGAAAGCGGTTTACGCCATGGGTTATTTTGACGACGTGCGGATCGAGTCTCTGAAAAAGCCCGGTGGTGAAATCGTCATCTTCCATGTCAAAGAAAAGCCGACCATCCGGCAGATTCGATTCAAAGGGAATACGATTTTTGACAACTCCGAACTCCTCGACGGCCTGGACATCAAAACCGGCTCGATTCTGAACTCGTACAAGGTCAAGAGCAACGTGGAACAGATCGAGAGCATGTACAAGGAGAAAAACTACCATAACGTCCATGTAACCTACAAAGTCATTGCGAAAAGCCACAACCAGGCCGACCTGGAGTTCGACATTCAGGAAGGCCACAAGATCCGTATCAAGGAGATCCGTTTCGAGGGCAATCAGTCGTTTAGCGCCAAAAAGCTCAAAGGCCTGATGAAGACGTCGGAAAAGGGCATCCTGTCATGGTTCACTTCATCCGGTGACCTGAAGATGGCCGACCTGAACCAGGACATCATCCAGCTGGCCGCTTTTTACCACAACCACGGTTTTATCGACGCGCGTGTGGCCGATCCGGTCGTTACTTACAAGGGCAAGTGGATCTATATCACCATCAAAATAGAAGAAGGGGCCCGCTACAAAGTCGGCAAGGTCGATGTCTCCGGTGACCTGATCCGCCCCAAGCCGGAGCTGATGGCCAGACTCAAGATCACCAAGCAGCCGTTTTTCAGCCGCCAGGTGCTGCGCAACGACGTGCTGGCACTCACGGATCTATACTCGGACGCCGGCTACGCCTATGCCGAAATCGCGCCGCACATCGTGCGGGACAAAAAGAAACTGGTGGTCAATATCAACTATAATATACGCAAGGGCAAGCTGGTCTACTTTGAAAAGATCATCATCGGCGGCAACACCAAAACCCGCGACAAGGTCATCCGCCGGCAGCTCAGGATCTACGAGCAGGAGCTGTACAGCGGGAAGCGGTTGAAGCGCGGTATCCGCAATCTGTACCGCCTCAACTACTTTGAAGACGTCAAGGTGGATACCAAAAGAGGCAGCGCCCCCGACAAGATGATCGTCAAAATCGACGTCAAGGAAAAATCCACCGGCAGCTTCAGCGTGGGCGGCGGCTACAGCAGTGTCGAAAAGGTCTTTGCCACCGGTTCGATCAGCCAGCGGAACCTGTTCGGGCGCGGCCAGATTCTGAGCCTGAGCGCCCAGCTGGGCGGCCGCACCAACAAGTTTACCTTAAGTTTCACCGAACCCTGGCTCTTTGATATTCCGCTGTCCGCGGGATTCGACGCTTTTCGTTGGGACACGGATTATGATTCCTACACCCGTGAGAGCACCGGCGGCGCCATCCGGGCCGGCTACCCGATTTACGATTACACGCGCCTGTCATTTCGCTACAAATTCGACAGCTCCAATGTAACCGACATCGATGCGGACGCCGCCGAATCCATCAAGGAGCTGGCCGGCACCAATGTGACCAGCAGCCTGACCGGGGTTCTGCGTTATGACAGCCGGGACCGGCCGTTTAACACCGGCCGTGGGCAAAACCATACCCTGACGCTGGAATACGCCGGCCTGGGCGGCGACATCGGGTATGTCAAAAGTATCGCTGAACTCGGTTTTTATATACCGCTGCCCTGGTCGACCACCGGCTTCCTGCATGCCGAGGGCGGCTACGTGACGGAAAACAGCAGTGGGTTTCTGCCCGATTACGAGCGCTTTTATCTGGGCGGGATCAACTCCATGCGCGGCTTTGACTTCCGGGATATCAGCGATTTTGACGAGAACGGCGCGAAAATCGGCGGCACGTCTTACGTCCAGTTCAACGTTGAATACCGTATTCCGCTGCTGAAAAAACAAGGGATCGTGGGCGTCATCTTTTTCGACGCCGGCAACGTCTACGGCCAATCGCGCAGCTTCGACATCACGGACTTGCGGGAAAGCGTGGGCTACGGCTTTCGCTGGTACTCTCCCATGGGCCCCATCCGCCTGGAAAACGCCTACATCATCGATCCCCGAGGGGACGAGTCCACCAGCGGCAGATGGGAGTTTGCCATGGGGGCGGCATTTTAATTTCGCACGGCGGCTGTCGCTGCCGGGCTGCCGCCGCAGAAAAGAACGGGAAAAATGTTAAAAGTATAGAGGGGAGTTGATATGAAAGGCATGCGAATATTGGGCCTGGCGGGAGTACTTTTGTTCCTTACGATCCAGGCGGCGGTTGCAGCCGATGTCGCCAAGATCGGTGTTGTCAATACGCAAAAGGTGCTGATGAACTCCGATGCCGGTAAGGCCATTCAAAACCAGATCAACCAGACCGGCCAGAAAATGGAGGCGGACCTCAAGCGCAAAGGCAAGGAGATCGAAGATCTGAAAGCCCGGCTGCAGCGTGAAGCCATGGTGCTGAGCAAGGAGGTGCGCGATGAGCGGGAAAGGGATATCCGTATCAAGATAAACGACCTGAAATCCTCCCAGCTGAAACATCGCCGCAGCCTGCAGCTTCTGGAAAAGCGTCTTCTGAGCCGCATGAAAAAACAGATCCAGGATGTCGCCGCCAAGCTTGGCAAGAAAGGCGGTTATCTGCTGATTATCGACAGGGCGGGGGTCATCTATGCTCCCGCGGCCCTGGATATTACCGACCGACTGATCCGGCAGTTCAATGCCGACTATGCCAAGATGCACAAGAAAGCGGCAACGGCAGCCCCAAAGACAAAGAAGAAAAAGTAAGCCGCCCGGCGGCATACCAGACAGGGAAAAGCAGATGGAAATGACACTGGCTGAAATCGCCGGCATGTTGAACGGTGAACTGTGCGGCGACGGCACGCAGATGATCCGGGGGGCCGCTCCCTTTGAAAACGCCGCCGCCGACGAGATCACTTTCGCTTCCGGTATCCGTTTTTTAAAGCACATTGCCAAGACGCAGGCAGCTGCCGTCATTATTCCCCGCAAGGCCGAGGCCACGGGTAAAAACCTGGTCCGGGTTGATAATCCCCAGTTGGCGTTCATTCGTGTACTCGAGCGCTTTCTGCCGGCGCAGTCCCAGCCGACGGGTGTCAGCCCGGCGGCCAGCATTGCGGAAACCGCGATGCTGGGCGAGGATGTTTTCGTGGGCCCGCATGCGGTTGTCGGCCCCCATACACGCCTGGGCAACCGGGTCCGAATTGCGGCCGGAACGGTGATCGGGGCGCATGTGCAAATAGGGGACGACGTGGAGGTGCACCCCAATGTCACCATCCTGGACCGTACGCGTATCGGCAACCGGGTGCGCATCCAGGCCGGGACGGTGATCGGCAGTGACGGTTTTGGCTATGTGCCGGACGGTGAGCACTGGCATCGCATTCCCCACCTGGGAATTGTGCAGATCGATGATGATGTGGAGATCGGTGCCGGCAACACCATCGATCGTGCAACTTTCGGCCGTACCTGGCTGCAGCACGGTGTCCGGACCGACAACCTGGTGCATATCGCCCACAACGTCACCATTGGTCCGCATTCGGTGCTGGCGGGGCAGGTCGGCGTTGCCGGCAGCGTGACCATCGGGCGTCATGCCATTCTGGCAGGACAGGTCGGCGTTTCACAGCACCTGGAACTTGGCGATCATGTAACGGTGGGACCCCAGGCCGGCATTGCGCAGTCCGTCGCCGATGGCCAGACCGTATCCGGAACTCCTGAAATGCCGCACCGCCTGTGGCTGAAAGTACAGCGCATCATTCCCCGTCTGCCGGAACTCAAACGCCGAATCGGTATGCTTGAAAAACGCCTGCAGCGCCTGGAACAGACAGAGCGTTGAGGGCTTTTTACGCGACCAATCCGCGCCTTCACCGCTTCTCCACGCGTCACTGGTTTGGCGGAGGATGGGAAACAGGTGTGCCCGCCGCGGGCGCGGCGGGCTTTTCCCTTGTCGTTGCTGGAGTTGAAGAACAATGAAACCACTGCTTGACATTCTGAAGATTCTGGAGTTGCTGCCCCATCGCTATCCTTTTATCATGGTGGACCGCGTTCTGGAAATCGTTCCCCACGAGCGGATCGTGGCGTTGAAAAACGTGTCCATGGACGAGCCTTTTTTCCAGGGGCACTTTCCGGGACAACCCATCATGCCGGGCGTATTGATCATGGAGGCGCTGGCCCAGGCGGGCGGCCTGCTGGTCGGCGCCTCGGAGGGGAAAAACGCGCCACCCAAAGCGGTTTACTTCATGGGGATGGACAAGGTTAAATTCCGCCATGCCGTGGTGCCCGGTGACCAGCTGCGGCTGGATGTCAAGATCCTCCGGGAACATTCCAAGGCGGTGAAAATGTATGGCATCGCCACGGTAGACGGAGCGGTTGCAGCAGAAGGGGAACTACTCGGCCGTTTTTAGCGGTTGCCCATTTTTAAAAAACATGCCGGTGGCGGGGCTTTCCGGAAATCCCGGGCACCGGCTGTACAAGGAGGATTTTATGATTCACAGCACGGCCGTGGTTGACCCGGGCGCACAGATCGCCGCGGATGTCAGTGTCGGCCCATTCGCCGTTATCGGCGCTGATGTTGAAATCGGTGCCGGTACCACCATCGGGCCCCACGTCGTCATCGACCCTTTTGTGCGGATCGGTCCGCAATGCCAGATATTTCAGTTTGCATCCGTCGGTGGGCTGCCGCAGGCGGTCCGCTTCAAGGGCGAGAAGAGTTTTGTCAGTATCGGCCGCGGCACGGTGGTGCGGGAATTTGTGACCATCAACCGGGGAACCGAACATGGCGGGGGGATTACCGAGGTCGGTGAAGAAAACCTGCTGATGGCCTACTGCCATATCGCCCATGACTGCCACACCGGGCGCAATGTCATTCTGGCCAACAATACCACCCTGGCCGGGCACATCACCATCGGCGATTTTGCCACCATCGGCGGGCTGACCGCCGTACACCAGTTTACGCGCATCGGCGAATACGCTTTTGTGGGCGGCACGTCGGGTGTGGCCAAGGACATCCCCCCGTATGTGCTGGCCTGGGGGAACCGGGCCCACCTCTACGGGCTCAACAGCGTGGGGCTCAAGCGGCACGGATTCAGCCAGCGCACGCTGAGTGCGCTGAAAAAAACTTACCGCATCGTCTTCCGTATCGGCTTGACCTTGAACGAAGCCATCGAGCGGGTGAAAGCCGAGGTGGAAAGGATTCCCGAGGTGGCGACTTTCATCGAATTTCTGGAAACCTCACGGCGCGGTTTGACGCGTTAAGCGAAAGGGCAGGCAGGCATGCCGGAACCTGTGGCTGAATCCGAAAAACGTGTGGGACTGATTGCCGGTGCCGGACAGTTCCCGCTGCTGTTTGCCAAAGCGGCCGCTGAAAAAGGCCTCGCGGTTTACGCCGTTGCCTATATCCAGGAGGCGGACGCGGTGCTGGCGGATTACGTCCGGGCCATTGAATGGCTGCACCTCGGCCAGCTGAAACGGCTGATCCGCTTTTTCCACCGACACGGCGTACAGTCGGCGGTTCTGATAGGCAGCATCCGAAAGACACGCGTTTTCAGCGATGTCAAGCCGGACGTCAAGGCCATCAGCCTGCTGGCCTCCCTGAAGCACATGCACGATGACGGCATCCTGCGGACGTTTGCGCGCGCCCTGGAAAAAGAGGGCATCCGGGTGCTGCCGTCCACGATACTGCTGCCGGAGCTGCTGGCACCCGACGGATGCTGGACGCGTCGCAAACCGGGGCGCGCCGAAAGGGCCGACATCCGGCTGGGGTGGAAGCTGGCCAAGGCTCTGGGCCGTCTGGATATCGGCCAGTGTGTGGTTGTCGGCGGTGGAGCGGTCCTGGCTCTCGAGGCCATCGACGGTACCGACGCCACCATTTTGCGGGGCGGCAGGCTGGGGGACGGTAACGCGGTGGCCGTCAAAATCTGCAAGCCCAACCAGGACCGGCGTTTCGACATTCCGGCGGTCGGTGTGCGTACCGTTGAAAGCATGCAGACGGCCGGTGTGAAGGTGTTGGCCGTCGAGTCCGGGAAAACCGTCGTGTTCGACCGCCGGGCCATGGTGGCGCTGGCGGACAAATGCGGAATCGCCATCGTGGCGCTCGCCGAAGAAGAAAACAGTATCTCATGAGACCACTCAATCATAACCGGAAACTGCGTGTCGGGGTAATCGGCGTAGGATACCTGGGCAAGTTTCACGCCGAAAAATATGCCCGCATGGAGCAGGTTGAGCTGGTGGGCGTGGCCGATATCAACGCTTCCAGGGCTACGGAGACCGCCCGGCGTTATCACACCCAGGCCTTTACGGATCACCGCCAGCTGCTGAACGGGGTCGATGCCGTCAGTGTGGTGGTGCCGACGCCGGCGCATTTTGCGGTGGGCATGGATTTTCTGCGGCACGATGTCGATGTGCTGATCGAAAAGCCCCTGACCACCTCGCTGGCGGAGGCCGACGAGCTGATCCGGATTTCCGAAGAACGGGGGCTGATCGTTCAGGTGGGGCATCTGGAACGCTACAACCCGGCAGTGATCGCCCTGCGGAACTATGTGGAACGGCCGCTTTTTATCGAATCCCACCGCTTGAGCACCTTCAAACCCCGTTGTACCGACGTGAGTGTGGTGCTCGATCTGATGATTCACGACATCGATATCATATTGAATTTCGTCCAGTCGGATGTCGCGCAGATCCATGCGGCGGGAGCGCCGGTGACTTCCGACCAGGTGGATATTGCCAATGCGAGGCTGCAGTTTGCCAACGGCTGCGTGGCCAATGTCACCGCCAGCAGGATCTCGACCCGCAACCAGCGGAAAATCCGGGTGTTCCAGAAAAAAGGGTATATCTCCGTCGATTTCGCCAAACGTGAGATCGTCCGTATCCAGCCCAACTGCGAGGCTACCGGCGGCCTGCTGCCCGGTATGGATATTCAGCAGCACTGTTTTACAGCTTCGGACGCATTGGAGGATGAACTGCGGGCGTTCGTGGAAAATGTGCGCGGTCGCCGGGCACCCAGCGTGTCAGCCCGTGTGGGCCGCCGGGCGCTGGGCGTGGCACTGAATATCGTGGCGCAGATCAACTCAGGCAGCCGTTCCTGAACCCCCGTCGTCGGCAGATGAAGAAATCCATGCCACAGCCGCCAAAATCGGTTATGATCATCGCCGGTGAGGCATCGGGCGACCGGCATGGCGCCATGCTCGTGGCGGCCATGCGCCGGCGCCATACAGGCCTTTCATTTTGGGGTGTTGGTGGGGAGGCACTGAAAGCCGCCGGTGTGCGCCTGCTGGTCGATGCGGCGACGCTTTCGGTGGTGGGGATTACCGAGGTGGTCTCCAAGCTTGCCGGCCTGGCGGCAGCCCTGCGCACGGTTAAGGGCGCCATGCTGCGTCTGCAGCCCGACCTGCTGATTCTGATCGATTTCCCGGATTTCAATCTGCACCTGGCGGCTTTCGCCAAAAAAAACGGGATTTCCGTGCTTTACTATATCAGTCCCCAGATCTGGGCGTGGCGGCCCGGCCGTGTGAAAAAGATCAAGCAGCGCGTGGACCACATGGCGGTTATTCTGCCCTTTGAAGCCGATTTCTACCGCCGCCACCATGTGCCGGTGACCTTTGTGGGGCACCCGTTGCTGGATACGGTGGCGCCTTCCCGTCCGACCGCTTTCCACCCTGAACCGTTGGTCGGCCTTCTGCCGGGATCCCGTGACGGCGAAGTTTTGCGCCACCTGCCGATGATGCTGGCAGCCGCCCGGCGGCTCCGCAAGCAGATGCCTGGCTGCCGTTTCTTGGTTTCGGTGGCGCCGGGTCTGGAACCGGCCATGGTTGCATCGCTGGTGAAACGCCATGCAAAGTCCCTGCCCGTTGAAATCGTTGCCGGTGGCGCCGGTCGGATTTTGCCGCGTTGTGCTCTGGCGGTGGCCGTATCCGGAACGGTGACGCTTGAGGCAGCCATTTTTGGAACGCCCACGGTGATTATCTATCGGGTTTCGGCCCTCAGCTACGCACTGGGACGTCTGCTCATCCGGGTCGATAACATCGGCCTGGTCAACCTCATCGCCGGCCGGCGCCTTTGCCCCGAGCTGATTCAAAAGCAGGCCACGGCCGACAATATCGCGCGCGCGCTTTACGCCATGCTGCACGATCGCGCGCAACTCCGGCGGTTGAGCCGCCGTGTGCTCGATCTGCGCGCCCGACTGGGCGGCCCCGGCGCCTCCGGGCGGGTTGCCGATATCGCTTGCAGAATGCTTTATCCCTGAACATGGTTCAGACAGTCGGAATATAACGAGAACCTCTCATGAAAATATTTCCCAATTTCAAACTGACACCGCGGCACAAAGCGCTGCTGGCCCTCATCAAGGCCCAGCGCCTGCGCCTGTTCGGCGGGATGGTCTGTATGCTGATTCTGGCCGCTTCGACTTCCGCCTCCGCTTTTCTGGTCAAACCGGTGCTCGATGACATTTTTTTCAAGAAAAACGCCCAGCTGCTGATGATCATCCCGCTGGTGGTCGTAGGGCTTTACCTCCTGCGGGGGTTGGGGATGTACGGCCAGGAGTACCTGATGAGCTACGTGGGCCAGGAGATCATCATGCAGCTGCGCAACCGGCTCTACGCCCATATCCAGAGCCTGCCGCTGGCCTTTTTCCACCGCGAACGGACCGGCGTGCTGATGTCGCGCATTACCAACGACGTTAACATCGTCAAGAACATGGTGTCAACGGCGGTAACCGGAGCCCTGCGGGACGGTTTCACCATTGTCGGCCTGACGTTTGTGATTTTCTACCGTGACTGGAAGCTGGCGCTGTATGCCATGATCATCCTGCCGGTGGCCTTTTTCCCGGTTATCGAGTTCGGCCGCCGCATCCGGCGGGTGAGCACCGGGTGCCAGGAGGCCATGGCGGAACTGAACGCGATGCTGCACGAAACCTTTTCCGGCAGCAAGATCGTCAAGGCTTTCGGCATGGAAAAGTATGAAAGCCGGCGTTTCAATGGGAAAACCCATAAGCTCTTTTCACTGGAGATGAAAAACGCCAAAACCAAATCGCTGTCTTCGCCGGTAATGGAATTTCTGGGCGGCGTGGGCATCGCTTTTATCATCTGGTACGGCGGCTACCGTGTGATCAACGGTACCTCCACGGCGGGGACCTTTTTTTCGTTCATGGCGGCGGTGCTGATGCTCTACGATCCGGTCAAAAAGCTGGCCCGCCTGAACAATGCCATCCAGGAGGGCATGTCTGCGGCAGACCGCATTTTCGACGTCCTGGAGCACAAAAACGACATCGGCGATCCGCCGGAACCGGTTTCTTTGGCATGGAAACCCCATGCGGTGGCCTTTGAGCACGTTTTTTTCGCCTACGAGCGGGAAAAGGGAATGGCACTGGAAGATATCAACCTGATCGTGCAGCCCGGGGAGGTACTGGCCATCGTTGGCATGAGCGGCGGCGGCAAAACGTCGCTGGTTAACCTGATCCCCCGCTTCTACGACGTCAGCCGGGGGCGTATCACCATCGACGGTATCGATATCCGCAATGTGGGGGTGCAGGCGCTGCGGCGGCAGATCGCCATCGTGACCCAGGAGCCGATCCTCTTCGACGACTCGGTGCGCAACAACATCGCCTACGGCAACCCGCGGGCGTCGCTGTCCGAAATCCGGCAGGCCGCCCGGGCGGCCTATGCGCTGGATTTCATCGAAAGACTCCCGCAGGGTTTTGACACCGGCATCGGGGAGCTGGGGGAACGCCTCTCCGGCGGCGAACGCCAGCGCCTGTGCGTCGCGCGGGCCCTTTTGAAGGATGCGCCGGTGCTGATTCTCGATGAGGCGACCTCCGCCCTGGACAGTGAAGCCGAAATGCTGGTGCAAAAGGCACTGGCCAACCTGATGCAGGGCCGTACCACTTTTGTAATCGCCCATCGCATGTCCACCGTCGCCTATGCCCACCGTGTTGTGGTCGTCATGGGAGGCCGCATCGTGGAAGAAGGCTGTCACGACGAACTTTTGCAAAAGGGCGGCGAGTACCGCCGGCTGTACCAGATGCAGTTTGAAAACAGCCGGGCGTCACAGGCGGTCGCTCCATGAAAATCAACACGCTGGTCAATCGCTACCTTTTGCGGGAGATGCTGCCGCCCTTTGTGCTCAACATGGTGTTTTTCAGTCTCATTTTCCTGATGAGCCAGATACTGGAAATCACCAACATGATCGTCAACTACCACATCAGCATGTCCACCATCCTGCGCATGGTGGTCTATTCACTGCCCTATTTCATGGTGTACGTGCTGCCCATGTCGGTAATGATGGGAATCCTGCTCACGTTTCTGCGCCTTTCAAACGATCGCGAAATCCTGGCGCTGAAAGCCGGCGGCGTGAGCCTGGCGGCGTTGCTGCCGGCGGTGCTGGTTTTCTGCATGGCAGGCAGCCTGTTGACGGCCTTTACCACCATTTACGCCATGCCCTGGGGGCAGACCGCGCTCAAAAGACTGACCTACGAAGTCGCCGCCCGGCACTTCGATGTGGGGATGAAGCCCGGCACTTTCAACAACAGCTTCAACGGCATTACCATTTACGTCAGCCAGATCGACAAAAAACATCGCCAACTCAAGGACGTTTTCATCGAAGACCACCGCACGGCCGACAGGGTTCAGACCCTGGTGGCGCCGCGGGGTCGGCTGCTGCAGGATCCGGCCAGGATGGCGGCTCAGCTGCGCCTGTTCGACGGCATTATCCACCAGGCGGACATCGACAGCCGCACGGTGAACACGGTGCACTTCGCAAGGTACGACATCAATCTCGACGTTCAGCGTTCCCTGGCCCACACACGCTCCCAGGACAAGGATGAAATCGAGATGAGCCTGGCTGAACTGCGCCGGTTTTTGAACAGCGATGCCCCCCGCAATACACGCTATTTCCTGGTGATGATCGAGTATCAGAAGAAATTTTCAATCCCCTTTGCCTGCTTTGCCCTGGGATTGCTGGCTGTGCCGCTGGGCGTGCGCACGCGTTTTGCCAAGCGCTCTTTCGGCCTTTCCCTGGGACTGCTGGCATTTTTGCTCTACTACCTGCTGCAGTCGGCGGGCGTGGTCTTCGGGGAAACCGGCAAGTATCCGCCCGTTGTCGGCATGTGGATGCCCAATGTGGTGCTGGGCGGTATCGGCATCTTCCTGTTCATCCGCACGCTTTATGAGCGCCCGCTGACATTCGACTTTCTGCAGCGTCTGGCGATCTGCTGGCCGGCACGTCTTTCCCGGCGTTCCGCCGCCTGCCGCCGGGGAGACTGATGTTTTAACGATCCGCGCGCATGTCTATCATATCCAAATATATCATACGCGAAGTAACGCGCCATTTTGCGCTGATCCTGCTGGCGGTCATCGGAATCTACATATCCGTCGATTTTTTTGAAAAGATCGACAATTTCATGGAGTCCGGCGTGGCGCTGACGCGCATGATTCCGTTCTTTTTGTACAAAATTCCCTTCATCGTGGTGCAGATCCTGCCCGTGGGCGTTCTGCTGTCCGTGCTGGTGGTGCTGGGGGTCATGAAGCGCAACAATGAACTCATGGCCCTTAAAGCCGGTGGTATCAGTATGTTCAAGATCGTCAGGATCGTTGCGGCGGTGGGGCTGGTCGCCAGCATGCTGCTCTTTTTCCTTTCAGAGGTCGTCGTGCCGCTGAGTATCCGCAAGTCGAACCAGATCTGGATGGGCGAGGTGCGCAAAAAATTCCCTTTGAAATCGGAGCGCAAAAATATCTGGATCAAGGAGAATCGCCGCATTATCCACATCGTGTACTTCAATCCGGTGAAAAACTCGATCCACGGGATCACCGTCAATTATTTTGATAAAAACTTCAAACTGGTCCGCCGGCTGGACGCCAAATCCGGAATTTTCCGGCAGGGGCACTGGGTGCTGCAAGATGTCATGACGCAGCATTTGAATCCTGCCACCGGAAGCTATGACATCACGTCCCGTGTACGGGCGGCCAAAAAGTTCGACTTCAAACCGCGGGATCTGCGACGCATGACCCGTCGAGCGGCTGAAATGGGATTCTGGGAACTGTGGCGTTACGTGAAAAAAATCGAGGCCGAAGGGTACGACTCCACCAAGTTGCGCGTCGATCTGCAGGCCAAGGTCGCCTTTCCGCTGGTTTGTGTGGTGTTGTGCATCTTGGGTGCCGGGCTGTCCCTGGAGCAGAAAAAAACGGAAGGGATCGCCGTGATGATCGCCTACGGACTGGCGGCCTCCTTTTTATACTGGGTTTTTTACAGTTTCTGTGTGTCGCTGGGCTATGGTGAAATGCTGCCGCCGGCAGTGGCCGTGTGGCTGGCCAACGTTATCTTCCTGTGCATGGGTGTCTTTATCCTGCTCAAGGCCGAATAGCCGTTCTTGGGCGCGTCAAGAGGGGAAGACGTAAAACCAGATGGTAGCCGGACGGCTCAAAGACAAATCCCGGAACCTGCCGGCCGGCGATGGCGGCCTGCGGCCGCCGCTGACCTGGCTCTTGGGCGCTGCTGCGGCCGTTTACGGCGGCGCGGTGCGGATGCGTGCCGACTGCTACCGGCACAGCCTGCTGGCAAGGCCCAGGCGCTTGGGCTGCCCGGTGATTTCCATCGGCAACCTGAGCGCCGGCGGCACCGGCAAAACGCCCATGGCGATCCTGGTGGCCGGCCGGTTGTGCGATCGCGGCTGGCGGGTGGTGGTGCTCAGCCGGGGATACGGCGGGCGTGCCGAAAGGCACGGCGGGGTCGTCAGCGATGGCCGGTCACTTCTCATGAATCCGGCCATGGCCGGAGATGAGCCTTTTCTCATGGCCGTGACGCTGCCACAGGTCCCGGTGATCGTGGGGCGGGACCGGCATGCCGCCGGCATGCAGGCGCTGGAAAAGTTCGCTGCCCAGGTGCTGGTCTTGGACGACGGATTTCAGCATCTGCGGCTGGCCAGGGATCTGGATGTCGTCCTGCTGGACGCGGCGGATCCGCTGGCCGGCGGGAGGCTCATACCACGCGGCATGCTGCGCGAGCCGCCTGCCGCACTGAGCCGGGCGCATACCGTCGTGCTCACGCGCGCCGGCAGGCTGACACCGCAGGTACTGGCCGCACGCACGGCACAGGTGCGCCGGTGGTGCCCCCGGGCGCCGATTTTTGCAGCGCGCCATGCAGCCTTTGTGCGGGGCATGGCCGCAGCCGGCCGCCTGCCGCCCCCGGCAGTGCCCCTTCCGGCGGCGGCCGGTCTCGGCGGGCGGGCGCTGTTTGCCTTTTCGGGCATTGCACGCAACGCCGATTTCCGGCGCAGCGTCGTGCGCCTCGGCGGGCGCATCGCCGGCTACCGGGAGTTTAGCGACCACCATGCCTATACGCCCAATGACCAGGCGGCCGTCATCCACGCCGCGCAGCAAGCCGGTGCCGAGGCGCTGGTGACATCCGAAAAGGACTACGTCCGGCTGGCACGGCCCTTCCGGTGGCCCCTCGATCTGCTGGTCCTGGGCGTCAGGATGCAGCTGCTGGACGCATCCTGCGCTTTCAACGGCCTGTTGGAATCCGTGGTCAGGCCTTGACGGCCTGAATGTCGAAGGCCGGCGGGTGGGTGAGGTGCTTTTTCACCGTGCACAACCCGGCCGTGCGGATCAGGGCCTCCCGGTAGCGGTCCGGGAAGTCCTGGGGCAGCAGGATTCTGATGGATACGTTTTCCACCATGCGGGTTTTTTCGTTGCGGTCGAAACGCAGCACCAGCCTGATGCCGGTGGCGTCGATGCCGCGGTTGCGGCAGAAATAGAGGATATAGACGCCGGTGCAGGTGCCGATGGATGACAGAAAAACGTCGAAGGGTTCAGGTGCGCTGCCGTCGCCGCCGCTTTCACGGGGCTGGTCGGTGTGCACCGTGAATCCCTTGTAGCTGGAATCGACGCGCAGGTTGCCGGGGAAACAGACCTCCATTTCCATGGTGTTTTCCTTTCGTGCGGATTAAAGGCCCATGCACTGCAGCCGGTGATTAGGGCAGATAGCGGCAGATCAGGTCACAGGCCCGTTGCGTACCCCCCTGGCGCTGCCGGATGTAGCTGCCGGCTGCCGCCCGCACGGCTTTGCGGTCAGGGGGCTGTTTCAGATCATGGACCAGCAGAGCGGCGGCCTGCTGCCAGTTTGCGGCGACCTTGACGAGTCCTCGGCGGACGATGTCGGTGCCGATCCATTTAAAGTGTTCCCACCAGGGCCCGATGACCGGAATCACGCCGGCGAGCAGCGCTTCCAGAAAATTCTGTCCGCCCAGCGGCCGCAGGCTGGCGCCCACAAAGACGGCCGTCGAAAGGGCGTAAACCTGGGGCAGCTCGCCGAAAACATCCCACAGGACCACGCTGCCGGCAGCCGCGTGCCCCCGGAGCTGCGAGCGCAGGCACCAGGGAAACGGCAGGCGGCCGAGGCGCTTTTCCCAGCTGCCGACACGTTGCAGGTGACGCGGGAAAAGTGCGATGATCGTCTCGGGGCAGCGCCTGAAAACATCGGCCATTGCTTTTTCCACAAGCGGTTCCTCCGGGCCCCTGACCGACCCCAGGGTCAACAGTTTGGCAGCGGCCGGGAAAATTGCCGGCAGCCGGCCTTGCCGGGCCCGACCGGATGGCGGCGGTGCCAGGCGGTCGAACTTGATGTTGTGCATCGTATCGACGCGGGCGTGCGGGAAAAGGCGCCGGTAGCGCCCGGCATCGGCTTTTGAAACCGCAGCCACGTGGTCCGGCGCGATCTGCCGCCAGACCGCCGGCCACAGGCGGTACCGCCGCAGGCTGGTTGCCTCCAGTCTGGCGTTTATGATAAGGGTTCGGACGCCGCCGGATTTCAGCGCCCACAGCATGCCGGGCCAGATTTCAGTCTCCAGCAGGACGGCCACGCGCGGTTTGACGGCAGCCACGGCCCGCTGCATGAGCGTGGGGCGGTCAAAGGGGAAATAGGCCAGGTGCACGGTGGGTTGGCGCGCCTTTCGAGAGATTGCGGCGGCTGTTTTCAGAATATCCAT
This sequence comes from Desulfobacterales bacterium, assembly GCA_026984935.1. Taxonomy (GTDB): domain Bacteria; phylum Desulfobacterota; class Desulfobacteria; order Desulfobacterales; family JALSRD01; genus JALSRD01. The sequence goes on from JALSRD010000100.1 coordinate 43,668, forward strand.
GCCCTGGCGGGTTGTGGATGTCACCAGGACGGTATGCGGGCCTCGGCGGGCCTGCAGCTGTGCCAGCAGGGATCCGGCCAGATGGGCTTCGCCGGCGGACGCCGCCTGGATCCACAGGTCGGCCGGCGGCGGCTGCTGCTTCAGCGTGCGCTGGGCGGCGCCTTCGGCCAGCCGCCGGTTGCGGCACAGAAACGGCATGGCCGCCTGCCAGCATCGGTCGTAGACTTTAAAGGCCGGCTTTACCAGTGGATTTTGTGGCACGGATTTCCTCTTTGCCCTGGGCGCGGCGCGCACGGCGGGTGTCCCGGGATGCGGTCTTTTCCCCGAAGTCGGTGCGCGCGATCATAGTTAAAATCAGCGTCCCTGTCAATCCGGCCGCCCACAGCTGGCTTTTGCCGCTTGACAGCTGCGGGTGCGCCGTCTATTGGGTTCTTTGGGTTGCTGAGGTTCTTGGGGTTATCGGGCTGCCGGAGTTCAGTTGAGTGCGGCTTGGCGGCAAATTGCCGCCGGCAAAGCGGCTGCGCGAATGCAGATCAGTCCACGGGATTGTTGCGCTAAGGGTTTGGCAGGAATAAGTTCGCAAATTTCCGGCGTCGAGGCGCCCGGCTGGCAAGGCGCGCAAGTGCAGGCATATCGGGGGTATTCCGGGCTTTCGCCATACAGCCAGACTTCGATCCATCGGTGTTTAAAATGTGCAGTTATTTTTGCAAAAACCCCGGACTTGCCCGGGAGAGCCGATAACTGCCGCTACTGTTGAGAAAAACGACACCTGCCGCCTGTGGTGGCGAAAAATAAGAGAAATGTTTTGTCAGCAGGGAAGTTGAAAATAGTCGATGCCCTGGTTGCCGGCGGGTTTCGCCTGATGGGGGGAATTCCGCCTGACTGTGCGCACACCATCGGCAACCGGCTGGGCGATATGTGGTTCGCCTTCGACCGTTCGCGGCGCCGGGTGGCACTGGAAAGTCTGCAGCAGGTTTTCGGCGCCCAGCGGTCGGCGTCCGAAATCCGCAGTCTGGCACGGCGCGTGTTCCGCAATCTGAGCCGGATCATTTTTGAAGTCAGCTGGGCCATGCAGATGGATGAGAAGCGTTTTCGGCGCTATGTGACGATCTGCGGCCTCCATCACTACCGCCAGGCCATCGCCCGCAAACGCGGGGTGCTGCTGATGACGGCGCACTGCGGCAACTGGGAGCTGCTGACGCTGGTGGCGGCCATTACCCGGCACCCGGTGGGCATCGTTTACCGTCCCTTTGATTTTAAACCACTGGACCGCTTTTTCCGGGCCTTCCGCTCGCGCTTCGGCGCCCAGATGATCCCGGCCGCGCATGCCATGCGCAAGATCATGCGCAAATTGCGCAACGGCGACGCGGTTGCCATCCTGTTCGACCAGAACGTGGACTGGTACGAAGGCGTTTTTGTCGATTTTTTCGGCCGGCGGGCCTGCACCAACAAAGGCCTGGCCCTGTTGGCGCTGCAGACCGGCGCACCCGTGGTGCCGGTTTTCATGCGCCGGGTTGCACGGGGGTTTGTGGCCGAGATCGGCCCTGAGGTCCCGTTGGCAAGGAGCGGCGATAAAATCCGGGACATCGAAACCCACATGCGGCGCTGTAACCAGGTGCTGGAGGATTTTGTCAGGCGCTATCCGGACCAGTGGTTCTGGGTCCACCGGCGCTGGAAAACCAAACCCTATCATGCCTGGCCGCCAAATGACTCTTCGACTTGAAATACGGCCCGCGGATGTTACGGTGATCGTGACCACCTACAACCGGCCGCGCGCCCTTGCACGGGTGCTTGCGGGGTTGGCGGTGCAGACGGTCAGGCCGGCGCAGGTCATCGTCGCCGACGACGGCAGCGGCCCGCAGACCGCGGCTGTGGTGAGAGATTTCAGCCGGGTCCTCCCGGGCATGCTGCAGCACGTCTGGCAGGCGGACCGTGGGTTCCGGGCGGCGTACATCCGCAACCGCGCCGTGCAGCGCGCTGCGGGGGCCTATCTCATTTTTCTCGATGGCGACTGCATTCCGGACCGGCGTTTTGTCGCGGATCATCTGCGGCTCGCTCAGTCGGGGACTTTTTTTCAGGGCAAGCGTGTACTGGTGGAGAAGGATTATTCGGAGAATTTCAGCATCAGAGATACGACGGCGCCGTTGAAACTGGCCGGCCGCGTGATGCGCGGTGATCTGAAAAACAGCCACCATCTGCTGCGCCTGCCGTTCTGGCCGCCTCGCTATTGCCGCCGGCTGGGCGGCGTACGCAGCTGCAACATGGGAATTTTCCGCCGGGACCTGTACGCCGTTAACGGCTTCAACCGGGATTTTACGGGCTGGGGACGTGAAGACTCGGAGCTGGTGGTGCGCCTCTACCGCTTGGGGCTGAGACGCAAGGAACACCCCTTCATGGCCATCTGCTACCATCTCTGGCATGGGGACCATGACCGCAGCCGGCTGGCCGCCAACGACCGGCTGCTGCAGGCCACGTTGCAATCCGGCAGCTGCCGCTGCGCCAACGGCCTGGCTTGAGCGGCTGTGTCCGCGCGTACGGTGTGGCTGTTTTGGGGAGAGGCCACGCACGCCGCCGTGCGCAGGCAAAATTCGATGTTCGGAAAGCTAACCCAGAATTGCGATCGATCCCCGCAACCTGCTGAAAGGAAGCTCTAGACCATGGTAGCCCCCCTGTCTGTGGCCATTGTGGCCCAGGACGAAGGCCGGCGCCTGGCACGCTGCCTCGAGAGCCTCGGCTTTGCCGACGAGATTCTGCTGGTGGACGGCGGCAGCCGGGACGATACGGTACAGATCGCCGAAGCGTTCGGCTGCCGGGTGCTGGTGCATCCCTGGCAGGGGTACAGCCGCCAGAAGCAGCTGGCGGTGGATGGCTGTCGCAACGACTGGGTGCTGATCATGGATGCCGACGAACGCCTGCCGGCCTCCAGCGCGGCGGCCATTCAGGGCCTGACGCTGGGCAGCCCGCCGGAAGCGGCCGCTTACCGCCTGCAGCGCAAGAATTTTTTTCACGGCCGCTGGATCCGGCGCTGCGGCTGGTGGCCGGATCATGTGGTGCGCCTGGTCGACCGCCGCCGGGGCGCCTTCAACGGGCGGCTGGTGCACGAGCAGTGGGAGGCCCGCGGCCGGGTCGCCGACCTGGGTGCCGCCATCGAGCACCACAGTTTCGACAGTTATTCGGACCTTGTCCAGAAGATGCAGGTGTACTCTTCTTTAAGCGCGCGTGAGATGCTGCGCCAAAAACAGAAGACACACTGGTGGTCTGCACCCGGGCACGGCGGCTGGATGTTTTTCAAGACCTACATACTCCAGCTGGGGCTGCTCGAGGGCTACGACGGGTTCATGATCGCCCTGCTCAACGCCGGCGGGTCGTTCATGAAGTATGCCAAGTTCTGGGAGCTGACGCACTACGGCGGGCGGCGGGGCAGCAGCCGCTGAGCAGTGGCACGGACGTCAGAATTTGTTGAGCATGATGTTTAAAATGGTGCGGTCGGTTTCGATCATGCCTTCGGTACTCAGGGTGCCGATGTTCTGCATGGTCTGCTCGGGGGATTGGCCGATGATGCCGTCCGTGGGCTTGACGAAGACACCCTGCAGCGCAAACAGGGCGGCCTGGACGGCGGTGCCGGCGGCCGTGGCCAGTTTAAGCGAGCACCCCGCCTTGGCGCCGTCACAGATGACGCCGGCCAGATCTTCGGTCAGATTCTTGATGGCACCGGCGATGTGCGCCATGTCGCCGCCCAGCAGATAGGTGATTCCCGCCGTGGCACCAGCGCCGGCGGCGATGGAACAGCCGCAGACCGCCGAAAGCCGGCCGGTGTGGGCTTTGACATACGCGGTGATGATGTGGCTCAGGCAGATGGCCTCGATGACAGTTCCCGGCTCACAGTCCACGTAGTCCTTGACCGCCCAGATGGGCAGCACAGCCGTCAATCCGTGATTGCCGCTGCCGGCCGAACTCATGGCCGGTAGTTTGACGCCCGCCATGCGCGCATCGGAAGCCGAGGAGGTCAAAATGCGCGCCGCCAGGATCATGTCACGCTTGACCAGTTTCTGGCGCACCAGCCGCTCCAGGGTTCTTCCCACGCCCAGGCCTGAACCGTGCTTGAGGCCGTAGGCGGCCAGGCGCAGGTTCACCCGGACGCCCTCTTCGATAAACTCGCGGTCCTCGCGGTCCATTTCGTCCACGATGTCCAGAAGCTCTGCAACCCGGCGATCTTTCAGCCATTGTTCCATGGCCGGCAAGTCGCCCGTGTCACTGTCCACAGCCTCGTCCGGCATAAACGGTGCGGATTTCACCGGTTCTCCGTCCAATGTCAGAGAAACGATATTGTCATGAATATCTCTGATGACGGATTCGGCCCGGTGCTTTCCCGCACGCACGACGGTTTTGATGTAAAGACCACGGCGGTCGGAGAGCAGCTTTACCTTGACATGGCCGTTTTTTATGAACCGCAGTGCCCGGGTGACCGCCTCCTCGTCAACGGATTCCAGCACTTCCAGCCGCAGAGCCGGATTCCCGCCGAACAGTCCCAGCGCCGCAGCCGTATCCAGTCCGCTGAGCCCGCCGCTGCCCGGTATGGAGACCGCCATGCCGTTTTTATAGATGTTGGGGTCCACACTGAGCGCCAGGCTGGTGATTTTTTGGCCGGGCAGCAGCGCTGCCGCGGCCGCCGCCCCCAGGGCGATGGCGACGGGTTCTGTGCAGCCCAGGGCCGGCGCGACCTGTATCTTTAAAATGTCCTTGACCGTATATTGCATGGCTTAATCGCTCTTTCCCGGTGCGGTTGTTTAAAAAAACAGGGCAGACACGTGCGGGCGCCGTGACATGCCCGGCGGTCAGGGCTTATCTGGGTCAGCGGGCGCGGCATGCTTCAAGTGGGCGAACTCCCAGCGTTTGTCGAGGAAGTAGAGAATCGGCACGGCCATGCGCGAAAAGAGCAGGGAGGCGACTTCTCCGGCCATCAGCGAAATGGCCAGCCCCTTGAAGATCGGATCGGCGTAGATCACCGCGCCGGTGACGATGACCGCCGCGGCGGTCAGCATCATGGGCCGGAAACGCACTGCGCCGGCGTCGATCACCGCCAGATCCAGGGGCATACCTTCCCTGAGGCGCAGCTCGATAAAGTCCACCAGGATGATGGAATTGCGCACCACGATGCCGGCGCCGGCGATCATGCCGATCATGGAGGTAGCCGTGAAAAAAGCACCCATCAGCCAGTGGGCCGGCAGAATTCCGATCAGCGAAAAGGGGATGGCCGCCATGATCGTCAGCGGTGTCGAAAAAGACTGGAACCAGCCCACCACCAGGACGAAAATCAGTACCAGCACCACGGCAAAAGCGATGCCCAGGTCGCGGAAGACCTCGTAGGTGATCTGCCACTCGCCGTCCCACTTCATGGCGAAACGTTTGGTGTTGGCCGGCAGAGATGCCGAAAGCTGTTCAATGTGGTAGCCCTCGGGGATGGAGATGGCGTCGATCTTCTTGCGCATTTCCAGGATGGCGTAGACCGGGCTCTCTTTGACGCCGGCCACGTCGCCGATGACGTAGACTACCGGCATCAGGTTTTTGTGGTAAATGCTGCGCTGGGCCCTGGTTTTGTGCACGGAAACCAGCGTCTGCAGCGGCACCTGGCGGCCGTCGGGAGTATTTACGCGGATGGCGGCCAGCCGTTTGACACCGGCCCTGTCGGCCAGTGGGAAGCGCAGGATAATGGGTACGTCTTCCTTTTCCCGGGGCTGGTGCAAAAGCCCGGTCTGCTGGCCCGCCAGAGCGATCTTCAGCGTCTGGGCGATCTTGGCGGTGCTGATGCCGGAAAGGGCCGCTTTTTCCTTGTCGACCTCGATGTCGAAACGCTGCTGGTAGCCCTCCATGTACCAGTCGACGTCCACGACACCGTCGGTGTGGTCGAAGATGTCCCGGATCTTGCGGGCGATTTGCCGCTGGCGCTCGTAGTCCGGCCCGTAGACTTCGGCCACCAGCGTGGACAGCACCGGCGGCCCGGGCGGCACCTCGGCCACCTTGATGCGGGCACCGTACTTGTCGCCGATGGCCTTGAGCATGGGCCGCACCCGCTTGGCGATGGCATGGCTCTGGTCACGGCGGTCCCCCTTGGGCGCCAGGTTGACCTGGATGTCGGCCACGTTGGGGCCGCGGCGCAGATAGTAATGGCGCACCAAGCCGTTGAAGTTGAAGGGAGAGGCCGTTCCGGCGTATATCTCGTAGTCGCTGACTTCGTTGACGCGTTTCAGGTATTCGCCCATCTCCAGGGCGGCCGCGGTGGTTTTTTCCAAAGTGGCCGTTTCGGGCATGTCGATGATGACCTGAAATTCGCTTTTGTTGTCAAAAGGCAGCATCTTGACGCGCACCAAACCGACGGCCACCATGGCACAGGCCGCCAGCAGCAGCACGACAATTCCAGCGAGAAACGACCAGCGCAGCCAAGGATTGTGCAACAGCGGGCCCATGATGTGACGGTAGAGGCGCGTGACCCAATCTTCTTTCTCGTGGGTTGAAGGGGCGGATGCGCCATCTTCTCGGCGCCGCCGTACCATTCTCAGCGAGGCCCACGGGGTGACGATGAAGGCCACCAGCATGGAGATGATCATGGCGGCCGACGCACCCACCGGAATGGGCCGCATGTAGGGCCCCATCAGGCCGCCTACAAACGCCATGGGCAAAATGGCGGCAATAACCGTCAGGGTGGCCAGGATCGTTGGGTTGCCGACTTCGGCGACGGCTTCCACCGCCACCGTGGCGCGTGGCCGGCCGCTGTTCTCCGGCAGGCGGAAATGGCGTACGATGTTTTCCACCACCACGATGGCGTCGTCGACCAGGATGCCGATGGAAAAAATCAGGGCAAACAGGGTGATGCGGTTCAAGGTGTAGCCGTAAAGATGAAACACGGCCATGGTCAGGGCCAGGGTGACGGGAATGGCCAGCAGCACGATGCCCGATTCGCGCAATCCCAGGGTGACGGCAATCAGGAGCGTGACCGAAAACACGGCAATGGCCATGTGAAACAGCAGTTCGTTGGATTTTTCTTCGGCGGTTTCGCCGTAATTGCGTGTAATCGTGATGTGGACGTTGTCCGGAATACGGTCGCCCTTGAGGTCGTTTACACGCGCCAGCACGCGTTTGACCACGCTGATGGCATTGGCGCCCTTGCGTTTGGCCAGCGTCAGGGTGACGGCCGGATAGACGCCCTCGGCTGAGTTCGAAAAGTGCATGTGTTTGGTTGCGGCGGCCGGACCGGCTCCCAGAAAGACGTACTGGGAAGGTTCGCCGGGCCCGTCGACAACGCGGGCGATGTCCCGGACATACACCGGGCGGCCGTTGTGTACGCCCACGACCACCATTTCCACGTCGCGCCGGGTTTTCAGAAAAGCGCCGGTGTGCACCTTGATCTCGCCGGCCGGCGAGGGGTAGCTGCCGGCATTGGATGCCTGGTTGGCACTTAACAGCTGGCGTGCAATGATCTGGGGGTCCAGCTTGAACGCCGCCAGCCGCACCGGGTCCAGGCGCACGGTGATCTGGCGTTTTTCTCCGCCGATCAGGTGGGTGATGGAGACTTTCTTTTCCTGTTTGACGGCGTTTTCCACTTCGGCGGCCACGCGCCTGAGCGTATAGTGGTCGGCGGTTTCGCTCCAGAACGTCAGCGCCAGTACCGGTACGTCGTCGATGTAGCGCGGTTTGATGAGCGGCGGACTGACCGCCCAGGGGATACGGTCGAAGTTGGAGCTCAACTTGGACTGCAGGCGGACGACCGCCTTTTCCTCGTCCTGGCCCACGTAAAAACGCACCACGACCATGGACATGCCCGGGCTGGAGGTGGAGTAAACGTACTCCACGCCGGGAATTTCCCACAGCAGCTTTTCCATGGGGCGCGTGATCCGCTGTTCGACCTCTTTGGCGCTGGCGCCGGGCATGCCCACGAACACATCGATCATGGGCACGATGATCTGGGGCTCCTCCTCCCGCGGCAGGGCGATCACTGCCGCTATTCCCAGCAGGATCGAGGCCGCGATGACCAGGGGGGTCAGCTTGGAGTCGATAAAAAAATGCGCGATTTTGCCCGCCGGGCCCTGGCTGTGCGTCATGACTGGATCTCCACCTTGACGCCGTCCGCCAGTTTGGGCGGCGGGCTGATGACAAAGCGGTCGCCCTTTGCCAGGCCCGAAATGACCTCTACGACATCTCCCATAACCCTGCCGGTGCGGATGAGGCGGAAATGGGCGATCTGTCCCTTGTCAACCCGGTAGAATCCGGTTAGCTGGCCGTGGCGCACCACAGCGCTTGCCGGTAGGGTCAGCAGGCCGCTTTCCCCCACCGGGATGTCCACGCGGGCAAACATGCCGGACTTGAAGGCACCGTTTTCCGGCAGCGCCACTTTGACAAAGAAGGTGCGCGTTGCCGGATCGGCGGTGGGGGAGATCGTTTTAACGGTGCCGGTCAAGGTGCGCCTGTGCATGGCGGGAATATGAACGGTCAGTTCCTGTTGGGGGCGGACCCGCTGGAGATAGATTTCCGGCAGGATCAGCTTGACTTCAAAGGCGCCTTTTTTCTCCAGGCGCAGGAAGGGCGTGCCCGGGGCGGCCAGGTCTCCGGGCTCGACCATCTTGGCCGTGATGACGGCATCGTAGGGGGCGCGTACCACGGCATCGCGGAACCGCACCCGCGCCACCGCCAGTTCCGCCTGCGCCTGGTGGATGCGCGAACTCGCGGCCTGGACCATGGCGGCGGTGCGCTTTAGCGAAGATACGGCCTCCCGGTAGCGGGCCTCTACTTCGTCGAATTCCTGTTTGCTGGCCGAATCTTCATCCAGCAGTTGGCGGTAGCGCCGGTAGGTGGTGTGGGCCAGTTTTTCGGCGCTGCGGGCCGTTTCACGGGCGGAAACGGCTGCCTGCATGGCCTGGCGGGCCTCCTGCAGGGCCGCCCGGGCCTGGCGCAGGCGGGCCTTGACCCGCCGGTCGTCGATGGTCACCAGGATTTTGCCCGTGGCAACGGAATCGCCGACGTGGACATTGACGGCGGTCACCGTTCCCATCAGCTTGCTGGAAATTGTGCTGGCCGTTGCCGCCGTTACGCTGCCCACGGCCGTGTAGACAAAAGGATGACCGGCGACCTGCGCCAATCCCACGGCAGCCTTGACCGCCGTCTTGGCGTTTGCGGTCTGTGTTCCCGGTTCGATGGTTTCGCCGCAGGCGGACACCATGAGGGCCAAAAGGAGACAGAAGGTAAAAGCGGACCATTTCGAGTGCATACAAAGACTCCATCAAATCGCCACAACGGGCATTGCAGTTTTGCGCCTGCCGGGCCGCAAATGCGTACAGGCGTTCGGCGGCCGCAGCAGTTCAACAGTCAGTCTTGCTGTTTGGTCACCTGGCCGGGTGCTTTGTAGTTTTCATCGATGGTGCCCGCCGCCAATGCCAGCCGGGCGGAAGAAACCCGGTAGTCGTGTAGCCTGCGGAACAAGTCGCTGCGGGCTTTTTGCAGCGCGACTTCGGCGTCGAGCAGGGCAACGATGGTCACCAGCCCGTGGCGGTAGCGGTTGCGTACGATGCGCAGCGTTTCCTCGGCCTGGCCGACGGCCGTGCGCGCCACCGAAATAGCCTGCCAGGCGCTGTGGACCTGCAGAAAGGCCTGGCGGGTCTGTACCCGTACGGCCAGCTCCATCTGGCGGATACGCGCGCGTGCAGCCCGTTCCAGGTCCCGGGCCTCCCGCACCCTGGCCGAGATGCGGTTGCCCGAGTACAGGTTCAGGTTCATCATGGCGCCGACGGTGTAATTGTCGGCACTGTCGCTGAACTTTTCGGTGTTGATTTCGTAGTTGCCGATGAGATTGAAAGACGGCAGATGGGCGGCACGCGCCTTTTTGACGGCTTCGCGCGCGATAAGCTCCTGGTTGTGCAGCAGTCTGAGGTCCGGCCGACGGGCCAGCGCCTGCGCGGTCCAGTGGGCCTGGCTGGCATGTGGCGCCGACACGCTGTCCAGTACGGAAACCGGCAGGAAGTGTTCATCTTCCTCGCTGCCCATCACGGCGCTCAACGCAGCCCGGGCAACCGCCACGTTGCTTTCCGCCTGCAGGCGCTGCTGCTCCAGGCTGGCGATGCGCACCTGGGCCCGCAACAGGTCGCTTTTCACGAAAAAGCCGGTCTGGTAGCGGCTTTGCACCATTTTCAGGTTGGCGCGGGCGCTTTTCAGGCTCTCTTGCACCACGCGCAGGTCTTTCTGGGCCAGCAGGAGGTTCAGGTAGTTTGTGGTGGCCTCGGCGATGATTTCCTGCCGCGTGCGCTGCAGCTGCAGGGCGGCCGCGTCCCGGCCCAGTTTGGCCTGTTTGTGGCCGTACCAGGTCCGGCCGCTGTCGTACAGCGGCCAGACCAGCGAAAAACGGCTGTTGAAATTGTCGACGGCGTCCGGACTGTTGAGTCGCTGAACATCGAAATCTTCCTGGGTAAAGACGCCCTGGTTCAACAGGGTCCCGAAAGCCAGCGTGGGGTTGTTCGTATGGTTGAAGCGTTCATCGAAGGCCACCTGCGGCAGAAAGCCGGAGCGGGCCTGGGTGACGCGCTCCCCCGACGCATCCAGCTGGGATTGCGCCGCCATGATCCTGGGGTTGTGCTTCAGGGCGGCCTGGATCGCATCGTCCATGGTCAGCATGTGCTGCGCCGGCCGAAATTGGGCTGTCACATGTGTGCCGGTCAGCATCAGCATCAATACGACGCCTGACAGCACCGTGGCGGCAGATGATTTCATAGGAGGTCCTCCATGAAAGAAACATGAACCCGCGGGCCGCAGCGGCGGACCGCGGTTTGCTGCTGCAGACTATAAGTGGCCTTCGGGTCACTGTCAACGGGTAATCTTTTACAGCTGTTTCGGCGGGTTGCATGAGCGGCGGGCCACGGCCCCGCGGGAGATTGGAAAATTTCCGGGATCGACCGGCTTGCACTGGTGGCGCAGGATTCTTATAGTACGACCAGTCGCTCGCAGCGCCGCAGGTGCAACATGGCGGCGGCGCAAACCATGAACACCCGCGCGTGACGGGTATTTCGAAGGAAGCTGAAAATGCAATGGACCGCCGAAGCTGAATCCGCCATCCGCAAGGTGCCCTTCTTCGTGCGCAAGAAAGTCAGGACGCGCGTGGAGCGCGAAGCCCGGGAGGCGGGCAAGACCCAGGTCTCGCTGGCCGAGGTCAAGCGCACCCAGACACGCTATCTGACCGGCATGCACCGGGATGTTCAGGGCTACCGTATTGAAATGTGTTTTGGCCCCAGCGGCTGCCCCAACCGGGCGGTGGCCGGCGATGACCTCCATGCCCGGCTGGAAAAGCTGCTGGAAAGCGAGGACCTGCTGAAGTTTCTGAAAGCGCGCGTCGATGGCCGTCTGAAATTTCACCACGAATTCAGGATTTCACTGGCGGATTGCCCCAATGCGTGTTCCCAGCCCCAGATCCGGGATGTGGGAATTATCGGGGCGGCCGTGCCGGCGATTTCCGATGCAGACTGCAGCCTGTGTGCCGCCTGTGTGGAAACCTGCCGCGAAAATGCCCTGTCGCTGGGAACCCAGGGTCCGCCGGTGCTGGATGGCGCCAGGTGCGTTGCCTGCGGCCAGTGCGTGGCGGCTTGTCCCACCGGCACCATAGAAACCGGACGCAAAGGGTACCGGGTACAGCTGGGCGGCAAGCTGGGCAGGCATCCCCGATTGGCGCGGGAGCTGCCCGGCATATACGATCCGCAGCAGGTGCTGACCATTGTGCGTGACTGCCTCAACCTCTACAAGGCCCGCAGTCGGCATGGCGAACGCTTTGCAGAGCTGTTCGGGGCGGATGATTTTGACGCCTTCTGCCGACGCTACGGGGGATAAGGGGCTTTGTAGGCTGACGCCCTAGTGCTCGGAAAGCACCTTGCCGCGTGTGCTGATGACGATTTCGGTCATGGGGATCGCCTGGCCGGATGCGGCCAGCGCTTTTTTGATCATCATCGGCAGACCCGAACAGCAGGGGACTTCCATGATGACGTTGGTGATGCGCCGGATACCGGCGTGCTTGAACATGGCCGTGAAGCGCTGGACGTATTCTTCGGCGTCGTCGAATTTGGGGCAGCCCATCACCACCACGCGATCCTTCAGCAGTTCCGGGTGCAGTGCCGGATAGGCCACGGCAGCGCAGTCTGCCAGCACCAGCAGGTCGGCGCCCTTAAGAAAAGGCGCATTGGGCGGAACCAGGCGGATCTGCACCGGCCAGTGGGAAAGCGCCGAATCCGTGTCGCTATCGGGTGGCGCCATGCGATTTTCCGGTGCTCCCGGAGCGAAGATCTGGATACCGGCGGAAGGGCAGCCGGCAGCCGGCGCCGCCGCAGATTCCTTTTCCCTTTCATCCAGGTAGGCTTCAACAGCCTGCTCATCGAACTCGTCGGCTTCGCGCTCGATGATTTTCAGCGCGCCGGTGGGACACTCGCCCAGGCAGGCGCCCAGTCCGTCGCAGTATTTTTCGGCTACCATGCGCGCCTTGCCGTCGACGATCTGCAGTGCCCCTTCGGCACAGGAGGGTACGCACTGCCCGCAGCCGTCGCACAGCTCTTCATCGATTTCAATAATTTTGCGTGTAATTTTCATGGCTTCTCCGTATGTTTAGCGGGTGTCAGGAGGTTTGCAGCAGGGTTTCGGCTTCCTTGCGCCCCGCGGATGTGCGAAGGTGCGTTCCGATCTTTTCCGCCAGTAAATCCCTGTCAGCGCCGCCTGTCTTTACGGCCTCTTCCAGCTGTGCCAGCATCTCGGCGTCGGCAACGACGGCGGCTTCCGGCGATATCTGATCTCCGGCGGCGTGGATCTGCTTCAGCGTTTCGAGCACGGCTTCGATCAGTTTGTCACGGGCGCGCAGCCGCTGCAGCACTTCCGCGGCCACGGGAAGAGCGCCGTCAGACGACGGTTCATCCGCACCCTTGAGGTAAGCCGCCGACAGTGCCACCGCCATGTTGGCCTGTTCGAGCTTGCCGATCTTGTCGGCATAACGGGCCACCCGCGTGACGTGCGCGATGCGCTTGAAATCCCGACCGTAGTGCCGCTTCATTTCGACGGCCACGCGGTCTTTGAGCAGGTTCTCCTGCTGCGCCACCAGTTCGGGCGGCAGATTGCCCAGGCACTGTTCGGCATACTGGCAGTAGGCCGCACAGCCGAAATCCATCTTGGGGTTGACGAAACGGTGGCCGCACTTGCCGCACTTGCGGGAAGTATCGTCCTTGAAAAATTCGACCATGGCACCGCATTGCGGGCACTTGGCTTCAAAAATCGAGCCTGCGGTCCAGTACTGGGTATCCTGTCCGGGGCATTTCATGGCGGTATCTCCTTCTGCCGCCGTCTGCCGCAACCGGAATCTGCCGGGTTCCGCCTGCGGACTGACTATTCGTTGGCGACCGTAACTGAAAGTCCGTTGGCGGCGCTTTCCCCGGATGGGGGAAGCGCCGCGGTTAAAGCCCGCTTATCCCAAGATGGCTTTCAGATCCTCTTCGGGCGTGCTGATGGGCATGATGTTGAAGTTTTTCACAAGTACATCCAGCACGTTGGGTGTTATAAACGCCGGCAGACTGGGCCCCAGGCGCATGTCCTTGATGCCCAGGTGCAGCAGTGTCAGCAGGATGGCGACCGCTTTCTGTTCATACCAGGACAGAATAAAGGAAAGCGGCAGGTCATTGACGCTGCAGTCGAAGGCGCCGGCCAGGGCGGTGGCGATCTTAACCGCTGAGTAGGCATCGTTGCACTGGCCCACATCCAGCAGCCGCGGGATGCCGCCGATGTCGCCCAGATCCTTGTCGAAAAAGCGGAATTTGCCGCAGGCCAGGGTCAGCACCACGCAGTCGTCGGGAACCTGCTCGACAAAACGGGTATAGTAATCGCGGCCCAGTTTGGCGCCGTCGCAGCCGCCCACCAGGAAGAAGTGGCGGATGGCCTTGCTCTTCACGGCATCGATGACTTTGTCGGCCACGCCCAGCACGGCGTTGCGGCCGAAGCCCACCATGACCGTCTTGCCTTCGGTATCTTCGGCAAAACCCGGCAGCTCCAGGGCGCGGTTGATCACGGGCGTGAAATCGTCGTTGGACACATGCGTGACCCCCGGCCAACCGACCAGGCCGGTGGTAAAGATATTTTCCTTGTACGATTCACGCGGTTTCTGGATGCAGTTCGTGGTCATCAGGATGGCGCCGGGGAAGGCGTCGAATTCCTTGGCCTGGTTCTGCCAGGCGGTACCGTAATGACCATGGAAGTGGGGATATTTTTTCAGTTCCGGATAACCGTGGCACGGCAGCATTTCGCCGTGGGTGTAAACATTGATCCCTTTGCCTTCGGTCTGCCTGAGCAGCGTGTCCAGGTCCTTGAGGTCGTGGCCGGATACCAGGATGGCCTTGCCCTTCTTGGCGCCCAGGGGGACCTGCGTCGGAACCGGATGGCCGAAGGTGCCGGTGTTGCCCGCATCCAGCAGCTCCATGGCGCGCAGGTTGACTTCGCCGCATTTCAGAGCCAGACCGACATAATCGTTCACTCCCAGGCTCTTGTCCAGTGTGGCGGCCAGGGCTTCGTGGATAAAGGCGTACACGCTGTCGTCTTCCTGCCCCAGAATGCGGGCATGGTCGGCATAGGCGGATACGCCTTTCAGACCGTATATCAGAAGTTCGCGCAGTCCGAGCACATCGGGGTCGATGTCGGGGTCGGACTTGATTCCCACCTGCCGGGCCTGGTCGGTCAGCGCTTCTCTGCCGTCGGCCGGCTTGAATGCCGCCGCGTCGTCGGCAAAGTCGGTGCGGCCGCCGGCAGCAGCGACGCGTGCTTTCAATTTATCGCGCTGACCGATGACTTCCTGGATCATGGAGACGAACCGATCAGGATCGAAATCCACGTTGGTCAGTGTCGAAAAGACGGCTTCACAGGTGAGCTTGTTGATTGCGGGGTCGCTGATGCCCACTTTACGGGCTTCGACGGCCACCTGGGATAGGCCTTTCATGGCGTAAATCAGAAGGTCCTGCAGCTCGGCGACTTCGGGCTGTTTGCCGCATACGCCGAGCTTGGTGCAGCCTTCGCCTTTGGCGGTTTGTTCGCATTGGAAACAAAACATGGTAAACCTCCTACTCTGTGTCTGGTGCCGGCCTGCCATCCAGGCGGGGCCGGACGGCGGAGCGACGTTTTTTAAAAGAAGTACATCAATTGATCGACTGTGTAACTCTACGCCTACAGCTGCGGGTTTGCCTTGACTTAAGTCAAGAAGGGCTGATAGTTTTAAAAAAGCATGAATGAAATCCGCAAAGTGCTTTCGGGCATTGCCCTGTTCAGCGGTCTGGCGCCGGACGAGCTCGATCAGGTGCTGCAGATCACGCTGCAAAAAAAATTTGCCCGGGGAGAGACGGTTTTTGTCGAAGGCGACCGGGCCGTCGGATTTTACGTGGTGCGCAAAGGCAGGATCAAGATCTACAAAGTCTCATCCGAGGGCAAGGAACACATTCTGCATATTTTCGGCGGCGGCCATCCTTTCGGGGAAGTGCCGGTCTTTACCGGCCGGCGGTTTCCGGCCAGTGCCCAGGCCATCGCTTCCAGCGAACTGCTCTTTTTGCCGCGCCGGGCCTTTGTCGACCTGATTGCCGCGCAGCCGTCGCTGGCGCTGAACATGCTGGCGGTGCTGTCCATGCGGCTGCATGAATTCACACTGCAGATCGAAAACCTGTCGCTCAAGGAAGTGCCCGGCCGGCTGGCTTCCTACCTCATGTACCTGGCCAGTGAACAGGACAATCCGCGGCACGTGGAACTAAAGATTTCCAAGGGCCAGCTGGCCAGTGTGCTGGGGACCGTCCCCGAGACGCTGTCGCGGATTTTTGCGCGCCTTTCCGACAGCGGTCTGATTTCCGTCCGGGGACGTGCCATCGAACTCATCGACGCCGACAGCCTGCGCCGCATCGCCGCCAGCGGCCGGGCGGACGGTTGACAGCGCGCCGCCCCATGCAGCACGGAACTGTTTGCCGCAGGGTACACGCAGCGCTTAAGGATGCTGACGCTTCAGCTCCAGCTGTGAGATGATATACTCACACAGCCGCCCGGCTTCGGCCGGCAAAAAGCGCGGCGCCCGGCAGTCCAGTTGTTCATCGCTGACCACTGCCAGCAGGCGCCGGTCTTCGAGGCACAGCGGCTGCTCCCCCACCTGGCTGCGGAACACCTCCACCTTGGGGAAGTCCGCCTGCTTGTATCCTTCACACAGCACAATGTCCGTATGATCCAGCAGTCGCAGCAATCGCTGCGGTCCGGGATCATGATCCATGTCCCGCACCATGCCGATACGCCTCGGGGAGCACACGATCGAAGTCGATGCGCCCGCGGCCTTGTGCCGCCAGCTGTCTTTGCCGGGTTTGTCCAGTTCCAGCCGGTTGCCGTGGTGATGCTTGATGGTGCCCACCCGCCATCCTCTGCGGGTAAATTCCGGGATGAGCCGCTCTAAAAGGGTGGTTTTACCCGATTGCGAGCAGCCCACGATCAGGACCAGCGGCGGTACGGAGGTTTTAGGGACTGCCTTGGATGGACTGTGCATGTCGCGGGTGCGGTGGTTCTGCAAGGCTATTTGTGCCTGACCAGTTCACGGCTCAGCAGACGCACATGAGCCATTTCTTCCTTGATGATGGCGTCTAACTTGTGCTTGCCCAGGTCCTGGGGAACAGTGTCTTTCATCCCCAGGTAAAATACGATGGAGTCTTTTTCGGCTTCGATGGCCGCCTTGAGAACTTCGCGCAGCGAACCGAGGTCGATGGCTTTTTCGAAAAACACCCGTGTATCCACCAGCGCCCGCAGGTACATGGCGGACTCTCCCTCAGGATCGAAAACCGTGGGTGCTTTTTCGGCAGCGGTCAGATCCCGGCGCATGGCGGCGAAGGTTTTCTCGTGTTCGACTTCCATGTCGGCCAGCTCCAGCAGAAATTTGCGCGTTTCTTCGTTTTCAGCCGATGCAGCTGCCTTGCGGTAGAATTCGGCGCCGTTGCGCTCCATCTGCTGCGCCATCTCGAAAACTTCATCCGCACTGAAATCGTAGCTCATGCTGCCTCCATTTGGGGTTGACGGTTTCCCGGGTTGCGGAAACACCCGTAAATTACGAACGTATCCTATGATAAGAACGGATGGGCTGTTTGTAAAGCCGTCAGCGAAGCCGTCAGCGGTTCTCCCAGCGGGGAGGTTTTTTCTCCAAAAAAGCGCCGATGCCGACCTGGGCGTCCCGCGCCAGGTTGTTTAACGCGATGGTATGCGAGGCATACGCCAGGGCCTTGTCGTCCGGTTGGTCGATCTGGTCGTAAAAGGCGCGTTTGCCGATTCTCAGTACCAGGGGGCTGGCTTCGGCGATCTGTCGCGCCAGCTTCTCGGTTTCGGCGGCCAGCTGCTCCATCTTGACCACGCGGTTGACCAGTCCCAGCTGCTTGGCTTCCGTTGCCGGCACGTAACGTCCGGTCATGAGCATTTCCATGGCCGCCCTGCGGCCGATGGCACGGGAGATCGCCACCATGGGCGTGGTGCAGAAAAGCCCGATTTTGACGCCCGGGGTGGCAAAGCGGGCGCCTTCTTCGGCCACCACCAGGTCGCACCATGCCGCCAGTTGGCAGCCGGCGGCCGTGGCAATTCCCTGGACGGCGGCGATGACCACCTGGGGGATCTGATGCAGCATCTGCATCATGGCCGTGCAGCGGTCGAAAATGTGCTTGTAGGTTTTCATGTCCGCGTCCACCATCTCGGCGAGATCGTGGCCGGCGCAGAAATGATTGCCGGCGGCGCGCACGATGAGGACACTGATGTTTTCGTCTTCGGCCAAAGCGGTGAGCACGGCCGTGATTTCGCGGATCATGGTGCGCGACAGCGCGTTGATTTTAGACGGGTTGTTGAGCGTCAGAAAGGCCAGCGGCGGCCGGTGTTTGAATTCGATTTCGGTGTAGGGCATTGCAACCTCCTTCGGTTTCGATTGACGATGCATCGGTTTTCCGCCTTTTCGATCCGCAGTCGTGCTTTCCGGAAGAAACTATCCGGTTTCCAGGGAGCGGGCCAGGATTTCCACCGGGTGCCGCACCGGCAGTGCGCCGCGCTGTTCCATCTGCATGCGGCAGGTGGGGCAGTCGGTGGCGGCGACATCTGCCCGGCTTTCGGCCAGGCGGTTCGCCAGGTCCTGTCCCAGGCGGGCACTCACGGCCGCGTTGCGGACCGCCATCCCCCAGCTGCCCGCCATGCCGCAGCAGTGGCTGTCCAAAACGATGGCTTCGATCCCCGGAATGCCGGCCAACAGGTCCGCCGAACTCTGTGGCGCGGTCTGCACGCGCAGGTGGCAGGGCGCATGATAGGCCACGCGTCTCTTTTGGCGCGCCAGCGGCAGGCGGTCTTGTGAATCGCCGACCAAGCGGCTGATGTGCAACGTCTTGGCGCGGATACGCGCCGCTGTTTCGGGCGGCAGCAGCCAGCCCCACTCGCGCATCAGCGCCAGACCGCAGGAGGAACAGGTGACCACGATGCAGGCGACGGTTTTCAGCAGGTGCCGCCAGGCAGACAGGTTTTGTGTGATCTTCCTGGCCGCCGGACGCGCCATGCCCTTGGACAGCATGGGCAGTCCGCAGCAGTGCTGCACGGGCAGGTGCACCTGCATCCCCATGGCGGTGAGTACGGCGACGGCGGCCTCGCCGATCTCCGGCCGCACATAGGTCGCGTAGCAGCCGGCAAAGTAAAGCACGCGGGTGCGGCCGCTGCCGCTGACAGCCGGCAGCCTTTCGGTCAGGCTGCGCCGCGCAAAGGCACGCGGCAGCCGCTCGGGCGCGATGCCCGTGATCCGTCTGACGGCCCGCTGTACCCCTTTGAGGCGCAGCGGCAGCACCGGCAGGCCGCCGGTTGTGCATGCCATGCGCCCGGCGGGCTCCAGGCTGGTAAGCAGACGGTCCTGCGGGCGTGCCCCGAAGCGGTGGACATACTGTGCGCGGGCTTCCAGGGCCATTTTGGGAATATTGACATGCGAGGGGCACTCCACCCGGCAGCTGCCGCAGTTGATGCACTGCCGCATGACTTCCTGAAAAGCCCGGCGGTACAGCGCATGCTGGGCCACGGCACCACTGACCAGGCTGCGCAGCAGGTTGGCCTTGGCCCGGGGAGTGGCGGACTCTTGGTGGGTGAACTTGTAGACCGGGCACATGCGCGTGGCAGTGGTCACGGTGGTGCACTTGGCACAGCCGTGGCAGCTCTCGACGGCCGTTGCAAAACCCCCGGGCCACAGCAGGTGTCGGCCCGGCAGTTCCCGGGTGCGGGCGCGCCCGTTGCCGAAGCGCAGGTCTCTTTGCATCTGCTGCGGATCACCGTGGGTTTTGATGTCCGGGTTCAACCGCCCGTCCGGGTCCAGCAGCTGTTTGACCTGCTCGAAGAGCGGGTGGATGCCGGGGTACTGGCGCCGGATGTAGGCGCTGCGCAGCCGGCCGTCGCCGTGCTCGCCGGAAACGGTGCCGCCCAAGGCATGCACCAGTTCGAAAAGGTCGTCGGCCAACACTTTCAGCAGCCGCCGGTCGCGGCCGCTTTTCAGGTCCAGCAGCGGGCG
The DNA here is from genome assembly GCA_026984935.1 of Desulfobacterales bacterium. Lineage (GTDB taxonomy): Bacteria > Desulfobacterota > Desulfobacteria > Desulfobacterales > JALSRD01 > JALSRD01. The sequence goes on from JALSRD010000100.1 coordinate 63,241, forward strand.
TGTGTGCAAAAGGCCCTTGGCGATGTGGCCGTAAATGACGAAATCCACGCGTCTGTGCGCCAACAGGGCGTACAGGCCGTTGAAAAACGGCGCCAGCGCGCTGACCGGCACGGCGGCGTCTTCGATAACGGCCGCGATTTTGCGGCGTCCCCTGAGGCGGTAAAGCGTCGGTACGGCCGCTTTGCGCACGGCCCACAATTCGGCTTTTTCATCCGCCGCAGACCCGCTTTTCAGATGCCGGCAATGGCATTTTTCCCTTAGGCGCTGCACCGCCCGCCCTGCCGCCCGGCGGCAGGGGGCTTCGCCGGGGCCGTCGAACTCGATCAGCAGCAGGTTGTCCACGTCCCGCGGCAGGCGGTTCTTCAGGTGCCCGTCGGTTTCCAGCGCCAGGCGCAACAGCGACCGGTCCATGATTTCGATCGCCGAAGGTTTGAGCGGCAGCAGGGCCTGCACAGCCCTTACGGCCGACTGGATGTCGTCGAAGCCGGCAACCACCAGGCAGTCGGCCGCCGGCCGCGGCGCCAGGGCGAACGTCAGCTGCGTGACGATGCCCAGTGTGCCCTCGCTGCCGGCGAAAAGGCCGCCCAGCTGCAACCGGCCGTTGCGCACCAGACCGCGCAGGTTGTACCCGCAGACGTTTGCCACGACATCCGGGTAGGCACTTTCGATGCGCCCGCGGTTTTTGGTGTAGAGTGCCTGCAGGCGCTGCAATGCCGGGGGCAGGTGGCGGCCGGCGGCGGAAATTTCGGACAGACGTAGAACCTGCCCGTCGGCGAGGACGATTTCAGCATCCACGACATAGTCGGCGGTGTGGCCGTATTTGACGGCATGCGAACCGCTGGCATTGGTGTTGTACATGCCGCCGAGGGTGGCGTACTCCGCGCTGGACGGATCGGGCGGAAAGAACAGGCCACTGTGCGCGAGCGTGGCATTGAGCTCTCCCAGCCGGTATCCGGGCTGGCAGGTGAAGGTTTTTGCGTCCCGGTCCAGCTGCAGCAGGCGGTTCATGTGATGCGTAAAGTCGATAATGATGCCCCGTCCCAGAGCGCTTCCGCATAGGCCGCTGCCGGCCCCCCGTGCATGCACGCAAAGACCGCTGCGGCGGGCAAAGCCGACTGCAGCGACGACATCGTCCCTGTCGCGGGGATAGACCACGGCAGCCGGAATCACCTGAAAGATGCTGGCATCGGCGGCCAGCATCCGGCGGGTGAAACCGTCCGTATGGATTTCGCCGCGCAGGACCCGGGCGAGCGATTTGAATTTCGGATTCACGGCAAACCTCGCGTTGCGTCCGGCGCCGGACCGGAAAAGGCTGGCGCCATATTGACCGATTATGGTAAGCGTGGCAACAGAAAAAGAACCCATCACGCGAGGAGAATAACCCATGCCCGAATTGGCGTTTGTAAGCGGCAGGATCCTGGCCATCGAGGATGCCGTTGTGCCTATCGAGGACCGCGGCTATCAGTTCGGCGACGCTGTCTACGAGTTTATCGCCAGCTATGGCGGGCGGCTGTTTCAAGCCGACGCCCACCTCGACCGGCTGGAGCGCTCCATGGCGGCCCTGGATTTTCCGTCCCTTGCCCGGGACCGCCTGAGAGGCGACATCAGGCGCCTGTATGATCGGGCGGGACTGGAGCGCGCCGGCCTTTACATCCAGGTGTCGCGCGGGGTGGCGCCGCGCAACCACGCCTTTTCCGCCGACCTGACGCCCCAGGTCGTGATGACCGTGCGCCGGTTAAAGGAGATCCCGCCCGCCCTGCTCGCCAGGGGTGCGGCCGTGATCACGGTGGCGGACCTGCGCTGGGGGCGCTGCGACATTAAGACCGTCCAGCTTTTGGCCAACGTACTGGCCAAGCAGCGCGCGCTTTCGTCCGGAGCCGATGACGCTGTTTTTGTGGCCGGAGACGGCACTGTGCGTGAAGGGACCAGTTCCAACCTGTTCATGGTGCAAAAGGGCCGGGTGCTTACCCACCCGCTGACCGCGCACATCCTGCCGGGCATCACCCGGGCGGTTGTCATCGAATTATGCCGTCAGGAGCATCTGACCTGCGAGGAACGCTTTTTCGACCGCGACGCGCTGTACGCCGCCGACGAGATCTTTCTGACCGGCACCACCACCGAGGTGCTGCCGGTGGTCAGCGTCGACGGCCGCAACATTGCAGACGGGAAGGTGGGGCCGGTCGCCAGAAGGCTCCGGCAGGCCCTGCGGCGGCGGGCGGGCGGCGATTAGAGGCGCATTTCAGACCGCCGGCCGTGTATCGGCCCAAGAAGCGGGGCGAAAGACCCCGAAAGTTTCAGCGTGGCCGGATAAACAATTTCAGCCCCGCGGCCAGTACATGATGACGGCCACGCCGATCAGGGCGATGCATCCCCCGATTATATCGAAACGGTCGGGCGCGATGCCGTCGATTTTCCAGCCCCACAGAATCGACAGGGCGATGAAGACCCCGCCGTAAGCCGCATAGACACGCCCGAAATGCGCCGGCTGCAGCGTGGGGATGACCCCGTAGAGTATAAGAATCGCAGCGCCGGCCACACCGTAGCTGATCGGCCTGTTTTCCCGCAGCCACAGCCAGACAAGATACCCGCCGCCGATTTCACACAGGCCCGCCAGAATGAAGTAGCTGATGGATTTGACAAGCATAGGGTTTGATCATGTACAGGGGCGGTATGCCGGCGGCTGCAGTTGCGGCTGCTGCCGCGGTGCGGCCTGTTCGGGCATCATGCGTACAACCGGCCGGAGCGAAATCCGAAAAACCCTGACGGCGCTTTACCGGAAATGCGCAGCCAGGTCGGCATGGGCGCCAGTTGCCCCCGAATGACACCGCTCAGCCGATCTGGGCCACGACCGGCACGATCAGAGTCTGCGACGGGTTCAGGCGGCGGAAATCCAGGTCCGGGTTGTACTTGGTGACCAGCCAGAAGGGGACGTCGAACACCTCGCGGCAGAGCTTCCAGATGTTGTCGCCGCGCTTGATGGCATAGGAACGGGTCTGCTCGATGCGGTAGGCCGCCAGGAAGTCTTCGGCCATTTCCTTGTGATATTCGTAGCGTTTCTCTTCGAACACTGCTTTGGAAACACGCTCCAAGGGGATCTTGATGCGCTCGTGCAGGCGGATGGCGCGTGAAAACGCGAAGTGGTTCAGGTGCCGGATCTGCCGCGTGGCGACCCCCAGCCAGTCGGCGTAATGGCCCAGGGTTTCGGCGGCCTGCACACGGATGTAGCCGATCCGGCGGCCGTTGGTGATGCGTACGGACTCCACCGTCAGGTTTCCGCTGACCACGGCCGGATTGATGGCCACGGCGGCAGCGGCCGGCGCAGGTGACGCGGCGGCCTCCTTGAAAGCGGCCTGCGCCGGCGGCAATGCCGGTGTCGGCCGTTTGCCTGCAGGCGCAGGCCTGGATTTTGCCGCCAGCAGGACGGCTTTGGCCGGCTGCGGCGGGACGGTTTTGGCTGCTCCGGCCGGTTTTTCGCCGGGCAGCGGCAGGCGCAGATTTTGCCCGGGCCGGATGATGGCGCGGCCGTTCAGATCATTGGCCTGCATCAGGGCCGCCAGCCGCAGGTCGTGCATTCTGGCAATGGCGCCCAGGGTGTCACCGCGGCGCACCATGTAAAAACGGCTCCTCTTCTGGTGCGGCCGGTAGATGCCTGCCAGCAGGCGTGCGGGGTGCGTGGAAAGCTTTTTCCCGGCCGCCGGCGGCAGGTGCAGCAAAAAACCCCTGGGGATGTACTTCTGCCCGCTGTAAATCGGCTGACGCAGGGCTGGATTGAGCCTGCGGAGTTCGCCGGGGTCCACGTGCAGGCGGCGGATGAGGTCCGCCAGGGAGGTATAGCCGGCCAGCTTGACGCTGACCGATTTTTCAGGCCGGCGCAGCTTCAGGTTGCCGAAGTAGCGGCGGTAGTTGCGGGCCACGTGGCGGGCGGCGATGAACTCGGGATAAAAATTGCGCGACGCGAACTTGAACAGCCGGCTCCGGTAACGCCGAAACACCGCTTCGTACCCGCCGTGGCGCCTTTTGGCACGCTGCATGCCGGCCAGCCCGTGGTTGTAGGCCGTGATGGCCAGGGGCCAGCTGCCCAGCGCCTGGTAGTTCTGTTTCAGCAGCCTGGCGGCGGCCTGCGAGGCGCGCAGGGGGTCGCGGCGCTCATCGACGGTGTAGTTGATTTTCAAGAACAGCCGCCCGGTGCCGCGCGTGAACTGCCAGATGCCGGAAGCGCCGAACTTGCTGTAGGCCTGCGGATTGAAAGAGGACTCCACGTGGGGCAGGTAGGCCAGGTCCTGCGGCAGGCCCTGGGAGCGGAAAATGCGTTTGATCTGATCCAGGTAGGCGCCGGACCGGATCATCCCCTGCCGAAAGCGGTCCTGCTGGCCGATCTGGCAGCGGATGTTGTTCCTGGCGCGGGCGAACGTGCGCCGGTCGGCATGCCTGCCGAACAGGGCCGCCACCCGTTTTTCTTCGGCCGAGCGCGGCAGCTGCCCGCCGGCCAGGCGGCCCAGAATCCTGCGGTAGTGCGCCTTGGCCGCCTTGATGCGCCGGGTGTTGATTTTGCGCGCGTTGCGGCTGTCGCGGCCGGCAAGCGCGACGACCGTGTAAATGATCGCCAGGTTCCGGCTGTCGTGCAGAATCCCCTGGCTGGAGGTATAGCGGGTGTAAACCTTTTTCCAGAACGCCACGTTGGGCGCCATGGCCGGGTAAACTGGAAAAGGTTCGGCTCCGGCCGTAACGGCGGCCAGCAGCAGGCCTGCCACTGCGCAGAACAGCATGGGGTATAGGGCCAAAAAACATTTTTTTTTCATGATACGGGCCTGCCGGACAACGGCCTAGCGGTGCAGGAGATCCCTGGCGGTGTCGGATACATGTGCAGCCACCTCTATCAGAAAGCCGGCCTGCAGCGCAACCGCAAAAGCGTCTGCCGGGCGCTGCGGTGCTGTTTTTTCCCCCAGCGCCCGCCTTGGCTATGCGCGCACGTCGACGTTGCGGCCGATGCCGGCGGCATGCAGCAGTTCCGTCATCTGCTGTTGGCTTTCGGCGATGGTTTTCATGACCGCCATCTGCGCTTCGGTCATGGCCTGAAGCTGTCTGAGCGCCACGGCCATGGCCGCCGTGGAAGTCGATATCGACCCGACATCCATTTTCCCGTCTCCCCGCTTTGATCGTTTATTTGCGATGCCAGTTCCTTTATCGGCAGGAATCCGGAAAAAGATTAGCCTCGATTTTCCAGAAAGCAATGCTTTGCCGCCGGCAGTCGAAAAAAATGTTGCCGTGTTGCTGCCGTCCGCGCCTGCAGGTTGACAACCAGCGCGATTCTGGGCTATGGCACTAGGCCTTTGCTGACGGGCGGGAATTTATGGCCGGCACGGCTGCCGGGCCGGGGAGAAACGGAGATGCCATGATCATCGGACTGGACGTCGGTGGCACCCACACCGATGCGGTTCTGCTGGAAAGCACCGGGCTGGTGAAGGCCGTCAAAGTGCCCACCGATGCTGCGGATCTGTTTCATACGGTGGAAACCGGCCTCGAAGAGATCAGTGCCGGTATCACTCCCCGGGAGGTGCGCCGTGTAGTGCTCAGTACGACGCTGACCACCAATGCCGTGGTGCAGGGTAAAGTCGGCAAGGTGGGGATGATCGTTTCAGCCGGCCCCGGCATCGATCCCGAATTTTTCCGCACCGGCGCGCATTACTTCTGCGTGTCGGGCAGCATCGACCACCGCGGCCGCGAAAGGGAAGCGCTGGACACGCATCAGATCCGGGATATTGCCGGCCGCCTGAAGGCTGCAGATGTCCGGCACGTGGGGGTGGTGGGAAAATTTTCGGTGCGCAACCCGGCCCACGAGCTGGCCATCGAAGAGACCCTGGGCGAGGGCTTCGAAAAAGTCTTTTTGGGGCACCGTATCGCCGGCGGACTGAATTTCCCGCGCCGCATCGCCACGACCTACCTCAACGCCGCCGTCTACCCGCTGCACAAGAATTTTTTTGAAGCGGTCCGGAAGTCGCTGCGCGAAAGGGGTCTGGACGTGCCCATCTACCTCATGAAAGCCGACGGCGGCACCCTGAATTTTGCATCGGCTATGGATTTTCCGGGCCAGACCATTTTGTCCGGTCCGGCCGCCAGCGTTGCCGGCGCCATCGCCGCCGCACCGGCCGGGGAACAGTGTTTGGTCCTGGATATCGGCGGTACGACCACGGACATGGCGGTGCTGGTGGACCGCGCACCGCTTTTGAATCCCGTGGGCGTGCAGCTGGGGTGTTATAAAACACTGATCCGGGCGCTGGATGCGCGCTGCATCGGCGTGGGCGGAGACAGCGCCGTCCGGGTGGTGGGGGGCAGACTGGACGTCAGCTCGCAGCGGCAGGGGCCGGCCATGGCCTTCGGCGGCCCGGCCCCGACGACCACCGATGCGCTCTGCGTCCTGGGAGAGATGGAATCCGGGGATCTGTCCCGCGCCCGCCGAGGTATCGCTTCGCTGGCGGACAAGGTGGGAAAATCCTGCCGTGCGGCCGCCGGCGAGGTTTTCGACCTGGCCTGCCGCAGGATCCTGGCGGCGGCGAATGACATGGTGGACCAGATCAACAGCAAACCGGTCTACACCATCCACGAACTCAAGGAAGGGTTGCAGATTCAACCGCGCAAGATGCTGCTCATGGGTGCCCCGGCGGCGGTGTTCGCCCGCCGGCTGCAGGCGCTTTCGGATTTCGAATGCGCTGTGGTGCCCCGCTGGGAAGTGGCCAATGCCATCGGTTCGGCGCTGGCGCGCACCACCTGCGCTGTGACGCTGTTTGCCGATACCGAACAGGGTATTGCCATGGCACCCGAAGAAAATTTTCAAAGAAAGGTCGGGCGGGATTATTCCAGTCGTGACGCACTGACCGAAGCCACGGCGCTGCTGAAACGCAAGGCCCTGGCAAAGGGTGCCCGGCCGGAAGACCTGGAAGTGGAGGTCGTTGAAGAGGCGGCTTTCAACATGGTGCGCGGGTTTGCCACCACCGGCCAGAACATTCGCGTCAAGGTACAGGTGAAGCCCGGCCTGATCCATGAATACGCCGCCATCTGCGCGCAGTTGGCCCGACCGCAGGACGGTAGCACCTGCAGCTGGATTGCCAGCAGCGGAAACCCGAGGTGACAAGGCGATGATCCTGCGTGCGGCACATAAAACCGGCCTCGTTTTTTTCCCGGCCTTTGACTGGGCCATCAGCCCCACGCACCCCGAACGCGAGGAGCGCCTGCTCTACACCCAGGACCAAGTGCTGGAGGAGGGGCTGCTGGACATCGAGGGCATCGAGGAATTCAAGGCCGACCTGGTGACCGCCGCCGATGTGCAGCGCGTGCATTTCTGTGTGCCGGACCTGTGGCAGGTGATGACCGAATCCCACTTTATCAGCGCCGGCGGGGCCAAGGCCATGGGCATGGCGGTGTGCGACGGCCGGGTGGCCTGCGGGTTCGCCCTGGTGCGGCCGCCGGGTCACCACGCCATGCGCATCGTGCACGGCGCCAGGGGATTCTGCAACGTCAATAACGAAGCCGTTATGATTGAATTTCTGCGCGCCGCCTACGGTATCCGGCGGGTGGCCATCGTGGACACCGACTGCCATCACGGCGACGGCACCCAGGACATTTACTGGCACGATCCGGACACGCTCTTTATCTCGCTTCACCAGGACGGCCGCACGCTTTACCCCGGCACCGGCTTCCCCGAAGAGATGGGCGGCCCCAACGCCGTGGGCCGTACGCTCAACATCCCACTGCCGCCGCACACGGCGGAAGAGGGCTTTTTGTACATTATCGAACACGTCGTGCGGCCGATCCTTGCGGATTTCAAACCGGACCTGATCGTCAACTCCGCCGGCCAGGACAACCATTTTTCGGATCCGCTCACCAACATGGACTTTTCCGCCCGGGGGTACGCACGCCTCACTGAACTGCTCAAGCCGGACATCGTCGTGCTCGAGGGCGGCTACGCCATCGAGGGCGCGCTGCCCTATGTCAATGCCGGCATCATCCTGGCCCTGGCGGGGCTGGACTACAGCAAGGTGGCCGAGCCGGGCGGCAGTCTGCAGCAGAAGCGACAGCCCGCGGAAATCACGCGCCGGGTGCATGCCGTCGCGGAGCAGGTGTGCGGCATCTGGGATCAGCAGGCGGTCTTCCGGGAGCGCGCGCAAAATGGCGACCCCTTCCAGGAACGCAGCCGCAGTGTTTACTACGATACGGACGGGATCACCGAAAACCAGAAAGAAACCGTGCGCATCTGCGACGCTTGCGCCGGCGCGCTGAAAATCGCCTCGCACGCCAGTCCCGGCCTGCGCATCATGGCCGTGCACATTCCCTTAAACGCCTGCCCGGACTGCCGCCAGACCGCCCGCAAGTGGTACGAATCCGCTGACGACAGGGTCTTTGACCTGGTTTTTCTGCAGGATCGTCCGGCCGACAAGCTGCTCACCCGCAAACGCGCCTGAAGCGCATCTAGAGCCCGCACTGCTGCGCCCGATTGCCCGCCGCTCCGGCAAGGAGCGCCGGCCGCGGCACAGCAGGAGTGTTTCGTGGGCCGGCGTGGTGCGGCGCAGGAAGCCGCCGCATGCGGAAAGCCCGGCCGCCATTTCGACACCGCCGACGCCAGGGCTTGTTTTTTGTGGTTTGCGCATTACAGTAGAGTTATAGGTATTCCAACCCAGCCTGCTGCCGGTTTTTTCGGCAAGACGGCCTGACGATAAACAGGGCGCCTGATGGGTGTGTGGGTGGCCGTCCACGGTGCGGCTGTTGGATCCCCGAATCGGGCGTATGCGAAAAAGGAGTTTTGAAATGGAAAGACGTGTCGTTATCGAAACGGAAGACTGCATCGGCTGCGAGAGTTGTGTCGAACTCTGCTCGGATGTTTTTGCATTCAACGAGGCCGAGGAAAAGGCTGAAGTGATCCTCCCCGCAGGCGGTCCTGAAGACTGCATTGAAGAAGCCATCGAAACCTGCCCCGCAGAGTGTATTCACTGGGAGGAGTCTTAGCGGAAACATGGACTCGGGCCTGCAACCCGCAAAGAGCAAGGCGGCCTCAGAAAAGTACAGGCTTTTGTCCCAACATGTCAGACATGCGGTTTTGACCTTAAAGCGGGAAGCTGGATTTCCGGAGACCTGCCTGATAACTGGCGGATGGATGTTTTTTTTTGACTGACCCCATGATTGCAGAAAGGCGGCAACGATGAAGGACAAGTGGGTTGAAAAGCTGGAGTGCGCCATTGTGTGTCACCGGTGCAATGGAAAGATGGAGCCGACAGATCCCAGGATACTTTCCGTCTATGACCACCAAGCCATATGCATGACCTGCAAAAAAGAGGAAGAGCAGCGGCCGGACTACGAAAAGGTTTCCAGAAACACCATCGACCAGTGCCTGATCGACACGGAACTGCAGTATGGTGACCCCGCCGGGTACTGCTACCACCACTTCTATCCGTACACGTGCTGATGCCGGCGAACCCCGACACCCAGACCGGGGCCGTACGGGGATGCGGGCAGACACTTGTGGACCACGGCCGGCGGCGCGCGGCGGCCTGCTGAACGACGCGGAGCTTGCCGGGGGCACCGGCTTTAGTATCGGCAGCCCGCGCCGCTATTTCGAATACCTGCGTATTTCCTACCAGAGCATCCCCTTTTGCCGCCCCGCCACGTCAATTTGACCGGCAGCGTGGTGATGAAGTCCCAAACTGTACTGGCTGGATATCGGCCTCATGCGGCCGTTGCCGACCCCACCGACACAATCTCAGCAGCGCGATCGTTTTTGCGAACTGAAAACCGGTAAAGAAAAACGCAGATGGACCGATATCATAAACGGTTCGAAACCTGATGCAACAACAACATTATTAGGACCGGCTATTGGGAAAGTGGGAAATCGTGCCAGAAGAGACATTGCATTTTGACGACATGAAGAAGATCATCATCCGGCGTATCACGAGGAACTATATCCGTCACCATCTGGACACACTCTGCCTTGCTTTTGGCCAGCAACCCGAGCAGCTGGACGAACGCATCTGGCTGACGGCCGAGTACCAGAAATGGGCCAGGAACGAGCGGCTCTCCGAAGACGAGCTTGAGCGGCTGATGAACTTGGCCCCCGTTAGCGGGCTTCTGGATTGTCTTGAAGCGCAAGCCATGCTTAACTCTGCGAATCTTCCAGAAGCGCCGCCGCCACCCCCTCCCAAAAAGAACAAGGCCCTCATCATCGCATTCCCGCAACGAGGTTAAAATCCACCCATCGTTTCCAAGTTGACCGAGGCCGTTTTTATTTACATGTTATTTTAGTGTAAAAACATGTTGGAGGATGCGCTGCAACAGCGCCGACAGCTACAAAAGCGCGGATTGTTGAAGATGCCTCCGACAGAATCAGGCTCGGGTTTGGGCCCAGTAAGCCGGAAAATGACGCAAGTTAGCCGGATATTACGGTACGTGTATAATAAAATCAGCTGTATATCCAATAAAGTTGTGCTTTTCGAAGGCAAAAAAGCGTAAACACACCCTGTGGCAAATAAATGCTTGACATGCACAGCCTGTACACAGGCTATATGTGTAAGCATCATGTACTTGCGCACTGTCAAGCGGAAGAACCGGGACGGATCCACCGTCGCCTCCTACCAGCCGGCCGATGGCCTGGGGCTGCCGCGGGAGGTGGCCGCCGGCCTGGGGAAAACGGTTGGTCTGCAGAAGCATGCAGCCGTTCAACCCAGGGGCATTTTCCGTACTTTCGGCGGGGCCTGTGCGGACCAGGACCGGGACGAAGCGTACATGCTGTTCATGTTTTGACGTATAATTTCCTGGCAGCCGCTTTCGTCAAGGGCCCGACGCCTCTATGCCTCCCCGTACGTCTTGAGTTTGCGGCGCAGGGTATTCAGACCGATGCCCAGCAGGCGGGCCGTTTGGGTCTTGTTGCGTGCTGACTGCCGGTATACGTTGAGAACATGCTTTTTTTCGACCTCGGCCAGGGGTGCAATCTCGTCGGAGCCGATCCTGCTGCGGCAGAAGGTGACGGCCGCCTGCCGGCGGAGCTGCGCGGGTAGAAATTCGGCCGTCAGGGGCCGTCCGTCGGCCAGGTTGACGGCTGACTGGATGACCGCGCGCAGCTCACGCACGTTGCCCGGAAAAGGATACTCCATCAGCAGGCACATGGCCTCTTCATCCACCGCACGTTGCGGCGGCGCGACCCCGTACTGGGCCAGAAAGTGATCCACCAAAAGCGGTATGTCCTCGGTGCGTTCGCGCAGCGGCGGCAGGTGCAGCCAGCTGCCCCGGATGCGGTAGAAAAGGTCCTTGCGAAAGGTGCCGGCGGCCATCATGCTTTCCAGATCTTCGTTGGTGGCGGCAACCAGGCGCACGTCCACGCGCTGGGTCCGGCTGGCGCCCAGGCGGGTGTACTCCCCGTCCTGGAGCACCCGCAGCAGCTTGCCCTGCAATTCCAGCGGCAGGTTGCCGATTTCATCCAGAAACAGGCTGCCGCCGTGGGTGTGCTTCAGGTAGCCGGCACGCTCTTTTTCCGCCCCCGTGAAAGCCCCGCGGGTGTGGCCGAAGAACTCGGCTTCGAACAGGGAGACGGACAGTGACGCCATATTCACCGGGGTGAACGGTCCGGCCGAACGGGGGCTGGCGCGGTGAATGGCGCGCGCCAGCAGCTCCTTGCCGGATCCGCTCTCGCCGGTGATCAGCACCGGTACGTCACTGGCGGCGTGCAGTTCGGCTTCCTTCAGCACGCGCAGCAGACCCGGTGCGCGCGTGACGATGTCTTTAAAGGCGGTCGGATGCTTCAACGCCGGCGCGCTGCGGCCTTTGCCGATATCCAGGATATCCAGCAGGCGTTTGCGCTCCAGGGTGCGCTTCAGCGCCAGCACGAGGTCCTCCTGGCTCACCGGCTTGACCAGGTAATCGTAAGCCCCCTTCCGCAGGCAGGCAACGGCCGTGCGGGCGTCGTTGACCGCGGTCAGCATGATGCACTCGGTCTCGGGGCTGGCGGTTTTGATCCGCTCCAGCAACTCGAAACCGTCCATACCCGGCATATGGACGTCGATCAGCGCCACATCGAAGACGGCTTTGGCTTTAAAAAGCGCCGCGGCCCTGGCCGGATCATCTTCCAGGTGCAGGTTGGAAAACCCTGCTCGCATCAGTTTGCCGCGTGTCAGCGCCAGATAGTCGCGGTCATCATCGACCACCAGAATCGGTGTATTCATTTTCTCCGCCTGGGTGCAGTTTGTGAAAAACCATCGGTGCGTCATGCATTTGAACCTGCCAATCTGGACCATGCCATAATGGCACGCTTTTTTCAAGCCTTTGATCTCGCGGATCATTTTTGCCAAACCATGCCATAATGGCATACTCAGACGGCCGCTGTACCTGCCAAAAATGTCCGTGCCTCCACGGCTATGTCCGATAACATACTGAAGTAACAGTATTTAAAGTTTTAGCAGCCAACCGGCACAAAGATTGCTGAAGTGTGGGCAGAGCTTCACCTGACGGTTTTGGATTTCAGCGTCTTCCGGATATTCTGAAAACACTTGGCCGGTCCGCCGACCAGCCGGTGCATTTGAGGTTAAGGCCTTTAAAACCGGATAAACAAAAGGAGCATGCATGAGCTTACAGCGCAAATTCGAAGCCGGGGAATTTGCCATCCTTGCGGAAATCGAACCGCCCAAAGGCGCGGATGTTTCCCTGATGGTGGCCAACGCCCGGCGCGTCAAGGGGGAGGTTGATGCCTTTGTGGTGCCGGAGATGAGCAACGCCGTCATGCGTATGAGCTCGCTGGGCGGCGCCATGATCCTGCAGCAGGAAGGCCTGGAGACGGTTTTCCAGGTTTGCTGCCGCGATCGCAACCGGCTGGCACTGCAGGCGGATCTGCTGGCGGCCGCCGCGGGCGGCATCCCGAATGTGATGGCCGTAGTGGGCGAAGACCCCAGTTTCGGTGACCATCACCAGGCCCGCGCGGTCAACGACATCGGCCTGATCGAATTGCTGAATGTCATTCAAAGCCTCAAGCAGGGACGTGACATGGCCGGCATCGAACTGGCCGGTGCGCCGCAGTTCCTGGTGGGCACGACGGCCGCTGCCGGCGCGCCGGGCAAGTCCGCCGAACTGGAGGCCGAGGAGATGATGAAACGCGCCGCCGCCGGTGCGCGCTTCTTCATCACCCCGCCGCTGTTCGACACCAGTTTGCTCAAACCCTTCCTCAAACGCATCGACACGCAGAAAATCACCGTCATCCCCACGGTGCTGCTGCTCAAATCGCTGGGCATGGCGCGCTACATTGCCCGCAACATGGACCATGTCCACATCCCGGACACACTCATCAAACGGATCCAGCGGTCACCCGATAAGGCCCGCGAGTGCATCAAAATCGCGGCCCAGCTGGTCTCGGACTTGAAAACGGAAGGTTACCACGGGGTGCTTCTGTCGACCATCGGATGGGAACACCGCCTCCCGGAAATCATTGAAGGCATATAGGGGAAGGAAACATGGACGTAAATAAAGATGCGGGGAAAACCCCGGCAAACCATTCGTCGGAAGCAGTCGGCGCGGTTATGGTCGTCGGTGGCGGGATCGCCGGCATGCAGTCCGCCCTGGACCTGGCCAATTCCGGCTACTACGTTTACATGCTCGAGAAATCGTCGGCCATCGGCGGCATGATGTCCCAACTGGACAAGACCTTTCCGACCAACGACTGTGCCATGTGAGTGATCTCACCTAAACTGGTCGAGGTCGGCCGGCATCTGAACATCGAGCTTCTCACCAATACGGAACTGATCGATCTGACCGGTGCTCCCGGGAATTTCACTGCCACCGTCAGCCAGCATCCGCGCTATGTGGATCTGTCCAAATGCACCAGCTGCGGTGAGTGCACCAAGGTGTGCCCCATCGAGGTGCCCAACGAATACGACAAGGGCCTGAACCTGCGCAAAGCGATCTTTAAGCAGTATGCCCAGGCCATTCCGGGTGCTTTCGCCATCAGCAAACGCGGCACCGCCCCCTGCAAGGCCACCTGCCCGGCGCACGTCAGCATCCAGGGCTACATCGCCCTGATCAACCAGGGCAAGTACCGTGAAGCTTTGGCGTTATTCAAAGAAGCACATCCGTTTCCCGGTGTCTGCGGCCGGGTCTGCCATCATCCCTGCGAAGAGATCTGCACACGCAGCGACGTGGACCAGCCCATGGCCATCCAGTACCTGCACCGTTTCATCGCCGACCGGGACTTTGAGGAAGACACGCCGTATGTGCCCGAAGTGACGGATAAACGCGACGAAAAGGTGGCCATCGTGGGCTCCGGCCCATCCGGTCTGGCGGCCGCCTACTACCTGGCGCTTAAGGGCTATCAGGTGACAATCTTTGAAAAACTGCCCGTGGCCGGCGGCATGATGGCCGTGGGCATCCCGGAATACCGGTTGCCGCGCAATATTCTCAACGCCGAGATCGACATGATCCGGAAAATGGGCGTGACCATCAAAACCGGTGTCACCTTCGGTGAAGACATCACCCTGGAAAGCCTGCAAGCCGAGGGTTTCAAAGCCCTTTACCTGGCCATCGGCCTGCACGGCGGACGCTGGCTGGGCATCGAGAACGAGGATGTCGAGGGTGTCCTGCAGGGGGTGGACTTTCTGCGCGACTGCGCCATGGGTAAAGACGTATCCATCGGCGAGGATGTGCTGGTCATCGGCGGCGGCAACGTGGCCGTGGACGTGGCTCTGACGGCCAAACGCAAGGGTGCCAAAAACGTCACCATGATCTGTCTGGAAAAACGCGACGAAATGCCGGCCTGGGAGTACGAGATCCGCGAAGCGCTGGAAAGTGACATCCGCATCGTCAACAGTTTCGGCCCCAAGGCTTTTTTCATCGACAAAAGCAACCGCGTCTCGGGCATCGAGTTCAAGACCTGCACCGCTGTTTTCGATGAAAACGGCCGCTTCAACCCCAGCTACGACGACAATGCCTGCCAGCCCTTCTTCGGCGACACGATCATCATCTCCATCGGGCAGAGCGCGCTGCTGGATCCCATCAAAAGCCAGGGCATCAAAACCACACCGCCGGGCGGTCTGGCCGCCGATCCGGTTACACTGCAGACCCCAATTGACTGGGTGTTTGCCGGCGGCGACGCCTTTTACGGCCCCAAATCGGTGGTCGAAGCCGTGGCCTGCGGCAAAGAGGCCGCCGAGAGCATGCACCGTTTCATCAATGGCCTGGATCTGAAAGCCGGCCGCGACAGGGAATGGGCCTTTGAAAAACCGGACACCAGTACCGCTGCACGCCAAGAGCGCGTGCCGGTGCGCTGCCTGGACCCGGCCGCGCGGGAGTGCAACTTTCTGGAAGTTTCCTTCGGCTACAGTGAGGAGGAGGCCCGCCGCGAGGCCCGGCGCTGCCTGGAATGCGGCATCTGCTCCGAGTGCTACCAGTGCGTCAAGGCCTGCCTGGCCGGCGCCGTCAACCACGACGACCGGGAAGTCACCCGAAAAGTGCCGGTGGGCGCCGTGGTGCTGTGCCCGGGCAGCGAGACCTTCGATCCGCTGGCTCTGAATGAATTCTACCATTACGGCAGCAATCCCAATGTGATGACCAGCGCCGAGTTCGAACGCATCCTGAGCGCCTCGGGGCCCACGTTGGGTCATCTGGTCAAATTGTCCGATGAGAGCGAACCCAAAAAGATCGCCTGGCTGCAGTGCGTCGGTTCGCGGGACACCAACAAGTGCGCCAACAGCTACTGTTCGTCGGTCTGCTGCATGTACGCCATCAAGGAAGCCATGATCGCCAAGGAGCACGCCGCCGATGACCTGGACTGCGTGGTCTTCAACATGGACATCCGCACCTTCGGCAAAGACTACGAAAAATACTACCTGCGGGCGCAGGAAAAAGCCGGCGTACGCTTTGTCAAATCCCGCATTCACACCATCGATGAGATCGGGGAAACCGACCAGCTGCGCATCCGCTACGCGGATGAATCCGGCCAACCCTGCGTGGAAGATTTCGACATGGTCGTGCTTTCCGTAGGTCTCCAGATCCCGCCGTCGACGGTGGAGCTGGCCGCCAAACTGGGGGTGGCGCTGGATAAGGACAACTTCGTGGTCTCCGACCCTTTCCTGCCGGTGGCCACTTCACGCCCCGGAGTATACGCCTGCGGTGTTTTCCAGGGCCCCAAGGACATTCCCGGTTCGGTGATTGAGGCCAGTGCAGCGGCCTTGTCGGCCGGCAGTGTCGTTGCCGAGGCCCGCAATACCCTGACCAAGAGCGTCGAAATTCCCGACGAGAAGGAAGTCGCCGGCCAGACGCCGCGCGTGGGTGTTTTCGTGTGCAACTGCGGCATCAACATTTCCGGTGTGGTGGACGTGCCGGCGGTGGAGGAGTACGCTGCTTCCCTGCCCAACGTGGTATATGCCGGCAACAACCTGTTCACCTGCTCCCAGGACACCCAGGACAAGATCAAGGAAGTCATCGCCGAAGAAAACCTGAACCGCGTGGTGGTGGCGGCCTGCACCCCCAAGACCCACGAGCCCATTTTCATGGATACCCTGGAGGCCTGCGGCCTGAACAAGTACCTGTTCGAGATGGCCAACATCCGCAACCAGGATTCCTGGGTGCACCCCGATGACCCCGCCAAGGCCACCGAAAAGGCCAAACAGCTGGTGCGCATGGCGGTGGCCCGGGCCACCACGCTGAATCCGCTGCACGAAAAGAAAATCCCCGTGATTCAGCGCGCCTTGGTGGTGGGCGGCGGAGTGGCCGGCATGAATGCCTCCCTGGGCCTGGCGGACCAGGGCTATGAGGTCGTACTGATCGAAAAGGAAGAAAAACTGGGCGGCATGGCCAATCGCCTGACCGCCACCATCGAGGGCGCCGACATTCAGACCTACCTCCAGGAGTTGGTGGCACGCACCACTGCGCACCCCAAAATCCAGGTGCTGACCCGCTCGCTGGTGGTGAACTTTACCGGTTTCAAGGGAAACTTCACCACCGAAGTGCTGGTGGGGCCCGGCATGTACGAACGTAAGATCGACCACGGCGTAACGATCATCGCCACGGGCGCCAATGAATACCGGCCCGATGAATACCTTTACGGCCAAAACGAACACGTGGTTACCCAGCTGGAGCTGACCTCCAAGCTGGAGGAATCCGGTGCCGACGGCCTCAACCAGGTGGTCATGATCCAGTGCGTGGGCTCGCGCAACGCGGACAACCCCAACTGCTCCCGCATCTGCTGCCAGAGCGCCGTCAAAAACGCGCTGCACATCAAGCGCGAAAACCCCGCCGCCGATGTCTACATCCTCTACCGCGATATGCGCATGTACGGCCAGCTGGAGGATTACTACACCGAAGCCCGGCGCCTGGGCGTCATCTTCTCGCGATACACACCCGAAGAGCCGCCGCAAGTCGAAGCCGCCCAAAAGGGTGTCAAGGTAACCTTCAGGGACCACATTCTGGGCCGCTACCTGGAGGTAAGCGCCGATCTGCTGGCGCTGTCCGCCGGCATGCGGGCAGCCGACACCGACGAATTCGCCTCCATCATGAAGCTGGCGCGCAATGCGGAAAACCACTTCCTGGAGGCACATGTCAAGCTGCGGCCCGTGGACATGATGACCGAGGGGGTTTTTGTATGCGGTACGGCCCACAGTCCGCAGCTCATCAGCGAGACCACGGCCCAGGCGCTGGCGGCGGCCTCGCGGGCGACCACCTTTCTGGGTCAGCCTTTTCTGACGCTGTCGGCGGTTACCGCGCATGTGGAGGCCGAGCGCTGCGCCGCCTGCCTGGTCTGCGTGCGCTCGTGCCCCTACGATGTGCCCCGCATCAACGAAGACGGCGTCAGCTATATCGACGAGGCCCTGTGTCACGGCTGCGGCGTCTGCGCCGCTGAATGTCCGGCCAAGGCCATTGAACTCAACTGGTATGAAGACGATCAAATTCTCTGCAAGCTCGATGCCCTGCTGGAGGGAGTGCTATGAAAACCGAATTCGAACCGATCATCATCTGCTTCGCCTGCAATTACTGAGGGTACAACGCCGCGGACCTGGCAGGTACCATGCGACTGAACTACCCGACCGACATTCGTATCGTGCGCGTCCCCTGTACGGGGAAAGTGGATCTTTTGCACTTGCTGAGAGCCTTTGAAAAAGGTGCCGACGGCGTTTACGTGGTGGGCTGTATGGAGGGCGACTGCCACTTCAACAGCGGCAACCTGCGTGCGCGCAAACGCGTCGAACAGGCCCAGGCCATTCTGGACACCATCGGCATCGGCAGCCAAAGGGTTCAGATGTACAACCTCTCATCGGGTGAGGGCCCGCTGTTCGCGCAGTACGCTACTGAAATGCACACACGCATTCTCGAACTGGGGCCCAACCCCATCCGAGCCGGGCGGAGAGAGGCCGCCTGAGCCCGCGTGCGGAAACTCCGGCTTCCGATCCAGGACGGTCCGGCGTTGCAGAAAATTCAAGAAAGAGAGGTCGCTTTCCATGATTGTTGCCGACAGAAAACCAGTAGAGGAGATTATTGAGCAGATCAAGGATCATGACAATATTCTGATTCTTGGCTGCAACGAGTGCGTGACGGTATGTGAGGCCGGCGGGAAAAAGGAGGTCGGTGTACTGGCATCCGCACTGCGCATGCACGCCATGAAGGCGGGCCGCGACGTCAAAATCGACGAAGTCACCCTGGAGCGCCAGTGCGACCATGAATACCTGGAAGAAATCCGGGACCGTATCGACCAGTACGATGCCGTGGTGTCGCTGGCCTGCGGGGTAGGGGTCCAGTTCATGGCCGAAAAGTACCACGACATGCCGATCTATCCCGGCGTCAACACCACCTTTCTGGGGGCCACGGAAAAACGCGGGCTGTGGACCGAGCGCTGCCAGGCCTGCGGCAGCTGCATTCTGGCGCGCACCGGCGGCATCTGCCCGGTGGCCCGTTGCGCCAAGCGGCTGTTAAACGGCCCCTGCGGCGGTTCCAGCAAAGGCAGTTGCGAGATCAACAGGGAAGTGGACTGCGCCTGGCAGCTGATCATCGATCGGCTGAAGGCACTGGGCAAGCTGGATGAATACGAAGAGATCTGCCCCATCAAAGACTGGTCCACGGACCGGGCCGGAGGCCCCCGAAAAGTCGTCAGGGAGGATGTGCAGCTATGAACGTGAAGACACCCAGCAGACTGGAGAAGGTGCTGGCCGCCGGCCAGCTTGCCGTAACGTCCGAGTGCGGTCCGCCGCGAGGCAGCGACCCGGAAGTCATCATCAACAAGGCCAATTTGATCAAAGACTACGTGGATGCCGTCAACATCACCGACAACCAGACATCGGTCACCCGCATGTGCTCGCTGGCGGCCTGCATCCGTTTGAAACAGATGGGTCTGGACCCCGTGCTGCAGATGGTGACGCGCGACCGCAACCGCATCGCCCTGCAGAGCGACATCCTGGGCGCCGCATCCTTTGACATCAGCAACATCCTGTGCCTGTCGGGGGACCACCAGAGCTTCGGCGACAATCCCCAGGGGCAGAATGTACATGACCTCGACTCCATCCAGCTGATCCAGACGGTGCGCCTGATGCGCGACGAGGGCAAATTCTTAGGCGGCGATGATATCAAGCGCCCGCCGCAGATGTTCGTGGGTGCGGCCGCCAACCCCTTTGCCGATCCTTTCGAAATCCGGGTGTCGCGCCTGGCCAAGAAAGTCAAGGCCGGCGCCGAATTCATCCAGACCCAGTGCATTTACAACCTCGACAAGTTCGAGGAGTGGATGAAGGGGGTGCGTGAGCGCGGGCTGCACGAGAAAGTCTACATCCTGGCCGGCATGACACCCATGAAATCCGCCGGCATGGCCAAATACATGAAAAACCGGGTGCCGGGCATGGATGTGCCCGATGAAGTCGTCAAACGCCTGGCCGGCACGCCCAAGGAAAAGCAGGCCGAAGAAGGCGTCAAAATGTGCATCGAGGATATCCTGCGCCTCAAGGAAGTCGAAGGTGTGGCCGGCTTTCATATCATGGCCATCGAGTGGGAGCAGATAGTGCCGGAGATCGTAAAAGAGGCCGGCCTGTATCCCCGTCCGGATGCGGCCTAGGGCAAACACCTGCGGCCCTGGTTGCAGAAACAAGAAACAGGCTTCGAGACCGAAGACAAGCTCTGGTCGGCCGCAGCTGACAAGCCGCCCCGGTTTTGCGCCAAGGAAAGTTTTCAGATCAATAAAAACAGCCATGTGTTGCAAAGGAGGAAAGTTATGACAGGCAAAAAGAGAATTCTTATCGTGGATGACGAGCCGGATTTCGCCGCCATCGTCCAGGGGAATCTGGAAAGAGAAGGCTTTGAAGTCGAGGTGGCCTATAACGGTGTGGAAGGGCTGGAAAAAATACAGGCCAATCCGCCGGATGCCATCGTGCTGGACGTTATGATGCCGGAAAAAGACGGTTACGAAGTCTGCAAGGAACTCAAGGCCGGCGATCAGACGTGCGACATCCCGGTGCTGCTGCTGACGGCGGTGGCCTCCCATCTGAGTTCCACGCGCTACACACATGCGGACGGCATGGGTAC
The DNA here is from genome assembly GCA_026984935.1 of Desulfobacterales bacterium. Lineage (GTDB taxonomy): Bacteria > Desulfobacterota > Desulfobacteria > Desulfobacterales > JALSRD01 > JALSRD01. The sequence goes on from JALSRD010000100.1 coordinate 83,758, forward strand.
GGAAGCCGATGACTACATTGCCAAACCGGCCTCGGCTGAAGAGATCACCGAGAGCATCAAGGGGCTGCTCGGCATGGACTAGCGGGAATCAAACGCCCGGCAGCCGGGCGGGGCACCAGGGAAAATACCGCTCCTGCCCCGGTGAGCCGGACAGCACATCGCCGAATGTGCCGCGACGAGACACCGATTACCCGCAGGACAACTCCCCGTTGCAGATGCTGACACCCCCTTTCCGGGCCGTGTGTAGACATGGGGTTTTTTGCAATGTTCATCGCACCGGCCGGATCTTTCTGCCGTTTTTATAAAACACGGACTGCTATCTTAAAATGAAAGTCTACTGTATCCTCGGTGACGAGCGGGCTCTGCGTTCGAAGTCACCCGCCCTTTTCTCAGCCATCCTGAAACGCCTCGGGATCCGGGGGAGCTACGTGCCTTTCATGGTGGCGCCCGAGAATCTCGGCCAGGCCCTGCAGAGCCTGCGCGTGCTCAACATCGCCGGCGCCAACGTCACCGTGCCTTACAAAGAAACGTGCCTTCCCTGCCTGGATGCGCTGTCCGAAGGAGCCGAAATCATCGGGGCCATCAACACCATCGTCTGTAAAGACGGCCAGCTCAAGGGATACAACACCAACGCCATCGGCATCATGGACGCCCTGAGTACCGCCGGGTTCAAGGTCGAAGGCACGTCAGCGCTGGTGATCGGCACCGGCGGGGCGGCCAAAGCGGCCGTATTCATTTTAAACTGGCTTCGGACACAGGTGGTTTACGTCTGCGGCCGCAGCCCGGCGAAAACCCTTGAAATGGCAAAACGCTTCCACAGCGAAGCCCTGTCCTTCGAAACGCTGTCCGAAGCCCCTTTCCCGGTGGATATCCTGGTCAATGCGACGGCGGTATCCACTCCGGACGAATCGCCGAAAATGGCCGCCTGGGTGCAGCAGCTGAAGCTGCCGCACTGCCGTCTGGTGCTCGATTTGAACTATGGACGGCAGAAAAATTTCTGGCAGGAGATGGCTGAAGCGCAGCGCATCCGTTTCATGGACGGCCTTGGCGTACTGGCGGCCCAGGCCAGGCGGACATTCGCGCTGTGGACCGGCATCCAGGTGCCACCGGAGGAGTTTGTCAGCGTACTCAAGGAGATCTGAGAAAAATCGGGAGGCCGTAGGCGGCCGGACGTCCGTAAGCCCCGCCAGCTACTCCAGCCGGCCCGCCGTCGTCGGCAGCAGCACGCTGAAGGTCGACCCCTCGCCCGGCGCGCTGTCCACGTGAATCATGCCGCCCAGGGAGTCCACCAGTCCCTTGACAATCGGCAGCCCCAGCCCGGTGCCGGTGATGTAGCGCGTTTTTTCGTCTTTAACGCGGTAGAATCTTTCAAAAATCCGGTCGATGTGCTTGTCGGCGATCCCGAATCCGTTGTCGATGACCTTGACGATGATGTTGATGCCGGCCAGCTCTGCGGCAACCTCTATTTTCCCGCCCTCCGGAGTGTAATTGATGGCATTGGTGATCAGGTTGCCGAAAATGCTCTCCAAGGCCAGGGGGTCGGTGTTAATGGGCGGCAGCGGCGCGGCAGGCAGCCGCAGAGTCAATGATTGTTTTTTGGCCCCGGCCCGGGAGCCCAGGAAATCCACGATATTCTGCAGCAGTTCCTCCAGCTGCACCGGCTGGGGCTCATGGCAGATAAGCCCCTCCTCGATGTGTGACAAATCCAGCAGATCGCCGATCATCGAGATCAGTCCCTGGGTTTTCTCCTTGGCCCGCGAGAGGATGTCCTGCTCCGCCACTATGGAGGAGTCAACCATGTCTTTAAGTACCTGGGCAATCTGCTCATGGATGGTCGCCAGCGGCGAGCGCAGCTCGTGCGAAACCTTGGCCACGAATTCCGACTTCAGACGATCCAGGACCTTCATGGCGGTAATATCCACAAAGTTCACCACGGCGCCCAGGCATTCTTTCTTTTCGCCCAACACCGGCTGGCCCCGGGCACGCAGGTACTTTTCATTGCCCAGAGAAAACTCGTGGTCCGGGATGTCGCCGTAGTCGATGTACTTTCCCTGCGAAATGTCCATCACCAGCCGGCAAAAGGATTCATCGGGAACATAGGCTTCGATCTGCGCGCCGGTTTTGGCATCTGCCTCCAGGCCGAAAAGCTGCTTGAAAGCCGGGTTCATCAGCACCACCCGGCCGGCATTGTTCGTCACCAGCACGCCGTCCGGCAGAGCTTCGATAATCGTCCGGATGCGGCTTTTTTCCGTATCCAGATCCGACAGGGTCTTAACTTTCTCGCGCTCGAGGTTCTTTGCTTCATGGGTGAGCCGGATTTTCTCCGCGGCCCGGTTGACGACGATGCGCAGCTGTTCGGGCTCAAAAGGCTTGGGAATAAAATCATAGGCCCCCTGCTTCATGGCCTTGATGGCCGTCTCCACAGTGGCATAACCGGTGATCACGATTACCAGGGGAACGCTTTCCATTTTCTGGATCCTGGCGAGCACCTCCATGCCGTCGATTCCCGGCATCTTCAGATCGAGCAGCACGATGGCTGCCGGGCGCTGCTCCAGGTAGGCCAGGGCCTCCTCACCGCGCGCAGCCGTATGCACATGGTACCCGATGCGCTTGAGGATACGCTCGGACCCTTCGCGGATGTCCAGCTCGTCATCCACGATCAACACACGGATGGCGTTGTTTTGATCTGCCACGTCCCTTTATTCCCCCTTTACCGTGGGATTGAGCGGGAGCTCGATAATGAATGTCGTCCCCTGTCCCGCTTGACTTTCCGCACGAATCAGCCCGCCATGGTCTTTCACGATGCCGTAAACCAGGCTCAATCCAAGGCCGGTGCCTTCGCCTTCCTCCTTGGTCGTAAAAAAAGGATCAAATATCTTGGGCAGGATGTCTTCAGGTATGCCCGGACCGGTATCGGCGATTTCGATCCGCACCCGATCGCCGCCCGGCAGCAGGCCGGTTCTCAGCGTCAGTTCGCCCTTGCCGTCCATGGCCTGGGCGGCGTTTAAAATAATGTTCATGAACATATGGTTGATCTGCTGGATATCGCTTTTGACCGCCGGCAGTTCGGGGTCCAGCTCTTTGTCAATGCGGATGTTCTGAAAGAGCGACTGGTTTTCCAGCAGAAAAAGGGTCCGTGAAATGGCCCGGTTGATATCGTGCGGCTGCATCAGGTGCCGGGTCTGGCGGGCAAATTCGAGCAGCTCCTTGACGGTATCCCTGCAGCGCTTGACGTCTCGCAGCACGCGGCTCAGATCTTTACGGGCGCCGCTTTCAAGGTCGTAATCTTCAAGTACGAGTTTGGTAAAGAGCGTAATGCCGCTCAACGGATTGTTCAGCTGGTGGGCGACGCCGGCGGCAAGCTTGCCCAAGGAAGCCATCTTTTCCGCCTGCAGCAGCTGGACGCGCGTGGTCTCCAGTTCCGCCTTCATCTCCAGGATCTCCCGCATATCGTGGAAAAATCCGATGGTAGCCACTTCATGTTCGTTCTCATAGACAATGGCGGCATTCAGGTCGATGGGGATGCGGTTGCCCTGCTTGTCGAGAACGTCGACTTGATAGGAGCGCAGCTTGCCGCGTCCCCCGTATTCTTCACTGCGCAGCTTCTGCATCACTTCATAAGCGACACCCTCGGGGTAAATCTCCCGGATGTTCACACTGTTCAGGGCTTCTTCGAGGGTGTAGCCGAACAGTTCGGTGGCCGTGTTGTTGAAGATCAGGATCTTGCCCGTCTTGTCGGCGGCGATGACACCATCCACGGCGCTGAGAATCAGCTTGCGCAAAAGGATATTCGTATTTTGCAGCTGCTCTTCGATTTCTCCGCGGGTGGGCAGGTCGAAATCCATGCTGACAATGGCCTCGACCTTGCCTCCGGAATGAATGGGGTAGGCAAAAAAACAGGGCATTTTGTCCAGGTCGGACCCTTCCATGGGTTTCGGCCTGAGCGACAGGCGGCCGCTTTCGATGACCTGCTGTACGGCACAGTTGTCGCAGGGTGTCTCGCGGTCGTAGAATACCTGGTAGCAAAGTTTTCCGGTAAGATCGGAGTCGTTGATGCCTTGGAGGTTGCAGTGGGCCACCAAAATTTCGAACTGCGGGGAGACGACCACCAGGCGTTTTTTAAACGCATCGACCGCTTTTAACAGGTATTCGATTTCCTTCTCAGAACGCATGGCCGGAACCTCAAAACGGAACGTTCGCGAATCGGTAAATTCCGTGAAAAGCGGCGGAACTGCACCGGACGGGCGGCTCTTATCAACGGGCGCTGCAGGTCGTTTTTCAAAGCTAACGCTTTATGTCCGGCAACCGCCCACCTGCTGCAGGCAGCGGCAGTATGCCAGAAAGGTGCCGGTGTGTCAAGGCGGCTGCGCCGCGGATTCAGTCACGGCGGTTTTCTTTCATCGGGCATCTTCCGTAAGGCCGGGGAGGAAGGACAAGGGGTTTGCTGCGCCGAATTCCATGCTCAGCCGGCACGCGGCCGTCAGAAGCTGTACCCGATGGAGAAATGCAAGCTGCCCGGGGCTTCGCCCGACCTTCTGTCCAGCTTGTAGCCATAGCTGATGCCGATGGGACCGACGGGCGTGATGTAGTTCAGTCCCAGTCCGGTTGCAAAACGCAAACCACCCCGGCTGTCGGGGTTTGCGGGATGGCCGACCATGCCGGTGTCCAGAAAAGTGACCAGTTCGAAGCTGCCGCCCACACCGATTCTGGCTTCCAGCGTACCGCTGAACATGGTGCGCCCGCCCACGGCCTTGCCGGCAGAGTCCCGGCGCAGGAGGTTTTCACCAAACCCGCGCACGTCGGCGATACCACCGAGATAAAAGAGCTGATCGCCGGCCGGATCCCCGGCGCTGCCGTACATGTCGATATACCCGCCCCTGGCGGCCGCAGCAAAGGCCAGGCGTCTGAAAGGCGACCAGTAGTAACGGGTCTCCAGACGGTATTTGAAAAAGTCGTCCAGATTGCTGTCGAGGCCGTGGGAAAAATAGACACTGGCCTGGGAGTAGCTTCCTTTTCTGGGACGTAGAAAAGAATCGCGCGTGTCATGCTGCAGCAAAAGCTGCGCGTCCACCACATTGCGCGGATCGCGGTTACTGCTCTGGATGGGAAAATCTTCCACCTGAAACTGCCGGCGGCGCTGGTATCCGGTTTTGAAACTGAAAGTGGAATCATGCCAGTCGCTGCGCGCAATACCGATACGGGCGCCGTAGGATTCTGTTCCGAAGGACTGGTTGAATTCTTGCAGGCGTTGGCCGAAAAAGTGGCCCTCGGCCCCGAACCGGGTCCCTAAAACAGCGGCTTTCCTGAAGGACAGGTTTCCGCCATAGCCGATCTGGCTGGCGAACAGGTGCATCTGGGTGAAAACAGCCGATCCCCACAGGTTTCGGTCGCCGAGCGTCATCAGGCCAAAGCCCCCCCGGCGGGTATCATACCCGGCTCCCAGTTCCGCAAAATAGGGTTTACGCTCCCCGACATTGACGACCAGCACAATGTCCCTGTCTTTCTGCTCGAGCCCCACGGCGCGCATGCGGACATCCCGGAAAACTGCAAGATTGCGCAGATGGCGTTGGCCGGCGAGCATTTTCTGCCTCGAAAACCAGTCGCCCGCCTTGAATGCCAGTGCATTGAAAACCACTGCCGGGCGTGTCCTGAAGTTGCCGCGCACGAAAACATCGGCCAGGCGCGTACGGCGCCCGGGCTGCACCCGGTAGACCACGCGGGCTGCGCGGCCGCCATGGTCGAATACCACGGCTTCCTTCACCACCGCATAGGGATACCCCTTTTCATTGACCCGGGCCGCGATCAGCGCCCGGTCCTTTTCCGTCAAATCGCGGCGCAAGGGTTCTCCGGCCTTGACCTGCAGCCCGTCGCGAAAACCATTGCGGAACACCCGTGGCAGGCCGACGACCTTAACCGAGGTCACTTTTGTGGAGACGCCCTCGTGGATGCGCACGGCAACCGCAACCGTATGGGTGGCGGCATGACGCGTGACCTCGGTTGTGACGGCAGCGCGGGCAAACCCCCTGTGCCGGTAAAAGGTTAGCAGGGCTTTAACGTCTTCTGCCAACAGCTGCGGGCTGAAGCCGCGCTTCGCTTTTCCGGTGTTCACCGCGGTCAGCATCTGTTTTCGCAAGGTTTTCCCGTCGATAAAATGATTGCCGTAAAACACCAGCCGCGATACGCTTTCCATCGGCCCCTCGTCGATAATGATGCGGATCCGCCGGATCACGGCGCCGGCGGTGGTGCTGTCGCGCGTTTCCGATGTCACCCGTACCCGGGGGTAACCCGCACGGATGTATTTTTCCCGGATATGGCGCATGCTGCGGCGCAGGCTGAAGCCGTGACGGTACCCTTTTTTAAACAAAGTCAACGTCTCCTGCAGCTGTCGATTTGAAAAAAGCCGGTTGCCTTCAAAGGTGACGTCAAAACGGGGTCCTTCCGCGATGTCAAGCGCCACGGCCACCTCTTTGCGGGCGTCATTTTTATCTACCCGCTGTTTGACCGTGGCAGACGCAAATCCGGCCGCACGGTAACGCGCCACCAGACGCCGAACGTCTTTCTTCAGATCTGCGCACAGGAACCGGCCGCCGGCTCCCGGCCAGAAGGAAGCCCGCCAGGTTGCCATGTGGGCACGGATGGCGTTGTCTGAAAAATGGTGATTCCCGGAGATGGAAATACCTTTGAGACGGTAGAAGCCATGCTTTGTGATTATCACGCTCAGCGCCACGCTGCCGTCTGCGGCGTCCGGGGTTACACTGATATCCACCGCAGGGTCGATGAACCCCTGAGCTTCGAACAGCTCGACGAGCCGCTGCCGCCCCCGCTTCAGACGCCCGGCAGTAAAGGCCCCTCCGACCCGGAGTCCCAGGGCACCCAGGATCTCGTCTTCAAAAAGCGGGAACTGGCCCGCGATGTCGATCCGTTTGACGAGACGGAAGACCGTCAGGTCGAATCGCAGGCAAACCGGCCCGGGCCGGTCGGATGCAGTATCCACGGCAATATGCTCAAAAATTCCGGAATCCCTCAACCGCTGCAACGCATTCTGCAGCGCCGCCCCGGAGAATGCCTCACCGGCTTTGAGTGCGATCAGCTCCCGGGAAACTTTCTCAAGACCGGCCGCATGCACCCCTGCAAGATGATGAATGTTCACCTTGACGGCCGCGAGCGGCGGATCTGCACGCCCGGCGGGAGAGGCATTACCGCCTGCACAAACGACGCGCGCCATGCACAAGAAGACAGCCGCCAGCACAGGTATCCGGGAGTAGCGGCCGCCCGGCGGCCGGTGCCGGCTGCACTGCAGATACCTGCCCGCTCTCCGGGGCATGGGCCATTTCATCAGCGAAACTCCAGCCGGTACTTGATCATGCCGCCAAAAGCGTCGGTGCTTTCCTGGTACACACTGACCATGAGGTTTTCCAGCAGCTTGTAATCCACGACGGTGCGCCGGATGCTCTCGTCGCCGCCGATGGTGAACTGATATTTCGCAAAAAGCCGCCGGTTGAGGTTTTTGCCCACCGTGATCCGGACCGGGGCCGTCGCATTCCCGCCATCTTCCCCCGTGGGCATCGCTTCAGCCTGCAAGGTGTCCAAGCCTGTCTTTTTCTTCACCTTGCCGCCCAGGCTGGAAGAAACCAGTCCTGCCGCGATATCCGCTCCGGAAACGCCGCCGCCTTTGCCCAGCTCGGCAGTGGTGCGGCCGAACAAAATCAAAGACAGGATATCGGCATCCGGTAGCGCAGGGTCTGAGGAAAGTTTCAGATCGAGTTGCGACATCGGTCCCTGCAACGTGAGGGTGATACGGTAATTGGCCACCTGTCCCACACTGCGGATGTCCAGGTTGGGTTCGATGCGGTAGGGATTGACAAAATCGATGACGCCGCGGGTAACCTTGAAAGCCTGGCCCTGAAAGGTGATGGTTCCCTCATTCACCGCGGCACGCCCGCTGATGGACGGCCGGGCGACAGAACCTTTGAGCTTGAGGTCGGCCGAAACTTCCATCTCGGCCAGATCGTTGTCGACCACAAGCGGCCGACGGGTGCTAAAGTCCACGTTCAAGCGCATGTTTTCGGCAAAGGGAATGTCGATCCGTCTGAGCTTTTGGCGGGGTGCCCTGAAGACAGGTTGCTTTTTCCCCAAGGACGCCAGTTCTTTTCCCGCGATCTTGAGCAGACTTAGATTGACATCCCGTTCGTAGTACCCCTCGGCCAGTTCCACGCGGCCGCTCAGCAGGCTTTTCGCGGCGCTGCCCGTAAGGCTAAGATCGGCATCCAATACGGCCTGCACATCCTGCACGGGCTCTATGGCCAGCCCACGGGCCTTTAATTTGAGGGCCGCGGCGACGGGTTCGAGCCCCTTCATGTCAACGCGCCCGTTCAAGAACAGCCTCCCGCTACCCAGCAGCGCCTTGATTTTTTTGAAATCGATGCGCTGCCGGGTGAACACGATTTGCCCGGTAAGGTCGTGAAGGCGCTGGTCCAGGCCCGGAACAATGGCTCCGATGCCCTGCAGGTCGATGGTTCCGCTCACGTCCGGCGCGTCAACAACGCCCCCCACACGGGCGTTCAATTTCAGTTGCCCCACGGGGTTGCCAAACGTGCCGGAAAACACCTGCAAGGCGGCGATGGGCAGATTGCCGGCCATGCGGATTTTCAGCGGTCCGTCCAGGGCCGCCCGGCCGCGGATACTCAGCTTTCCCTTTTCGAGCAGTTCCAATTCGACGCTGCGAAAGTCGATGCGCCCCCGGCGATAGTCCAGTGACAGCTGCCGGCCGGTGAGGACTTGGCGGCCGCCGTATAAAAAAGTCGCATCGCCCAGCTCCAGCACGGCCGTCATGGCATCCAGGGCGCCGAACCGGCCTTTGCCGGACAGCTGTCCGGTCAAGCTGCCAGTCCAGCCCGCCAGGCCGGCCAGGCGCAGGTAGGGCCCCAGTTTCGTGTGTTCAAAGGCGGTCTGCACGGCGAACTTGCGGCTCTTCAGGTCGTAGTCCGCCTGGACATCGAATCCCAATTGCCCTTCAAAATGCAACTTGTAATCCCGCAGCGTCAAGGCCGCCACGATATCCTGAAACGGCTTCCGGGCGATGCGCGTGGAAGCGACACGGATATCGGCCCGCAACTGCGGATTCTTCAGGGATCCCCGCCCGGCTATCTGCAACGAGACATCCCCTCCGACCAGCCGGCGCCGGCGCAGCCAATCGACGGCATCCAGCGAAAGTCCCTCGCCCACAAGTGTGATGGCATAGTCGCCGTTGCGCGCAATGCGCCCGCATCCCCTTATCTGCTGCCCGGCGACCGGTGTAATGGTCAAATTCTTCACCTGGAGCACATCGTCCGCCACCTTCGCCTGCAGCTGCAGGCGGGCGATTTTCTGTACACCGGCTGCAAGGTTCTGGGCCTTCATACGAAGGGTGCCGGTCGGATGGCGGAAAGTTCCCTTAAGATCGGCCTCCAGATTGACCTTTCCGTCAACCCTGCCGGTAAAATCTACGAGATCGAGGCGGCGGCTTTCAACACGCAGTTCAAAAGCCGGATCTTCGACCAGCGCCAGGCGCTTTTGACGAAGCAGCCGGGCATGGCCGCGGGCCCGGATTTCAGATTCGCCGCGATAAACACGCAGACGATCCAGGAAGAGTTCGCCGTTTTTCAAGCGCAGTTCGGCATCCAGGTCGCCCGCCGGCACGCCGGCACTTTTCAGCCCGCGGCCCGCAAGAACGGCCCGCGCGGAAAGCTGCGGCAGCCGACCGGAGGCCGACAAGTGGCCGCTGAAAATCCCGGAAAAAGGCAGGTCGGCCACAAAATTGCGGGCATCCACGTGGGCCAGGGTAGCGGTCAGCTGCAGGTCAGAGCGCATCTCTTTGCCCGAGAGCATATCGTAAATGGGCACACGGCCGCGGGCACCGATGTGCGACGGCCCATTTTCGATAGTAAACGCCGACACTTGTAAAATACCCTGATGGCCCATGTGCGCCTTGACTTTCAGGTTTCCGACCTTCACACGTCCGGCCGCCAGCCTGCGGCCCTCAAGGGAGATTGCGAAGCGCGGTTTTGTCAGGCTCCCTGCCACGCTGATACGGCCGTCCAGACTGCCGGAGATTCCCTCTATGCCCAGCCATGAAAGGTCCCGGGACAGGTCGGCTGCCGCCACCTCGATACCGGCCGTCCCCTCCCGGCGGCGCAAGTCAAAACCGGCCCGGCCTTCGAGAACCGTCCCGCCGGCACGTATGGACAGCGCCGAAACCTTTAAAAAGCCCTTTTTCACGGCAGCCCGTCCCGACAAGCGTAAGTCCACAGGTGCCGTAAAACGCCCGTCCTGGATCTGTTTCAGCTGACCTTGAAGACTCAGATCGCCATCCATGTTCCGCATCGACAGGCCGCTTCCCGCACCTTGAACTGTTGCCGTCAGGCAGCCGGTCAGGCCCGGCATCTGCGGTAGCAGCCCGGCAAGGTCGAGGTTTGACGCGCTGATCGCATAGCGATAGGCAATACGCGCCGTATGGAGGGTGGCGGTCAGCCGGCGGCCGGCAAAAGCGCGGTCCAGGTCGACGCTGCCTGCCAGCGTTATCTTTCCCGAAGCGGTATCCGTCGCGCTGCCGTCAAGGGAAAGCTTCAAATCTGCTAGCTTCAGCCGTAGCGCGGCACCGGTGACCTTGCGGCCCCACAGTTTCCCGCCAGCATAACGCATCTTGAGGGTCGCACGGGGGTTGTCAAGCGGCCCGTCCACCGCCATGGAAAGGGTTACGACCCCTGCGGGCTGCGGTTGAACGTCGAGGAATTGTCCGATTTCAGCCAACTGAGATTCCAGCTGCCCGGAAAGTTTGAATCGGGGGATATCGAAAAGATCATCTATGCGCCCAGAAATCTTCAATCTGGAAAACGCACTGCGCAAGCGAAAGGTTTGCAGCTTGAGCTTCTGTCCGTCGAGCGATGCGCGCAGCTGCAGGCCGCAAAGGTCCCGGGCAATTCCGGGTCCCCGGTAGCGCAGGCGCGCCGCCGACAGGACGACTGCAGCCGCAGACTTCGAGAAATCAGCTGCACCGGAGATCCCAACTTCCTGGGCCGTGATGTTGATGTCATCATCCGGCAGGCTGAGATCTACCCGGCCCTGGCTCAATCGAACCGCGCGCAGGATGACCGTGATACCTGACGAAGTTTTGGGTGGCGTTTCAGGGGCCGGATGGGGGCTTTCAAAGGCGTGGACAATGTTGACCGCACCGTCCGAGCGGATTTCCAGGCGGATCTGCGGCTTTTCCAGGATAACCGGTTCCAGGCGCAGCATCCCCTGAAACAGCCGTGGCCATGAGATGGCGGTTTCAAGATGCGCCACGTGGACAATTTTCCTGCCGGCCTTATCGGTCAGCAGCACTTGCCCGGCCGACACTCTCCCCGAAAACAGGGATACCCGCAAGCTTTTCCAGGAAAGCTCGCCGTTGATGGCCGTGTTGATCCGCCGCGCCAGCCACTGCTGAAAGGCATGGCTGTTTACCGCAACAGGGGCTGCTACCAGCAAAACGGCCAGTACCATCAGCAGGCCGCTACATACCCCCCGGATCCACTTGACGATCGGTTTCCTATTTCTGTTCACCAGGAGTAACCATGGGATTACGGAAAAATCGGTATTTCAGCGCATCCGCCCCCAACCGTGCGCTTTGCGGCGGTCAAGCGTCACGGATCACGCGGCGCCGCGCGGGTGCACAAAATTCGGCGCGTGCAGAATTCAGTGCCCGTTTTTGGAGGGAAAATGCGCCTTTTTTTTGCGCCGGTACAGATAAATAGCCCACACCATGGCCCCGATTGCCGCGACAACCCCCAGTACGACCAATTCGTAGCGCCGCATGTCCCCGAAAAGATTTTCAAGGGCATTGCCGAACAGATAGCCTGTGCCTCCTACAAGGACCGCCCAGACCACGGAGCTTGCGGCGCTGAAAGTGGCAAACTCAAGCACCGGGGTCCGGCTCATTCCAATGGCAAAGGGGATTACCGTCCGCAGTCCATACATAAAACGGAAGATCAACATCAAGAATGCCCGGTAGCGCTCCATCAGTGTCTGCGCTTTGGCGACCTTTGCTGCCAGCAACGGGTGCCGGAACAGCGTTTTCCGGCGCCTTTTGCGGCCCAGCCAGAAAAAGGACTGGTCTCCGCAGAAGCTGCCAATGGAAGCGGCGACCATCACGTATGGGAGTTCCATGTATCCCTGGTGGGCCGCAAAGGCTGCCAAAAGCAAGGTCGTCTCCCCTTCCACGAAGGTCCCGATCAAAACGCCGATATACCCATATGAATGAATCAATCCATTTATCGTCATGGGCTGGGCTGAAGGTGTCTGAGCCTATACGTTAAAGAGGCTGATGGGGTAGGGATCAATCCACCAAGCTGCAGGTGCATCGATCCGGATTTGCCGGGAAACGGTTTTGCGCCCCTGCAAAGCCATACATTTTGTAGCCACGGATCGACGACAGCGGAAGTCCGCCTGTGCCTGCAGGCCTGCGCAGGTGCCGCTCTCCTCGATGTGTGTCTATCACCTGCCGTCTACACTTGTCAACGAAGGGGGCCGGCCCGCGCCGCTTACGGCGCTATTAGCCGAATTTTCCAAACATCGGGCCGGCCGCATACGAGGTGCAAGGCATGCAGCTGCAGCGGGCAGACACAAATGCCTTGCAGCGTTCCGCCGCGGCGTCGGTACTTCCCGGGGTCTGCTGAAAACGGTGCCGAACGCATTTCATGAGCAACCTTTTGGCCGGGGCTCCCGAGACAACCCGGCAGCTGGCAGCTCCGATGTGCGATCCATTTCCGCGCAGTGTCGAAGGGCATCCTTGAGGCCCCGGGCGCTTCTGCCGCCCAGGCCAGGCCAGACCGGATTGCCATGAGAATGGATCATCGCCCCTGTCCCGCTTGACTGGACGTGGCCTTCCTGCTCCTTGTCCGGAAAAAGAGCGGTACCGCGTGGTGAATCTTGTGTGCAGGTGGAATCATTTCAGAACAAAAGGAAAATTTCTTGACAAAATAAAATTTGTTGGATTAGTTATGATGACATAACATCCTGACCAGTCATTTTGAGGTGGTTTTTGGGAATCAACACGCCTTTATATTTTAAAATCGAGATGGACTTGAGGAAAAGGATTATGGCCGGGGACTATCTGCCCGGTCAGCTCCTTCCATCGGAACGAGAACTGGTCGAGACGTATAAAGTATCCCGCCTGACTGTCAGGGAGGCCATCAACCGTCTGGCGGCACAGGGGATGGTGAAAAAAAAACAGGGCAAGGGGACTTTCGTATGCAAGCCGACGATGGACCACATGGTCGGCCCCCTCAACAGCAGCAGTGAAGTTTTTTTAACGAAAAACTACACTGTTAAAACGAAAGTAATCGAGTCGAAAATTTCTGTCCCCTCCCGGGAGATTTGCGAGAAACTGCAATTAAAGCCATGTGAAAACCGGAAAATATTTTACCTGGAGAGGGTCCGCTACGCGAACCACAAACCTTTTGCGCACATAAAATGCTATCTGCCCTATGAATCGATTGACAAAATCGAGACGCTCGATTTCTCGGTATCCGCCTTGTACCGCGTATTGGAGGACTACTTCCGGCTCGAACTCTATGAGGCCTATGAAGTGATCGAGGCGGCCCGTGTGGATGCAATGAGTGCCGGCCTGCTTGAACTGGAAGTCGGCGCGCCGGTTTTGCTGAACCAGCGAACCGCCTACCTCAAAGACGGTAGCGTAATCGAGTACGAGAAGGTCTTTTATCGATCGGACATTTTCAAATACCAAAACAAGCTGATCAGACGGGGCCGGTCAGAACTGTTGTAGCTATTTAAGGTCCGGTACTGTCTTTGGGGAATTTGTTGGATTTTTATACTGTTTTACTGGTACTGATGTCTAAACGACAATGCCTTTTCTCGATTTCACGGAAAAACTGAATGTCCGCAAAAACTCCGGACGGCGCAATCCAAGCCCGGATTATCAAAAAGCGGAAAATCCATAGTCAGAGGAAAAATTATGAATCGAAGCCACTGGTTATTTTGCCCGGGGCCTGTGATGGTGCCGGATCGTGTGCGGCAGGCGCTGTTTCACCCGGACATGTGCCACCGCGTGTCAGGTTTTGAAGAAATTATACAAAATGTCCAGAAAAACCTTTTGAAAGTTTTCAACGCCAACGAAGAATATACCATCTTGCTGATTACCGGATCTGGTACCGCGGCCAACGAGACCGTGATCTCCTCCTATTTCGGCCCACAGGACAACGTGCTGCTCGTTAAAAACGGCGAATTCGGCGATAGGCTCGCAGAGATTTCGAAGATCCACGGGATCAAAACAACCATCATACCATACGACTGGGGTGCCTGCGTCGACATTGCGGACGTCGAGAATGCACTGCAAAAACATCCGGAAATCACATCCGTGATGATGGTCTTTCACGAGACCAGCACAAGCGTCATCAACCCCGTGAGCCAAGTGGGGCAACTGGCCCGGAAATACGGAAAAAGTTTTGTCGTGGACGGGGTCAGTGCCGTGGGCGGCGAGGACGTAAATGTGGCCAGAGACCATATTGACTTTTGTACCACTTCATCCAACAAGTGCCTTGCCGGCCTTCCCGGCATCGGCATTATCTGTGCGAAAAGGTCCGAACTGGAAAAGACCATGCACAACAAAACCCGGGTGGCGTACCTGAATCTCTACCGGCTGTATAAAATGTCGGAAACCCGGCACCAAACCCCGAACACACCTTCTGTAACGATGTTTTTCGCACTGGATGCCGCCGTGGAGAGGCTGCTTGAAGAGGGGCTGGAAAACCGCATCAACCGCTACAAACGATGTGCACGCGTGATTCGCCGAGGCGTGCGCGAAATGGGCCTCAAACTGCTCGTCGATGATGCGATTGCTTCCAATACCGTGACTTCTGTTTTTCTGCCGGAAAAGATTTCAATGGATGAATTTATCCGGGTGTTGGAAAACAAGGGTTATACGTTGTACCCCGGCAAAGGCGTTCTGCGGGGCAGCAATATGTTCCAGATTGCAAACATGGGCGAGGTGGATGAAAAGATGTGCCTTGAACTGCTGCAGGTGATAAAAGAGAGCATTGATGAATTGAGGCCCTAGGAGGTCTTAATGAGCGGGGGATTTCGCGTGGGGTGAATTTCCCCGGACGGAAAGTTCTCGCATATACGGATTCAACTTGCGCGGGGGGCCGCAGTTTCATGCGCCACGTCGCGCGCAAGGCGCCGGGACCCGGCAGCGATGAACCCGTAGAGCCTGAACGACCGGCTCAATAATGGAGATCAAAAGCAAAAAGGAGGAATTCTGATGAAGAGGAAACTGTCCGTATTTTTGTCGTTTTGTGCCGCCCTTGCCCTAACTGCGACGATCGGGCTGACCCTCCCGGCAGACGCCAGGGATCTGACCATCGTGGGTTGGGGCGGAACGACACAGGCAGCCCACAGAGTCGCCTACTTCAAACCCTTCATGAAGGAAACCGGTTTAAAGATTGTGGAAGACGAATGGAATGGCGAAATGGCTAAAATCCGGGCCATGGTCGAAACCGGCCATGTCACCTGGGACGTGGTCCAGGTGGAAGCACCGGAAGCCTTCCAGGGATGCGATGAGGGCCTTTTCGAGAAACTGGACTGGTCGAAGATTACCGCCAAGAGCAAACTGGTGGACGGTGCGGCGTTCGATTGCGGCGCCGGCGTCTTGATCTGGTCCACGGTCTTCGCTTATGATGCGAACAAAATCAAGGACGGACCGAAAAACTGGACGGATTTCTGGAATGTTAAAAAATGGCCCGGCAAGCGCGGCATGCGCAGAGGGGCCAAGATGACCCTTGAAATTGCACTGCTTGCCGACGGTGTGGCGCGCAAAGATGTCTACAAGGTACTGTCCACCCCCAAGGGTGTTGATCGGGCCTTCAAGAAGCTCGATGAGCTGAAACCTTATATCCTGTGGTGGAAGGCCGGTGTTGAGCCGCAGCAGCGGCTGGCCGCGGGGGATGTTGCCATGAGCATGGCATACAACGCATGGATCTACCGTGTTAACCAGGAAGAGGGCCGTAACTTCAAGATCGTATGGGACGGCAACCTTTACTCGATGGACTACTGGACCATCGTCAAGGGTTCGCCGAACATCGACAAGGCCTACAAATTTATCGCCCTTGCCACACGCCCTGACCGCCAGGCCGTCTTTTTCAACAAGATCGCCTACGGCTGGACAGCCAAGGGAACGGGGAAGTATATCTCCCCAAAAATGTTGCCGAATCTGCCGACAGCCGGCGGACACCTCGACAATGCCCTGCTGACGAACGTCGCATTCTGGCAGGAAAACGGCGAAAGTCTGGAGCAGCGGTTCCAGGCATGGGTGGCCAAATAAGGGCCACGGAAAGAAATAAATCCAAGGGAATCATGCCGGATTTCGGTCCGGTTGCAAGGCGCGTCGGTTTTTTCATACCGGTTGTATGGGACCTACCGGCGGTGACGTGCGCAGCCGGACTAAAAGACAAGTCAGATTGGATTTTTTCCGGGACTCTAAGACATGCATGCGCCGGTTTCGGCCATGGCTGGGCTGAGGCAAAAGAGGAATAATCAAATGGGGGAAAGCGAATCCCGGAGCCGCTTTTTTATCCAGCACCGGCGCTTTCTCCCGCCTCTGCTTTTTGCGCGTTGCGACCCGGCAATTCTACCAAACATAATTACACTGGTCGGAGGAGGCTGATGGTCGAGCAGGCTGCGAGCGGGACTAATCTTCGAAAAAAATTACAGCGTACGGTGCGACGGAAAAAAATCGAGGCCGTCGGCCTCACCACACCGCTGTTTTGCGTCATGCTCATTTTCTATTTCGTACCCATCGGGCTGATGTTCTACCGGAGCATCGATAATTCGCAGATGCGTGAAATTCTTCCCGCCACGGCCAAGGCCATTCAGCAATGGGACGGGGAGGGGCTGCCGGGGGAGCCGGCCTACGCCGCGATGGTCGCGGATATGAAGCACGCATACCCCAACCGGACCCTGGCCAGGGCCGGACGCCGCCTGAACTTCGATCTGGTGGGCTTTTACAGCCTGCTGTTAAAGTCCGGCCGCAAGGTCTCCAGACTCGGGGGGCCGCCTTACAAAGCCGCTTTGATAAAACTGGACAAGAAGTGGGGTGATCCGCGCTACTGGAAGGTGCTTAAGCGCGGATTGAAAAACACGACGCTCATTTATCTTTTGGCCGCGCTGGATTTCAGATACAACGACAACAACCGCATCGTCGGGGTCCCGGACAATCAGGCGATTTACCGTTCGATTATCGCACGCACCATATACATCAGTCTGTCTGTCACGCTTTTGTGCCTGGTTATCGGTTTCCCCATTGCATATTATATGGCGACGGCCACGCCACGAACGCGCAACATCCTGATGATTCTGCTGCTGCTTGTTTTCTGGACATCGCTTCTGGTCAGAACGCTCTCATGGATCGTGGTCCTGCAGAAAAAGGGCGTGGTCAACAGCCTGCTCCTTTCCAGCGGCCTGGTTTCCCATCCGCTGAACCTGGTGTTCAACCGGATCGGTGTTTATATTGCGATGACGCACGTGCTGCTTCCTTTCATGGTCCTGCCCCTGTACAGCGTCATGCGCGGCATACCGCCGCATTATGTGCGCGCGGCGCGCTCCCTGGGGGCGACATCGATCGTGGCGTTCATCCGTGTTTATATTCCGCAAACCAAGGCCGGCATCGGGGCCGGCTCATTGATCGTGTTTATCCAGGCGCTGGGCTACTACATCACGCCGGCTCTGGTCGGTGGGCCGAAGGACCAGATGCTGAGTTATTTCGTCGCCTTTTTCGTCAACGAACGGGTGAACTGGAGCATGGCCTCCGCCTTGGGCGTCATGCTGCTGGTCCTTACCGGTTCTTTCTACCTGATCTTCGGTCGGCGTGTGGGTATTACCAACATTAAACTCGGGTGACTGCCATGGCACTATCTGTTCATGCAACAGTGGGGGAGCGCATCTGGTATTATGCCTTCCGGATTATCATCGGGTTAATATTCACTTATCTCCTGTTCCCTCTTTTGGCGATCATTCCCCTTTCTTTCAACTCGGGGGAATTTCTGCATTACCCGATCCAGCACCTGAGCCTGAGGTGGTACAGGGATTTCTTTATGTCGGGCCACTGGGGAGTTCCCATTCAAAACAGCCTCATCGTGGGATTCTCTGCAATGGTACTGGCGACCGTCCTCGGCACCCTGACGGCCGTCGGCATCAACCGTGCGGACTTTCCCGGCAAGCAGCTGCTGGTGGCCCTTTTGATTTCACCGATGATGATTCCACTGGTGATCACGGCCCTGGCACTTTACCTGTTCTATGCCCGCATCGGTTTGAATGACACCTACATCGGGATCATCCTGGCGCACGCCATCCTGGGGGTGCCGTTCGTACTGATAACGGTCAGCGCGACACTGCAGGGATTTGACTACAATCTTGTCCGTGCCGGCGCCAGCCTGGGCGCGTCGCCCATGCGCGTCTTTTTCAAGGTGGTTATGCCGAACATCGCCCCCGGTATCGTTTCCGGGGCCTTGTTCGCGTTTGCGATCTCCCTCGACGAGGTCGTGGTGGTCCTGTTTATCGCCGGCCCCGCCCACAGAACACTTCCCCGTCAGATGTTTTCCGGCATCCGGGAATACCTGACGCCGACGTTTCTGGCAGCCGCCACGGTTCTGATTGTGGTGGCGGCCATGCTGATGGTGACCCTGGAAATGCTGCGCAAGCGCAGGGAGAAATTAAATCGTCCAATCGAAAACGCCGCTGCCGAGTAGAGGAAAACATTGAGCAACCGCAAAGGGTGTATGCTGATCGCACAAATCAGTGATCCTCACATTGCCGGGTGGGGCAAAAAAGCCTACGGCATTGCGCCGACCGCGGAGAATCTCGCCCGCTGTATCGCGCATATCAATGGAATTGCACCTGCGCCGGACCTGGTAATCGTAACCGGGGACATCACCAACGGCGGTCGGCCGCATGAAGCCGAACGGGCGGCCAGCCTGCTGGACAGGCTCCGGTATCCGTTTTACATCGTACCGGGCAATCACGACGATCGGACCGGACTGCGGTCCGTGTTCGGCGAACATGCGGGGCCGCCAGGCCCGCGGGGCTTCATGAATTATGTGATCGATGGTTTCGCCATGCGCCTGATCGGCATGGACAGCACGCTTCCCGGCGCCCCCGGCGGCGAAATCTGCGAGATCCGGGCGGCGTGGCTCGACCAGCGCCTGGCCGAGGCAAAAGAGCGCCCCACGGTCATTTTCATGCATCATCCACCGGTCAGGTGCGGTGTCGCTGAAACCGATGTGGATGGCTTCGCCGGTGCGCAAAGGTTGGGGAAGGTGATCGAAAAGTACCACAACGTCGAACGCATCATCTGCGGGCACATCCACCTTCCGGCCGTCGTCCGGTGGCGCGAGACGGTCGTCAGTGCAGCGCCGAGCACGGGTATGCAGCTGGTGCTCGACCTTACCCTGAAGCGGCCCTCCGAATTTGTATTGGAAGCACCCGGATATCAGCTGCACTACTGGTCCGCCGAGCGAAATCTCGTTACGCATACGGTCTATGTCCGGGACAACGACGGCCCATACCGGTTCGAGGAGCATCCGCAAGCTGGCGGCACGGCCGGGGAGCCGGCCCGCAAACCGCTATAAAATTTTGTTGCTGCACTGAGCCGGCACGCATGCTTTGCCACCTATGGAGAAAGAGCCACTATGACGACAGATGATTTCCATGTTCGTTTTAACCGTGTCCAGAAAAGTTACGACGGTGTCACGCTCGTCGTCAAAGACCTCAACCTCAATATCGGCAAAGGCGAGTTCGTGACAATGCTGGGGCCGTCCGGTTCGGGCAAAACCACCTGTCTGATGATGCTGGCCGGGTTTGAGGCGCCCACCCAGGGCGAGATTGTTTTCAACGGGCGCCCGATCAACAACATCCCGCCGCACAAGCGCGGCATCGGCATGGTGTTTCAGAACTACGCGCTGTTTCCACACATGACGGTTGCCGAAAACCTCGCTTTCCCCCTTCAGGTCCGCAGGATGTCGAAGTCAGAAACCGCTCAGAAAGTCAGACGCGCTCTCGACATGGTCCAGATGGGCGAGTTCGGCGACCGCTACCCGGCGCAACTTTCCGGCGGCCAGCAGCAACGCATCGCGTTGGTGCGTGCACTGGTGTTCGACCCGGAACTGGTGCTGATGGATGAGCCGCTCGGCGCGTTGGACAAACAATTGCGTGAAAAAATGCAGTACGAAATCCGGCATATCCACGAGCAGCTCGGTGTGACCGTGGTCTATGTCACCCACGACCAGTCTGAAGCACTGACCATGTCGGACCGCATTGCCGTGTTCAACGACGGTGTAATCCAGCAGCTGGCATCGCCCAACGACCTGTATGAACGTCCCGAAAACAGCTTCGTGGCACAGTTTATCGGTGAAAACAATGAACTCAACGGGACGGTCGTCTCCCTTAACGATGGAATCGCTCAAGTAACGCTGGACAATGGTGAACAGGTATTCGCACTGGCTGTGACGGTTGAAGAACCAGACAAACCGGCGCTCTTGTCGATCCGGCCTGAACGGGTCGTCATCAACCCGGATGAAACCGGGGCGGCACATACCATCGAAGGCCACGTTCACGAACTGATCTATCTCGGCGATCATATCCGCTGCCGTATGACCGTCGGCGGCAATGAACAATTCATCGTCAAAGTGCCGAATGCCGCCAATAACCGGCGCCTGGTGGTGGGCGAGCATGTACGCGTCGGCTGGACGGCCGAGGATTGCCGCGCATTCGCAACCCTTCAGTAATGCCCACCTGGAAAATTGCTCGCTGCCTTTGCCCTTTTTCCGGTGTCCTTGGGCGCGAAACCTTCGGCAACGGGCAGGTCGCACGTGCCAGGGGCCGACCGGCGCGGCTCTGCCGCCGGACACGGGGATCTCCGGCACCCCAACGCGATTTCCTGCATGCACCGGCCGGTTTGTCTCAACGAACCACCAGAACACCGCGCATACCGGCCTCGGTGTGACCGGGCACGCTGCAACGGAAAACATATCGGCCGCTCTTTTGGGGTGTAAAGCTTAAGCGTGTCGTAGCGCCGGTATGAATCGTCTTGGTCTTCAACCCCAGTGCGTCGATGACCAGGTTATGCGACAAAACCCCATCATTATGAAAAACGATCACCACGGGCTGGCCGGCCTGAACGGTCACACTGTCGGGTTGCATGCGAAACTCGCTGCCGCGGATATCGATTTGCCCGTTTTCCGCGGCGCGGGCTGCCGATAGCCACACCCCGTTGACGCAGGCGAACATGAACAGGGCCGCCAGAACCACGCCCATGCAACCATATTGTTTTGTCGTCATCTCGACTCCTCCTCTATGCGCGCCGGGGTGCCCTAAAAAAAGGACACCCCGGGAAATGGTGCAGTTACGATATTTCATCCTGCTCGAACATCACGTGGATGAAGGGCTGGGGCATGCCGTTGGGCAGCATAAAAGCCGTTTTTAGCGGCTTGAACACCGGCCCCTGTTTTGTCGGTGTTATCGGCAGCACCACCAGGTGCGTGTGATGGGACTGGCCCTTGATGTGCCAGCGGCCGGACGGCAGCGGCATTTCACTGTCCAATGCCAAGTGGTAGTTGCGGTCGCGCACGATTTCGGTGGTCATCATGTGCATCACGCGGTGCGGCTCGGCCAGCTTGCCGTTGATGTAGACATCACCCACACCCCAGAAGGCGGCGTAGGTTCTGACTTTCGGCATCAGCGGGCTGCCGGTGCCCGTATTGCCGTGGTGATAGTCGTCGATCATGACACCGCCGGCCGTTTCATAGCCGGGGAAAGGCGGCTTGACCACATGCTTGAGCACCACTTTATAAGTGTTTCCCGCAGGGTCCGTGAAATGTGCCACCATGCGGGCGTGGTCCGGCGTTTTTCCCGGCGGTCCCGGGGGGTCTTTTTTCACTACGTCCCAGTAAGCGGCCGTAAAATCGCCTTTGACGATGCGCGCCTTGTCGCTGAACGGGTTGGGATGCCGGAACCACCAGTTGCCGTTGGCGTCAGGCACCCTGGCTTTGAGGGGTACGCCCACCAGAATCGGCAGATGCTTTAAGAGCCCCGGCACCGAGGGGGGCATCTTGTGGGCGGCCACCGCCTGTTGGGCGGCTTTGAGTTTATCCTTGAACAACATCTTCGGATGGCCCGGGGTGCCGAAAACCGCGGCATCCAGCCGGCGCGGGCCGGGCAGCACCCAATAGACGATCTTGCCGGAGTCTTGTTTGGCCATGCGTGTGGGCTGCTGCGCATCGCTCGCCGCAGCCGTCTTCATGGACTGCTTATTGCATCCGGTAAGTGCCAGCAGCAGCAACGGCAGCGCCACCGGCAGCAGGCGTTGTGTGAACTTTGCGTATATTTTCATAATCGTACCTCCTTGATCTTGACTGTTGTCACAATGGTTCTTGCGCTCAAGTCACCCGCCGTATGCCTGAAGCGCAAGCGCTATTCGTGGATTTGTTTGCGGCGGAATTGGATATAGGCGTCCCGCAGGGATATGTAGGGGTCAATGGCCGCCTTGCCGCCAGAGTTCAGATTGTCGGCCGATTTTACAGCATCGGAACGATGGGCACAGCCGGATGCGGCCACCAGTAGCGCCAGAACACCAGACAGAATCGTTGCATGCTTCATCATCAGGCACCTCCCTTATCGGCCACCACCGTACTGCACCACTTTTTTGCGCAACTGGGCGATCAAGTCGACCGGCTTTCTATTCAAAAGGTAGCTGTTAAACTGGGAGCGGTAGTTCTGCACCAGGCTCACCCCCTGGATTCTGACGTCATAAACTTTCCAGGCCCGGTTGTGCCATCGCATGCTGTAAACGACTGGCAGGTCGCCGTTGCGGCTGACGAGCTTCGTTTTGACCAGGGCCCGTCTGGCCGTGACCATCTCCTGTCCGATGAGGACAACCCGTTGCCCGTTATAGCTGCTCTGAATTTTGCTGCCGTAAACCTCTTTCAGCAAAACGGCGAACAGCCCGGCAAAAACTTCACGCTCATGGGGGGTGAACAGCTTCCAGTTGCGTGCCAGTGCGCGTTTTGTGATTTCCACAAAATCAAAAACACTTTCAGCAGCCGTGATAATCTTTTGGCGCTGAAGATTCTTATCGGCAACATCTTTAAAACGCGCGTCCTCGAGAACGGCCATCACGGCATCGAGGTTTTTGGACAGGGTATCCATGGGCCCGGGCTGCCGGGCTGCGGCATGCCCGGAGACCATCGACAGGCCCATGATCCCCGAAAAAACCATCAAGAGTGTTATGTATCGCTTGAATTTCAAAACCAGGTCCCCGCAGTTTCTGGTCACCCATCCCAACGTACCCCAAGAAGCAGAGAGATTTCTTTTCCCTACTGTTTTTTTATAGCTTAGTCTGTTTGGATTCCCAAACCTTACGAAATGCCGGAAGCAGGAAATGCACGGCGCTTTTCCCGAGATGTCTCGAAATTCGCTCGAAACCGGCTTTTTACGGGTCTGTCCTTTTTAGGCCGCGCCGGTCTTATTTTCGTTGACACCTCCAGCCGCCCTTCATAGTATCAACAATCTCAGGAAACGTTTCGTCAAGCACGAAATCGCCATCCAATCAGACCCGTTTGCGCTTGTCATCCACGGCATCAGGAATGCAGTGGGAAACATCTGCTAAACGTTGGATACAAACAAAGAAACCGGTGTCAGCGCACAGCTTCCAAATAGATGGGCGAAAATAAGGGGGCGCTGGGAGCTTTCCGGGAAGGACCGGCCCCCGGGGTCTTGCTGCAGTGAACTAGATGTGCCTGGATCTGATGAGATGAAATCCGAATTTCATGACACGGACAGAAACACACTGGCATTGGATCGGACGGTGCTGGCCAACGAGAGGACTTACCAGGCTTGGCTCCGAACAGGTCTGGCGGCATTTGCCGCAGGGCTGGGCATAGCCAAATTCCTGAAGGGTACCATGCCGCTATGGATACTTTTGACCATCACGACGACCCTGATTCTGTTCAGTGTGATGGCATCTTTGAATGCGGCTTGGCGTTACTGTCATTTACATGTACGCATGGAGCATCTGGACATCGATTCGATCCCCACGTGGATGGTTAAAATGTCCAGCGCCATTCTGGCCGCCTGTTCGCTCCTGGCACTCATCGGTCTGCTGATCACGGCCACGTACTGAAGCCAGCCCCGCCGGCGCACATTCAAAGCTTCCTGGTCGCAGCATCATCACCATATGGTGACCGGCTCACCCATGCGCCAGACTCGCCGCCACTGGCAGGTCAATCTTCTTGAAGCTCGGGAAGGTGTGCGTAATACGCCAATGCTTCGGGGTTGCTCAGGGCGTCCTTGTTCAGCACCGGCTGGCCCTCGATGACTTTTTTGACCGCCAGTTCAACCTTCTTCATGTTCAGCGTGTACGGGATGTCCGGTACGCTCAGGATCTTGGCCGGAACGTGCCGCGGCGATGCGTTGGTGCGGATGATCTGGCGGATCTTGTTTTTTAAGGCTTCGGTCAGTTCGTAGCCTGCCGCCAGCTTGACGAACAGGATCACGCGCACGTCGTTTTTCCAGTTCTGGCCCACCACCACGCTGTCGTCGATTTCCTCCAGCGGCTCCAGCTGGCGATAAATCTCGGCCGTGCCGATGCGCACGCCGCCGGGATTGAGAGTCGCGTCCGAGCGGCCGTACATGATCACCCCGCCGTGTTCGGTGACCTCGATAAAGTCGCCGTGGCGCCACACATTGGGATAGACGTCGAAATAGGCCTTATGGTACTTGGCGCCGTCGGGATCGTCCCAGAAGTAGATGGGCATGGAGGGAAACGGCGCCGTGCACACCAGCTCTCCCTGGCGGCCGATCACGGCCTTTCCGTTTTCATCAAAAGCCGCGACTTTCATGGCCAGCCCGCGGCACTGCAGCTCCCCGGCATACACCGGCCCCATGGGATTGCCCAGCGCAAAACAGCCGTTCAGATCGGTGCCGCCGGCGATGGAGGCCAGCTGCAGGTCCGACTTCACCTCGCGGTAGACGTATTTGAACCCCTCCACCGAAAGGGGCGACCCCGTGGAAAGCACCGCACGCAGTGCGCTGAGGTCGTAAGTACTGCCAGGCGTCACACCGGCATTCTGCAGTGCGGCGATGTAACCGGCGCTGGTGCCGAACACCGTGATTGTTTCGCTCTGGGCCAGCTCCCAGAGCACGCCGGGATGGGGGTAAAAGGGATTGCCGTCAAACAGCACCAAAGTCGCACCGGTGGCCAACGCGCTGGTCAGCCAGTTCCACATCATCCAGCCGCAGGTGGTGAAGTAGAAAATCGTGTCCCGGCGGCGAAGGTCGGTGTGCAGCATCAGTTCCTTGAGGTGGTGCACCAGGATGCCGGCGGCACCCTGCACCATGCACTTGGGCAATCCGGTGGTGCCCGACGAGTACATGATGTAAAGCGGGTGATCGGCGGGAAGCTGTTCGAATTCGATCTCAAGACCGTGTTCGGCGGATTTGAAATCGTCCCAGGCCACGGCCTTGGGGACGGCCTGCAAATCAGGGTGTGCCTCGGTGTACGGCACCACCACAACTTCTTCGATGGAGGGGAGCTGCTTTAAAATGCTGGCCACGCGCGTGAGCGAATCGATTTTTTTCCCCTTGTAGGCGTACCCGTTGGCCGTAAAAAGCACCTTGGGCCGGATCTGCCCGAAACGATCCAGGACACCCTTGATGCCGAAATCGGGCGAACACGATGACCAGGTGGCCCCCGCACTCACGGCTGCCAGCATGGCCACGATGGTCTGGGGCATGTTGGGCATGAACCCCACCACCCGGTCACCCGGTCCCACGCCGGCCGCACGCAGCGAACGGGCCACCTGCGCCACCTCGTCGTACAGCTCGGCATAGGTCATGCGCACGGGCGCCTGGATCTCACCTTTGAAAACCAGTGCCGTGTGGTCGTCGCGGTAGCGCAGCAGGTTTTCGGCAAAGTTCAGCCGCGCGCCTTCGAACCACCTGGCGCCGGGCATTTTGTGCACATCGTCGACCACGCGGCGGTAGGGGGCGGAAGCGATGACGCCGGCAAACGTCCACAGGCAGTCCCAGAACTCCGGGATGTGCGCAATGGACCACTGGTAGAGCGGATCATAGCTGTCCAATGTCAGGTTGTAACGCCCGTTGACGAACTGCATGAAACGGTACATGTTCGTTTTGCGAATCTGCGCCTCACTGGGCTGCCACAGTAACTCCGCCATCCCGACCCTCCTGTTTTCTATCCACTTTATTATCACCCGGCGGCACGCAGTGTGGGCCGTGCCGAAACCGGCCGCGTCAACGCATCAATGCTTGAAGCTGCGCTGACCGGTGTACACCATGGTCACATTGGCCTCGTTGCAGGCCTCGATGGACTGGTAGTCGTTGTTCGATCCGCCGGGCTGAATCACGGCCCGGATACCTTCCCGGATGCCGACATCCACGCCGTCCCGGAAGGGAAAGAAAGCATCGCTGACCATGGCGGCGCCGATCAGGCCACCCTTTTCCGATTTTACGCGGCTGTCGATTTCCGCGCGTTTGGCGGCGTCCTTAAGGTCGTTGTAGGGAATCTGCCAGGCCTCGAAACAGTAGCGGTCGGCCAGTTTGCGGTAGGCCTTGTCGCGCGCGATCTCGGCCACGCCCACACGGTCCTGCTCGCCGGTGCCGATGCCCACGGTCACCTGGTCCTTGACGTAGATGACCGAGTTGGACGTCACGCCGGATTCCACCAGCCAACCGAAGAGCATGTCCTGGATCTCGGCATCACTGGGTTCGCGATTGATGCGGTAGGTCCGGCCCTGGTATTCGCATTCGGCCAGCTTGAGATCTTCCTTGGAGCGTGCGGCCGGCACGAAAGACCACTGGGTGATGACGCCGCCGTCGATGAGACTTTTGAACTCCACGCAGCGCTGCCCCACGAAGGACTGCAGACGGTCCATGTTGGCGATGCGCACCACCCGCAGGTTTTTCTTGCGGCCGAATATCTCCATGACGCCGGCCTCGAAATCCGGGGCCACCACCACCTCGGCGTAGTGGGCCGCAACGGCCTCGGCGGTAGCGCGGTCGACGGGCTGGTTCACGGCGATGCAGCCGCCGAAAGCGGCCACGCGGTCGGCCATGTCGGCCTTCAGGTAGGCTTCTTCCAACGAATCGGCGCGCGCCACGCCGCAGGGGTTGTTGTGCTTGACGATCACGGCCGTGGGCCGGTCTGTAAAGTAACGCAGGATGTTGAGTGCATTGTCCGCATCGGTAATGTTGGTCTTGCCCGGGTGCTTGCCGGACTGCAGCAGCTCGACATCCGATGCCAGGTAGCGTCCGGGCTGGATCATGTGCGTCTCTGCCAGCACCAGGTTGCCGTTCACCAGTTTATACAGGGCCGCCTCCTGGCCGGGGTTCTCGCCGTAGCGCAGCCCTTTTTCCACGTTGTCCACGCGCCAAGTGACCTTTTCGTAAAAGAGCGTCTGGCGCACGTTTGCATCCACAAAACTGATTTCCATGCGGGGCGGGAAGTGGTCGTCCATGATGGTGCGGTACATTTTTTTCAGGTCTTCGGCCATGCTGACTCCTTTGCGTTCACAGGTTGGTGGGATATGCTGCCGGCCTTTGCGGCCGCTGCACGGTTACTCGTGGATTGCAGAATCAGTGATAACAAGCTCTCACCGCGTCAAATGCCTGTGCCGCCAGGTAGTCGGCGATGGTGCGGTCGTACACGGCGGTATGCGCAAAGGCCTTGCGCGCCAGTTCGAAACGCAGTGCAAGCGAGGTGCACCCGTCGCTGCGCTGCAGTTCATCGGCGATTTTGTCATAGTCGTCGGGGTCGACCACCGGGGCCACGCGGATGAAGTTCTTGGCTGCCGCGCGGATCATGCAGGGCCCGCCGATATCGATATTGCCGCGGGCCTGCTCCACCGTGACCCCGGCCTTGGCGATGGTGTCAGCGAACGGGTAGAGGTTGACCACCACCATGTCGATGGGGAAACTGCCCGTGCGCTGCAGATCCTGCTGGTGGGCGTCGTTGTATGTTTCCGTCAAAAGCCCCAGGTAGATCTTGAAATCCAGGGTCTTGACCAGCCCGCCCTGGGTTTCGGGCTGGCCGGTAAAGTCCGCGACCTGGGTCAGACACCCCCTGCGCTCGGGTCCCAGAATCTCCGCCAGGCGTGCAAAGGTGCCGCCCGTGGATAGAAACCGGATCTGCGGGTTGGTCTCCAGCAGGCGCGGTACAAAAGATTCGAGGCCGGTCTTGTCGGACACGCTGATCAGCACGTGCCGCACGGAAACGCTGTCGTCGATGTGTTCCACCACGTTGATGCTCATCATAAACCTCTCTTTCCTGCAGTTGGTAATGTCGGATAAAGAAATTCCTGCCGTGTCCGCTGAAATTCTTCAGGACTTTTTGCCGCTCATCTGTTCGATGTCCACCCGGATGACGGCCGTACGTTCCATCAGGGCTGCAGAAAATGTAAACTCCTCCTGCCCTTCGGCATAGTGCGACATGATCAGGTTCAGGGCATGCCGCCGGGCGGATGCATCCGCAATGAAAACCGCGCGCCCGAAAGCGATGACGCTTTTGAAGCCCAGTCCCCAGTCACAGGCCTTTGCCGCCGGACGAATCTGCTGCTGAATGTCGAACTGTACACACACGCGCGGATTTTTGCGCAGCAGGTCGATCTTGCGGCCCGCGGCCGCCGAATGGAAATACACCTTACGATCTTCATAGCCGAAACACAGCGGCACTACGTAAGGCGTCTGGCCGTCGCTCATGGCCAGCCGGCAGAAACGCGCCTCCCGGATGATATCCTCCATCTCCCGGCGCTCCAGGATCTGCTTGTCTTGGCGGCGCATCTGCATATCGTGATTCTCCTTGGCGGCATGGTTGAAACGACGTTACTACCTTGCCGCCGATTTTTCAAGACGCTTTCAGCGGCTTGCACGTATCATCTCAAAAACCTCCGGCAGCGGGTTGCCAAAGCGCGTCAAGCGAATTTCGGTGAAGCGACATGGTGCATCCGGGGAGAAAAGCCATGCGGTCGGCCGGCATCAAAAATTTCAAGCTGTTTGAGGAGCTTAGCGGCAACGTTCTTGAAGTTCCGCCGGGCGACCGCATGGCGCCCCGGCTGGACGCAGGAGCGAAGCCGAAACGCGCTTGGCGCGGCGTGACCGTAATTTTTTGAGAACTTACAGCTTGCACCAGCTGTTTTGGGCCCATCCCTGCGCCGGCGCTTGCCAGAAAGGGGCCGACTGCGGTATATTAAAAAGCACAGTATCCCGTTTCTGCCTGTGAGGCGCAAACAATGACCCTGCCAGACGATCCCATGCGGCGCGCCGCCGCCCGCCAGGCCCTGGAGCGCGCCGTGCGGCTGCTCGCCGTGCGCGAACACGGCCGCCGCGAACTGAAACGCAAACTGCTGCAGCGCGGCTTCGACGCCGGCAGCGTACGGGCGGCCCTTGACGAGTGCGTACGGCTGGGATACATCGACGACCGCCGGGCCGCCGAACTCTTCGCCCGCAGCCGTGCCCGCAAGGGGTTCGGACCGCGATCCGTGCGCCAGGGGCTGCAGCGCCGCGGCTTCGATACCCGGTTGATCGCAAGCGTGCTGGCGCCTTACGCCGGTGAAGCGGCCCAGAATGCCGCCGCGCGCAGCGCGGCACAGAAGAAACTGCGCCAGCTCAGGCCGGATCAAGACCCCCGGCGCCGAAAGGAAAAGCTTTACCGCTTTCTGGCCGCCAGGGGGTTTTCACCCCGGGCGGCGCGCCAGGCGGTGCTTGACACCAGCAGCGACTGAACCTGCAGCCAAGGAAAACGCACATGCCCTATTCCGTTGTCGACCTCTACCAGAAAATACTGCCCAAGACCAACTGTGGCGATTGCGGCTATCCCACCTGCCTGGCCTTTGCCAGCATGGTGGTTTCTGAAAAAGTGCCGCTGGAAACCTGCCCCCACATCGATAAAACCCTGCAGGCGCGGGTACAGCAGGAGCTGGACCGGCAGCACGCCGCCGGCAAGTGGACCAAGCGGGACCTGGCCGCCGATGCCCTGGTCTGGGCGCGCCAGCGGGCGGCTTCCATGAAAATCGAAGATCTGGCCGCACGTCTGGGCGGTGAAGTGGTCCCCGGCGACCACGGCCCGGTGCTGCGGCTACCCTACTTTACCGGCCACATCCGCATTCACGACGGCCAGATCCAGCCGGAAGAGGATTTTACGCTCAACCGCTGGGAGCAGGTCTTTATCTTCAACCACATGGCCCAGGGGGGCAGTGCATCGCCCTCCGGCACGTGGAGGGCGCTGGAGCAGATTCCCAACACGATTTCCAAGATCACGAGCATGCAGCGGCACGTCGAACAGCCCCTGGTGGAGCGCTTCAACGGCCGTGCCGAAGCCCTGCGCAAGGCCGCGGTGGCGCTGGGGGCACAGGACCTGACCGATGCAGACGGCAGCGCCGATGCCGTTTTGCGCTTCCAGCCGATGCCGAAGATACCGGTATTGCTCAAGTTCTGGAACGCGGAGCCCGACGAGGGATTTGCCGCCGGTGCCAAGCTGCTCTTTGACGAAACCATCTGCGAGCACCTGGATATCGAATCCATCATGTTTTTATGTGAGCGCATCCGCGAGCTGCTCTGTGAAACGGACGCCGCCCAGGAAAACACTCCCACATAACGCCTGAGCGTAACGTGGTGTGCACGCGGGCCGGTCGCAGCGAGGGAGCAAAAATATAGCGATGGGGGAAACATCGATGAAAAAACTTGACGAGTTCGATTTTGACACCGTTTTGGACCGGCGGCAAACGGACAGCTCCAAATGGAACAGCGCAGAGGTGCTCGCCGAAAATCTGCTCCCCCTGTCTGTCGCGGACATGGATTTTGCCGTCCCCGCCGCAGTTACGCAGGCGCTGGTCAATCGGACGGCCATGCCGGTATACGGCTATGAGTTCCAGTCGCAGGCCCTGAAAGATGCCATCATGGCCTGGCACGACCAGCGGCACGACTTTGAAATCCGCACAGACTGGATCGTATTTACACCGGGAGTGGTAAACGGTCTGGCGATTTCCATTCTGGCGTTTACCGAAAGAGGGGACCGCATTGTGATCCAGCCGCCCGTGTATCCACCCTTTTTTGGCGTGGTCACCGAAAATACGCGCCGGCTGCTGATAAACCCACTACATTACGAGGCTGTGTCCCTGCGCTATACAATGGATCTTAATTCTCTCGAAAAGTTGTTTCGCGAAAAAAAGCCCCGGCTGATGTTTCTCTGCAACCCCCACAACCCGGTCGGACGGGTATGGACGCAAGAAGAACTATCGCTGCTGGGGGGCCTCTGCGAAAAATACGAGGTGCTTCTGATTTCCGACGACATTCATGCCGATCTGGTTTTTCCCGGGCACCGTTATCATCCGGTCCTCGGCATCTCGAAAGCGGTGAAAAACAACGCCATCCAACTGATGTCCCCGGGAAAATCCTTCAATATTCCGGGGCTGCGTTTCTCCTATGCCCTGATTGCAGACAGGGCGTTGCGGGATCGCTTCTCCGCAGTGCTTTCCGCACTGGCGCTGACCAAAACAAACATCATGGCAAAGGTGGCCGCGCAAGCCGCCTATCGCGACGGGGCGCAATGGCTGGACCGTGTTTTAGAGTACATCCGGGAGAATTACCTTCTGTTGGAAACGACGCTGGCCCGGGAGCTTCCCTGGGCCAAAGTGATCCCCCCGGAGGGCACTTTCCTGGCATGGGTTGATTTCAATGCATCCGGGTTCGACCATCGGCAGCTGTCCTATATCCTTCGTACACAAGCCAGATTGATGCTCTATGAAGGGCCCGCCTTTGGGGACGCCGGCCGGGGCTTTATGCGCATCAACCTGGCGTGTCCGCGTGGCACGCTGCAGGCAGCCGCCAAACGCCTTGTTAGAGCCATCGCTCAAGCGCGAGAGCATCCACCCGGATTTATCGAAATCCTGGATCGTCCATCCAAAAGCTGCAAATGTTGTGGTTAAAAGAACGAATGGCCCGGGCGCCCAATCATGGCTGCCGGCGAACCAATGATGTTGGCAAGCAATCTTCAATCTTATTGTTTGCGAAAGTGTAAGATATTTTGTTAGAAGTAAAATATCGACAACGATGGGCTTTTTTGATGGCAACATGGGAAATATCTTGGAAATTATTTCTGGCTCCGACGAGTTACTTGATGTTATTCGCCCTTTGCGTGAGGGTTTATTCAGGCACCATGCAAAACTCACCGAACACTTTGCCTCGGATTTTTCTCTTGAAAAAATCGACGAAACAGAAAATGGATTACTGGCATGCAGCCGCAGGGGCGGGCTACATATTGCTGTAGCGCAAACCAAAGACGGTGCACACCACGTAGGTTTTTGTATCACCCGCATCCTTGCCGACAAAACGGGTGATATTTTTTCGATGTTTGTAGACGAAGCGTATCGAGGCTTGGGGATCGGGCAGAAACTCATGATGGACGCCCTCCGCTATCTAAATCAGAAAGGAGTCGACACGATTAACACTCATGTTCTCTATGGGAATGAAAAAGTGCTTTCTTTTTACCAAAAATTCGGTCTTTACCCGCGCACCATTGTACTCAGGAGGTACAATGCCGACAAACTGGATGGCAGCGCCACTTGCCGGTAAGCCCGAGTCCCAATAAAAACGGCATTGATTTCCCTAAACGACAAAAAGGAGTTGTCTCCGGGTAAAATGGAAAAAGAATGGCTTACTGAAAAAATAAAGGATCTTGCTCACGCCACAGGTATCGATGCTGTCGGATTTGCAGAGGCCTCCGGCTTTTCCGGTTATTTGCTGAACCGGAATCAAAGAAGAGACCCAAAGCTGACCATGCCGAACGCGAAATCCATCGTTGTTGCGGGAATCTATATCGGCGGCGTAACCATGGCAGAATGGGAAAACCCGTGGTACGGCCGGACCAGCCGGCTGTATCTCTCGGGTTTTTTTCTCGATGTTGTCAAACCGCTTGAACCGGTTGCCGAGTTTTTGAAAAGCAAGGGCTACCATGCCAAAATCTGTAACGGCTCTGAAAGAGGGGGCTCTATTCTGCCGCTGAAGCTGGCCGCGGTGAGGGCGGGCCTGGGATGGCAGGGCAAGCACTCCCTGCTCATTTCAAAAAAATACGGCACGTTTTTGGCCCTCGGGGGCATTATAACGGACGCCGTCTTGGAACATAACGCCGAAGAGGAGCCTAATCGGTGCCGCAAGTGCACGGCATGTCAGGAAGCCTGCCCCGTTGACGCACTGGCGCGGCCCCACGTGCTGAATGTAGAAAAATGCATGTCCAACCGTCTGTCGGAGGAAAATCTTCCCCTGGAAATTCGGGCTGCCATGGAAAACCGGATCGCGGACTGCGAGATATGCCAAGATGCCTGCCCCTGGAACAGGAAACACCTTGAAAATCCATTGGTCACAAAAATGGCCGATCACTTTCAGCAGAAAATCAGCAACTGGGGAGGTAGTTTCTATCTGCCGAATTTGGCCAACTACTCAGAAAGACAATATAAAGACCGATTTGAGCACCTTAACACCGGCATCCCCTATCGCCTATTTCGAAGAAACGTCCGCATAGCACTGAAAAGAGCTGAAAACATTCCGGCGACGGCAAACCCGTGAAGTGGAGAGATCCAGAAATCAGGAGCGCCGGCCCATCCATCTCTCCCGATGGAATTTAGATAAAATGTGATTGGGAAACGATAAATATGAATTTTGAAATCAGTCTGGAAGACGATATCGAAATTGCCGAAGTGATTACACTTTACAGGGCGAACGGCTGGTCATCGGCGGAAAAGCCCAGGGAACTGATGCTGGCCCTGAAAAATTCGGATGCACTGGTTACCGCCAGGATCTCCGGCGAACTTGTCGGTATCGGCAATGCCATTTCCGACGGCAGCCTGGTTGTCTACTATCCCCACCTGCTGGTTCACCCGGACCACCGGGGAAAGGGGATCGGGCGTGCCATGATGAAGCTTTTACAACAGAAGTACGCCTCTTTTCATCAGCAGATGCTGACCGCCGATGCCAACGCGGTCGAATTTTATCGATTCCTGGGCTTTGAACGGGCGGGGGAAACGGTGCCCATGTGGATTTATGCCGGAAATGAGCATTGAGGCACCCCTCTGTGCCAATGAAAGGTGAGACACCTACCTCTTGATAAATTAAGGTAGGGCGGATAGGAGAATCACCTATGAAAACGTTATTCGCTAAAGACCGTGTGGATCTGGGCACCTCCCC
>JALSRD010000101.1 GCA_026984935.1 Desulfobacterales bacterium
AGTACGCCCGCATCAAGGACATTGTTCAGGAAAACAGCGTGCCCTGGAACGACCACTACCTCGACCAGGTGCCCATCGACGAGCTTTTCGGCCGTTCTGCGGAAAAGATCGGCGAAATGATCGTTGGCGCCCGGCGCTAGCTGCGGGGAATCTGCAACGGTTTTGGAGCCGGCTGCCGGCCAGGCGGCGTCAACCCTTCAGCACATCGATCATGCTGTACACTCGGCCCCGGATGCCGGCCGCGGCTTTGGCCGCCAGAAAGGCCGCGGCATCCAGCGTGCCGTCGGCATAGATGTCACGGCCGTTGACATTGTGCCGGAACTCGAACAGCACGCTGCCATCCGCCGAGCGCAGGCGGTAGGTATGCCAGCCGTGCCCTGCCAGGTGCTCCGCCGGCACGCCCCAGATGTTTCGCTGCCTTTCAGGATCCCTTTCCTTCTGAATCTGGGATACGGCGAAATCGAGACCCAGGCGGTTGAAGTAGGTGACCATGGCCTTGGCCGTTCCGCTGGTATCGGCCTTTCCCTGTTGGTGGCTTTCCCGGATTTCGAGCGTATAGCCCTTGAAAAGGCCGGGAAAGTTGTCGGCGGCAAAGGCCATCATGGCCTGGAAACCCACGATCTGCTTGGCCATGTTGGGCGCAATGACGGCCGGCACCGCAGAGGCGGCAACGGTGTCGTTCAGTTTGCGCCGGTCGCCGCCGGTGGTGCCCATCACGAAGGGCAGGCCCTTTTCGCAGAAAAAGGCCGCGTTGTCATTGACGGCCGAGGGGTGGGTGAAGTCGACGACCAGCACCGGCCCGAACTTTTGCTTGATTTTTGCGACAGCCTCCCCGCGGTGGTTCGGCCGCACCAGTTCGAACGTCACGCCGTCGATATCGTGGGTGGCGGCGGAGATCTCCGGGCCTGTCAGGACCATCGGCAGGACCTCGAAACGCTCGTCGGAAAGGGCATGACGGGCCACGGTAGCGGCCATGCTGCCCGGTATGCCGCTGATCATCAGGCGTATTTTTTTCATTTTGCACCTCCGTTGGCTGCAGGGTTTTTATAAAGCTATGCGGTTGACGAGCTTGGCCAGCCGGGGCAGTGGATTGGGCGCCAGTGCACCCAGGCGCTGTTGCAGGCCCTTTACGGCCGCCGGGATGTGGCGTGCAAAGCCGGTTTTGCCCTTTACGCGGCTCAAAAAGGCGAAAGCGCCCAGCATCTGCAGATTCCTGGCCAGTGCACAAAAGGTGTAGCTTTGACCGAAGCGCACGGGATCGATGCCTGCCACCTCCTCCAGGCGGCGGACGGCATGGGAGAGCAGCGCCTGCTGCAGGCCGGGCGACAGGTCTACGTAGGGATCGATGAGCAGCGATGCCAGGTCGTACTGCAGCGGCCCCAGGCGGCCGGCCTGAAAGTCGATGAAAAAATAGTTCCCGTTGCGGTGCATGATGTTGCGCGACTGCATGTCCCGGTGCATGAATCCGGTGTGCGCAAATTCCAGTGCACCGTCGGCCAGGGCTTCGAATTCACGCCGCAGGCTTTCAAAATCCACCGACCATCCCATCCAGGCATTTAAAAAGGCCTCGGTGAAGTAGCGGCATTCCCGTTCCAGGATCAGGGCACGATCGTATGCCGGACCCTGAAAGGCCCAGGCCGGATCGAAGCCCCGGGCCCCGTTGAGGTTGAGGTCGATGGCCTGGTCGACGATGCGGCGGTAGATGGCAGCCACCGTCCGCGCACTGGCACACTGCCGGACCACCTGCTGCAGGTGCGTGTCGCCTAGATCCTCGCACAGCACCTGACCGGCAAAGGTGTCGGCGGCATAGATGCGGGGGACCGCGATGCCGCGACGGTGCAGATGGGTGCCGATTTTTACGAAGGCGGCGGCTTCCGACGGACGTTGCTGGGCGCAGATGCCGTGATCGACGCATATCAGACTGTGATTGGCGGATGCCAGGCGGTACCAGCGCCGGTCCGACCCGTCTCCAGAGAGCATTATGCGCCGCACGGGGGTCTGCGGAAGATACCCAAAAGCCTTTTTAAAGGCTTTTGGCACCAGGGCCTCATAAACCGCCCGGCGATACCTTGCGGGGGTGCCGATGTCCGTCCAGCGTGGGTTTTCTACCATGTAAGCGCGGATCCGCCGTCCGGCTGCAAGCAACCGGCGGTAAGCGTCGATGCTGCTGGAAAACCGCCCGGCGGGGATCCAGTCGAGCACTTGGGGATCGAGCACCTGAATGCCGGTAAAGGCCAGGTAGGCCAGCGCCGGGTCGTGCTGCAGCACAGGTTGGCTGCAGAAATCCACCACGTGCCGCCGGTTGCGGACCAGCACCCGGTTGAAGGCCGGGCAGTCGTGCATCACCAGCGTAACCGGTTGGCGGTGCTGCAGGTGGAAGCGGTAAACACGGCTCAGATCGATATCGGTCAGGATGTCGGCGTTGATTACCATGAAGGGGCGCGCCCCGAAAAAGTCAGCGGCGTTTTTAATGGCGCCGCCTGTTCCCAGGATCGCCGGTTCCCGCCGGGTTTGCACCGGAATGCCGAACCGCCGCCGGCGGATGAAGGCTTCGATCTGGCCGGACAGGTGATGGGTGTTGACCATGACCGCCGTGCAGCCGGCCTTTTCCAGTTGTTGGATGGTGATCTCCAGCAGTGTGCGGCCGGCGACGGTAAACAGCGGTTTGGGAACATGCCGCGTGTACGGCTGAAGGCGCTTTCCGAAGCCGGCGGCTAAAATGAGCGCTTTCATCGGGTACTTCCGGCACCTTTCGTATCAGGATAAAAGCTGCAGGTAGCGTTGAATTTTCTGGTTGTAATAGGCGATTTTTTCCGCATCGTTTGAGCTGGTGATGCCGTGGGCGTGGAAGTAGCTGGCGGCGTTTTCAAAATAGATCTTGGATAAAGCTTCCGGCCGCTGGATCTCGCCGCGTTTGTATAACTGGTTTCCGCGCGCCTGGATTTTCTTGATATTGATCCCTCCCGATGCATGTTTGGTTTTCCTGCGGCTGATGGCACCCAGAGCAACCCAGTAGGCTTCGAAATAGGTTTTCAGGAAGCCGGCCAGCAGGCGCAGCTTGCGCAGGCCGGCAGAGCTCAGGCTGTAGGTATCCGGCAGTGCCGGGTGGGGTGCCAGGATACTGTCGTCGATGAAAGCTTTGAGTGTCTTGCGCACGAACTGTTCGGGTGTCTTTTCCACATCATAGGCGAAATCGTTTTTGAAGAATTCCTCCAGAAACGTGTACCCGGCGTGCAGATCGGACGACGCGAAGTGGAAGGCCTCTTTTTCGAGAATTGCCAGCGCCGTGAACGCCGCGGGTATGAACAAGGCCACACAATTGTTTTTATAGTACTCCAGGAGAGCGCGCTTGTTTTCGACAATCCGGTAGGCGCTGTCGTCCGGTGGCGGTTTGGCGTTGTCCACAGCGCATTCGATGAATTTTCGCTGGATGTAGGCATCGATGACGCTTTGCGCGGCGCGCTCGGGGTCCATACGCAGCGTATCCGCCAGTGAAGCGCCACGCGCCTTGAGATATCTCAAGTAGGTTGCCAGGTCTTCCATCAGGCTGCTGCGGCTGAAATGGGGACGCGGCATGTTCAGCATGGCGGCGGCCACCAGGGCATGGGCCGTGACCACGGTCACGTTGTTGATGGCATTGATGACCCGGTAGCCGATGTTGCGCACCAGGGCATTTTGCTCCTTGGTGCTCATCTGGTCGAAGGGCTTGCTGCTTTGCGCCAGAATAGACTGCAGGCTGACGGGCTGGTGAAAGCGGATATAGATCCGGCCGTAGCGTTTTTTCAGGACCTTACGGGCCTTGATGACCTGGCGCATGCTTTCGGGTTCTTTTTTCCCGCCCTCCAGTTCGCGAAGGTAGGCGCTTTCTTCCAGCACGCGGTCGTAGCCCACGAAGATGGGGGCAAAGATCATGTCTTCGCAGGCGCCGTTTTTATAGGCGTTGATCAAGATGGAAAGCAGTCCGAGTTTGGGCAAAATGAGCTTGCCGGTGCGGCTGCGGCCGCCTTCGATAAAAAATTCGATGTTGAAGCCCTCTTCCAGCAGGCTGTGCATGTAGGCGGCGAACACCCGTGAGTATAAGACGGCGCCCCGGAAAGACCTGCGGATGAAAAAGGCGCCGCCGGCACGGAAAATGGGCCCCATAGGCCAGAAAGAGAGATTCTTGCCGGCGGCGATATGCGGGCAGGGCATGTTGTGGTTGTGAAAAACATAGGAGAGGATCAGGTAATCGATGTGGCTCTTGTGGCAGGGGATCAGAACCAGCGGTCCATGCTGGGAGGCGGCTTTGACACGGTCGAGGCCCTCGATGTTGACGCTGACGCCCTCGAACATCAGGTTGATGATCCAGCCCACGGCATTGGCCGCCACATCGATGAAAGCCGGGTTGTAGCGGGCGGCGATTTCGTCCACATAGGCGGCCGCTTTCTTGCGTACTTTCTCGATGGGGGTCTGGCGGTTTTCAGCATGCTGGGCGATAAAATCCGCCAGCGGTCGGCTGGTCAGGATACGTTCCTTACGTTCCCACCCCGATTTGAGCACCGGCCCGGTAATGCTGCGGCGGTGGCGGTTGAGACGCCTCAGCACCCGGTTTCTCAGTGCCTGGGCGATATCGGCGGTGCTCTTCTCCTGGCCGGCTTCCGAGGCAAGGAATGCCTGGATGTTCAGCGGTTCGGCGATTTCGACAAAGACGCGGCCCGGATTTTTAAACATGATGGCCACGCGCCTGAGTTTTCCGGGCCTCAGGCTGCTGCCGAAAATGGCATCCAGCAGATTCATGCGCGACCGTG
Organism: Desulfobacterales bacterium; assembly: GCA_026984935.1. Lineage (GTDB taxonomy): Bacteria > Desulfobacterota > Desulfobacteria > Desulfobacterales > JALSRD01 > JALSRD01. The sequence goes on from JALSRD010000101.1 coordinate 4,788, forward strand.
GCGGCTTGTTGGTGAAAAACATCAGCAGCGGCACCAGGTAAACCGGGCGCTGCACGGCCGCCTGCAGCCGAACCAGGTATTCGGCCGGATCCTGCTGGGATTTGACAAAACGCCGGTAGATGCCCCCTTTTTCACCCAGTGCAAAAAACGCGGCGCGGTTGCTGAGCAGCGCCTCGCGGATGTATCCGGAGGCATAAGGATGCGGCAGTTTGAAATGTCTCAGGAAATAATAGCCCTGCGACAGGATAATGCGCAGCAGTCGCGACACCGGCTGCAGCATGATGAAGCGGAGATTGAGGCCGATTTCAGGGCCGGGCAGGCCTTTTTGCGGAAAACGGCTGTGGCAGAAAAAAAATTCGAAGTAGCTTTTGAACTTGGTGGTATAGACGATGATGGCATCTTCCGGCAGCGCCTTGACGATGCGGATCTGCTTTTCCTCTAGAGTGATGCCGGAGTAAAAAAGGCGCAGCAGCCAGGAGGTCAGAAAGCCGGTGCGCTCCGGCAGGCGGCAGGAAAAGTAATAGCGTTTGCCTTTGAGAAGCCTCAGCGTAAGACGCCGCAGCCGGTGCTTAAACGATTTCAGGAGTTTTTCTGTCATGGCAAAAGCGGCGTCGGACCCACCGGTATCGGGTGCCAGATTGCAGGAAAAGGTGTGTTGGCGCATGCCTGGAAAACGCGACAGAGGCTAACAGACCCCATCGGCAATTGCAACCTGAAAGTCGAAGGCCGCCGGCGGCCATACCCTCTGCAGTTGGGAGCAAAAGCGCCGGGGCAGAAAGGTTTTCTGAGCCGCGCCGCGGCCTGCGAAACAACCCATGGGAATTGGCGCCTGCGGACATTTTCGTGGCATCCGGACAAGATAGCCGGGGTGCGGTTAATCCCGATTTTTTAGCTTGCGTTGCGCCAGATGATGTGGTATTGCCTCAAAAAATAAAATTCTGCTCTGGTAAGGTTGACCGGCCGCGTAAAAGACCCTTGTAAGACGTTCTGACGACGTTCCAATTTGGGGAAGACGAGAAATCAGACCGCAGCACCAGAGGGCACTTCGAGGTTTGGATTTTGAGTCGGGTACCGAAATCGGGCGCCGGGGGGATGTCTGCCGGCGGTGTACGACTGATGTGGTGCAAAGGGGCGGCTTCCGCCCGTCCGGTTCTGATCGCGTTTAGGTGTGAATCTACATTTCCTTAAGGATTATAACGCGTTAATAGTTAAAGGAGGATGATTTTTTATGAAAACGTTAATTGGTGGTGCGGTGGCAGCAGTTCTGGGTTTGATCGGTGTTTCGGTGTGGTTCAGCGAGTTCTTGCAGGTTCTGGCCGGCGTGGTTCCCATTATGCTGCTGCTCGGCGGCGGCCTGGCCCTTTATCTGGGTTTTGACGAACTTAAAGACACCTGGAAAAAGGACGAAGCACCCGCGGCAAACCCTGTTGACACAGATGACAGCGAAAAATATAAACAGGAAATCGACGACCTGAAAAAAGAAATCGAAACCCTGAAGGCCGAAAAAGCCTAACCGTATCTGCTTGTTATAGCCCAAAAGTTTATTTGATCCGGAAATAAATCTTCGCCGACGCCGGCGGAGCCGGATGCGTCAGATATAAAGTATACGCGCCCGTGGGCCAACGGGCCTGGAGAAAAGAGCCCCAGCTTATTCCAAGCGGGGCTTTTTCAGTTGGCATAGGCGCTTTTACTGTCGCCGGCGAATGGCAGAGGTGGCCAGCTGATCCGCGCGCTCGTTGTCGTCGATGCCGGCGTGGCCTTTGACCTTGATCAGCCGCAGGTCCCTGAAATCCCGCATCTGGTTTTTAATCTCCTGTACGAGCTCCTGGTTGCGGCGGGCCTTCCAGCCGAGACTCAGCAGTCCGTGAGCGTAGCTGCTGTCGGTGAAAAGCCTCACCGGAAGATCTTTGCGCTGTACAGCGGACAAGGCCTGCCGAATGGCTTCCAGCTCGGCGATGTTGTTGGTGGCATGGCCGATGTAGCGGGAGATTTCCCGGACGCGGTCCTGGTAGCGCAGCACGACACCGATGCCCGCGGGGCCCGGATTGCCGGAAGACGCGCCGTCTGTGTAAATGCAAATGGCGTTGGGCGGTATGTTTTCGGCAGGGCGCTGTGTGGCCCGCCGGGCCCTTGAAGTTGCGGACGATTTGCCCGCTGCCGCTGCCGCTGCCTCCAGAGGCCGGATATTTGCGGGATTGACCCAGTATTCGTGATCCTGTGTGAGCTGGTATTTGATCAACTGCCGGTTGCCGCGTGTCAGGGGACGACCCTGGTCGTCCGTCGCCAGCCAGACCTTGTTCGTTTTGAATTTGCGGCGTACCCAGTTGATTTTGCGGCTCAATGTATCGCTCCGGATTCCATATGCCCGGTGGTTGGGTTCGGCTTTTTGATGATTTCGCAAAAAGTCCGGATTTTTCGCTTGCGCAAGCCTGTCCGGCAGCCGTGCAACGTTGCGCCAAATCCCGGGAGCGCTGCCGCTTTGCTCCCCGAACGGCTTGGGGTGGTTAACGCGCAACGCTGTATGGCGCTTTGACCGAAACGTCTTGAAATCCGCTCGACAACGGATTTCTACGCGTCTGTCATCTTTCGTAAAGGTAGAAGCGGCGGCCGAGGTCGAGAAATTTTTTCAATTCAGGCTGCCAGGCGGCCCTCAGGTCGTCCAGACTCGCGTTTTCTTCGATGCAGCGGCGGATTTGGCGGTCGCCGCTGATCAGGTCGAAGGGCGCTTTTACATGCTCGTATTCATAGGGCGGCGGTTTCCACCGGAACTGCTCCGGCCAACAGGCGTAGACGGCCTTGAGGATCTCGAGTGTGCTGAAATAGGGGTTGTAACGGCCGGGGTCGGTGACGTGCAGCTGAAAACCGTTGCAGCGGCGGCCGCGCCATTTGTTGAATGTCGGCTCGAAAACGTGTTCACGCAGCCTAAAACCGTCCGAACTTGCCCCGGCCAGCGATGACCGCAGACGCCGCGGGTCGATGAAAGGGGCGCCGAACAGCTCGAAGGGCTGGCAGGTGCCGCGGCCTTCGGATACGTTGGTACCTTCCCACAGCACCTGGCCCGGATAGACCATCGCGCTGGCCGGTGTCGGCAGGTTCGGTGACGGGGCGACCCATATTCTGCCGGTGTCTTGAAAAAACATGCGCCGCCGCCAGCCCTTCATGGGAATGACTTCCAGACGGCAGTTGATGCCGTAATGCGCATTGAAAAGTCCGGCCAGTTCGCCGATTGTCAGACCGTGGCGCATGGGGATGGGATAGAGCCCCACGAAAGACGTCAGGTCGTCGTGCAACAGGTTGCCCTCCACACGATGGCCGCCGATGGGGTTGGGGCGGTCGAGTACCAGAACGCTCTTGCCGAGTCGTTTCGCTGCCTGCATGCAGTAGGCCATGGTGTAGATGAACGTGTAGACGCGCGTGCCGACATCCTGCAGATCGACAATCAGCGTGTCGATCAGGTCGAACATCGCCTCCGTGGGCCGCCGCACCCGGCCGTAAAGGCTGAATACCGGGATGCCGAGATGTTCATCTGACAGGTGGCCGGATTCCACCATGTTGTCCTGTTTTTCGGCGTAAAAGCCGTGCTGAGGGGAAAACAGGGCCTTCAGCTGTCCGGGAAGGCGCTGTGCCAGCAAGTCGCGGGCGTGCCGCAGGCGGCTGTCTACAGAGGCCGGGTTGCACAAAAGGCCCAGGCGTTTGGCGCGTATGGATGACGGCGGACTGGCGATAAAATTTTCCAGACCGACCCCGATGGCTGTCATGCTGCACCTGTCCCATGACGGTGGTTTATGTGCCGAAACTGCTCCGAGGATAACCGAAGTCGGCGGTAAAAATCAAAACATTTTACGCTTGTCGGCCGGTATTTCCATGCCCCGGTCGTGTTCCGGCGCAAAATGGACCCCGCATCGCCGCCATCCCATTCAGGGCCTGACTTCAAATCTCCTTGACAACACCGGATGCTGAAAATAAAAGAATAGGTTCATTGTTTTGTGGTTGGGGTGTTTGGGGGGGATTGTAATCCGCATGTCGATATTGCTCAAGGGCCTGGTGATCATTGCCGGCGATTTCGGCAATGGAAAAACCGAAGTGGCCATCAACCTGGCCGTCCATCAGAAAGCTGCCGGACGTAAAGTCAGCGTGGCCGACCTGGATCTGGTGAACCCGTACTTTCGCACCCGGGAAGCCCGCCGCCTGCTCGCCGCCCTGGGGATCGAGCTGGTGATGCCCGATCCCCAATACCTGCAGGCCGATCTGCCCATTTTCAATCCGCGGGTAACCGGGCTGATGCGCGACCCCTCCCGACTGACGCTCCTCGATGCCGGCGGAGGGGATGCCGGCGTAACGGTCCTGGCGGCCCTGGCAGACGCCTTGCCGCACGACAGTGTCCGCATGCTGCTGGTGGTCAATCCGCTGCGGCCGTATTCCAGCACACCGGAAGCCTGTCTGGAACGCTGCCGCAAAATCGAAAAGGCAGCGAAACTGGCGGTTACCGGCATCATCGGCAATGCCAATCTGTTGGAAGACACCGTATTGGAGCACGTGCTGGCCGGCCATGAATTTGCCCGTTCTCTTTCACAGCGTATGGGACGGCCGCTGGAGTTCATCACGGTTCCCGCCAGCCTGCTCGAGGCGGCCAGGCCCCACCAATTTTCCTGCCCGGTGCTTCCCATATATCGGCAGTTGGTGCCGCCCTGGCGCAAGCCTGAACCGTTGACGGTACCTGGCGGGGCCGCTTGATTTTTACACCAAAAGGAGTTGAAACCATGACATATCAGCACCACATCGACCCAGACCGATGCAAGGGGTGCGGGCTGTGCGTAGCCGTGTGCCCGAAAAATGTTCTGGAGATTTCAGACCAGGTCAATGCCAAAGGATACTTCCCGGCCTATCAGGCCCGGCCCGAAGACTGTATTTACTGTGCCATCTGCTGCACCATGTGCCCGGACGTGGCCATCTGCATCAGCGAAACCGAGGGCACGCAAGAGAGCAGCTGAACGGAGGAATCTATGAGCAAAGTATTGATGAAAGGCAATGAGGCCATTGGCGAGGCCGCCATTCGGGCCGGTGCCCTGAACTATTTTGCCTATCCCATTACACCGCAGTCCGAGGTCGCCGAGTACCTGTCGCGGCGCATGCCCGAGGTGGGGGGGCACTTTCTGCAGGGGGAAAGCGAAGTTGCGGTTTCCTACATGATCTTTGGCGCGGCCGGATGCGGCGAACGGGTCTTTACCACCTCCTCGAGTCCCGGGATCAGCCTGATGAGTGAAGGCATCAGCTACATCATCGGCGCCGAATGCCCGGCCGTGTTTGTCAACATCATGCGCGGCGGTCCCGGCCTGGGCGGTATCCTGCCGTCGCAGGCCGATTACCTGCAGGCCACCCGTGGTGTCGGTCATGGAGACTGCCGGCTGCTGGTGCTGGCGCCGGCCAGTGTGCAGGAGGCCGTGGAAATGGTGATGACGGCTTTTCCCCTGGCCGAAAAATACCGCAATCCGGTGATGGTGCTCGGGGACGGCTTGATCGGGCAGATGATGGAACCGGTGGAATTTCCGGATAATTTGAAAAGCGCACCCTCCAACAAAGACGACTGGGCGACCAACGGCATGGACACGCGCGGGCGCAAGACCCGCAACCTGGTCAAATCGCTTTTCTTAGACCCTGTAGAACTCAACGAACACAACCTGAAAATCAAACGCAAATACGAGCAGATGGAACGTGAAGAGGTGCGTTTCGAAGGCTACAATCAGGATGGTGCCTACCGGGCCTTGATTGTCAGTTTCGGCACCATGAGCCGTGTCTGCCGCACGGCCATCGACATCATGAAGGCCGATGGACTGGAAGTGGCCATGATCCGGCCCCAGACCCTGTTTCCCTATCCACTGCAAGCGGTGCGGGATGCCGCCTGGAAAAAAGGCTGCCAGGCGGTGTTTTCCATCGAGATGAACATGGGGCAGATGGTCGAGGACGTCCGGCTGGCGGTCCAGGGCCGCTGCCCGGTGCACTGGTACGGCAAGTGCGGCGGCGAGGTGCCCACACCCGAAGAGGTCGTGGAAACCGTCCGCGCCGTTGTGCAATGAAAGGCCGCTCGCGGTCTCCGCGCGCGGCGGCCTGCGGAAACGACCGGCCACTACACATTAGCCCGGTCGGCAACCCGCCGGGGTTCGCGCGGCGCCTGCACGGGACAGACAACCATTTCACCTTTTGGGGTGAAAACGAAGCAAGGAGTATCCAATATGGGGAAGACATTTCAAAAACCAGAGGCCCTGTCTGATCAGCCGACGCATTACTGCCCCGGATGCACCCACGGCGTAGCCCACCGGCTGGTGGCGGAAGTCATCGACGAACTGGGGATTCGTGGCCGCACGGTGGGAATCGCGCCGGTCGGCTGTGCCGTTCTGGCCTACAATTACTTCACCTTTGATTTCCAGGAAGCGGCCCATGGACGGGCGCCCGCCATGGCCACCGGCATCAAGCGCTCCCGCCCGGATCTGGTGGTGTTCACTTACCAGGGTGACGGCGACCTGGCCAGCATCGGCATGGGGGAAATCGTGCATGCCGCCAACCGGGGCGAGAAATTCACCACCGTGTTCATCAACAACGCCGTATACGGCATGACCGGCGGCCAGATGGCACCCACCACGCTGCCCGATCAGCGCACCACGACTTCACCGTTCGGGCGCAATGTGGATGAAGTCGGCATGCCCATAAGGGTTTCGGAACTGTTGGCTTCGCTGCAGACGCCGGCGTACATCTCGCGGCAGACCGTCATTTTGCCCAAGTATATCGTAAAAGCCAAAAAAGCCATTAAAAAGGCGTTTACTTACCAGCTGGAAAACCGCTGCTACGGCTTTGTGGAACTGGTCAGCACCTGCCCCACCAACTGGGGCCTGACACCGGTCGATGCCGTGAAGTGGGCCCAGGAGCACATGCTGCCCTACTATCCGCTGGGCGACTTGAAATCACCCGAGTAAACGCAGGAGGCACTGCACATGCAAAACGAAGTGAAAATTACCGGTTTCGGAGGCCAGGGGGTCATGCTGATGGGCAAGATCGTGGCGCACGCAGCCATGGAACAGGGATTCGAGGTCGTCTGGATCCCGTCCTATGGCCCGGAGATGCGCGGCGGAACGGCCTACTGCACAGTGGTGATCAGCGACCGGCCCATCGGCTCGCCGATCATCCAGAACCCGCGGCACCTGGTGGCCATGAACCGGCCCAGCCTGGAAAAGTTTGCGCCCACCGTAAAGCCGGGCGGAGTGATTTTCGTCAACGGTTCACTGATTTCCGTGCGCTGCGACAGGGACGACGTGGACGAGTTCGTGGTGCCGATTATCGAGATCGCCAAGGAAGTCGGAAACGTGAGAACCGCCAATATCGTGGCCATCGGCGCTTTTGTGGCCCGCTCCGGCTTTGTCGATTTTGAACGCCTCCGGGAGTCGGTCAAGACCGAGTTCGCGGCCAAGGCCAAACTGATCCCCATCAACTTGAAAGCCCTTGAAGCCGGCCGGCAGGCGGCTGAAAAATACTGATCACGGGATGTCACCATGAAAATTGCGGTTCCCCAACATATCCGCGCCTTGAAGCCGTATGTGCCCGGGAAACCCATCGCGGCGCTGGAGCAGGAATACGGCATCGCCGATGCCGTTAAATTGGCCTCCAATGAAAATCCCCTGGGGCCTTCGCCCAAAGCGCTGGCTGCGCTGGCCGCAGAAACGGCCGGACTTAACCGCTACCCCAACGGCGGGAGTGAAAAACTGGTTGGCGCTATCAGCGCCAGGCTCGGCGTAGCGCCGGAATGCATCATCCTGGGCAGCGGCTCCGATGACGTCATCAGCATGCTGACGCGCGCACTGCTGTCGCCCGGCGACGAAGTGGTCATTCCCCAACCGACGTTTTTGATGTACGAATTTTACGCACGCTGTGCCGGTGCCACGCCGGTCTTCGTGCCGCTGTCCAAGCGCGCCATCGATCTTGAGGCCGTCGCCAGGTCCGTTACGCCCAATACCCGCATCATCTTTCTGTGCAGCCCCAATAACCCCACCGGCCAGGTAATTGCCGGCGCGCAGTTTGCGCACTTCCTGGCGCGTATCCCGAAAAACATACTGGTGGTTGTCGATCAGGCCTATGCCGAGTATATGCGCGACCCCGGAGCCCTGGACGGCCTGAGCCACGTCCGACAAAAGCATGCGGTCGCGGTGCTGCGGACGTTTTCGAAGGCCTACGGCCTGGCCGGTCTGCGCATCGGGTACGGTATCATGCCGCCCGAACTGGTGCGGCTGCTCCAGCGCGTACGCCAGCCGTTCAATGTGAATTCACTGGCCCAGGCTGCGGCGGCCGGGGCGCTGGCCGATGATGATTTTCTGGAAAAGAGCGTACGCCTGGCCCATGAGGGGCTGGATTTCCTCTGGTCGCAGCTGGACCGTATGGGGGTACGCTATCATGACAGTCAGGCCAATTTTTTTCTCATCGACGTCGGCCGTGACGCCGACCGCTTCTACGAAATGATGCTGCGCCGGGGGGTTATTGTGCGCTCCATGCGTGCTTACGGATATGCCCGGGAAATCCGGCTGAGTGTCGGCCTGCCTGCGGAGAACCAACGCTTTCTGGATGCCTTTGAAACCGTCTTAACTACCTGAAGCTTGATTTCATGACTTCACATGCCATGGACGACACGCGCCCCCTGGTCATCACCATCGACGGCCCCTCGGGCGCCGGCAAGACCACGGTCAGCCGGCGGCTGGCCGATCGGCTGGGATGCCGCTACGTGGACACCGGTGCCCTGTACCGTGCGGTGGCCTGGAGAGTCGATGCGGCCGGTGCTGATTACCGGGATGCGCAGGCGCTCAAGCGGCTTTTAGCGGAATTGAAACCGGCGGTTTCCTGGAAGGAAGGCTGCATGCGCATCCACATCGGCGGGCGCGATGTCACGGACGGGCTGCGCAGCCCTAAAATCAGCATGCTGGCCTCCCGGCTTTCGGCCCTGCCCTTGGTGCGCGCCTACCTGCTGGACCTGCAGCGCGCCCTGGGCCGCCGGGGAAGGGTGGTTTTCGAGGGCCGCGATATGGGTACGGTGGTGTTTCCGCGGGCGACCCTCAAGATTTTCCTGGACGCTTCACCGGATGCCAGGGCCCGACGGCGCTACCGGGAGCTGGCGGCCGCCGGAAACCAGAGTCTGGAAGAGGTCAGACGGGACATGCAGCAGCGTGACCGAAATGACAGTACGCGGGACCTGGCGCCGCTGAAAAAAGCGCCTGACATGCTCTATATCGACTCCACCGGGCTTTCTGTCGATGAAGTGGTCGACCGCATCCTCGCCGGCCTGCCCCGGAGGGGTGATTTGGCGCGGCGTGGAAACGGGCCCGCGTGATTTTTACGGTTTTATCGGATTTTAGTTGTCTTTCTGTATAGAATCTGGTAATTTTTGCGGTTATGCTGATTATAGGTCAGCCAGTAGTCAAATAAGGGTCAAGGGGGTTGTTGTTTAATGGAAAATTTGGTGGAGAAGGACTCAACACAAAAAGACGTCCCGGTACAGGAAAGCGGCCAGACGCCGCTTACGCCACCGGCTAAGGCGCAGGCCGAAGCCGACATGCCGCCGGCAGAGGAGGCGCCAGCGCAGGAAACGCCTTTGGAATCGGCTGCACCGCCGGCGGGTGCCGAACCGGAAGCCGCACCGCAAACGGATACTGAGCCAGAGGCAGCGGCGGATGCGGATGCGGAAGCGGATGCGGCAGCCGGGCCGGAGACAGCAGCGGAAGCCGGGCCGGAGCAGGCGTCAGCGCCGTCCGAAATGGCGGCCTCCGAGGACAGCGACAGCATGGACAACCTGATGCAGCTGTACGAAGAGAGCTTCAAGCAGTTTGCAGAGGGTGAAGTCGTCACGGGCGAGATCATATCCATCGATAAAGACCACGTGCTGATCGATATCGGATACAAGACCGAAGGCCAGGTCCGCATCCATGAGTTCATGGATGAGGAAGGCAATATCAATACCCAGATCGGCGATCGGGTGGAAGTGATGGTCGAGTGGCTGGATGATGAGAATGAGATGCTCATCCTCTCCAAGGAGAAAGCCGCGCAGGTCAAGATCTGGGAGGAAATCAAAAGGGCCTACAACGAAAATGAGGCCATCCAGGGGACCATCTCCAACCGCGTCAAAGGGGGCTTTTCGGTCGATGTCGGCATCCAGGCTTTTCTGCCGGGCTCCCAGGCCGACCTGCGGCCGGTGCGCAATCTGGATGAAATGGTCGGCAAGACCTTTGACTTCCGCATCCTGAAGTTCAACCGCAAGCGCAGCAACATCGTCCTGTCGCGCCGCGTAATCCTTGAGGAAGAGCGGGAGGCCAAACGCGCCACCACGCTGGCCAGCATCTACGAGGGCAAAATTGTGGACGGCGTGGTGAAAAACATCACCGAGTACGGGGTATTTGTCGACTTGGGCGGTGTTGACGGCCTGCTGCACATTACCGACATCTCCTGGGGACGTGTCAAGCACCCCTCGGAGATGTTCAGCGTGGGCGACGAAATTTCGGTGAAAATCCTGAATCTGGATCTCGAGCGGGAACGCGTCTCGCTGGGCATGAAACAGCTGACGCCGGACCCCTGGTCGACGGCCGCCGAACGGTATCCCGTGGGATCGCATGTACATGGAAGAATTGTCAGCCTGACCGATTACGGGGCTTTTGTGGAGCTGGAAGAGGGCATCGAGGGGTTGATTCATGTCTCTGAAATGTCCTGGACGCGCAAGATCCGGCATCCCTCCAAGGTCGTTTCCGTGGGGGAAGAGGTTGAAGCGGTGGTGCTGAACATCAAGCCCGAAAACCGCCGCATTTCCCTGGGCATGAAACAGGTGGAACCCAATCCCTGGAATGTGATCAGCGAAAAATACCCGGTGGGCACGACCATCGAGGGCAAGATCAAGAACATCACCGATTTCGGCCTGTTCATCGGCATTGACGAAGGCATCGACGGCCTGGTGCACATCTCGGACATCTCCTGGACGCGGCGCATCAAACATCCTTCCGAGCTGTACAAGAAGGGCGATGTGGTACAGGCCATTGTGCTCGATATCGAGAAAGAAAACGAACGCTTCTCACTGGGCATCAAGCAGCTTGAGACAGACCCGTGGAAGACCGTGGCCGAGCGTTACCAGGTGGGCAGCGAAATCACCGGGACCGTCACCAACGTCACCGATTTCGGTGTTTTTATAGAATTGGAAAAGGGCATCGAAGGGCTGGTGCATGTTTCCGAGATCAGCAAGGAAAAGATCAAGACGCCGGCAGACCAGATCAACGTTGGCGATGTAATTACCGCCAAGGTGATGAATATCAACAGCGAGGAGCGGCGCATCGGCCTGTCCATCAAGCGCCTTGAAATGGATGACGACAAAGGGCTGCTCAGTGAATACGTTAACAACATGCGGCCGCCGACCTCCACTTTCGGCGAAATCCTGCGTGAAAATCTGCAGGACAAGCTTGGGGATGAGTAATTCCTGAACGCCGTGACCTGAAGGCGGGCGTGCGCCAGGGATTCGCGGCCGCCGTCGCCTGATCAACGCAGGGCCGGGAGCGCACACCATGCCTTCCGGCCCGCCTGTTTTATCGGATTTATCGGGCTCTTCGATTCGTAATTCGTAATTATTTTCTTTGGGTTTGCCCCGGGCGAATCTGTGGAAAGGAAGCCGCCATGTTCAGCCGCCGGCACCCCTACCTGTTTTTCCTGTTGGTTTTCAGCACCATCGTGGCCGCGACACTGGTGGTCATCGGCATACTGATCGTCACCGGATCCGGGCGCTCTGAGCTGGAATTCGGCCGGCGAGTGGCCATTGTGGATGTGGCCGGGCCCATCACCGATGCACGTGAAACCATTGAAGCCCTCAGACGCTACCGCCGGGCCGAGGCGGTCAAGGCCATCGTGCTGCGTGTCAACTCGCCGGGGGGCGCGGTGGGCCCTTCCCAGGAGATCTATCGCGAGATACGCAAGACCCGCAAGAAGAAAAAAGTCGTGGCTTCGCTGGGCACGGTGGCCGCTTCCGGCGGTTACTATATTGCCGCCGCCGCCGACCGCATCGTGGCGGATCCCGGGACCCTTACCGGCAGCATCGGCGTTATCATGGGATACACCAATGTCCGCCAACTGCTCGACAAGATCGGCTTGTCCCCCGTTGTGATCAAATCCGGGCGCTTTAAGGATATCGGCTCGCCGGTTCGGGAAATGACCGCCGAAGAAAGAAAAATGCTGCAGGCTTTTGCCGATCAGATCCACGAGCAGTTCATCACGGCCGTGGCCGACGGCCGGGGCCTGCCGCTTAAAAAAATCCGCTCCATCGCCGATGGACGCATTTTTTCCGGACAGACCGCCAAAAGGCTCGGTTTGGTGGATCGGCTGGGCAATCTGGATGACGCCGTGCAGTGGGCCGGTCAGCTGGCCGGCATCCAAGGGCCGGTGGAGTCAGTGCGTGAACCTGTGGAAAAATTCCACTGGCTGAAGTATATTACCGAAACTGCCGTGCGGAAAGCGGTGGAAGCGCTGGCGCAACGGCGCATATATGCCGGATATCTGTACCGCGCGCCGGTCTCAGGAGCGCACTAGACCCGGAAGGGTTCAGCGCCTTTTCCCCAAACTATTCAAAAATACCGACGTCGCCGATTCCCCGGCGCAGCACCTCCGGCCGGTCGCCGATCAGTGAAATCACCGAAGAGGGCTTGCCGGGCACCGGTCCGCCGTCGATCACCATGTCGATGCGCGTACCGAAAAAGTCGTGCAGCAGGGACGGATCGTCAAAGACCCGGTTATCCGGTGTTTTGGCGCTGGTTGAAATCACCGGATGCCCCAGGGCTTCGACCAGCGCCAGGCAGATGAGATTTTGCGGTACCCGGATGCCGGCGGTCTTGCGTTTGGTAAGCATGATTTTGGGCACCAGCCGCGAGCCTTCCAGAATAAAGGTGTAGGGACCCGGCAGAAGCCTCTTCATGGTTTTGTACGCATAGTTCGTGACTTTGGCGTAAAGGCTGATGTTTTTCAAGCCGGAGCAGATGAAGCTGAACGGTTTGTTGGGATTGCGCTGGCGCAACTGATAGATCTTCTGGATGGCGCGTTTGTTCATGATGTCGCAGCCGATGCCGTAGAAGGTGTCCGTGGGATAGGCAATGATGCCGCCTTTCTCCAGGACCTGGGCGACCCTGGCGATCAGGCGCTGCTGGGGTGTGAGGGGATTGATTTTAATCAGCATGGACAGGTCCCGTTGGTTGTGAACTGCATCGGTTGAGATCCTTAAAAAACCAAAAAACTATTACGTGCCTTCCACCTTGTCAAGGCCACAAATAAAGGATTGCGAAACCAGGGGCCATTTGTTATGGGCAGAGGCAAAAATCAGATATCGAACGATATCCCAGCAATTGCCGCCCGGCTGGCGTGCCCCGGCGCCACTCTCCCGCCTTGGGAACCTGCGGCCGGACGGCAATACGGAGGAATACCATGGACAACCGAACACCTGACGAGGGGTACGCTTTCGATGATGTGCTGCTGTTGCCCGGCTACTCCGATGTTCTGCCCAAAGACGTGAATGTTCAGACCCGCCTGACCCGCAACCTGACGCTGAACATCCCCATCGTCAGTGCAGCCATGGACACGGTGACCGAGGCGTTGACGGCCATCTGCATGGCCCGCGAAGGCGGTATGGGCTTTATCCACCGCAACATGAGCATCGTCAGCCAGGTCCGCGAGGTGGACAAGGTCAAGAAATCTGAAAGCGGCATGATCGTCGACCCCATCACCGTACACCCCGATCAGATCATCTCGGAAGTTTTAGGGCTCATGCGGCAGTATCGCATCTCCGGCCTGCCGGTGAAAAGGGGCGAGCAGCTGGTGGGCATCGTGACCAACCGGGATCTGCGCTTTGAAGAGAATCTCGACAGGAAGGTGTCGGAGGTAATGACCAAGGACGACCTGGTGACGGTGTCCGAGGGGATTTCGCTGGAAGACTCAAAGAAGCTTTTGCATCGGCACCGCATCGAGAAGCTGCTGGTGGTCGACAAAGAGGGACGTCTGACCGGGCTTATCACCATCAAAGACATCGAGAAAATCAAAAAGTACCCCAATGCCTGCAAGGACAGCATGGGACGTCTGCGCGTGGGCGCCGCCGTGGGCGTCGGCTCCGACATGCAGGCGCGCACCGAACAGCTTCTCAAGGCCGGCGCGGACGTGATTCTGATCGATACATCCCACGGACATTCCAAGAATGTGCTGCAGGCCGTGCGGACACTCAAAAGCGATTTTCCGCAAATCGAACTGATTGCCGGCAATGTGGGCCGCGCCGAAGGCGCCGCAGACCTGATTGAAGCCGGTGTCGACGGCGTCAAGATCGGCATCGGGCCCGGCTCCATCTGTACGACGCGCATCGTGGCCGGTGTGGGGGTACCCCAGATCAGCGCCATTTTAAACTGCCGCGACATATGTGACCAGACGGGAATTCCGCTGATTGCCGACGGCGGCATCAAGTTCTCGGGCGATGTCGCCAAAGCCATCGGCGCCGGCGCGCACTGCGTGATGATCGGCGGCCTGTTCGCCGGCACCGAGGAAACCCCCGGCGAAACGATTCTTTACCAGGGCCGCAGCTACAAGGTGTACCGTGGCATGGGGTCCCTGGAGGCCATGAAAAAGGGAAGCAAGGATCGCTACTACCAGGGTGACCAGGCCGAAGAAGACAAGCTGGTGCCCGAGGGGATCGTCGGCCGCGTGCCCTACCGCGGCTCGCTGTCGGGCAACCTGCTGCAGCTGGTTGGCGGCCTGAAAGCCGGTATGGGATACGTGGGCAGCCGCAGCATCCAGGAGCTGAGGGAAAAGGCGCGCTTTATCCGTATTTCTGCCGCCGGCCTGCGTGAAAGCCACGTCCACGATGTGATAATTACCAAAGAAGCGCCCAACTACCGACTGGACTAGCCCGCTGTTGCACAGGCCGTTTTAACCCCCGGACTTGGCGGCGGCGATTCAAAAAGCGGGGCCGCAATACGGGCCGCCGCCTCGAAGCGGCTTCAACCCTTTCCCGGCGCAAAGCTGGCCGAAGCGTTTCTTCAGGGAGAAATCAAACCCATGTCCAGCCATCAGTCTCCATTCGTCCATCTGCACGTGCACACCGAGTACAGCCTGCTGGACGGCGCCATCCGCATCGACGCACTGCTTGAGCGGGCCGCTGCCTACGGCATGGACGCCGTGGCGATTACCGACCACGGCACCATGTTCGGCTGCCTGGAGTTTTATGAAAAATCCATCGCTGCCGGCATCAAACCCATTATCGGCTGTGAAACCTACCTGGCGCCACGCTCCATCGACGACCGGAGCCCGGATGACAAGAAGGGTATGTCGCACTTGGTCCTGCTGGCCCGCAATCTGGAAGGCTATCACAACCTGTGCAAACTGGCCAGCATCGCCCAACTGCAGGGGTTTTACTACAAGCCGCGCATCGACAAGCAGGTTTTGCGGGCCCACAGCCGGGGGTTGATCGGGCTTTCCGCATGCCTGCACGGTGAGATTCCGCGCAGCATCAAGGCCGGGCGCATGGAACGGGCCGAGGCCGCCGCCCGCGAGTATCTGGACATTTTCGGGGAGGGCAATTTCTACCTCGAGGTCCAGGACAACGGCATGGAAATCCAGACCAGGGTCAACGCCGGTCTGCGCGAGCTCAGCCAGCGGCTGTCGCTGCCACTGGTGGCCACCAACGACTGCCACTACCTCGACAAGCAGGATGTGCGCGCCCATGATGTTCTGCTGTGTGTGCAGACGGGCAAGACCGTGCATGACGCCAACCGCTTCAAGTTTCGTACGGATCAGCTCTTCTTCAAATCCGGCCGCCAGATGCACGCGGCCTTCGGCGACTTTCCCGGCGCAGTCGAAAACGCGCTGGAGATCGCCGGGCGCTGCAACCTGGAGATGGCTTTTGAAGGCTACCATTTCCCGAAGTTTGACAGCGGCTCGGACGTCAGCGTGGAAGCCCTGTTTGAAAAGCAGGTGCGTGACGGATTTGAAAAGGTCTGGCAACGCGTGCAGCGGAAAAACCCGCGTGCCGGGCGCGAGATTTACCAGCAACGCCTGGACTACGAGATTGCGGTGATCAACGAGATGGGATTCCCGGGTTATTTTCTCATCGTGGCGGACTTTATCCGCTATGCCAAGGAAAACGGTATTCCCGTGGGGCCCGGCAGGGGTTCGGCGGCCGGGAGCCTGGTGGCCCACGCACTGGGGATCACCGGCCTGGACCCCATCGAGCATGAACTGATCTTTGAGCGCTTTCTCAACCCTTCCAGAAAGAGCATGCCCGACATCGATGTGGATTTTTGCATCAACGGCCGCGACCGCGTCTTTAAATACGTGGTCGACAAGTACGGCGGCGGTGACTACGTCGCCCAGATCATCACATTCGGCAAGCTCAAGACGCGGGCGGTGATCCGGGATGTGGGCCGGGCGCTTGACATCCCCTTGCGCGAGGTGGACGCCATCGCCAAGATGGTGCCGGACAGACTCAACATCACCCTGGAGCAGGCCCTGGCCCAGGAGCCGCGCCTGGCTGAACTGGTCGCGACCAAACCCGAGATTGCCGATCTGATCAACGTCTGCCGCGTGCTGGAGGGACTGCCGCGGCATGCTTCCACGCACGCCGCCGGCGTGGTTATCGGGGATAAGCCGCTTAAGGAGTATCTGCCGCTGTACCGCGGTAAAAAAGGTGAGGTCGTCACGCAGTTCGACATGAAGCGCGTGGAGCAGAGCGGGTTGGTCAAGTTCGATTTCCTGGGGCTGCGCAACCTGACCGTGATCGCCGATGCCCTGGCACTGATCGCCAAAAGCGGACGTCCCGTACCGGACCTGGAGAACCCCGATTTTCAAGACCCCGAAACGTACCGGCTGCTGGCATCCGGCGACACCACCGGTGTCTTCCAGCTGGAGAGCAGCGGCATGAAGGACCTGCTGACACGCCTGAAGCCCGAGTGCTTTGCCGATGTGGTCGCACTGGTGGCCCTCTACCGGCCCGGTCCGCTGGACAGCGGCATGGTGGATGACTTTGTGGAGCGCAAGCACGGCCGTAAAAAGGTAAAATACCTGGTGCCGGCCTTGGAACCCATCCTCAAGGAAACCTACGGCACCATCGTCTATCAGGAACAGGTAATGCGGATTGCGGCCGAACTGGCCAACTATTCCATGGCCGAGGCGGACGACCTGCGCAAAGCCATGGGGAAAAAACTCACCGCTGTGCTGGCCGGACACCGCCAGCGGTTTTTGGAAGGTGCCGCCAAGAACGGGATCGAGCCGGCCAAGGCCGGTCAGATTTTCGACTGGATCGAGAAATTCGGCGGCTACGGCTTCAACAAGTCGCACAGTGCGGCCTATGCGCTGATCGCGTATCAGACGGCCTACCTGAAGGCCCACTACCCGGTGGAGTTCCTGGCAGCGCTGCTGACATCCGAAATTCATTCCACCGACGGGGTGCTGAAATACGTCGGGGAATGCCGCAGCCGTGGCATCCAGGTGCTGCCGCCGGATGTCAACTGCAGCGACAGCACCTTCTCGGTGGACGGAGACAAGATCCGTTTCGGTCTGGTGGCCGTCAAGAATGTGGGTGAGGGCGCTATAAAGGCCATTCTCGACGTACGGCGCCAGGGAGAATTCACCTCCATTTTCGATCTCTGCGAGCGTGTGGATTTCAAGAAAGTCAACAAGCGGGTGATCGAGAGCCTGATCAAATGCGGTGCTTTCGACTGCACCGGCACCTACCGTTCGCGCCTGATGGCGGTTCTTGAAGATGCCATGGACTACGGCCAGCGGATTCAGCGTGAACGCGCGGACCCGCAGATGGGGCTTTTCGACACCGGTGCTGCTGGGGCCGTATCCATCAATGCGCCGGTGGTGCCGCCCATTGATGAATGGGACGAAAAACAACGTCTGGCCTATGAGAAAGAAGTGCTGGGATTCTACGTTTCCGGGCACCCGCTGCAGCGCTACGAGGACCTGCTGCAACGCTACACCTCGGCCGATGCGCTGAAGCTGGCCGAAATGCCAGACGGCAAGGCCGTGCGGCTGGGAGGCCTGATTTGCGACATGCGGACCATCACCACGCGCAAGGGACGGCCCATGGCCTTTGTCACCATCGAGGATATGCATGGCAATACCGATGTGACCGTTTTTTCAGACCTTTATGAAGAGGTGCGCCACGATCTGCAAAAGGATCGCGCCGTCATCATCGAGGGCCAGGTCCAGAGGGACGAAAACGTGGTTAAACTACTGGCCGAAAAGATTGTGCCCATTGAAAATGCGGCTGAAACCTGGACGGCCAGCGTTCATTTTCACCTGGACATGACGGTTCTCAAGCGGGAGGGGCTGCAGGCCCTGAATGACATTTTGCAGCAGCACCCCGGTTCCTGCCGTGCCTTCATTCATCTCAAAGACCCCGGAAAAACGGAAACCGTCGTTCAGCTGGCCGACAGTATCGGTGTGCGGGTCGATATGTCCCTGGACCGCGAAGTCCGCAATCTCTTCGGTGCCGCCGCCATGCAGACGCAATGCCAGCAGGTTTCCTGCGGCAAGGGAAACGGCAAAAACGGTAAGCGCAGGGGGAGATTTTCGCATGCAAACTGACCGCGGCAGTATTTTCGGGCTTCTTCTGGCCGGAGGCTCCGGCACCCGTATGTGGCCGGTGTCACGGCAGCTGTACCCCAAACAGTTCGTCAGTTTTCTGGGCGCCGAGTCGCTGGTGCAGACCAGCATCAAACGCCTGGCACCGCTTATCGACATGCAGAATGTCCGGGTCGTCTGCGGCCGGCAGCATCTCGCCGAAACCGCGCGTCACCTGCAGCAGATCGGTCTGGACCCCGAGGGGGCCATCATCAGTGAGCCCTGCGGACGCAATACGGCGCCCGCCATCCTGCTGGCTGCACTCAAATTGCGGTCGGCGGAACGCGATCCGGTGTTGTGCGTTTTCCCGGCCGATCACGTCATTCGCGACACGCAGACGCTGCATCGGCGTATTGCAGACGCGCTGCGCCTGGCGCAGGCGGGGTATATCGTCACTTTCGGCATCCAGCCGGCCTATCCGGAAACCGGGTACGGCTACATCGAGGCCGGCGCAGCGGTGGGCGGCAACGGTTTCAAGGTGAAGCGCTTTGTTGAAAAACCGGCCCTGGCCGTGGCCAAGAGCTACCTGCAGCGTGGAAACTTCTTCTGGAACAGCGGCATGTTCTGCTTTAAACGTTCGGTGATTCTGCAGGCATTTGCCGAGCTCCAACCGCAGCTCTATGAGCGGATGCGCACCCTGGTGGCCGCCGGGGATCCGGTCAGTCCGAGTGCCTATGAGCAACTGCCGGATATTTCCATCGACTACGCCATCATGGAAAAGACCGACAACTGTGTAGTGCTGCCCTCTGATTTCGGCTGGAGCGATATCGGCTCGTGGAAGTCACTGTACGACTACCTGCCCAAGGACGATCTCGGCAATGTCGTTGGCGGCGATGTGATTTTGAATCAGACCAAAGACTGTTTCATCCTGGCCCACGACCGGCTGATTGCCGCCAATTATCTCCACGACCTGGTGGTTGTTGAAACCCCGGATTCGGTCTTCGTGTCAGACCTTGAAAACAGCCGTGAGGTCAAGTCCATAGTCCAGCAGCTCAAAGGGCAGGGGCGCAGGGAGTATCAGCAGCACACCACCGTTTACCACGGCTGGGGCAGCAGCACCGATCTTGCGAGACAGGCGGGATTCTGCATCCGGCGGCTTGAAATTTATCCGGCCGGCGACACCCGCCTGACAGCCGGCGGACAGCAGACGGTGCATCTGTGTGTGCTGGACGGTGAAGTGAAGGCCTGTGGCCAGGAAGAAATCCTGATGCAAAAGGGCGCCCTGCGGATGCTGTCGCCCGGCCAGGGCCTGTTGCTGAAAAACGTGTCCAAAAAGAATGCCAGTTTGCTGCAGACCGTGATCAATACGGGCTGATGCAGACAAAAAGGAGATGTCGCATGCAAGTCCCACTGCTGGATCTGAAGGCCCAGTATGCCGGTATTCGTGCAGAAGTGCTGGAAACCGCCGCGCAGATCTTTGAAAGCCAGCACTTCATCCTCGGCCCACATGTGCAGGCACTGGAAACTTCCATTGCCCAATACTGCGGCACGGCCCATGCCGTCGGTGTATCTTCGGGCAGCGATGCCCTGCTGATCGCCCTCATGGCGGCCGGTATCGGCAATGGCGATCTGGTATTGACGACGGCATACACCTTTTTCGCCACGGCCGGGGCTGTCGCGCGTGTAGGGGCGACACCGGTTTTTGTGGATATCGATCCGGACACCTTCAATATCTCTGCGGCGGAACTGGGCGACACCCTGGCGCGCATACCCGCCGCGCGGCGCGACAAGGTCAGGGCGGTCATCCCCGTGCATCTGTACGGGCAGTGTGCCGACATGGACCCTATTCTGGAGATCAGCCGGCAGCACGGCCTGACGGTCATCGAGGATGCGGCCCAAGCCATCGGCGCCGAATACAAGGGCCGACGGGCGGGGTCCATGGGCGATTTCGGCTGCTTCTCCTTTTTTCCTTCCAAGAATCTGGGGGCCTTCGGGGACGGCGGCATGGTGACCACGCAGTCGCCGGCGGCCGATGACAAACTGCGCATCCTGAGGGTGCATGGCTCGCGCCCCAAGTACTTTCACAGCGTCATCGGCGGAAATTTCCGCCTAGATGCCCTGCAGGCGGCCATTGTGCAGATCAAGCTCAAATACCTGGACCGGTGGACGGCGGCGCGCCAGCAGAACGCGCGTACCTATCGGGACTATTTCAAAGCCGCCGGGCTGGATACGGTCATCAGGCTGCCCGTGGAACGTGAAAGCCGCCACATCTACAACCAGTTTGTCATCCGTGTGCCGCAAAAGCGCGATGATCTGCGCCAGTTTTTAAAGGCCGCCGGCGTGGGCAGTGAAGTCTACTACCCGGTGCCCATGCACCGACAGGCCTGTTTTATGCAGAAGGGCCGGCAGCCGCAGGTTCTGCCGGAGGCCGAAAAAGCCGCCCGCGAGACCCTGGCGCTGCCCATCTACCCCGAACTTTCCGATGCACAGCAGGCATATGTGGTCGAGCAGATCCGGGCTTTTTTCACCTAACCCTGTTCAAACGCCGCCAGCGCCTCTTTCTCGAGCAGCACACCCCTGCCCGTGTAGCGCGGAGAAAAGTGAAATACCGTCAGCCGCTTGACGTGCGCCCTGGCGGCCAGGCGGCCGGCCTGGCCGGCGGTCAGATGATGTTTGGCGGCGGCCAGGCGGGCATGGGCGTCGGCAAAAGCCGCCTCGATGAATAGGTGGTCGGAATCTTGGGCCAGTTCGACGATACGCGTTGCATTGGACGATGTGTGGCCCACATCTGTGATGTAGGTGACCTTCTGGCCGGGGGTGACGCGTGCGATCTGCGGCAACAAGTCCCCCAGCGCCGGGGCGCGGCCGGCACGCGCGGACCCGCCGCCGGCTATCTGGATTGGGGTGTCCGGGGGGGCCTGGCTGAAAACGGCGCGTTTGAAGGTTCCCAGCCAGGGTCCTACGGGCAGTCCCAGTTCGTCCAGACGCGCTTTTAAGATGTTGATGTGAAAGCGCTCCTTTACGGAAAACCCCAGGCAGCTGGTGCCGTGATCCAGTATGGCCGCCGAAACCGTAAAGGCCGGCTCTGAAACCAGCGTGCGGTCGCAAGTGGCCTGTTCCCGAATTTCAGCCGGACGAAACCTGTCGCGGCAGCGGTAGACCGCGTGCAGCCGGCTTTGCGGCCGGACCTCGGTGACGTGCAGCGCCAGCGGATTTTCATAGCGCTGCACCAGGTTCCAGGTGTAAGCGGCCAGTTTCCCGCGTACGTTTTCCTGAAATCCCGCCGGGCCATACAGGTGCAGTTTTTTGCTGCGGCCCAGAGAGAGCCGCAGCAGGCGGTCGAAACCGATGAAATGGTCCATGTGGGTGTGGCTCACGAAAACATGGCTGACTTTGAGAATGTCCCGGGAGCTCAAGGCGGAAATGTCGCCCAGATCGAACAGCAGCGCTCTGTTTTGAAGCTGAAAGGCGAGGTACAGGCCGGGGTCACCGAAGGGACCGTTGACCAGCCGGGGACGATAGGAGGGGCGCATGTTCAGGGCAGGTAGTTTTTGACCTGCTGGTGAATGGCGACGTAGATGTCTTCATCCGATCCGTAAATATCCACAGTGTCTTTGTGGTTGATCACCTCTTCCAGTACGCAGGCCGTCAGGTACAGGCTGACGACGTGCGGCTGTGCCGTGATTTTCCGGAAAGGGGAAATCTTGTAGTCCACGTCAAAATCATCGGCCCGGTGCAGGGTTTCGAGGCAGGTGTGGATCTGTTCCTGCAGGCCGTTTTTATTCGTGGTCTCCACCAGGCTGTTCTCCACGAGTTTCATGGAGATGGCGTTGCTCAAGGCCTCGATGCACTCCGGGATGGCGCTGATCGCCTGGCGGCGGGCGCGCTCTTTGGTGGATTCGATTTTAGACAGGATGCTGGCCTCGCGTGTGCTGGGCCGAAATACTTTCGCCATGTCATTTTCCCTTGATTGGTAATGCCGTATGAGTCTTTTGTACAGACACGGGGACCGCTGCGACCCCCAACCGGTACACATAGACATGCCCATGGCAGATTGCAAGCAAAAAATTAGACTGCGTCGATGACGAGTTGGGCTTTCTTGCGGCCGTTCCAGCGGTTCCACTGCAGCCGGTAGGCCATACGTCCGAAAACCTTTTGCCGTGCAAGAGCGGGGTCGGCGTTGAACCAGATGGCCTCTAGGGATCCGTCAGAAGATCGGCCACCCGGGCACAGCCGCATGCGACGGTGCCCTTCACCCACGACTTTCGATGACAGCACACGCACGTTTTGGGCCATGAAGAGCGGTTCCGGGTTTTGCATACCGAAGGGCTTCAACTGCTCCAATTCATCGATCAGGCGGTCTGAAACCCGGTCCAAGGGCAGTCGACAGTCGATTTGCAGATCCGCACGACCGGCCTGCGGCGTGCCCGTGGTACGCACGGCGGCTTCGAACTGCCGGCTGAAACGCTCGATTTCGCCGGGTGTGATCTCGAGACCGGCGGCAGCGGCATGGCCGCCGAATCCCACCAGGCACCCGGCAGTGCGCGACAACGCCTGGTACAGGTCGATGCCCGGGATACTGCGGGCAGATCCTTTGCCGGTTGCGTGCTTGGTGGAGATCAGCACCACCGGCCGATTGTAGCGCTCCACTAGACGCGAAGCCACGATGCCGAGCACGCCGAGATGCCAATCGGCATGGCAAAGCACGATGCTTTTTATATTTGCCAGCTCCGGATTAGATTCGAGCTTTTGTTCAGCCTGATCCAGGATGATTTTTTCCAGGATCTTGCGCTGGGTGTTCATGCGGTCCAGCGGGCCGACGAGTTGTCTGGCCGTGCGCAGATCCTGTGCCGTCAGCAGGTCCACGGCGTAGCTTGCATGTTTGATGCGGCCGGCGGCGTTGATCCTGGGCGCCATGCGAAAGGCGATGTCCGCGGCATCGATATGCAGCGTCTGCATGCCGCAGATTTCCATCAGCGACTGAATGCCCGCGCGCGGCTTTACGGCCATCAGTTCGAGACCGGCGCGCGCCAGAATACGGTTTTCCGCCACCAGCGGCACCATGTCGGCGATGGTCCCCAAGGCGACCAGGTCGCAGTACTGTTTCAGGTTCGGCTCGCCCCGGCCCCTGAAAAATCCCTGCCGCCGGAAGTGACGGCGCAGGCCGATGAGCAGGGCGAAAACGACGCCCACACCGGCCAGGTGGCCGAAGGCGGCGTGACAGTCCGGCCGTTTGGGGTTGACGAAGGCCAGGGCATCGGGCATGGGCGCACCGACGCTGTGGTGGTCGGTAATGATGACGTCGATGCCGGCTCGGCGGGCCGCGGCCACCGCCGGCTGGCTGCCGGAACCGCAGTCCACCGTAATGATCAGGCGGGTGTCGGGCGGCAGCACCCGGTCTGAGATGTGTTCGGCCTTCAGCCCGTAGCCTTCGCGGATGCGGTGGGGGATGTAATAGCTGACGCGTGCCCCGAGGTGCTGCAGGAAATCCAGCAGCACGGCGGTGGAAGTCACGCCGTCCACGTCGTAGTCGCCGAAAATCAGTATTCTTTCGCGACGGTCGACCGCCCGGTAAATCCGATTGACAGCCCTGTCCATATCCCTTATGGAAAAAGGGGGACGCAGATCTTTGAGGGAAGCGCTTAAGAACCCACGTGCCTTGTCGACGGTGTCCAGACCGCGGTTGAACAGCACCGCCGCCGTGGCAGGCTCACAGCCCATGGCGCGGCACAGGCGGGCGACTTTTTGCGCCGGAGGGCGTGCGATGGACCACGAAGTCGACATGGCTGCACCTTATAGCCGAAAACAGGGTTTGGGACAACTGCCTTTTCATGGACACCCGCCGGTGGTATGCGGCTTTGCGGCCGAAGGGTGCGCCCCGACCCGAAGCATACTCTATCATTACCGGGTCGACCGGCGCCAGATCGGCTTTGTGCGCTTTATCTTCGAGGCCTACGAGGGGATTGCCTTCATTGAGACCCTGGACGCGGCGCAGGGCCTGGTGCTGCTGCACGTGGCGCCGGGTTGCGAAGCCATTGCCCGTCAGGTGATCCGCGGTCTGCAGCAGACGGTGCGCATCGAATGCGTATTGACGAATGCCGGAGAAGCCGTATTTTAAAAAGAGAAGCGGCGGTCAGAGACGCTAACCGCTTTGTGACGACCATGAAACAGCTATACATTCACACCATCGGATGCCAGATGAACGTGTATGACTCCGGTCAGATCGCAGCGCTGCTGGTGCCGCTGGGGTACCGGCTGACGTCGCAGCTGGCGTCCGCTGACCTCATCGTGGTCAACACCTGCGCCATTCGGGCCAAGGCCGAGCAGAAGGTTTTCAGCTTCCTGGGCCGGTTGGCGGCTTTGAAGCGTCGCCGCAAGACACTGCGCATTGCCGTGGGAGGCTGCGTGGCGCAGCAGCAGGGCGCCGCCATCCTGGCGCGGCAACCCTGTGTGGACCTGGTGTTCGGTACCCAGGCGCTGCAGCGCCTGCCGCGACTGGTGGCAGCCGTTGAAGCCGGCGCCCGACGTCTTACAGACACCGAAACCGCCGCTGCCACGCAGATCGACGGTCGCTTTCCGGCAGTCGCCCGAGGTGGAGCACCCAGCCGCTTTGTCACCGTTATGCGCGGCTGCGACAACTACTGCACTTACTGTGTGGTGCCCTATGTGCGCGGCCGCGAAGCCAGCCGTCCGCCGGAGCACATTCTCAGTGAAATCAATGCGATGGTGGTTGACGGTGCGCGCGAGGTGACGCTGCTGGGGCAGAACGTCAACAGCTACGGGCTCAAGGAGGGATGGTGCAGCTTTGCCGAACTGCTGGCGCGGGTCAATGCCGTTGAAGGACTTTCGCGGATTCGTTTTACGACGTCGCACCCCAAGGACCTGTCCGATGCCCTGATTGCCGCCTTCCGTGATCTCGGCAAGGTCTGTCCCCATCTGCACCTTCCCGTGCAGTCGGGCGCCGACCGGATTTTAAAGAAGATGAACCGGCGCTACACGCGTGACGGTTACCTTCGGAAAATCGAGCGCATCCGCCGCATGGTTCCGGAAATCGCTTTGACAACCGATATTATCGTGGGTTTTCCCGGCGAGGGGCGTGCTGATTTCGAAAAGACCCTGGATCTGGTGCGTACGGTTCAATACGACGCATTGTTCGCCTTTATCTATTCGGATCGTCCGCAAGCGCCGGCGGCGCGATTCGCGGAAAAGATTTCGGAAGAGGAGAAAAAGGATCGTCTCCGGCAGGTGCTCGATCTCCAGGAGGGGATTACGCGCCGCAAAAACGAGGCCTTGGTCGGCACCACGCAGACGCTTCTGGTGGAGGGGACCAGCAAAAGAAAAGACGCTCCCGGAGATGAATCCGGTCTTGTGCAATACCATGGCCGTACGCCGACCAACCGCATCGTGCATTTCCCTGCACCCGTCGATGCCGGCCTGCAGCCGGTCCTGGTGCCGGGACTGCTGGTCGAGGTGCGCATCGAGGGGGCTTATGCGCATTCGCTGCGGGGCCGGCTGTTGAGCATCCAGGCGCCATTAAAGCGCGCGAAAGGAGGTACCTGCCATGCTGCATAGAGTAAACGTGGCGGGTCTGACCATGGACCCGGCATCCAACACACCGATCATTATTCTAAAGTCCGAAGATGACGGCCGCATGGTGCCCATCTGGATCGGCCTGCTGGAGGCCACGTCCATTGCATCGGCACTCAAGGATATCCATTTCGAACGTCCCATGACCCATGACCTGTTTAAGCATTTCATCGACGCCATGCACATGCGCATCACCAAAATCGAAGTTTGCGATATCCGTGACAACACATACTATGCCAGGATCTATTTCGCCTCCGGTGAAGCGGAATTTGACATGGATGCGCGCCCCAGCGACGCCATCGCACTGGCGCTGCGCTTTCAGGCGCCCATATTCGTGGACGAAAAAGTCATCGAGAAGTCGGTCCAGCCGGATGAAAAGGTTGAACCCGTCGACATGAGTGAAGAAGGCCGCAAATGGGCGGACTACCTGAAAAACCTCTCCCCCGAGGATTTCGGCAAGTACAAGGTGTAAAGTCCGTGGCGCCCGTGACGCGCGCCGCCGCCTACGCCCGGCGTCAGCTGCCGTTGCGCATGTGCGCGATGACCTTGCGCAGCATGCCGTCGAAATCGACACGCGGGGCAAAGCCGATGAGCGCGCGGATTTTGGCGATGCTGGGAACCCGGCGCTGCATGTCTTCGAAATCCTTGCCGAAGGCTTTTTCATAAGGGATCAGTTCAACCGCAGAAGCCGAACCGGTGAGGGCGATCACCCGCTGCGCAAGCTCCAGGATAGTCGTTTCTTCGGTTCCCCCCACGTTGAACACTTCACCCACGGCCCCATCGCATTCCATCAGCCGCATGAGCGCTTCCACCACGTCTTTGACGTAGGTGAAGGTGCGTGTCTGGCGGCCGTCCCCATATACCGTCAACGGACGGTCACGGAGCGCCTGTGAGACGAAGCGGGGGATCACCATACCGTAGGCACCGGTCTGCCGGGGACCGACTGTGTTGAACAGCCGGGTGATGATGACCTGCAGGCCGCGCGTGCGAAAGTAGGCCAGCGCCGTGAATTCGTCCATCAGTTTGGAAGCCGCGTAACTCCAGCGGAACTTGCTGGACGGGCCGTAAATGATGTTGTCGGTTTCCACCAGCGGGGCGTGGGTGTGCTTGCCGTAGACTTCGGAAGTGGATGCGATCAGGACGCGTTTTTTGAATTTGGCGCACATCTCCAGCACCTTTTCGGTTCCCTGGATGTTGGTGCGAATGGATTCCAAGGGGTTTTCCAGGATGTAGCGCACCCCCACGGCCGCCGCCAGGTGAAACACCACGTCACAGATACCGGTCAGTTCCAGCAGGTTGTGGTGTTCCAGGATGGTGTTGACGGTGAGAAACAGGCGGTTTTTGAACTGTGGATTCTGCTGCAGCGCTTTGATGTTGTCCAGTGATCCGGTGGACAGGTCGTCGATGATATAGACTTCGTCGCCTCTTTGAAGATAGGCTTCGGCAAGGTGCGATCCGATGAATCCGGCACCACCGGTGATCAAAATTTTCATTTGCTGCTCCTTGGCGCGGCTGCGCCGGTTTCAGGCATGATGGTCGTCCTTCAAAAACAGCCGGTGGTATTCGGCTTCGCTCAGATGCTTTTTCAGCAATGCGGATACGAAGGAAAAGACTTTTTCCAGATCCGGATCCGACAGCCTGGGCAGCAGCGTCTGCATAAGCCGGTCATCGGAAAGCTTCTGCAGGTAGCAACAGACCGTATGCTCATCGGTGGGACGGTCGTAGCCGAACCCGATAAAGCCGTCGTAGCTTTCAACAAAATCATGCGTATGCTTTTTCATCGTTCTTCTTCGCCGGACCGGCAGGCACGGTAAATGGGGCGCTGCCGGCCATTATTTCCCGCGGCCTGCAGGGAAATGGTCAGTGTGGCCCCGTACATAGTCGAAAAGCTCTGCGAGGTCAAGGCATCATGCCCGACCTGTTGACGGCGGGTCGGGGCTTGCCGGCATGGCAGCGTTAATTCCTGAATTTTGCAAGCGTCGCGTTTGCCGCCTATACAAGGCGCAGGGCATGCAGCTGTAGAATACAGACGCAAATGCCCTGCAACACAGTAGAGGCGGTAAAATCGGCGCTCCCGCAGGGCAGACAATTTT
>JALSRD010000102.1 GCA_026984935.1 Desulfobacterales bacterium
CGAGCCAAAAAAAGTCTGAATCCCACGAAAACGTTGCGCAACAGGCGATAGCCGTCGCAGACCTGAACCCCGAAGGCAGCGTGCGAGCCAAAAAAAACATGAATCCCACTAAAATGTTGCGAGCCACAATAAAAATGAGACCCGGATATGTCTGCGAGCCAACGTAAGCTTGAAAACCGAGTAAAGCATGCGAGCCATTCAAAATCTGAAGCCCAGCAATCCAATGCGAGCCATCGAATTTCTGAAACCCGGATAAAAAATGCGAGCCATCTGATGATTGAAGCCCATGCAATAACTGCGAGCCAAAGGAGGCCTATCATGCCAGTTATCGACGAATCGACGATCCGTTATCTGAACTACCTGGTCAAAAGCTATGAAGGCCTGACCAAGCTGCTGGCCGCCACACGCCAGCGCGTACGGCACATCAACCCGGAAATGACGCCGGAAAACGACGATTTGGTGCAGCGCCTGGAAAAGTTGAAGGGCCGCCTCGGCCGGCAGATCGGCAAGCAGCTGGTTTACTGGCCGCTGTGGAGCGAATGGCTGGAAAAGGTGCCGGGCATCGGACCGGCCTATGCCGGCCGTCTTATTTTTTTTCATTATTACCGCATGGAGCCGGTATGCCAAAAGTGCGGCGGCGACCTGCGCAAAGCAGAGGGCGGCATGCACTGCGCGGCCTGCGGTCAGACCGCCGCCGGCGACGGCATCCTGAGCTATCGCATCGGGCGGCGGCATTTCCCGAAGGTCAGCTCCTGGTGGCATTTCATGGGCATGCACGTGGTGGACGGCAAAAAGCCCAAGCGCGCCAAGGGGCAGCGGGCCGACTGGTCGACCCCCGGCCGCACGCTGTGCCACCTGATCGGACAGCAGTTCGTCAAGACGCCGGGGCATTACCGCGATTTTTACGACCTGCGCCGGGCCAGGCGCGAAAAGACGCACCCGGACGCCAGCAAGGGGCACCGGCACAACATGGCCGCCCATGAAACCGCCAAGCTGTTTCTGGCGCACCTGTGGCATGTGGCACGTGTGCTGGACGGCAAGGAGCCCACCCGGCCCTACGCCCACACGGTCATGGGGCACACACAGTTTATCGCGCCCTTTTATTTCGAACCATGAATTTTGCGGGCGGGTTGCAAGCCAAATGAAAAGCGAATCCCGACATTGACGTGCGAACAGCCGCAAAACCGTTTCGCGCCGGCAGGTTTAAGAAAAACCCGCGGCGTCCGCCATGCCTGGACGCAGGCGCCCGTGACGAGAGCCGGAACGCCCCGAGTGGCGGCGGGGATGGCCGGACATTTGATCGCAAAACATGATGACGCCGGAAAAAATCACCACTGAGATTCTGAGGGTTAAGATGACGCTGAACGTCATGCGCCAGGCCGTGGAAGGCCTGGGCCGCACGGTGGACGCGCTGGACGTGCAGCTGGACCGCATGGCCGAGGATATTTCGCCGCAGGCCGCGCCGGATCCCGGCCCCAGGGACTGGATCAAGGAGATCGCCTCCTGGACGGCATCGCCGACGAACACTGGTGGAAAGAAATGAGGGCTACCATGACAACCGATATCGAACAGGCGCGCGCCGCCGCCAGCAATTATTGGCCGGTTTTGCTCATTAAGGGCCCGGAAGTCGGTAATTGCACGGGAATGCGGAACTTGAGGATATTGGATTGCCGTTTATCCGAAGATTTCTTACCGGCCACACCGACAAAAGAACCCACAACTCCTATTTTGCCTTCGCGTCCCTTGGATTCATCGGCTTCGACCAAGACTTCGAAATCGACGACCTGGAGCTCGCTGACGCCATGTTCGACGGAAGCAAAACTCTTGGAGATACCGGCAGGGACAATCAGTGATTCACCGGCTTCTGATTGAGCGTCTTTAATACCGTTGAGGATACCCAGGAGGCTATTTTTAATGAACAGTCGCAATTCCATAAGCAACAAAATCTCCCCAATAATTGAAGAATTGAACGCATTGAAAGCCAAAAAGATCATCACTGACGATGCCGTCAAGATCGAAATATCGCTGGAAGCCGGGATCACCGTCGACAACCCGGCCGCGGCCAGGTTTTTTGTCACCTGTCCGCTGGAGGATCTGGATCAATCCTCTGAAGAAACCTTCGAGTGGCGGCCGCTTTACTAATTTAATTAAATCGACGGATTCCCGCAAATCTTGAGCCTACGGAAAACAGAACGGAGGGCCACCATGACAACCGATATCGAACAGGCGCGTGCCGTGCTGGCGCGCAAGCACCGGGTGCCGCCGGCGGATCTGCGCTACATCGGCCTGTGGGACACCGGCTGGCGGGGACGCCGCTTCTGGATGTTCAACATCCTGCAGCCGGGCCATCCGAAGTACAAGTCAACCATTTGCCTGGCGAAAAAAGCGTGGGAGGCGCAGCCATGGAAGATCTAACAGCGATCCTAAAGAACAGCACGCCGAATATGCTGCTGGCAAAACTCATTTCCAATTGGGCCAATTACGCGCAATCTGCCTTTCTTAATTCCGATAAGGCCAGGACCGATTTCGGCAGGGAATTCATCATGCACGGCGGGATCTGTTATTTCAACTGCGCCAGCCAATTAAGAAGGCTCATCACGACAGGACAGGTGGATGTGCTGGATGAAGAAAATTCAGATGATATCTATGCGGCCTGTTGCAAGGACCTATCTGAAAGGATCGATAACGGAAATTTTCCGGCTAATTTCTACCTTCAGATACTCAAGAAGAATTCCAAACGTCCATGAAGCAGCGGGTTTCATGATGTTATCCTTGGCCTTTTGCCACAATTTATCTTCATTGATTGAATCGGCGAAATTATGTCCCGCCCAGGTAAGGCGATATATGCTCGCGGGGCCGGATGGTTTTTTATGGCCATCCAATACATTCGCGTTCACCAGGCCGGCTTCCACCAGCAGCTGGGCATGTTCCGCGAATTGTTCACGCGGCACGCCTTCCAGCCCGCTAACTACTTTTTGGGATT
Organism: Desulfobacterales bacterium; assembly: GCA_026984935.1. GTDB lineage: Bacteria > Desulfobacterota > Desulfobacteria > Desulfobacterales > JALSRD01 > JALSRD01. The sequence goes on from JALSRD010000102.1 coordinate 2,984, forward strand.
CTCTAACGGCCATTACAATCCGCCGAATCAAATCCATGTCTCTTTCCATGCTTCTGTCCTCCAGATTTCTCAATCGGGAAGAACGCCGGATAACTTTAGCCCGAAGCAGCGGCAGCCTACCTTTTGCGGCAGCGTCTGCCATGACCCGGGCCGCGGTCTTATTCGGCAAGATTGATGCCCAGGCGCTTCAGGGCCATGCGGATGGCATTTTTGATCAGCGGGATCTGTTTTATCGCCTCGATCAGTTCCATGCCGGCTTCGATGGACTTGGAATCGGCATCCGCGGCATTTCGGATCTGTTTTTCCACCTCGTCCAGGAAGCCGGAAATGGTGCGCAGATCGACGGGAGGAAAGGGAGCCGGCCGGGCCGACCGGCGGGTATGTAGAATGTACAGATTGCGCTTGTAATCCTTATCTTCCGGCAGGACAGCCGCGAGCAGATAGTCGATGCCGGCGGGGGTCAGTACGATGTCACGGGCATATTTGAAGAGGCGTGTCTTGTCACCCTTCTGGGCCAGGAAAGCGCCCGAAATATAGCCATTTGAAAGCGCCCGTTTCAGTTGATGGTCGACGCGGATGAGGGGAATATTCAGTTTTTTGGCGAGGGTGTCGTGGTCGGAGATCCGGAGTTTCAGTACAGCATCCAAAACCTGGCGGCACATCGTTTTTCCCGGCCCATGCGGGCAACTTGCTCAGAATTGATACCAGTTTTGCTTACGGTGCCTATTAGATCGATAATTGACGAAAAGTCAAGCATCGAGTGCGGTATAGGGGCAAAAGAAGCAAATAAAAACCGAAAGGAGTTGAAATGGCAGCCAGTCCCAACAAAACCGAAACCCGTTTCCAGGCGATCGAAATGCGCCTGAAGGCGGCCGAGAAAGCGCTGGCCGAAACCCGCAGGAACATCAAGTGGGCGGTTTACCTGCCGGTGTTGTTCAAGCACATGGGAGGTGAAAAGGATATCCGGGACATCGAAGGGGCTTTGATGCTCAAGGCCGCCGGCGAGCTGACGGACATCATCGCCGGTGACAGCCTGCCGGCTTCCCTGGCGGAGTTACTCGGCAAGATCAACACCGATGGAGCGTAAAACCCTTTTGATCACCGCGCGCACCAAAGGATGCTTTTGCAGGGCCCGGATGAGATCCCGGCCGGCCTCGATCACGCCGGGTTCATGATCGGTTTCCGTCTGGATTTCCCGGTCCAGGGCCTCCAGGAAATCGGCAACGGTGCGGATATCGGCCTGCTGGTGGCCGTCGCGCCCGGACACCTGCACCGGGCCGCTGACGTTCTCGATATGCACGCCGCCGCTGATGCCGCCGGCGGCAGGCGGCGCCGAGGCCAGGTAATCGGCACCGGCCGGCGTCAGCATGATATCGCGCGCGATGGAATACAGGCGCGTGCGGTCGCGGCGCCAGGGGGAGAAGGATCCGCTGATAAAACCGCTGTTGAGGAGCTGCCGCAGCTGCTGATCGACCTGCAGCAGGGAAAGGCCGAGACCGGAAGACAAGGCTTCATGATCGGCTATGCCCAGGCGGGAAATGGTCTGCAAAAGGGTTTTGGACATGGATTTATCCTTTCGGCATTGGGCAAGGCGGCGGCAAAGCGCCGATTGCTTCTATATTTAACAAAATAGCTCTAAATGTCAAATAGTTATTAGGATGCACAGCATGCTTCTGAAACGCGAGCAGATCGAGGACTTTTGCAACCATGACTGGATCCGCACGGCGGATTCGCTGGAGACGGCGGATCTGTGCGAAACCGCGCTGTTTTACATGGATATTTCCCGCAAGCTGGGCCGGGCCGTCGAGCGCTTCACGGCCGGCACCGGTGTGGCGGATGAAACCGGGAAGCTGTTGGCATGCGTGCGCAAATGACGGCGGCAGCGCTGGCCGTGGCGGCCCTGCTGATGGCGCCGGGGACCCTGTCCTCGGCCGAATACCATCGGCCGCGGATCATGCCCGGGGCCGTCGACTGCACCCTGCGCAAGATCAAAAGCCCCTTTTTGCGGCCCAAGCTGCGCTACCTGGAAGCAGCACTGCAACGGGAAATCGAGCGTCAACAGGCCTTTTGTGACGCGCGTCATAATTATACCTCTCCCGCCCGGCTCCGAGGCGGCTAATATCGGGCCATTCGCACCTCCTTTCACGCCGCAAAATGCCCGCCGGAAGCTGGTCCTGGACGAATTCCGGCATTACCCGAAGGCGCGTCATGGATTCCACTATATTGCGTCAAAACCGAATGTACTGCGAGAAATACGGCTGCCACATGAGCATGCAGGCCTGCATCGCGCGGCAGAAGGTCAGCATGCGCCCGGGGCCGAAGTGGCGGGGCCGCGGCCGGGTGCCGCGCGATCCGGGCTGCGTGAACTGCAAACAGGGGGAGGAAATCATGCAACAGGCAACCATGCCGCGGGCCGATCAGACCGCGGCGATAGAGCCAAAAACCGGCCCGAAACAACCCGCCGGAAAACCGGCGCCAAAGCTCAAGTGCTGCACTAGGTGCGGAGCTGAAAAGCCGGCGAGCGTTGAATATTTCAACCGTGACCGGCGGTCCAGGGACAACCTGACATCCTGGTGCAAAAAGTGCCAGGCCGAACACAAGCGCCTGGCTCTTGAAAAGAAAAAGACCGCGGCCAAAGGGAAAAGACGCGCCGCGCCGGCACCCGCGGGCAAGCCGGCCAAATCGGATATGCCGCTGCGGCCGGGCCGGATCGCCGGGATCCGGGCCGCCGGCCACCTGCTGACCATTGATTTCAGCGATTATCCGGAGATCCTGGAGCGGCTGAAGCAGGCCGCCCGGGCCGAAATGCGCCCGCCGGAGATGCAGGCCCTGGCCTGCATCGCGGCGTATTGTGAAACGGACGGCATGGAAGCAGTGGACCGCGGCCAGAATGGCATTTGACAGGTAGATTACAGGAGGTATGGAAATGCAAAACAGAAATAATTCCAAACTAATATCCATTGATCGCATTTTGGCCACGATGTCTTTATCCCCTTCGCGATTCAAGCTATTTTTTTGGATGATCTGCCGAGCGAAAACGCAAGATGACGGCGATCTGAAACGCGGCCAGTTACGGGCTACCGTCTGGGAGATGCAGGAAGTTGGAAGCCATAGGGTGGGATATCGAAAAATCAAACCCTCGGCGAATGATATACATCGAATCTGTAGAAACTTCCGCCAAGACAAAATGATCACCACTACCAGGGACCGGGATGGCATAATCATAACCATCCTGGATTATGATTTAATTGATTTAACACCATCAGTTCAATAATTATTTCGAGTACTTGGATCTGAAACCATCCATGGCGAAACATCAAAAAAACTTTGCCAAAATCGCCAGATGCATTCTGGATAGCGGGATTTCAGAAAAACCGCTGCTATACTTCAAGCTCTGGATCTGGATGATCCTGCGGGCCAAATACCAAGACACCGATGATCTCAAGCGCGGCCAATTCCGGACCACGATCCCAGAGATGCAGGAGTTCGGAAGTTATCGGGTGGGATATCGAAAAATCAAACCATCGGCGAAGGATATTTACCGAATCTGTAGAAACTTCCGCCAAGACAAAATGATCACCACTACCAAATGCAATGGCGGTATCATCATAACCATCCTGAATTACGATAAATACCAATCACTTAACATATCGAACGAGGTCTCGAAAGAGAAACAGAAAGAGAATCCGAAAGAGAAACCGAAAGAGGTAGATAGACAACAGATAACATATTTGAATGACGTAATAAATAATGCGCCAAAAAATTCCGAAAGGGAATCCGAAAGGGAATCCGAAAAGGAATCCGAAAAGGAATCCGAAAGGGAAACATCCTTATTAAAGAATAATAAGAATAACCCCCCCTATAGTCCCCCCCTTAGGGGGGACGGGAAGATTAAAACTAAAATCAAACTGCCCGGCTGGCTGGATTCCGAATTATGGCAGGCCTTCAAAGAGCATCGGCAGCGGTTGCGGAAAC
>JALSRD010000103.1 GCA_026984935.1 Desulfobacterales bacterium
GGACCTTTCGGCGGCCCTGGTGGTACGCAATGAAAGCCACCTGCCGGTGATCGTCGACCCTTCGCATGCCGCCGGCCGCAGGGAACAGATCATCCCTTTGAGCCGTGCAGCCGCCGGCCTGGGTGCGCACGGACTGATGGTGGAAGTACACCACCGCCCCGCCGAAGCCTTAAGCGACGGCGCGCAGTCCCTGCACCCGGAGCAGTTCGCCACCTTGTGCCGGCATGTAAGAGCCATTCACGCCATGCTGGGCGACGCCCCGGAAGGCCGGACGGTTGATTAGAAGATGCGACACGTCCACCTGCCGGAATCCGGACTTTGGGCAGGCGGCCGCCCGCGAAAGAGTGTGTGCCCATGGAAACTTTGAACATTCACGGCGTCAGCGGCGACTCGCGCATTTTGATCGGTGAATCTCTGGCGAACCTGAGTGCCTACCTGCCGTCCAAACCCGCCGTCATCATCACCGATGCCACGGTACGTAAACTGTACGGTCATCTTTTCCCGCCGCTGGCGGTCATCGAAATCGGCAGCGGCGAAGAGATCAAGACCATCGATACCGTTTGCCGAATCTACACCGCGCTCATGGAGCAGGGCCTGGACCGCACGGGTTTTGTCGTGGGCATCGGCGGCGGCATTGTCTGCGACATCGCCGGGTTTGTAGCTTCGACCTACATGCGCGGAATCGACTTCGGGTTTGCGGCAACCACGCTGCTGGCCCAGGTGGACGCCAGCGTGGGCGGAAAAAACGGCGTCAATTTCGGCGGGTTCAAGAATATGGTGGGCGTCTTTAATCAGCCGCGTTTCGTGATCTGCGACCCACATCTGCTGTCGTCGCTGCCCAGGCGCGAGCTGTGCTGCGGATTTGCCGAAATCATCAAGCACGCCCTGATCAGCAACGCAGATATGTTTGCCTTTATCGAACACAACAGCGGCCGCGCCCTGGCGCTTGCACGGGATGTGATCGAACGTCTGGTGCACGAGTCCGTTGCGCTCAAGGCCGGCATCGTCAGCCGTGATGAAAAGGAGGCCGGCGAACGGCGTAAGCTGAACTTCGGGCACACCTTCGGCCACGCCATCGAAGCCGTGTCCGGCATACCCCACGGTGAGGCCGTCAGCGCCGGCATGGTGATCGCGGCCAGGCTTTCGGCGGCCCGCGGTATGCTGCCGGATGCCGATCTGCAGCGCATCTGCCGGCTGCTTGCAGCCATGGATCTGCCCCGGCACGTTCCCGTGACCGTGGATGCGCTTGTGGACGCCCTGCAGAAAGACAAAAAACGCGCCCGGGACCGCATTCACGTGATACTGCTCGACGCTATCGGCAGGGCCGTTGTCCAAACCTTCGACATGCGCGAACTTGTCAAAGCCGTGACAGAAGTGTATATTTAATACCTCCAAACTGCGAAAAGCGAAAAAACGGTGCCTGCAGCAAATACTTTACTGCACCAGAAGCGAGGTGCGCCATGAGTGAACCATCCAACCCGCACAGCGACCCTTTGAACATGCTCAACCTCTGGCTGAAGGCCTCCGGCAATTTCTGGAGCGCCCTTTCGCCCGCGGAACCGAGCAAACCGCCGGGCAGCCGAAAGAGCGCTGAAAGCGCATCGCAGAAAAGCAGGGGCCGTCACAGCCATATGGAAAGCGCCTTTAACGCCTGGCAGACCATGGCCGGCGCCATGGCTCAGCCGGAAACGCTTGCATCACTGGCCAAGGGGCCATCCGCCCTGCCCGAAATTTTCGTCCAGCTGGCCCAGAGCGGTATGCAGCACTTTCTGGCCATGCAGCAGGCCGTGATGGACAAGGGCACCCAGATCGGCCAAAAAGCCCAGGCCCTTCGTTTTGAGACCTTCGACCGGGATGTTTTTCGGCTGTTGAGCGATCTTTATGCCGGAGAGCTGAAAAAATACCTCAACTTTCCCCAGATGGGCCTGACGCGCTTTTACCAGGAGCGCCTGCAGCGCTCCATGGACACCTTCGCCGACTTCCAGAGCGCCATGGCCGAATTCGTGCACATGGTCTGTCTTCCCATGGAAAGCGCGCTTTCCGTAATGCAGGAAGAGCTGAGCGCCATGGCCGAGGCTGACAAACTGCCGGAAGCGCCCGAAGAGTACTACCGCATGTGGATCAAGACACTCGAAAAGCACTACCTGGAGCTCTTTAAATCCGAAGACTACCTCCAGGTCCTGCAACGCACCGTGCGCAGCTCCACCGATTATGTCCGTTCCCGCAAAGCCGTGCTGCTGGACGTGCTGCAGTTGTTTCCCGTGGCCACCGAAAAAGATATGGACGATGTCTACCGGGAACTCTACGAGCTCAAAAAACGGCTCAAGGTACTGGAAAAAAGGAAAAAGCCACCGGAAAAAGCGTAAAAGGACCTTCTCTGTCTGCTGGACAAATCCATAGGGGCCGTAGAGATGAATGCACCGAAAATCCCCATAGACCTGATTTTCTCCCGGCTGGCCGAAAATGCCCGCAGGCTGCAGGAACGCACCCGCAAGGCTTCGGATGTGCTGCTGGATGGCCTGCAAACCAGTATCGCCACAACCCCGTACGAGGTGGTCTGCCAGGAGGACCGCGTCAAACTCAAGCATTACCTGCCGCGCACGAAGAGCCGCTTAAAGACGCCCCTGCTGGTGGTGTACGCCCTGATCAACCGTGAGACCATGCTGGATCTGCAGCCCGGCCGAAGCGTCGTCGAACGGTTTCTGGAAGACGGCGTCGATCTGTACATGATCGACTGGGGCTACCCCGGCCGCAAGGATAAATTTCTGACCATAGATGACCATGTGAACGGCTACATGGATACCATGGTCGATTTTATCCGCAAGAAGCACCGCCTGCGCAAAATCAACCTGATGGGGATCTGCATGGGCGGCACCTTTAGTGTAATGTATGCCGCCCTGCACCCCGCCAAGATCCGCAACCTGGTGACCACCGTCACGCCCACACATTTCGATACCGACCAGGGGCTTTTGCACGTCTGGATGAAAGCCGTGGATGTCGACCGCATGGTGGACACCTACGGCAACATCCCCGGGGACCTGTTGAACTTCAGTTTTCTGCTGCTCAATCCGGCACGCCTGATGATCGACAAGTACGTCGGCTTTATGGACAAAATGGACGACAAAACCTTCGTGGAAAATTTCATTCGCATGGAAAAGTGGATTTTCGACAGCCCCGATGTGCCCGGCGAAACCTTTCGCCAGTTCATGAAAGACTGCTACCAGCAAAACCTGCTGATCAAAAATCAGATGGTCATCGGCGGCCGGCGGATCGACCTTAGAAAAATCAGGGTGCCATTGATGAATTTCTACGGCCAGTACGACCACCTGGTACCGCCGGCGGCCTGCGAGGGGCTGACGCGCGCGGTCGGCAGCACGGACACCGAAGACGTCTGCCTGAAAACCGGGCACATCGGCATTTATGTGAGCGCCAAATTCCAGCAGGAGTTTGCGCCCAAGATCGCGCGCTGGCTGAAAGCGCGCGACCTGAAGCCCAGGGCCGCCACGGGCTCAAAGACCCGGAAAACGGGCAGCCACCGGCGCAAGGCGGTTTAAACAGCCCCGCAGTTAAAAGAGGAGGTGAACAACAACGGATTCACGCGCGAGCATGCCTGTCATCGTCATTAAAAAATACGCCAACCGGCGCCTGTACGATACCGAAGCCAGTGCCTACGTCACCTTAAACCAGGTGGCGGACATGATCCGGTCGGGCCGGCAGGTAAAAGTGGTCGAAGCCAAAACCGAAGCCGACGTGACCGCTTTTATTCTCTCCCAGATCATCGTAGAGCAGGCCCGCGACAAAAACGTGCTGCTGCCGCCGGCGCTGCTGCACCTGATCATCCGGTACGGCGACAACCTGCTGGAAGGCTTTTTTGAAACGTACCTGGAACAGATGGTCAGCCAGTATCTGGCCTACCGTCACACGGTGGACGACCAGTTCCGGCAGTGGCTGGAAATGGGCATCCGGGCTTCGAAGATGACCCACCGTACTCTGGAAACCCTCAATCCGCTCCATAAAATTTTCGCTTCAAAACCTGAAAAAACATCACCCGGAAATGATGATAATGGGACTTGAAGTCCGCCATAGTTAGTGGTAAAGAGCATGCGCCGGCCCGCGCAAGACTGCGGGCCAGAATTGACAAAAACAGTCCGGAAAACTTGTTGAGGCAAATCGAAATGGCAAAAGACAGCGGGCACATCGTAGGGTCTGCGTGCGTTGTCGGCGGCGGGATTACCGGCATGCAGGCGGCATTGGACCTGGCGGACAGCGGCTATTTTGTATACCTGGTGGAGCGGTCCAGCTCCATTGGCGGGATGATGTCGCAGCTGGACAAGACCTTTCCCACCAACGACTGTGCCATGTGAATCATCTCGCCCAAACTGGTCGAGGTCGGCCGGCACATCAACATCGAGCTTTTGACGCTTGCGGAGGTTAGCGCCGTATCGGGGCAGGCGGGGGACTTTACCGTCGAGGTGGTCGAGCACCCGCGTTACGTGGACATGGACAAGTGCATTGCCTGCGGCATGTGCGCCGACAAGTGCCCCAAAAAGGTCCCCAATGAATACGACGGCGGATTGAACAAGCGTAAAGCCGCCTACTTGAAGTACGCCCAGGCGGTGCCGCTGAAGTACGCCATCGACGCCGAGAACTGCATCTACCTGACGCGCGGCAAATGCCGGGCCTGCCAGAAGTTCTGCCCCACGGGGGCCATCGATTTCGAACAGAAGGAGACGCGGCGCACGCTGAACGTGGGCGCGCTGGTGCTGGCCACCGGCAGCGAGGCCTACGATCCGGGCGTGCGCGACACGTACGGCTACCGCAAGTCCCCCAACATCGTGACCAGCCTGGAGTTCGAGCGCATTTTGTCGGCGTCGGGCCCCACGGGGGGTCATCTGGTGCGGCCGTCGGACGGCAAGGCGCCGGCCAAGATCGCCTGGCTGCAGTGCGTGGGGTCGCGCGACGAGCACATCGGTCGGGGGTACTGTTCGGCGGTATGCTGCACCTATGCGGTGAAGGAGGCCATGCTGGCCAAGGAGCACGCCGGCAGCGGGCTGGACACGGCGGTATTCTACATCGACATGCGCACCAACGGCAAGGACTTCGAGCAGTACTACAACCGTGCGGCAGAGGAGATGGGGGTGCGCTTCGTCAAGTCGCGCGTGACCGACCTGCCGCCGGAGCCGGGCACGGGGCGGCACCGGGTGTGCTACGTGGACGCGTCCGGCAGGCGCGTGGAAGAGGCTTTCGACATGGTGGTGCTGTCGGTGGGCCTGGGGGTATCGGCGCAGGCGGTGGATCTGGCGGGCAAGCTGGGCATCGAGCTGGATGCTTACGGCTATGCGGCCGGCGGCAGTTTTGCGCCGGTTGCGAGTTCGCGTCCCGGGATTTACGTGTGCGGCGCCTTCCAGGCACCCAAGGACATTCCCTCGTCGGTGATCGACTCCAGCGCGGCGGCCGGGGTGGCGGGCAGCCGGCTGTCGGCGGCGCGCTGGAGCCTGACGCGCAAAAAGGAAGTGCCGGCCGAGCTGGACCTGCGGCGGGAGCCGGAGCGCATCGGGGTGTTCGTGTGCTGCTGCGGGACGAACATCGCGGGGGTGGTGGACGTGCCCGCGGTGGTGGAATACGCGCGCAGCCTGCCCAACGTGGCCTATGCCGAGCAGAACATGTTCAGCTGTTCGCAGGACACGCAGGACAAGATCACGGAGGTGATCCGGGAGCAGAAGCTCAACCGGGTGGTGGTGGCGGCCTGCACGCCCAAGACGCACGAGCCGCTTTTCCAGGAGACTTTGACCAACGCCAGCGTGAACAAGTACCTGTTCGAGATGGCCAACATCCGCAACCAGTGTTCATGGGTGCACAAGGACGATCCTGCCGCGGCCACGGTCAAGGCCAAGGAGCTGGTGCGCATGGCGGTGGCCAAGGCGGCGCTGCTCAAGCCGCTGGAGGAGCCCAGCCTGCCGGTGAACCATGCGGCGCTGGTGATCGGCGGCGGCATCGCCGGCATGGAGGCGGCGCGCAACCTGGCGGACCAGGGGTTTCACACCTACCTGGTGGAGCGTTCGTCCGAGCTGGGCGGCCAGGCGCGGCACATCGCCAGCACCTGGCGCGGCGAAGACGTGCAGGCCTATCTTAAGGAACTGACCGCCACGGTCGACGGGCATCCGCAAATCGACGTATACCTCAACTCCCGCATCCGCACCGTCGAAGGGTTTGTGGGCAACTTCAAGACGGACATCGCGGTCAACGGGGACCGCTACCTGCTGGAGCACGGCGCAACGATTATTGCCAGCGGGGCGGCGGAGTACAAGCCCGGCCAGTATCTCTACGGCCAGGACCCGCGGGTGCTGACCGGCCTGGAGCTGCAGCAGCGCTTTGTGGACGGAGATGCCGCCCTCAAACGCGTGGACAGCGCGGTGTTCGTGCAGTGCGTGGGATCGCGCATCGCCGAGCGTCCGTACTGCTCCAAGGTGTGCTGCACGGAGTCCATCAACAGCGCCCTCAAGCTCAAGGCGCTCAACCCGCAGATGCGTATCTACATCCTCTACCGCCAGATGCGGCCCTACGGCCTGCGGGAAGATCTCTACCGCCAGGCGCGCAACGCCGGTATCGCTTTTCTGCGCTACGACACTGCCCGACCGCTGGCGGCCGACCTTGACCAGGAAGAACTGTGTGTGTCTTTCAGCGACTGTATCTTGAAACGCCGCATGGAGATCCGGCCGGACCTGCTGGTGCTGGCCACGGCCATCGTGCCGCCGAAGGAAAACGCCCTGGCGCAGCTGTTCAAGATCCCGCAGAACGCCGACGGCTTCTTCATGGAGGCCCACGTGAAGCTGCGGCCGGTGGACTGCGCCACCGACGGCATCTTCATCTGCGGCCTGGCGCATGCGCCCAAATCCATCGACGAATCCATCGCCCAGGCCCAGGCCGCCGCCGC
>JALSRD010000104.1 GCA_026984935.1 Desulfobacterales bacterium
GTTCGGCCTGGCCGTGCCCGCAAAACCCGGTCAGTGTGTTTATGAGCGGGGCCTGCTCGTCAACCGCATGAACCGTACCCAGTGCGCTGTCTGGCATCTGGCGGGAGAACATCCCGGGTCGCCGGAACAGCCCGCCGGCACGGAGACCACTGATGGCCTCGCGTTGCTGGCGCTGACCGGCCAGGGTACGCTGTCCATCATGGAGCACGTCACCAATCTCGATCTGGCCGACCCTGCCCGCACGCCGCCCTGTTTGCTGCAGGGGCCGGTTTTGCACGTCGGCTGCCAGGTGGTGCTTTTTTCCCGGGACGGTTCCGCGGCCACGGTCCTGCTGGCCTTTGCGCGCGGCTACGGCCAGGCCATGGCCGCGGCCCTGCTGCAGGCGGGCAAAGACGCGGGCCTGTCCCCGGGCGGGGAAAGTGATCTTGCCCCGGTCACCAATTTTTGAGAACTTACTGAAAATTTATCGAAAATGAGGTGAAATGGACACGAAGTTAATCATCACCGTGGCACCCACCGGTTCCGTGCCCAGGAAAAAACACACGCCGCACGTGCCGGTGACCACCGCCGAAATTGCGGCAGACGCCCTGCGCTGCGAAAAGGCCGGCGCCTCCGTGCTGCACATCCACACGCGCGACGAGTCCCAGAACCCTTCGGATGACCCGCGGCGTTTCCGGGATGTGGTGCGCGCCCTGGACGGCCGGACCAACCTGATCTTGCAGATATCCACCGGCGGCCGGGCCGGGACGGACCTGGAAAGCCGGCGGCAGCGTCTCTCCGCCGGCGCCGAGATGGCGTCTCTGACCACCGGCAGCGTCAACTTCCCGAACTCGGCCTACGTCAACCCGCCGGACCTGATCCGGGGCCTGGCCGAAGAGATGCAGCGCCGCGCGATCAAGCCGGAAGTCGAGGTTTTCGACCTGGCCATGCTGCACAACGCCATCGACCTCATGCGCGCGGGCCTGCTGCAGCCGCCCGTGCATTTCAATTTCGTGATGGGCCTTAAGGGCGCCATGCCCGCCCGGGTGGAACACCTGGCGCACCTGAAGACCTTTCTGCCGGTCGATTCCACCTGGTCGGTCAGCGGGATCGCCGCGGCCCAGCTGCCCATGGCGGTGCACGCCATCCTGATGGGCGGCCACGTGCGCGTGGGGCTGGAAGACAACATTTACTTTCGCAAGGGGGAGCTGGCCACCAACGCCATGCTGGTGGAGCGCATCGTGGAGATCAGCCGCATGCTCGGAAGGCCGGTGGCCGCCCCGGACGAAGCCCGCCAGATCCTGGGGCTGCGCCGACGGACATGAAGGCTTTCCAGGCCAGGAGGGGCCACGTTTTCCATCGCAAGCCGGCCGGGGATCTGCCCCGGGCGGTGGTTGGGCGGGGGGTCTTTATCGAAGATCACCGGGGGCGGCGCTACCTGGATGCCAGCGGCGGGGCCGTGGTGGTCAACCTGGGCCACGGCCGGTCCGAGATTGCCGCGGCGGTGGAGCGGCAGCTGCGGCGCGGATCCTATTTCCACCCCACCATGTTCACCACCGACACGGTGGAGGACCTGGCCGGCAGGCTGGCGGCCCATGCACCCGAGGGCATTGACCGCTTCTACTTCATGACCACCGGCTCCGAGGCCGTGGAGACCGCCATCAAACTGGCCCGCCAGGTGCATGTCAACGCGGGGCGCACCGGCCGCTACAAACTCATTTCACGCTGGCGGTCCTATCACGGGCTGAGCCTGGGTGCACTGGCCGCAACCGGCCGCACCGCTTTCCGCCTGCCTTTTGCGCCCATGATGCAGGACGCGGTGCACATTCCGCCGCCCTACTGCCTGCGCTGCCCCTTTGGGCTGGTTCGGCCGGAATGCCGGCTGCGATGCGCGCAGGCGCTGGAAGAGGCCATTGAAAATGAGGGCGCCGACACGGTTTCCGCTTTTCTGGCGGAAACGGTGGGCGGCGCCACGGCGGCGGTACTGCCGCCGCCGCCGGGCTACTGGGAGCTGGTGCGCCGGATCTGCGACCGCTACGGCGTGCTGCTGATCCAGGACGAGGTGATGAGCGGCATGGGCCGCACCGGGAAGTGGTTCGCCAGCCAGCACTACCGGGTTTGTCCGGACATCGTGACGCTGGGCAAGGGGCTCAGCGGCGGCGCCCTGCCCCTGTCGGCGGTGGGCATCGGGGAACGGTTGTATGAAGAGGTGATGGAAGGCGGCGGCTTTGCGCACGGCGGCACCTATTCCCATCACCCGGTCTGCGCGGCGGCCGGGCTGGCCACCGTGGATATCCTGGAGCGGGAGCAGCTGGTGGAAAGATCCGCGGCCATGGGCCGGGTGCTGGGGGACAGGCTGAAGGCGCATTTGGATGATTCGCCCTTTGTGGCCGATGTCCGCGGGATCGGCATGCTGTGGGGCGTGGAACTGGTGGAAAACCGGCAGACCCTGGCACCGTTTGCAAGCAGCCTCAAGGTTGCCGAGCGCCTGTGGGAGCATCTGTTTTCCCGCGGGGTGATCCTTTACAGGTCATCGGGGTTTGCCGGCGGCGGTGGTGACGGCCTGGTCGTGGCGCCGCCTTTCACCATCAGCGAGGCTGAAATGGACACCGTGGCGGCCGGGCTGCGCCGGGCCGTCGATCAGGTGCTGGGCAAATCTGCGCAAGTTTGACAGGAGCGCCAAACGCGAAAGGAGCTACCCGAAGATGTTTGGATGGTGCGGCAAGGTGCTGTGGGTACATCTGACCGACGGCCGGATCGAGGAGCGCGCGCTGGATCCTGAAACGGCCAGGGATTACATCGGCGGGCGCGGTCTGGGGATCCGGCACCTGCTGGATTGGGTCGACCCCGACACCGACCCCCTGGATGCGGCCAACGATCTGGTCATGGCCACCGGTCCGCTGACCGGCACGCCGGCTCCCACCGGCGCCCGCTACATGGTGATGACCAAGTCCCCGCTCACCGGGGCGTTGACCTGCTCGAACGCGGGCGGGCACTTCCCGGCCGCGCTGAAAAAAGCCGGCTGGGACGCCGTTGTTTTTCGGGGCCGGGCGCCGGAACCCGTCTACCTGTGGATAGACGGCGACAGGGCGGAATTGCGCCGTGCCGTGCATCTCTGGGGCCGCAATGTCCCCGACACGGACGATGCGCTGCGGCAAGAGACCGACGCTGCTGCCAAAACCGCCGTGATCGGACCGGCCGGTGAAGCCGGGGTGCGCTTTGCGGCCATCATGAACGACCGGCATCGGGCCGCCGGGCGTTCCGGGGTGGGGGCGGTGATGGGCGCCAAGAACCTCAAGGCCGTGGCGGTGCGGGGCAGGGGCCGGGTGCAGCTGGCGCATGCGAAGCGCTTCAAGTCGCTGGTGGCGGGCTTTGTCAAGGGATTCAAGGCCTCTTTTGCAGACGGCCCGGTGCCGCTGCGCAAATGGGGCACGGCCGTCACCGTGGCGGGCACGCAGAACTTCGGCGTTTTTCCGACCCGCAATTTTCAGACCGGGGTGTTCGCCGGCTGGGAGAAGATCGACGGCCGCGCCCTGACCGAAAAATACCTGGTGCGCGCCAAGGCCTGCTTCTCCTGCCCCATCGCCTGCGGCCGGGGCACCCGGATTCCCGATGGACCCTTTGCCGGCCAAGGGGAGGGCCCCGAGTATGAAACGGTCTATTCCCTGGGAAGCGACTGCGGCGTGGACGACCTGGCGGCGGTCACCCAAGCCAACTACATCTGCAATATGCTGGGCATGGACACCATTTCCATGGGCGCCACCATCGCCTGCGCCATGGAGATGAGCGAAAGAGGCATCATTCCGCCCGCCGATGTGGGCCTGGGGCGCGATCTTCGCTTTGGCGACGCGCGCGCGCTGGTCGAGCTGACCGCCATGACCGGCAGGATGGAGGGTTTCGGCCGTCTGCTCGCCGAAGGGTCCCTGCGCCTGGCCGAACATTACGGCCACCCCCGGTACGCCATGGTGTCCAAGGGCCAGGAGTTTGCCGGCTATGACCCGCGGGGGGAACAGGGCATGGGCCTGGCCTATGCCACCAGCCCCATCGGCGCATCGCACATGCGCGGGGACCCGGCCTACATCGAGCTTCTGGGCGTGCCCAAGCAGATCGACCCGCTGACCTGGCATGACAAGCCGCAGATCATCGTGGACTGGCAGAATGTGTTCTGTGTCATCGACTCGGCCGGCCTCTGCGTGTTCTTTGCGGTGCGCAACTATGTGCAACCGGATGAAACCATCCGGCCCGAGGGGATCAAGGCGCTGCTCAACGCCGCCACCGGGCTGGATTACTCCACACAGGAGCTGTGCACGGCCGGAGAGCGCATTTTCAACGCCGAACGCCTGTTTCTGACCAAAGCCGGGTTTTCGCGGCGCAACGACTCTCTGCCGCCGCGCATCGTCTCGGAGCCCATGCCCGAGGGGCCCGCCAGGGGCATGGTGTGCCACCTGGACGAGATGCTGGACGCCTACTACCGGCTGCGGGGGTGGGACGCCGATGGCATCCCGGAAGCCGCCGGGCTTAAAAAACTGGGCCTGGCTTAAGGGCCCGCGTAAAAATAACTTCACATTGGGCGCCGATGCATCCCGCCTGCCTGTGTCGCGAAAGCCCGGAATATGCCGGTGATGCCCGCGCTTTTGCGCCTTGCCCGCCAGGCCTGCGGCGTGGCGTGGCCGGCGCCGCCACGCCAAAAATCTGCGAACTGCTTGTTGCGCGAACCCGGCGAGCCGTCGGGAGCGGGGCAGGAGTGTTAGATGGCGCCCGTCCGGCGGTTGGAGTTGATGCAGATGAATGGGAAGCTAGCCAATGCGCATTCACGTCAAGTTGCAGCTGACCTTCGAGGACCGGGCGCCTGCCGGCCGCAATCCCTTTGACCTGGAGCTTACGCCGGGAGCTACGGTGGCCCGGGCTTTGGAGGCGCTTGCGATTCCCGTTTCAACGCCCAAGGTGATCATGGTCAACGGCCGGGCGGCAACGCCGGACCGTAAGCTGGCGCCGGGCGATGAGCTGACCGTGTTTCCTCCCATAGAAGGCGGATGAAGCTTTTTCGTGTGATCTCAAAAACCTCCGGCAGAGAGTTGCAGAGAGCGTCAAGCGGGTTTCGGTGAAGCGGCATGGTGCATCCGGCCTTTCGCCGGATGCCGGGCGGCCGCATGATCAGAACTCGAATCTGCCTGCGCGAAACGCCTTCAGGTAGTGCATGCAGAAATCGTCCCTTCCGGCCAGGGCTTCGGCGGCGATGATGTTGGCCATCATGCGGCTATCCAGCGGATTGATGATCGCGCCGTCCAGCCCCTTGGCGATGGCCATGACCATGAAGGCCTGGTTCATGAACTTGCGGGCGGGCAGCCCGTAGGAGATGTTGGACAGGCCGCACATGGTGTGAATGCCGTCAAATGTCGCCATGATCTTTTCGACGGCCTCCAGGAATTCCACCCCGAAGCGGCTGTTGGTGGAAACCGGCTGCACCAGCGGATCGACGTAGATGCGATCCAGGGAAATGCCGTTTTGCACCAGCCCGTTGACCAGCTTGTCGGCAATGGCCATGCGCTGGTCGCAGGTTTCCGGCATGCCCGCATCGCTCATGCACAGGGCCACCACTTTGAAGTCGGTGCCGGCCAGGATCGGCATCAGCTTGTCATAGCGTTTCTTTTCCAGGGAAATGGAGTTGATCAAAGGCACGCCCTTGTGCACGGCCAGCGCCGCGCCAATGGCGTCCGGGTCTGGGCTGTCGATGGCGCACGGGGCATCCACCGCTTCCTGGACTTGTTGCACCAGCCAGGTCAGGTATTCGGGTTCTTTGCCGACAAAGATGCCCGCGTTGACGTCGATGTAATCGGCGCCGGCCGCCTGTTCGTCTTTGGCGATTTTCCGGATCGTGTCGGCATCCCGGTTTTCGATGGCCGCGCCGATGGCTTTGCGGCTGGCATTGATCAGCTCGCCTACGATAATCATGACATTTCCCCTTTCTCAGTGGCCGGATTCGGAAGTACGGCGACGCACCGAAGCCGTCAAGGCACCCGTCCGGCAGGGCGCGAAACTTCGGCAAATCGGGAATATGCCGTGGTTTGCGCAACACAGCCGGATGGGATTAATGCACGGATGCATGCCGTCGTATTTATGAATCGGGCCCTTACAGGCGTTGAAGTATGATTTATTTCCACTATGCTCGTGGCACCGGCCTAGGCCGCCACCAGTTTGCGCACCAGTTCCACGCCGCCGGGGGCATCGTCGCTGTAGCCGTCGGCGCCGATCTGGTCGGCGAAGGCCTGGGTGACCGGGGCGCCGCCGATGATGGTCTTGACGGTCAGCGCCGCCTCCTTGAGGGCCGCGATGGTGGCCTCCATGGAGGGCATGGTGGTGGTCAAAAGCGCCGAAAGCGCCACCACATCGGCGTTGTTCTCTCTGGCGCTGGCCACGAACTTTTCCACGTCCACGTCCGCCCCCAGGTCGATGATGTTGAAGCCGGCGCCCTCCAGCATCATGGCGGTCAGGTTTTTGCCGATGTCGTGCAGGTCGCCCTTGACCGTGCCGATGACCACCGTTCCGCGGGACATGGCGCTGTCGCCGGACAGGTGCGGCTTTAAGATTTCCAGCCCGGCCTTCATGGCCTGGGCCGCCATGAGCATTTCGGGCACGAAGAGGATGCCTTCGGAAAACTGCTTGCCCACTTCGTCCATGGCCGCGATCATGCCGTCGTTCAAAATGGAATCGATGTCCGTGCCGGCGTCGATCTCCGCGGAAGTCAGCGCCTTGACCTTTTCTTCGTCGAACCCCAGAATCGCCTGGTAAATGTCCTGGATTGCCATT
>JALSRD010000105.1 GCA_026984935.1 Desulfobacterales bacterium
CTGCGGTCATGGGGATATCACAGGAGTGCCGAGGGAATAAAATGAGAAACAAAAAGGACGGGAATAAAACCAGAAGAAAAGTTTAAAAATGGAGTCTATTCGAAGAAAATTCAGGGAAAGAAAACAACACTTTCAAGCCGGCGGTTTGAGGGTATTTTCAGGTTGCCGGTGATACGGTATGTCATCAGGTTCCACCCCATCCGTCATTCGGGTGCCTCAATGCTGGACGGAAACAATGTCCCTTTGGGTGCCATCCAGGGAATTCCGGGGCATGAGAACCGCAAGACGACCGAGATTTACCTGCACAGCATCGGTGATTTGGAACGGGATGCCATGGCCATTTTCGAGCGAGCCAGGAAAAAGTCCCACACAGGACCCAGCAAGCAAAAAGAGGCTTATAGCCGCTGCTCCGGCTAACCACCTCTTTTTACTTGGTATTTGTTGGTGCCGAGGGACAGAATCGAACTGCCGACACGGGGATTTTCAGTCCCCTGCTCTACCGACTGAGCTACCTCGGCAAATCACTTTTGCCTAAACCAGTTGGTGCGTTGTCCGGTTTTAGCAGTGTACTAAAATCAGTACTCCATAATATCAATAAGTTACAGCTCAATATTTCGTATGATGGCTACTAATTAGGGGAGCTGTATTTTTTTGTCAAGCGTTTTCTTGCAATCGGTTGCCGGCTTCTGTCCCGGCTGTGTCCGGGCGGCATGGTTTCATGGCATTGGCTCCGCTTGGACCGCAGGACGTCGACGGATCCGGGTGTTGGCCGGCATCTTGCCCCGAATGCAGCACCGCACCGCACCGCACCGCGCCGCGCCGTGACGACGCACCGTTTGTCGGTGACAGGACCGGGCGCCTTTTCCCGAATACCCGGCCCGACACCGCGGCATCTTTGCCTGCCGATTTCCATATTGCACGCATGCAAGCAGTATCTGCCGGCAGCAATTCCATCCTGTGCATATGGGCGCACGGCGGGTGCCTGCCATGCATTGGGGCACTTCAGCCGCCGTTCATGATGCACGCCACATGGCCGCCGGGACTTCTTCGATCCGCTCAAAATGGCTCTGGCTTGGCATTTTGCATGCCGGGGATGGAAAGTTTGGCGGCGGCGGTCAATTACAGATTTTCTGTAAAAGGTCGATAATAATCAAACTATGGTATTTGATGAGGATCTTGACAGAGGAGACGTCCATGCGCAAATGCCCCAGGTGTGGCTACTTGAGAAAACCCGGTGACCTTGGACTGGAATCCGAGTGCCCGCAATGCGGGATCGTTTATGACAAGTGGCGCAAGAAGCGACTGAAAACTGAAGGCAGCGGCGCGGGAGTCGAGGGCGGTGCTGGACCGGGCGCCGAACAGGGGAATGACCTGCAGGCCGGGATGATGCAGCTGGCGGGTATTGTCGCCGAAAGGCGGAAGAAAAAGGCCCAAAAGCGCAATTTGATGTTCATCGGCGCCGGTGTGCTGCTGGCGGTGCTGGTGGTTTTCCTGGTAACGCATAAAGATGAGGCGCCCGCGGCACCAGGAAAAGCGAAGCCGGTGCTGTCCCCAAGGCAAGACCAGATAGCCAAGAGGCTCAAAAGGCAGGCCGCTGCTGTCGCCGAAAACAAGCCTCCACCCGAAGTGAAAGTCACCGTCATGCCCGGTGAAAGCAAAAGCCTTGTCGTTTCTTGCTTCTTTCCGATTTTGCACCGCGATGCGTTTGATTTCGATTTTTCGACGGATTTCAGCGTTGCCAAAAACGAAGTGGAGGCCCAGGGTGTTGAAGTGGCAGTGGATAATGTCGAACTTTCCCCTGTTACGCACGCCATCTGGGAGTTCCTGAACAGGGAGAAGATATGGCGCCCTGTCGGCAGCTATGATATCCCCGTCTCTTATTTGGGGCCCAAGGTGTCGGGTGGCGGCGCCTACGGTGAAGAAAATGTTTTTGTGTCCTACCCTGAAGCCCTCATAAAATTCAACAACATCACGGAAGAAAAGTTAGTGGCGCAAGAGAGGCGAAGACCCGAGGGCTTGCAAAGAGCCGACTACCGCTTTTACAAAGCCGATGTTTACATAACCGTAGACGTTCCGACATTTTTCGATTCCCCGAAATTTTCCGGACTCGTGGCGATTAAGGCGGGCAGCGTCAGTTTCCATAATAAACTTTACATCAAGATACCGAATCAGTGGATCTATTTTGACGTCTGGCATGGCGGCGAAAAAAAAGGCGTGGTGTTCAGACTGGAATCATCTTCATCGATGCAATTGCGCGTTGTGGAATAAAAGGGGGATACCTCCCGGGACCGGCTTGCCGGCCGCGCTTTTCCCGCCGGCCGCTTGCCCTGGGGCGATTGTCTTATTCTTCGGCGGCACAGGCTGCCCGCGGTCCCATGTCGCCGAGCACGTACTGGACCAGCGCGCAGGCCGTGACAGCGGCGGTTTCAGCCCGTAAAATGCGCGGCCCCAGACCGGCGCCGGAAAATCCGCATTCAAGCGCCGACTGGACTTCTCCTTCTTCGAAACCGCCCTCGGGTCCGATCAGGACAAACACCCTGCGGCAGCACCCGGCCGCAGTTTGTGCAACGCGGGGCGCAAAACACACAGGCTCCTTTTCCCAGAAGATAATTTTCAGGTCGCTTCCTGTAGCGGCGGCGAGCACCGCTTCCAGAGACGGCAGGGGCGTGATTTCCGGAACGCGGCTGCGCCCGCACTGCTTGACTGCCGACATGGCGATTTCGTGCCACCGTCGGCGGCGCGTGGCCAGACGCGGCCCGCCGGGCCTGGCCACGGACCGGCGGGATACGAAAGGCAGCCATCGATGGACGCCCAGCTCGGTCAGCTGACGGATGCTGGTATCCATCTTGCCCACTTTCAGGAAGGCCTGGGCGACGGTAATGCGCAGAAACGATTCGCCGCCGGCTGGGATTGGGGCGATAATCCGGAACGTGACCGTCTGTTTGCGGCAGGAGAGAATCTCGGCGCGGTAGGCTTTGCCGCCGCCGTCCAGCAGCGTGACCGTATCTCCGCTTCGCAACCGCAGGACATGGATCAAATGCCTGGCTTCGGCACCGCGCAGGGTGACCGGCCGGCGCTGCAGGCTGTCCGGTGGGATGAAAAAACGCTGCATGCTTTATTTTAATGCCTCTGCGCAAAAAAGGCAAACGTCTTGACAGGCCGCAGGCCTTGTGGTAGCTGTCTGATGATTATTTGTTCTAATGGTCTGAAATTTAGTGCAATTTTCCGGGGGAGAAAAAAGATGGTGCGGCGAGAAGATCCGGAAAGCGGGACTGCGGCACACGCGCCTGAAGATGGTGATCCTGTTATTGAACTGACTGAAATTGTGGAGGATCGTCCAGGCGAAGCATCCGCCGAAAGCAGCCTCCGGGCGGCAGACGGTGGAGCGGTGGATGGTGACGGCGGCGAAAACGATGTCATCGAGTTGACCGAGGTTGCAGACGGGTCCACACCGCCGGCGCCGGACCTGAAACTGAGCGAAGAACAGATCCAAAGCGCCCTCGAGCGGGTCATCCGTGAGTTGTATGCGGAAAAAATCGAAAAGTTGCTCTACGATGCGGTCGAACAGACGGTAACCCGCGAAATCGAGAGGATCAAAAGCATCCTGCTCGACAAGGCGCCGGGTACCTAAAATCCGCGCTTTCAGCGGCAACCGGTTGCCGCGGATGCCCAAGGCCGGGGGGATTAGCTTTTAATCCCCCCTTTTTTAATCGGGCTGCATTTGCGGCAGCCACACGACCAACCCAAACCAGGAAGTTGAATTTTCATGCCGAAAGAGTTGCTCGAAAAGGGCTACGCGCCCCATGATGTCGAAAGAAAATGGTACCGCTACTGGGAGGAAAACCAGCTGTTCGCCGCCGACGAAAGCAGCAATCGCCGGCAGTGTTTTTCCATTGTGATCCCGCCGCCCAACGTGACCGGCGTGCTGCACATGGGCCACGCCCTGAACAACACCCTGCAGGACATTCTGTGCCGCTACCGGCGGCTGTGCGGCGACAACGTGCTCTGGATGCCGGGAACGGACCATGCCGGCATCGCCACCCAGAACGTCGTTGAAAAACAGTTGGCGGCGGAGGGCCTGGACCGCCACCAGCTGGGGCGTGAGAAGTTCATCGAGGCCGTCTGGCAATGGCGTGCGCAGTCGGGCAGCGCCATTATCAATCAACTCAAGCGCCTGGGCGCTTCCTGCGACTGGGCGCGGGAGCGCTTCACCATGGACGAGGGTCTTTCGCTGGCGGTCAAGACCGTCTTCGTCCAGCTCTACCACGAGGGCCTGATCTACCGCGGAGATTACATCATCAATTGGTGCCCGCGCTGCCACACGGCGCTTTCCGATCTCGAGGTGGAGCATGAGGACATCGACGGCCGCCTCTACCACATCCGCTATCCTTTTGCCGGTGCCCAGGGCGGCATCGTGGTGGCCACCACGCGTCCTGAAACCATGCTGGGCGACACCGCCGTGGCCGTGCACCCGGACGATGAGCGCTACCGCAAGATGGCGGCCGATTTTGTGACACTGCCGCTGATGAACCGTGAAATCCCCATTATCCGGGATGACTACGTCGATGTTTCCTTTGGCTCCGGCGGGCTGAAGGTCACGCCGGCCCACGACCCCAACGACTACGAAATCGGGCAGCGGCACAATCTGCCGGCCATCAAGGTGATCGGTGAAGACGGCCGCATGACGGACCGGGCCGGGGAGTTTGCCGGGCTGGACCGTTTCGAATGCCGCCGGGCTGTGGTAAAGGCGCTGGAGGGCCAGGGCCTGCTCGAACGCATCGAGGATTACCCCCACAGCGTGGGCCACTGCTACCGCTGCAAAAATATCGTCGAGCCCAACCTTTCCAAGCAGTGGTTCGTCAAGGTCAAACCGCTTGCCGAAGCGGCCGTGGCCGCCGTGAAAGACGGCCGCACGCGTATCGTTCCCAAATCGTGGGAAGCGACCTACTTCAACTGGATGGACAACATCCGCGACTGGTGCATCTCGCGGCAGATCTGGTGGGGGCACCAGATCCCGGCCTGGACCTGCCAGCAGTGCGGCAAGCTGGTGGTTTCCGTCGCAACCCCCGACCAGTGCCCGGATTGCAAGGGCGCGATGCTGGTGCGCGAAACCGACGTGCTGGACACCTGGTTCAGCAGCGCCCTGTGGCCCTTTTCCACCATGGGCTGGCCCGAAAAGACCCCTTTGCTGGAGCGCTTCTATCCCACCTCGGTGCTGGTCACCGGGTTCGATATCCTCTTTTTCTGGGTGGCCCGCATGATGATGATGGGCATTCATTTCATGCACGCCGTGCCCTTTCGGGATGTTTACGTGCACGCCCTGGTGCGCGATGAAGCCGGCAAAAAGATGAGCAAATCCAAGGGCAATGTCATCGATCCGCTGACCATCATCGACAAGTACGGCACGGACGCCTTCCGCTTCACCCTGGCGGCCTTTGCGGCCCAGGGACGGGATATCAAGATGTCCGAAAAACGTGTGGAGGGCTACCGCAACTTCATCAACAAACTGTGGAACGCCGCCCGCTTCTCCCTGATGCACGTGGAGGGACAGGACCGGCCGGCGGCGGGCGGGCAGGTGCAGTGGCTGCCCAATCGCTGGATACGCTCCCGCCTGGGCGAGGTCTGCCGCCAGTGCGCCGCAGCCCTGGACGATTACCGTTTCAACGAAGCGGCCGGCATGCTGTACAACTTTGTCTGGCACGAGTACTGTGACTGGTACCTGGAGGCGGCCAAACCCGCCCTCTACGGCAAAAAAGGAGCGGCTTTGCAGGCCGAAACGCGTGCGGTTCTGTGGCAGGTGCTGCACCACGCCTTGATTTTGCTGCATCCTTTCATCCCGTTTGTCACCGAGGAAATCTGGCACAAGTTGCCGGGGACACGCGGATCGATCATGCGCAGCCCTTTTCCGCAGCGTACCGACGAAATTGCCGCGCAGGCCGCGGATGCGGCTGCGGAAGCGGAGATGCAGCTGGTGATCGATATCATTTCGGCCGTGCGCAACATCCGCGGGGAAATGAATATCGCCCCCTCGCTGCAGCTGGAGGTCCGGATCCAGGCCGCCGAGCCGGCAGCGCGCGAACAGATCCAGGCGCACAGCGACATGGTCTGCGACCTGGCGCGGCTGAAATCCCTGCGCGTCGAGCTGCCGGGCAAGCAACCCAGGAAATCGGCGGCGGCGCTGGCGGGAGCGGTTTCCATTTTCGTGTCGCTGGACGGTGTGGTTGACTTCGGGAAAGAAATCAAACGCCTGGAAAAGGAGCTCGGCAAGCTCGGCGCCGAACTCAACGGGCTTTCCAAAAAGCTCAACAACGAGGACTTCCTGGAAAAGGCGCCCCCCGAAGTCGTGCAGAAAGTCACCCGCCGCTACCAGGGATTTCTGGAAAAGCAGCAGCAGCTGCAGTCGAACCTGGAGCGTATCCAGGCGCTGCAGAGCTGACCGGCCGGTGATCGCCGGCAGCTGAAAACATGCCCATGGACAATCTGTCACGACTCATAGAAGCGGCCCTGTCCGAGGACCTGGGCCCCGGCGATGTGACCACGGATGCCTTGGTGGCCCGCGAGCTGTGCGGCCGGGGCTGCATCACGGCCAGGGAGCCCCTGGTGCTGGCCGGGCTGGACGTGGCCCGCCGGGTGTTTCTGGCCGTGGACCCGGAGTTGGCGCTGCACAGTGATTTTGTGGACGGCGACCGCCTGGACGGCGGCGAGGCCGTCCTGAGCGTCGAAGGCCGGCTGGGATCCATGCTGCGGGCCGAACGCAGCGCCTTGAATTTTCTGCAGCGCCTGTCGGGCATCGCCACCCAGACGCGCCGCTTCGCCGATGTTCTGAAGGGCACCCCCGTGCGCCTGGTCGACACGCGCAAAACAACCCCGGGCTGGCGGATGCTGGAAAAGTACGCCGTGCGTATGGGCGGCGGCGGCAATCACCGCATGGGTCTTTTCGACGGTGTGCTGATCAAGGACAATCACATTGCCGCCTGCGGTGGGGTGGCGGCGGCGGTCCGGCGTGCCAGAAACAGGATATCGCATCTGTTGAAAATAGAAGTCGAAGTTTCCGACCTGGACGGCGTACGCGAGGCACTCGCCGCCGGGGCAGACGTGATCATGCTCGACAACATGGATCCCGCTGCTGTCAAAGACGCCGTGGCACTGATCGATCACCGGGCGCTGGTGGAGGTGTCCGGCCGCGTCGGGGCATCCGCGCTGGCCGGCCTGGCTGCCTGCGGCGTGGATATCATCTCCGCCGGCGCATTGACCCACTCGGCCAGGGCCGTCGATCTGAGCATGCGCATCTGGAAAGTTTGATGACAAACATGCCGGCACCGCCGCCGGGGCCATGACATGATTCCTCTTCGCGACACCATCCGCTCCGCGAGCTACCCCGTCGTCAACACGGCGCTTATCGCCCTCAACGTGTTCGTCTACCTGCTGGAGCTGGGCCAGGGCAGCGATCTGGGCCGCTTCATCTATATTTACGGGCTGGTGCCGGCGCGCTACTCCATGCCCGGCATTGCCGCCTATTTCCCGCTGTCGCACCAGATTCTCTCCCTGTTTTCCTTCATGTTCCTGCACGCCGGCTTCTGGCACCTGCTCGGCAATATGTGGTTTCTCTATATTTTCGGCGACAATGTGGAAGACCGCCTGGGCTCTGCGCGCTACCTGCTCTTCTACCTGATGTGCGGCCTGTCGTCCGGCCTGGCGCAGCTGGCACTCAACTGGCATGCCAACATTCCGACCATCGGCGCCTCCGGTGCCATCGCCGGTGTCATGGGCGCCTATTTCATGCTCTACCCCAATGCCCGCATCCTGACGCTCATCCCCGTTTTTTTCATTCCGCTGTTTTTTGAAATTCCGGCTTATTTTTTCCTGGGATTCTGGTTTCTGATCCAGCTGGTCAGCGCGGCTTCCAGGCACGGCAACCAGGTGGCCGGTATCGCCTGGTGGGCCCACATCGGCGGCTTTGCCTGCGGCATGTTATTTTTAAAGGTTTTCACATGGCTGCCCTCCATGGGCATCAGCCCGAAAGTCCGCCGCATGACGGCCAAAAAGACCTCCCACCGCCTGCAGCTGGTGCGGCCCGGCGGCCCGCTGGACGACCCCAACCTCTACGGCACCATCACCATTACCCCGTTTGAGGCCCTGACCGGCACGCAGAAAGTGGTCAGCATCCCCGGCGGCCTTCAGAAGCGCCTGGTGCGGGTGAAGGTGCCCCCGGGCACCAAGGACGGAACGCTGCTGCGCCTCAGAGGCATCGGAAAACATATGCCCGACGGTCGCAGGGGGGACCTGATGCTAAAAGTCGACGTCAGGTTTTAGGACGATGTCCGGGTCTTCCGGAAAAGGGCCGTTCAGCTGCAGTTTTTGGCGAACAGGGAGGAGATGCGGTTGCGGCCGTTGTTTTTGGACACGTACATGGCACGGTCCGCACGCTGCACAAAGGTGGAGATACTTTCTCCGGGGCAATACTCGGTCACCCCGATGCTCATGGTGATGCGGACCGGCTTTCCGCCTGCGGGCCGGAATCTGGTTTTTTTCAGACCGACCTGGATGCGGGGCGCCACGCTGACGGCTTCTTCGGCCGAGGTTTCGGGCAGGATGATGGTGAACTCTTCACCGCCGTATCGGTAGGCCGAGTCCATCTTCCGCAAGCTCGACTGGATGATCTTGCCGATTTTGATCAGCACCTTGTCGCCTTCCAAGTGACCGTAGGCGTCGTTGTAGCGCTTGAAAAAATCGATATCCAGCAGCATCAGGGCCAGCGGGTGATCGTAGCGGCTGGAGCGGTCCGTTTCGATTTTCAGCTGGTTGTAGAAATACCTCGAATTGTAAAGCCGGGTCAGGCCGTCGGTAATGGCCAGGGTTTCCAGCTTGGCGAGCATTTCCTTGCGCTCCCTGGCCAGTTGGCGTTCACGCAGCACCCGACGGATGCGCAGCACCAGTTCCTCGAAACGGATCGGTTTGAAGACAAAGTCGCTGGCGCCGCTGCTGATGGCCTCTTCGTAGGAGTAGTCGTCACTGTACCCGGTCATGACGATGACGCCGATATCGTGGTCCTGGTTCACGCGGCGGGTCAGCTCCAGGCCGGACATGCCGTCCATCATGATGTCGGTGATGATGATATCGGTGGCCTGCTGCTGGATGAACGTCAGAGCCTCTTCCGCACTGGTGGCCATGCTGGGTTCGTAACCCGACAGCTGCAAAAACTCTGACATGGAGTCACGGATGGCTTTATCGTCATCGACGACCAGGATACGATGCGGTTGCGTACCTTTCATATTCCCAATTCAGGGTGCCCCCCACTTTTCCGGCGACGGGGTTGACAGGTCAAAGCGTCTTCTGGTAGGGGAGCAATTTTCGTTTTATGATGAAATACAATTAAAATAGCCGGAATTGCATATCGTGTCAACCGCTAAACGGAATTCATTTTCGTCCGGCAGATCGACCTCTGCTGCCCCGGCCCAGAAGGGGTTTTCAGGCGCGCGGCGTGTGTGCGGACACTTCAATCCGGGCGGCACAAGACCATTTCCAGACCCGGCACGCGGGCTTGCCGCCACATAGGCTTTGACACCGGTTTGCGGTGTCATCTATAGTGACTTGTCATTCGGGCACTGAGCTTCCCAGCGGACGATACAAGATGGACAACATCCGAAACTTCAGCATCATCGCGCACATCGACCATGGCAAATCGACACTGTCGGACCGCCTGATCCAGGCCACCCACATCATCCCGGAGCGTGAATTCAAAGATCAGCTCCTGGATACCATGGAAATCGAGCGCGAGCGCGGCATCACCATCAAGAGCCAGACCATCTGCCTGCCATACACGGCCAAAGACGGCCGGACCTACCACCTCAACCTGATCGATACGCCCGGACACGTCGATTTCACCTACGAAGTTTCCCGGGCGCTGGCCTCCTGCGAAGGGGCGCTGCTGCTGATCGACGCCAGCCAGGGTGTGGAAGCCCAGACCCTGGCCAACCTGTTCCTGGCGTTGGAGCATGACCTGGAGATCATTCCGGTAATCAACAAGATCGATCTGCCGTCGGCGGATATCGAACGCACCCGCAGACAGATCGAAGAGGACCTGGGGCTCGACCCGCAAAGCGCCATTCTGGCTTCGGCCAAGGAAGGCACCGGCATCGACGAAGTGCTGGAGGCCATTGTCACCCTGCTGCCGCCTCCGGCCGCCGAAACCCGGCGGCCGCTCAAGGCCCTGATCTTCGACTCGCACTACGATGCCTACCGCGGCACGGTAGTGCATTTGCGCGTTTTCGAGGGCCGCATCAGGGCCGGCGATATCATCCAGTTCATGTCCAACGGCGCCGAATACCGGGTTGAAGAAGTGGGCATTTTCCAGGTCCAGCGCGTGCCTGAAAAAGAACTGCATGCCGGGCAGGTGGGCTACATACTGGCCGGCATCAAGACCGTCAGCGACACACGCTGCGGCGATACGGTAACCCATCGGAGCAACCCCTGCGATGCCGCCATGCCCGGCTTCAAGGCGGCCAAGCCCGTCGTGTTTTCGTCCATTTACCCCGTGGCCTCGGACGGATATGCCGACCTGACGGCGGCGCTGGAGAAGCTCAAACTCAACGACGCCGCCCTGATCTACGAAAAAGACTCGTCCGTGGCCCTGGGGTTCGGTTTCCGCTGCGGTTTCCTGGGGCTTTTGCACCTGGAAGTGGTGCAGGAACGCCTGGAGCGGGAATACGATCTTTCCCTG
Source organism: Desulfobacterales bacterium (assembly GCA_026984935.1). Lineage (GTDB taxonomy): Bacteria > Desulfobacterota > Desulfobacteria > Desulfobacterales > JALSRD01 > JALSRD01. The sequence continues at coordinate 10,721 of JALSRD010000105.1, forward strand.
ATTCTGACGGCGCCGTCGGTGCGCTACGAACTGACCATGGCCGACGGATCCACCATGGTCATCGACAACCCCGCGCTCTACCCCGATCCCGCACAGATCCAGTCTGCGCGGGAGCCGTATATCCAGGCGTCGATCATCGTTCCCGAGCGCTACATGGGGGCGGTGATGCAGCTTTGCCTGGACCGCCGCGGCAGCAACAAAAACTACCAGTACCTGACCAGCGACCGGCTGGAGATGACTTTCGAGCTGCCGCTGGCGGAGGTGATCTACGATTTTTACGACCGCCTCAAGTCCGTCACCCAGGGGTACGGTTCCTTTGATTACGAGCTGATCGACTTCCGGGAGACGGACCTGGTCAAGCTCGATATCCTGATCAACGGCGAGCGTGTGGATGCGCTCTCCCAGCTGGTGCACCGCGAACGGGCCGTCGGGCGTGCCCGCCAGGCCTGCGAAAGGCTACGCGATGAAATCCCGCGTCAGATGTTCAAGGTGGCCATCCAGGGAGCCATCGGCGGCAAGATCATCGCCCGCAAAACCGTCTCGCCATTCCGCAAGGATGTGACCGCCAAATGCTATGGCGGCGACATCACCCGCAAGCGCAAGCTGCTGGAGAAGCAGAAAAAAGGCAAGAAGCGCATGAAGATCGTGGGCAAGGTCATGATACCGCAGTCCGCTTTCCTGGCCGTTCTCAAAAGCGACAAACAGTAGCCCCGCCTTGGCAGCCGGATAACGCGGTCAGCTGTTCCGGCCGCCGGCGGGGGGTGCCGCCGGTCCCGGCCGTGTTTCAGCTGCCGGCGGCGCATGTTTTTTCCCGGCCGCCGCCAGCCCGTCTTCAAAACACTTGCGGCCGTACCAGTCGATCTGCCGGCAGACCCCGCGGATGATGCTCACCTCGCGCGCCCGGAGGCCCACGCGGGACAGAAACTGGCGCACGCGGTCCAGCCAGTAGTCCGGGTTCTGCGGGTTGATGTAGCTGATTCTCACCAGAACATCCTTGAGCTGGGCGTACATGCCGTCGAGTTCATGGCGCGTCGCCAGCCGCGGCATGAATGCGGACGGGCTGCAGGACTGCGCCATGAACAGCTCGTAGCAGACGATCATCACCGCCTGGGCCAGGTTCAGGGAGGCGAATCGGTCCGTGGGAATGTTCACCAGCCGGTGGCAGTAGCGGATGTCGGCGTTGGTCAGGCCGCTGCTCTCCGGTCCGAAGAGAATGGCGACACGGTTGTGGTGCGAAACGGAAACCAGTTCGGCCGCCAGGCGGCGCGGGCTGCTGACCGCCTGGCGGTGGGCGCCCCGGCGGGCCGTGGCGCCCACCACATACTGAAACGGCGCCAGGGCCTCGTCCAGATCCGTATGGACCGCGGCGGCCCTGGCGACGTCCTGAGCACCGCGGGTGGCCATTCTGAGGATGCGCTGGTGGTCGTAGTCCCGCGGCGCGACCACCACCAGCCGCCGGATGCCCATGTTGCACATGGCGCGTGCGGCAGCGCCGATGTTCTCAGGGTACTGGGGCCGGCAAAGCACGATGGCGATGTTTTCCAGGCAGGCGCCCGTCATCCGCCGAGGATTTCGAAGCGGTTGAAGAAATAGGCGATTTCGAAGGCGGCCGTGTCCGGCGCGTCCGAGCCGTGCACGACGTTTTTTTCGATGTCGGTGGCGAAATCACGCCGGATGGTGCCCTCGGCCGCCTCCTCGTAGTTGGTGGCGCCCATCAGCCCGCGGTAGCGTGCGATCACATCGTCGCCCGTGAGCACCATGGCCACCACCGGCCCGGAGCTCATGAACTGTGTCAGGCTTTCAAAAAAGGGGCGTTCGCGGTGCACCGCGTAGAATCCCTCGGCCTGGGCCAGGTTCATGTGCAGCATCTTCATGGCCGCGATTTTAATGCCGTGGGCTTCTATGCGCCGGATGACTTCGCCGATGAGGTTGCGCGCGACACCGTCCGGCTTGATGATTGCCAGGGTCTTTTGCAGGTCCATTGGGATATTCCTTTCCGCCGATTAAAAATGCAAAGCGCATGACATAAAATGCGAGGCACATAACAAAAGGCGGCACCCAAGTCAACCGCTGTGTGTGGCGCCGGCCCTGTGCCGCAGGTCGCGGTAGATCGCCAGCGCCTGCCGCCTGGTTTGCGAAAGGTCGCCGCTGTTGTCGATGACACGGGTTGCCAGGCGGCGTTTTTCCTCGATGGACATCTGGGAGCGGATGCGCGCCATGGCGGCACTGCGGGACAGGCCGTCGCGTGCCATGAGCCGCTTGCACTGCAGGGCCTGCGGGATGTAGACTACGATGATTTCGTCCAGCGGACGGCGCGGGCCGGCTTCGAACAGCAGCGGGATGTCCAGGATCACCGCCGCCTGCGGGATGCCGGCGCCGATTTCCTGCAGGCGCCGGTCGATGCGCGCCGTGACGTGGGGGTGCACGATGTGCTCGAGCGTTTTCCTCTGCGCCGGGTCCGTGAAGATGATATGCCCCAACCGCCGGCGGTCGATCTCGCCGTCGGGCGTCAGGATCTGTCTGCCGAAATGCGCCACCACCTGATGCCAGGCCGGGCGGCCCCGGCGCACCGCGGCATGGGCGATTTCATCGGCGTCCACGACCAGGGCACCGGCCGCTTCCAAGATGCGCGCCACGGTGGATTTGCCCGTGGCGATGCTGCCTGTCAGTCCCGCGACGATCATAACGGCCTACACCGCGCCTGTGGCAAAAAAGTCGTCGATCTGCGGCTGCCCGTAACCCAGCTCCGCCAGGATGCGGCGGGTGTGCTGCCCGAAGGCCGCCGGCGGCGTGCGCAGGCTGCCGGGCGTGCGGCTCAGTTTGACCGGGATGCCGATGGCGGCGGTCCTGCTCCCGTCGCGGGTGCCGATTTCGAGAATCATTTCGCGTTTGCGAAACAAAGGGTCGCGCAGCACTTCTTCCAGGTTCTGGACACGGCCCCAGCCAATGTCCAGGTCCGCCAGTACAGAAGACCATTCTGACAACGTGCGGGTCCTGAAGGCGCCGCGCAGGGCCTGGATGATCTCGACGCGGCGGGTTTCATCGAACTGCAGCCCGCTGTATTGGGTGATGCCGAGGCATTCGCACAGGTTGTGCCAGAAACGCGGCTCCAGTGCACCGATGGTCAGGTAGCGGCCGTCGGCCGTCTCATAAACATTGTAGCAGGCATAGCGGTGCGCCAGCAGCGCGTCGCCGCGCCGGGGCGCACGGCCGTCGGACTGCAGCAAAGACAATGCCGCCGCCAGCAGGCTCACCAGGCCGTCGGTCATGGAAATGTCGATGTACTGCCCGCGGCCGTCGCGGCTGCGCGCGACGAGCGCCAGCAGGATGCCGGTGACGGCGTTCAGCCCGCCGCCGGCCAGGTCGGCGATCTGGACGCCGGGAATGCACGGCGGCCGGCCGGCTTCGCCGATGAGGTCCAGTACGCCTGAGACGCCCAGGAAATTGACGTCGTGGCCCACCCGGGCGTGGCGCGGGCCGTTTTGGCCGTAACCGGTGATGGCACAGTAGATCAGGCCCGGATTGAGATCCCGCAGGCTGTCGTAGTCGATGCCCAGCCGGCGGGCCACACCGGGCCGGAAGCCCTCCATGAAAACGTCGGCGTCACGGATGAGTCTGGAAAAGATCTCCCGGCCCCGGTCGGTTTTCAGGTTCAGCGACATGTGCTCTTTGTTGCGGTAAACGGTTTCGAAAAAAAGGCCGTCGTCCGCAAAGCGGCGCGACTCGACGGCGATGACGCGTGCGCCGTGGTCGGCCAGGATCATCGAACAAAAGGGCCCCGGCAAAAGCCGGGACATGTCGATGACTTTGAGTCCGGCCAGGGCGCCGGGCAAAATGGGGTTCGGCATGCTGCAGTCTCCTTCGGGTCTGCCGGGAATGATCGCGATATCGGGTATCTCCGGATATGACATATACACACCATGGCGCCAGGTCAATCCGATAATGCATGCGGGCCCAAAAATCAGGCCGCCGGCAAAAGGCTTGTCCAAAGTGCATCCGGCGGCATTTGCATGCCGGAGATTGACAGTGCCGGGCCGCCGGCCTATATTCCGCTTGCGGCAGACCGTGTTTCTTGCGGGGCTGCCCTGATTTCCGCTTGCGGCCAAAGGCTGAGAGGAGGTTTTCCCGATGATCGCCGTCTTGTCGCCATCCAAGACGCTGGACGATAGCGGCGCGCACGCCATTCAAGAACCATCCACGCCCGCATTCCTGGAGGAATCCCGGGTACTGGTGGACATCCTGCGCCGGTTTTCGCCTGCCGAGCTGGCTGCGCTGATGAAGATCAGCGACAGGTTGGCGGAACTGAACGTGCAGCGCTTTGCGGCCTGGCGGCACGACTTCACGCCGCGAAATGCCATCCCGGCCATCCGGGCATTCAAAGGAGACGTATACACCGGCCTGGCGGCAGACACTTTCAGTGCCGCAGATTTATCCTTTGCCCAGGGTCACCTGCGGATACTGTCCGGGCTTTACGGCCTTTTGCGGCCGCTGGACCTGATGCAGCCCTACCGGCTGGAAATGGGCACGCGGCTGGCCACCGGGCGGGGAAAAACCCTGTATGCTTTCTGGGGGGAGCAAATCACCCAGGCCCTGAACCGGGCGCTGCGGCGGCACCGCCGCAAGACGCTGGTCAACCTGGCCTCGGCCGAGTATTTCAAGGCGGTCTGCGTAAAAAAGCTGGACGCCCGCGTTGTAACGCCGATGTTTCTGGATTTCCGCAACGGCGCCTTCAAGGTGATTTCCTTCTATGCCAAGAAAGCCCGCGGCCGGATGGCCGCTTTCATGGTCCGGCGGCGCCTGGCGGCCCCCGAGGGACTCAAGAGCTTTACCGGCGATGGATACCGTTTCGACGCCGGCCGTTCCACCGACGAACGCTGGGTTTTTACGCGCAAAAAATCGCCGACGGATGGAAAAGCCGCATGATCCGTGCCCAGAACCTCTGCAAGAGCTATGGCGGGCGGACGCTTTTCGAGCAGGCGACCTTCAGCATCGATACGCGCCAGCGCGTGGGCCTGGTGGGCCGCAACGGGCACGGCAAGACGACGCTGCTGCGTCTGATCACGGGTCACGAACACCCCGACAGCGGCCGCATCGCGGTCCCCAAGGGCTACCGCATCGGCTACGTGCGCCAGGAGATCGCCTTCAGCCAGGCGAGTGTGCTGGCCGAGGGGGCCCGCGGGCTTGTACCGGAAGAGCGCGACCAGCTCTGGAGGGTGGAAAAGATCCTGACCGGGCTGGGGTTTTCAGACCGCGATTTCAGCCGTGACCCGCACAGCTTTTCCGGGGGCTTCCAGGTGCGCCTGAACCTGGCCAAAGTACTGGTGTCCGAGCCGGACCTGCTTTTGCTGGACGAGCCCACCAACTACCTGGACATTACCTCCATCCGCTGGATCAGCCGTTTTCTGAAAACCTGGCCGCGTGAACTTTTGCTCGTCACCCATGACCGCGGCTTCATGGACCAGGTAGTGACCCACGTGCTGGGCATCCACCGCTGCAAGACCCGCAAGGTCAGCGGCACAACGGACAAATACTACGCCCTTCTGGCCCAGGAAGAGGAGGTTTACGAAAAGACACGCCTGAACGACGAACGGCGCCGGCGGGAAATCGAGCTTTTCATCAGCCGCTTCCGCGCCAAGGCCCGGCTGGCCAACCTGGTGCAGTCCAGGATCAAGACCCTCTCCAAGCTGGAGAAGCGCCACAAGCTCGAGGCCCTTAAAACGCTGGAGTTTTCCTTCCGCAGCCAGCCTTTCAGGAGCCGCCGGATGCTGCAGGTCGAAGACCTGGCATTCGCCTATCCCGGGCAGCCGCCGCTGGTGCAGGGTTTCGGGATCAGCGTGGGGGCCGGGGAGCGCATCGCCGTGATCGGGCGCAACGGCCGCGGCAAAACCACCTTGTTAAAGCTGCTGGCCGGTACCCTGAAGCCCACGGCCGGCCGCATCCGGTACAACCCGGCCGTGGTCAAGGGCGTTTTCGAACAGACGCACTTGAAAACCCTGGTTGATTCGCGCACCGTCGAGGAGGAGATCCTGTACGCCCATCCGGACATCAGCCGCCAGCAGGCGCGCAACATCAGCGGGGCCGTGCTCTTTTCCGGCGACGAGGCCGAAAAGAAGATCAGTGTGCTCTCCGGTGGAGAGAAAAGCCGTGTCATGCTGGGAAAACTGCTGGCTGTACCGGTCAACCTGCTGCTTTTGGACGAGCCCACCAACCACCTGGATATGGCGGCCTGCGATGCGCTGCTGGCGGCCATCGACAACTTTGACGGCACGGTGATCATGGTGACGCACAACGAGATGTTTCTGCACGCCCTGGCCCGGCGGCTGATCGTTTATACAAGCGGCGGCCCCGTGGTGTTTGACGGCAGCTACCAGCGCTTCCTGGATGCCGGCGGTTTTGATGACGCAGGGGCTGCAGCACCGGCGCGCGACGGACGCCTGCAGCGGCCGGAAGACCCCCGGGGCCGGAAAGATTCTAAAGCGAATAGAAAGGAAATACGCCGCCGGCGTTCCGAACTCATCGCCCGGCGCGGCCGTGCGCTGAAGCCGCTTTGCGATGAAATCCGCAGTGTCGAACAGCGGATCGAAAGTCTGGAGGCGCGGCTGGACACCTTGAGCAAAGAGGTCAACCAGGCTTCCCTCGCGCAGGACGGCGACCGCATCGGCAGCCTTTCGCGGCAGATCCACAAAAGCAGCGGCCAACGCGATGAGCTCTACGAACGGCTCGAAGACCTCTACCAGCGCAAGGAGCGGACTGAAAGCGAGTTCAGCCGTCTGATGGCGCAGCTGGCTTCTTCGTGAAGAGGATGTAAATCAGGCCGGACACCAGCATGGAGGGGATCGAGCTGCCCACCGCATACTGTTTGACGGCGATCAACTGGAAGGTGGCGAATCCGGCTGCCCAGGCGGCCAGCGCAGTGATGTTGAACCCCCCGGTATACCAGTATATTCCACCCGGAAGATACAGCTGACGAGGCTCGATGCGACGCCGGCGCACGATGAAGTAGTCGCTCAGCACGACACCGAACAGCGGTACGAACATGGCCCCGATAAACAAAAGAAAGTTTTCGTACTGGTCCATGGGAAAGACCAGGGCCACCAGGATGGACAGCACGCCGGCCATCCACATGAGCGTTTTGGCCCCGATGCGGCCCGAAATGTTCAGCATCGAGCAGGTGGCCGAATAGACATCCGGGAAATCGGAGGTGATCGTGGAAAAAACCACCATGACCAGTGCCGGTATGGCCAGGCCGAACTGTCCCATGGTCTTCAGGATCAATCCGCCCGGATCGCTTGCGCCGGTGACCAGGGTGGCCATCAGGCCCAGCAGATACATCCAGCAAGAGACGATGAAGTAGCCCCACCAGGTGTTCCAGAAGGCCGGGGCGGTTTTGCGGGCAAAGCGTGCGTAGTCGGCCACCAGCGGCAGCCAGGAGATGGGCATGGCAATCACCAGGTCCAGGCCGATCATGAACGGCATCTGCCGCGTGGGCGCGGCGGACAGCATGCCGCTGCCGTATTCACGCCATGACACCCAGGTCATTGTCACGATGACGACGGTGAGCGCGATCATGGCGGCTTTCTGCAGCAGTTTCCAGATCGAACTGCCCGTAAAGAGCGCCCACACCAGGGTGCCGGCGCCGATGAGCACGATCCAGAATCGGTTTTCAGCCAGCAGGCCGCCGACGGACTTTCCCAGCATGGCACCGGCCTGGCCCCCGATGATCAGCATGATGGATGCCCAGCCGATGAGCTGCACGATGTTCAGAACCGCCGCCAGGTTCGAACCCCGGATGCCGAAAGCGGGCCGCACCGACACCATGGACATGATGCCGTAGTCCGACCCCATGATGCCTCCCAGGCCCATGACGGTGTTGCCGATGACATGGCCCAGGAGGATGGCCGCAAAGCCCAGTGCGAAGCCCATGGGCGCCAGGAAGCCGCCGGCCCAGATCTCGGCCAGTGAGATGGCGACACCGGCCCACAGGATAAAGTAGTCCAGTCCGCCTAAGTTTCTATCCGTTTTGGCGATCGGTTGAATGTCCATAGCTGTTTCAGGGCGTCACGTGCCCGGCCTATTCGTTCCGTCCATACATAACAGGTTGCCGTGCGGTTGGACGCGCGGCCATCAGCCGCCGGCGGTCTGCACAAAACTGGCGTTGCTGTAAAGATACTCCATTTTTTCCTTGTGCTTCAGTTCTTCGTTGGCCATCTTGAGCAGCATCTCCTTGATTTCACCGGCCGGGTACAGCCCGGCCAGCTCACTGTAAAACTGGTGGGATTTCAGTTCGCGGTGCGCCGCCAGCAGAAAGATGTCCGTGCTGCTCATATCCTCTTCGACCTCGGGTTCTTTCTGGTATTCGGCGATCTTGTAGTACGCCACATCACTCATCTTCAGCGCCTGTGACGAAAGTTTGCCGTCGCGGTAGTCGACCAGGAAACGGCGATGCTTCTCTTCTTCGCCGGCAATCCACTTCAGCGTCTCCCTGGCGCTGGTTTCCTTCACACGGTCATGCAGATCCATGTAAAAGGCATAGGCATTTTCTTCACGTTTGATCGCTATTTCAATAAACCGAGACAATCGCTCATCTGCCATGAGACCCCCTTTATTTTTTCCATGATTCCGGATGGCGCCGGTGGCGGCCCGATGCCCCTTTTTCCGGCGTTCGTTTATAGCAGATCGCCGGCCGGACATCAACAGGCCGCAGGCCTTCACTTTACAAATCCGGCTTGCTCCTTATAGTAAGAGGTATCCATTGGCAGGTTTTTGTGTTTTGATAAGACTGTCCAGCGCAGCAGCCAGGTGGTTATGGGGCTGTGCCGCACGATGCCGGGTCCCGGCATACTGGAGGTGTTCGAAATGGAAATCAAAAAAATTCTCTGGCCCACGGATTTTTCGGCCAACAGCCAGCATGCCCTGGCGACGGTAAGTTCCCTGTCCGAGCGCTACCAGGCCGAGATTCACGTGCTGCACGTGGTCGAGGATCTGGCGGACCACGAGTCTTGGTACGGTGATTTCGACCGGGCACGCGTGGATAAGCTCATGCAGTGGTCCAACGAAACCGGCCAGAAGAGGTTGAGCCAGATCTGCGAGAAGTACCTGAACGGGTGTCCGCTGTACATCAAACACATCGCCGTGGGTGATCCCGCCGTCCAGATCCTGAAAACGATCGAAAAAGAGGATATCGACATGGTGGTGATGGCCAGCCATGGCGAAAAGGGCAATTTCCGCTTTGGGGGTGTCGCCGACAAGATCGTCAAAAACGCGGGCGTACCCGTAGTGACGGTTCCGGTCGAACCGCAGGCGGCATAGTCAGCCAGCCTGCACGGCAGCCTGGGGCAGCGGCCGCCCGGCGGCACTGTCAAGGGGCGGCATTCCGGCACGCGTCGCGGAAGCCGCCGTGTTGCGGTCGAAGTTACGGGAGTTGCCCATACAGTTACAGGGCCGGCTCTGTTGAGCTGGCTCTTCATGCGCAAAGGAGAAGGTCCATGGTATTTGAAACCAAGGAGCAGGTGCTTGAAAAAGTGATGAGCATGCCAAAACCGCATTGCCCACACTGTGATCAGGAAATGAGCCTGTGGGAGGTGCCGCCGGTTAATTTCAGCGATGGTCTGGGATGGGGCGCGCCCTATCTTTTTATGTGCTTCAACGATGACTGTCCGTTTTACAAGCGGGGCTGGGAGAGCATGCGGGAAAACTACGCGCACAACTGCTCCTACCGCTGCATGAACTATCCCGGCACCGAGCAGTTTGAAGCCATACCGGTTTTCAGCCCGGCGGGCGGCACCGGCCAGATCATCGACGACGAGGTGCTGGCGGCCCGCAAGGCCCTGGAAGAGAATATCAAAAAAGGGTTTTCAATCCTCGCCGAATGCTACGTTTCCAAGGATATGCCCACGGTGATGCAGCTTCTGCTGGACGGTGCCGAACCAGTCCGGGTGCGGATCAAGGCGGCCGAGATGATCGGTGATTTCGGGGAACTGGAGGCCGTCGAACCCATTCGCAACGCCAAGTTCGGCAACGTGAAGCTGCAGGAGACGGTGGATGCGGCGGTGGGCAAGATACACGCGCGCTTCTTTACACGCGAGTGCCCTTTTTGTGCCGAGATCATCAAGAAACGCGCCAAGATCTGCAAACACTGCGGCAAGGAAGTCGCCGGTCTGTGAAGGGGAAAAGACCGAAATAGAGGCACCAGCGGAATTATTGCCCGATTTCCGGAGCGCTGCGGGAAGTGGTGGAAGCGGCGCATTTTCTTGAGCTGAAACCCGGCGGGCTTTTTTTGGCCGGCCAGGGCCCCCGCGATGCAGGCGCCTGAAAATTCTGGCCATCGTGTCGGACCTCAAGTGCGGTGCAGTGGGGCCTGTCGGTGACGATAAGGGCATGGCGTTGGCTGTTGGTCAAAAGTCCGGGGCACCCTCTAAATAGGCATGTAAAGCCTTGCATATCAACCGGTGAAATCACATCTGTTGGCACTGCCCTTTGGCCTTAGAAAATACTGCCAGCAAGAATGGCAGCAGCTTGCAGAAAAGCACCACGGTTAAGTGTCAAAGTTCAACCAAAATAGCATTGTCAGTCGTAGACGACATGTTCAGGAATGCCTTTTGTCTTTCTTAAATACATCTGCCAGAAATTGTGCTTCGTTTTACCGGTTGTAAATGATGTAAGATAAATATCAAGTTTAGGAAAATAATAATTGGTTTTATATTTAGCATTGCCAGGGGGTCCCACAACCGTTTGATGTATTTCTTTCACAACCCAAAGCTGATTTCCCAGCTGAGGGGTAAAGGTTATGTCATAGGTTTTAACGTCCGGCGAAATCACACCCCTCACATACATCCCCGTCCGGATTTTACCATCCGAAACCGTTACCGGAACGAAACTTTTTGCGTACGCCGCTGTGTTTACAGGGACAAAATTACGAAAATCAAAAGCGAGCTCCTGGGTTTCGGACCGGCTGCCGTTGCGCCCAAACATGAATGATTTGGAAGCATTTACTTGAACATGCACAGTCATTTTGCCTCCGGCTTTAGGGTAATCAACTCCTGTAATTTTAAATACGGTATCACCGGCAGGCATCATTTTGCTATTGTCAGCCAGCCCCTTTATTTTAAATTTTTGGCTCACAACCGAGGCATCATCACTTATCCTTCCGCGTGGTTTAATTTGGATATAAACAGGGATGCTGCCGATACCGTCCGGAACAAGCATTTTCAGACTTTGAGCCCAGGATACGCTTTTTATCGATCCGGATGTTAAGGATTCATCTGTATGCGCATTTTTGAGACGAATTTCAATGTCGCGGTTTTTGCTAATTGAAGTGTTTATACTCCATTTTACCATGTGAAAGGACCCCTCTGTCCATACGTCTTCGTTCGTTGGTTCTGTAATTTTCAACTGCAGGGGTTGAACCGGCCGTTCAGCCATGTGGGAGATATTGGTTTGGCCCTTGGAGAACTTGGAGGCCATTATAATGCGTCCGGGTCCAAGCGGTATTTCCGTAGAGGATAGGGTATTTCCTACCTTCCAAGTAAATTCTGTAGCACTTTCACCTTTTCGTAGGCGTGGTTTTTTCATTCCGATACGATATATACTTCCATCCACCTCGCTTTGCCACAAAAAAGTAATGTAACCTCCTGTCGGAATGTTAACAAATTTCCATCGAATCGTAAGTGGCTCGCCCACGAAGATCTTATTATCAATCGGTTCAAGGTAGAAGGCAGATCCGGTAATCCAGAACACACCGCTGTCAACTGTAATTGTTACCCATTTATTGTTTGCATTTATCTGTTTCGCTTCGATATGGAATAAATAGTTTCCCTGATGCGCATCCGGGGGAATTTTGAAATTTACACTTACGCTATCATTGCCGCCTTGTCCTGTATGCTTGGAAGTTTTAACGACTTTTTTTACGTTACCGTCTATTTTCACAAGGGAAATTTCGTTGATCGCGATCCTTTTGCCTGTAGGAATGACGCAGGTAACCATGTATGATTGATTGTTGAGCAAGTAGTCGCCTTTTTTAGGTGAAATCACTTGGGGATTACCTTTACCATAAGTGGTCATCGGGTTGCTTGGGCGGATCTCTTTTCCCGCAACCGCCTTTGCGGCGCCGGCGGGCAGGCGGCTGGGACCGGCAACGCCCGGGTCGAATTTGACATGGTTTCCGGATTTATAGGCGGCCGGCCTTGCGTTTTGGCCTGTTTTTATCGCCTGCGGCCAGGCTAGGCTCTTGGGGGCGAGGGCAGGGTGGACAGCAGTTCCATTGCTCCTGATCGGTCGGGGAATCGATATGGGTGTGGCCGCTACGCTGCCGGCCGCCCGGACAGGGGCGGGGATGTGCGGATCAAATTTGACGTGGTTCACGGGCTTACGGGTTATCGCCTTTACGTTCCGGCCTGCTTTGGGCGCTGTTTTCCCGGGGGTTTCCTTGTGCGCCGCCAAGAACACGGGCGGCGCAAGGCGGAATGTCCGGCTGTCCGCATACGTTTTCCCGTCATGCGTCTGAACCCGGACGATATACGCTGTGGCTTTCTTCACACCTTTAACAATTGCGCTGAACCGTCCGTTGTTGACAGCGTTGCGGTGCAGGTACCTGCCCCTGTGATACCGGCGGATGGGATAGAGAAAAATATCGACACGTGCGGGCAGAACCCCCCTGCGGTCCCAGGTTATCCGAAGGTCGTGATCGATCTGCCGCCGGCGGCTTCGGGTTGTGGCCGGCCCCGCATGGGTCCGGACCTTGACGTTGACGTTCATAATCTTTCCGGAGCAGGGCGTCACCCGGCGCGCCTGGAAATGCTTTGGCGTTTTCATCTTGAGCTGGCCTGAAGGGCTTTCCTTGCCCACGGCTTGCCCGGCGGGGCGGATAAAGGCATGTCGTGAACTTGCTCTGGATGTCAGTTTTTCCGGGCTGGCGGTTCGTCTCCGTACGCGCACAAGCGGCGCGGCGATGGTGATTTTTAACGTGGCGGAATTGCAACTGTAAAACCCCCTTTCAAGGGCCCTGTCGGGGTCCACCATGGCACTGACGGTGTAGCTCCCGGCCTTTGGCGCTTCCCTCTTGGTGAAAAATCCGCGGTAATTCTTTGCGGTCCTGGGCTTGATGTCATACACAGCCCAGGCGACCTGTTTTTTCCCGAGATAAAAGGCGACCTTGACGTTTTTGACGGTTTTCGGTCCGTTGTTGGCAACCAGCACGTTGATGGCCACCTTGTCGCCGACGTGGGGACTAACCGGTGAAATGGAAATTCTTTTGACGGCCAGGAGGCTTTTCGGGGTGGCCTTGTGGACGCTTTTCGTCCGTTCGGGAGAGATCTTCGTCACGGCTGGGGCAACGGCCCTTCCCCGGCCGGCGCTGTTCAGCATCTGGGCGCCCAGGGCGGGCGAGGAGATGTTTAGAAGCAAAAAACTCAGCGCGGTTATAAGGGGCAGGGAGAGTCCGGACCTTTCCATGGGCGGCTCCTTTCTCGGGGATGAAAGATTGTACAGAGCGTTATCGGCATTCGCCCGGCCTAAAGATGGCTTTCTCTACATCAGGATAAACCATGGCCCAGTGTACCATGTCCACGCGGTTCCAGCAGGGTGGTGGAGAGAAGGAATGGGTGATAGCATCTTCAACTGAAGAAGCGTAGGGTGTATGGGTCTTGGCAGATACGGAAATATCGATATGTGGGAGGTACCGGACCTCACATTTTTTCCCTGATCCTTCAATTTTGCCAACGATCTTGACACCGTTGACAATTCCAATTTCTTCAAGCTTTAAAGTTATGCTATGGGTACCGGCCGGTTGGATGCCTTTAGGATAATTTATTTTGTGATTTATCAGTTTCTGGCCCATAGCGAAATAAGTATGCCACGGATAACCCGTGAAAAATTTGCCGTCATGGATATTACTTCCAAATAACATCGGCTTATCCAGTTTTCCCGCAACTGCAATATATAACTCGGCATACGACCACTCCGCATCCGGGTAATACTTTGCAGTCGGCATCAATCGAGAGAATTTGAAGGGCTTATTGGCATGATATTGAATGACAATATCCAGGGAGGAGAGGCGGGCATACATGCTGTATTGTCCGTTAAGAAGAACGATATGGGGGACAAGGGATTGTATTTTCCATACACTGAACCGTAACGGTTCAATCCCTTGCGGTGGCTGGTAAGGTTTTCCCAGCTTTAATTTTTTCTTTGTGTCTATGGAAAGAGGTTTGGGGACCAGGTTATCAGTTTGCTCAAGCGTTTTTGCCGCCTTGGCTGTTGTCGGTTCCCAGATGGTAATCGGCTTGCTCTTACCTTCGTAGTGGCCGTCTTGTGTCTTGACGCCGACACGATATTTCCCGATGGGCGCGTTGGCGGGAATCTTCCAGTACCAGGTTTGGCTTAAGCTGGCCCTTTCGACGATGACAAGGGCCTCGCTGCCATCCGGGCGTATCAGGGCGATCCTGACGTAATCGCCCAGTTGCGCCAGCATGGCGGGATTGTTGCGGATGCTGCCTTTTACCCTTAAAAATATCGCAACAGGTCTGTCCTGGTCGCGCCTGAAGCTGTTCTTGCCGGGCGGCCCCACGGACACATCAAATGCCTCTATGGGGGGGCCCATGATGGGAGGCGGAACCAGGGTTGTCCCGACCTGGTAGGTAAACGGGGTGGTCTGGTTGTTCTGCTCCCCGGTCTTGCCTTCATGAATATCTTGAAAAATATCCGTTACCGCCACATATTTTTCATTGTTACCTAATGTATGTACCTGCCATGGTATCGATACAAGCATCCTGTTGTGGGGGCCCAGGAATGCAATTTCCTTGCTGCCCAGCCACTTGGAGGCGTCCTTGGTGTTTGCCTTGCCCGCCAGGCAGAACCCCACGGAAAAACCCCTTGCAGCGGTTTCAGAGTCGTTCCAGATTCCCACCATCAGCGTTTTGCCGTCGCCTGAATATACCGCGTTGGAAGTCTTGATCGATGGGATAAGATCGGGCTTGTCCGTTCCGCCACGATATTTTTTTTCCGTCCGAAACTTGATCCTGAACGCCTTTGAAAAATTGTTGTTCTCATCCTTTTCGCTGATGACGTTGAAAACATCCACGGCCGCGACAAGCTCGGTTTTTTCAGTAACCCCTTTCGGTAGATCAAAGTCGGCATATATCCACTTTCCGGCATAGATTGCACCGGCATAAATGTCATGCTTAGCAAGCCAACTGCCGGGCTTTCCAATCCGCGCCTTACTTTTCAGGCCCAGGCCAACCGTAAATTTCTCGTGCTGTGAAATCCCATGATTGAACACCTGGACATGAATTTTCGGATTTTCCTTTTCAACGGGGACCGTTCCGTTGACGCGCCCGAGCTTGCAGGAAAAATCATATCCCCATGCTCCCCCGCCGGGTGGGGCATTGCCCGGAGGACTGTTCGGGTGGGTGTCATACGTGGTCATCGGGTTGCCGGGGTGGATGTTCTTTCTCCCAACCGTCTTTACGGCGCCGGCGTGTGGCCGGATGGGCCTGGGGATGCTGATGGGCGTGGCGGCCACCTTGCTCCCCTTGGCACCCCGGTTCGATTGTGCGTTTTTGGCAAGGCCGGCGGCCTGCCGGGAGGCCGTCTCTGTTGCCTTTGTCACCTTCGGTTCGTCGGAGCCGGTTTGCGGTTTCACCTGGGGGGAGGTCCCCGTGAAAGCTTCATCTTGATGCCAGTGGAGCGTGCCTTTAATGGTATTGCTGATATGACCGGCCCGGTCCATGAGCGTGAAGGTATAGGTAAAAGCCTCCGGTGCACAGTGCGCCATAAGCTCGAACAGGTATTTGTCCATTCCTTTTTTACCCGTGTAATTGTGCCCGGCGGGAAGCGGTTTCCAGCCGCTGTCAATCTTTTCGCCCGGCATCGAGTTACAGGGATACGTGTAGGCAAATCGATATTTCCCCCCCATCATGTCCCCGTCCGCGTCTTTCCAATAGATCGATAGAGGTAATTGGGGAGGCGCCGGGACATGAAAATGGTGGATGGTGGCGGGAAGCGGATCCTTGTCATACACATCGGCGGGCGCATGGAAAAAAGTGATACGGGGGCCGCTGGGATAGTTTCTGCCATCCAGGTAGATGACATCACTGTTGCCGCGGACATTCCCATCCAAGGTCACGACCTGGACGACATACCCCTGCTTCAGGCTGATTTTTCCGAAATAGGAAGCCTTGCAATGGCCGTTGTTGGCCGCTTTTCGTTTCAGAAAAATTAAATGGTCAAAATGTTTGGCGGGAAAAAAGATGATATTCAGTTTGGGTGTGGAAATTCCCCGCCAGGTCCAGTGAACATCAAAGGTATAGGTCTCGTTTTTTGAACCGGGATTCCGGTGGGTCAGGATTCGGGCCGTGACATGGCTGATTTCTCTGTCGGATGCCGTGTGGGTCCCGGGAGAAACTGTGTTCTTGGATGTTTTCATCGTATCCACGGGGCGCTCTCCAAACGAGATGAAGGTTCCTTTTCCTTTTATAAGATTGCTGGTGTTTCCCGCCCGATCCCTGAGCTGCAGCGTATAGGTAAAGTTCCTGAAATTATCCCGAGGAATCACCTTGATTAAAAAGTGTCCTTTTCCTTTGTTCCCCTTGTAGGCCTGTGGGTTTTTCAAGGGTTGCCATCCGTCATCACGGATTTCGTTTCCGCCGGCCGCGAATCCGGTCAAGGTGAATCGGTATTGTCCTCCCGCAAGGTTCTGGTCGGGATCCGTCCAGTCTATCGATAAAGGTAACTCGAAATAGGGAACGTAAAAGATTATGCCGACAGGGGGTTCTTTTTCAAAGATCCGCGCGGGCGCGTGAAAATGCGTGATGCGGGGGCCCTTCCCGTATGCGCCATAAAGCTTGCCGGAGACCTGGGAGATATGTTGGGAGCCCGGGGCATGCGTTTTGGTGCTGACGAGCATTTTGGGCGGCACAGGGTAAAAGGGGCGACTGTCGCCGTGTACTTTTCTGTCCCGAGTTTGGACCCGGACCACGTATCGCTGCCGGGTATCCGTCATGCCGGGGACCGGCAGAATCACGTGTCCGTTGTTGGCGACGTTTCTTCTCAGGCAGAGTTTCCGACCCGCGTGGCGGAAGGGCATGAGGTAAATATCCACCCGCTCGGAAAGCATTCCCAGACGAGCCCAGCGAACCTCGAGGTCGTGGCTGACGGTTCCCCGACGTATTTTGTCCGGGGCCCTCTTGGTGCGTGCCTGGGGCCTGACAGTGACGTTTTTAATCTGTCCGGTACGGATGGGCCTGACCGGGGGACGGGAGGCGCTTGGATGCACCGGAAGGGATTTTCCGCGCGGCTTCATCTCCCTGTTCCGGGCTGGCGTTTCCCCCTTACCGAGGGGGGCTCCGGGACGGATGAAGGCGTGGCGGGTTCGGGGCTGGGAGGAAATTTTGCTTTTGTTGATCGTCGGCCTTTCGGGAATTTTTCGCACCATGGGCGGGCCGATGGTGATTTTTAACGTGGCGGAATTGCAACTGTAAAACCTCCTTTCAAGGGCCCTGTCGGGGTCCACCATGGCACTGACGGTGTAGCTCCCGGCCTTTGGCGCTTCCCTCTTGGTGAAAAATCCGCGGTAATTCCTTGCGGTCCTGGGCTTGATGTCATATACAGCCCAGGCGACCTGTTTTTTCCCGAGATAAAAGGCGACCTTGACGTTCTTGACGTCCTTGGATCCATTGTTGGCGACCCGTGCGTGGATGGCCACACGGTCTCCCAGGTGCGGGTTTTTGGGGAGGATATAGAGTTTTTTGACGACCAGCAGGCTTTTAGGTGTGGACATGTGAATGGTTTTTGCGCGGGCAGGAGAAACCCTTGTCACCGAAGGCGCGACGGTCCGGACCCGACCACTGCCCTGCAGCTGCATCATCTGAGCGCTATAAGATGGTGCGGGCGTAGTAAAAGGAAGCAAAAAGGCAAGCATGGCGAGAACGAGCAGTCTCTGTCCTGTATTTTTCATGGGGCGCTCCTTGTCATGGACAAAATGTTGCGGTGGGATTTTTGTTCGATATCCTCCTGTTACAGGGTAAGTGCAAAAAAACGGGGAAAAGGTTCAAAAATTTTTTCCGGCGGCAAA
>JALSRD010000106.1 GCA_026984935.1 Desulfobacterales bacterium
ATGACGCTAAAAATTATCGCGCTGCATCCATAGACAACCATGAGATAACATTACAATTTTATAAGTTTTCAAAATTGTCTGTGCAAGATTCAGGTCTTAAAGACGCCGGCCTCCCCGCCGGCGAAAAGCTTTTTCGAAGGCTGTGCGCCGTTGCGCCCAATCCCGAGAACGTCGTCGCTTTGCTTCTCGAACAGCCTGGGATTCTTAGGCTCAATGATGCACAGCCCCTTTTGCCGAAAAGGCTTGCAGGGCGCTCGAAACCGACTTTCTACGCCTCCGTCAAAAGTGGTGTACAAAGCGCAGTGTAAAACGTTCGCCCTCGGGCCGGTTTTCGACCTGGCTTTCGAAATAGGCATTGAAAAACAGGTGGGTGTGCTGGGAGAAGCTGAAGACGGCACCCGGCCCCAGACCCAGCACCTGTTCACGCGTCCCCGAAACGCTGTCGCCGTTGACTTTGGTGTCGGTAATCTGCTTGAGATAGTAGCCGTTGATACCGACGTGCAGCATTTTGGGGATAATCTCGTAGGCGCTTGAAAAGTTCAGATGAATCGCCTGGCCGGCCTGTATGTCTTCGGCGCCCATGAACGCACGGTTGGGATTGTCGTTTTTGGCATTCCAAAGGTAGTGCACGCGGGTGGAGACCGTCCATTTGGGTGTCAGGAAAAGCGTCCCGGCCCAGTAGGGATCGAACGAAAAAAAGTTGCTGCCGGGATTGATCTCGCGGTCGCTGTCGTATTTCCCGGTGGGAATGATCAGCTGCAATTCGATGCGGTGCATGAAGATGGGCCCGTGTTTGCCCATGATGGGATCCCACTGGATAAAGGGCCCTACCAGCAGATCGCCGAACCCCGCGCCGTTGTCCTGGGGAAAGGGCCCGGCCATATCGTAGCTGATGTCAGTGGAGACATAGGGCACGATTACATCCAGCCCCCATTTCCCGCCGAATACCAGCGGCTGGTTCGACTGGTAGATCAGCTGCGTCAGGCTGACCCAGATGTCCAGATCCTCGCCGGCCGCCGGCGGCAGGAGCGCGTTACCGTTTTGGTCGTTGAGCTTGTCGGCGGTGATGTACTGCACGTACTGCGTAAAGTAGAACCCCGGCCCGGCCGGCGGCGCACCGTCCAGGAAACTCGTAAATCCCAGGTTGAGCGCCGGCAGATGAAACGCCCGTGCCGTCCCGGGGCCGCAAAAAACGGCAGCCATCCCCGTCAGCAGTAAAACGACCAGAAACACCCCCCGCCCTGTTGCCAGTGCAATCTTCATTTTTCCTCCCTTGTCGGTTTGATCAACTCGATTACAGATGTTCGGCAATGGAAACCGTACGTTCGGCCAGCATGTGCACATAGCTGCCCATCTCGTTGTCGTACCAGCCGTAAATAACCGCCTGGGTCACGGGCACCCGGATCAGCGTGTCCTTGAGCTGTGCGAGGACCTCCTTGTCCAGTCCGGGCACCTGGGCCAGGTCGATGGTGGTTTCCGCCGTGCGCGTGTGGGTTTCATGCCCCTCGATGGTCGCCGCCACCTGGGGTATGCCGATGATGTCGCCAGAAACGTTTTGTTCGTCGCTGTAGCGCAGGTAGCCATGGAGGTCATCGGCGGCGGCCCGGCGGTAAACCGCGTTGATGTCCTCCCGGCGCACGAAGGCGCCGCTGGGATCTTCCTGCAGGTTGAGTACCAGAATGATGAGGGATCCGGTTACGGTGGGTATGCGCACCGATTCGGCGATAAAGCCGATCTCCTCCATTTCGGGGATGACCAGCCGCAGGGCCCTGGCCGCTCCGGTCGTGGTCAGAATGATATTGTTCAGAAAACTCCGGTTTTTCCGAAGATCGGTCTTGCCCGCTTTCGGCAGGCTGTCGAGCACCGACTGCGACCCGGTCACGGCATGCACCGTGGCCATGGAAGCGGACAGGATCCGGCGGTGGCCGAAGGCATTGATCAGCGGCTTCACCATGTGGGCCAGGCAGGTGGTGGTGCAGGAGGCATTGGAAACAAGGCAATGCCGCCGGGGGTCGTAGTCGTTGGCGTTGATCCCCATTACCGTGGTCACCGCATCTTCCGGCATAGGGGCACTTTTGTCGGCGATCTTAAAAGGCGCCGAGGCGATGACCTTGCGGGCGCCGGCGTCCAGGTGGCCCCGCAGGGCGCCTTTGGGATGATCGGCCGGCAACGTGGGGTCGAGAAACCGGCCGGTGGTATCCACCACGATGCGCACATCATGGGTATCCCACTTTATGTCCCGCGGGTTGCGGTCAGATCGCAGAAACCGGAGCGGGATCCCATCGACGGTCATAGTGCCGCCTTCTTCATCCAGGTCACCGATGAGCGGCTTGGCGCGAAACCCGTAGAGGTAGCCATGCAAGCAGCCGTATGTGGAATCATGCTCCAGGTACTGGGCAATGTCTGCCAGCCGGGTTCCGGCCTGGCGCCCGATATTGACCACGATCTCCTTGAAATACCTGCGGCCCAGCTGGGTCCAGACGGTGAGTTTGCCGATACGGCCGAAGCCGTTGATGCCCAGTTTCAAATTGCTTTTCACGGCTGTCATTTTCCCATGTCCTTTCTGTGATTAAATGGCCTGCCGTCCGCGGGAGCGGCGCATCGTCTCACTCCCCCCGCCCGGGTTCAGATTTTCAAAAGACCTTGATAGACGGCTCCGGAATAGCCGTCGATGCTGATGGGGTCCCCGGACTGAATGATGACCTGGTTTAAAATGCACCTCTTGCGCTTTTCATCGCAATCCATGTTGTCGCAGCCCACCACGCAGGTTTTTCCCAGCCGGTGGGCCACCACGGCGGCATGTGATGTCAGCCCGCCCTTGGCCGTGAGCAGCCCGTCGGCGGCAAAAATTTCGCGGATGTCATCGGGCACTGTGTCGCTGCGGACCAAAATCAGCGCGGCAGCGGGGTCGTCGCGCCGCCATTTTTCGATTTCCGCAAGGTCGAAAACCACACGCCCGGCCATGGCACCACCGGAAACACCGATGCCATGGGCCAGTGGCTTTCGGGTTGCCGCCTGCGCCGCATCGAATGTCAGCGCCTTTTTGCGCTGCCGGATGACCATGTCGCGCGTCTGCAGCAGATAAAGGTCGCGGGCGGTGTCCCCTTGAAAGGTAAACTCCATTTCCTGGGGACTCCAGCCGCGGCCATCGATGAGTTCCACGGCCCACTTTTTCAACGCGGCATAGATCTGGGGGAAGTGTGTCTCCAGGGTAATGTCCGTATCCCGCATTTCAATTTCCTGCTGCATCATCGAAATCGGCAGGGTGTTGACAAGGCCGGCCACCACATCCTCCCCCTGGTTGCCGATGGTGAAATCCCCCCAAAGCCGCAGCGCCTCGCCCGACCAGCGTGGATTATGTGTAAAAATCACGCCGGATCCGGATCGGCGCGAGATGTTGCCGTATACCATGACCTGCACGGTGACCGCCGTTCCCCAGTCGTCGGATATGCCGATGATTTTCCGGTAGGCTTTGGCCTTTTCCGAGTCCCAGGAGCTCAGCACGATCTTGATAACGGCGTGCAGCTGTTTGAGGGGGTCTAAGGGGAGATCAATGCCGGCATCCAGCAGGCTCTGCTTATAGGCCAATGCCACAGCTTTCATCTGCGCACCGGTAAAACCCCTTTTGAGGGGGATGCCGGCCTGTGCTTTGGATGCCCGGATAATGGCGTCAAAGTGATCCCTTTCCATCCCCATGGCCATGCCGTAGCACTGCAGAAAGCGACGGTAATTGTCCCATGCAAACCAGGCATTTTTCGACCGGGCCGCCAGGCCGATGGTAATATCGTCGTTGATGCCTACGTTTAAAAAGGTATCCATCATACCCGGTTGTGAAATAGCCGAACCGCTGCGCACGGAGAACAGGAGCGGGTTTTGCGGGTCGCCGAACTGTTTGCCGGTGGCACGCTCCAGCGATTCGATCTGGGCATTGAGCTGATCCCTGAAGTTCATCCCGGCCGGCCAGTATCCATTGATGACCTCCCGGCAGCGGAACACTTCGGTGGTGATGATAAACCCCGGTGGAATCGGCAGCCCCAGTTTCTTGAGCCGGACCAGGTTGTAGCCCTTGTTCCCCAGGTGAATCAGGCCGCAAACCTTGCGGTACGGATGGTCAATGGGCGTCATGGCCCGCTGGGGGTCGTACAGCAGCAGCATGTGCAGCCGGTTTTTGGGCAGTTTTTCGGCCTGGCGGAATAACGTATTGAGGATACGCGTCAGAAAACGGTCCAGCTGCTGCAGCCCCAGCGACGTGGCGATGCGGTCCCGGGAAAATATTTCCGAAACCCGCAGCGCACCGCTGGCACGATCCGGATCTTCCGTAGAGCGGTACTTTTCCAGCAGCTGCTCCTGTGGCAGAGCCGAGAGTACCCGGTCTAAGTTGTTTTCATAGATGTTATTGAAATGGTCGTTGACGATGTTTTTTACCGCCAGGGCGAAACTTTTAAAGATGTCGAGATATTGTGTGTACGTAAAGCCCCTGACTTCCAGCGAGTGCGACAGCGGTTCCAGCTGGTGTTCGAGTTCGGTGGTACGCACTCCGTCCACTTTGAGCGCCCGGTTGAACAGGATCAGGCGGTCATAAATCTGGTAAAAGGTGGCCTTGGTGACCAGACTCAGATCGATGTCCTCCACCAAATCCTCCAGCAGCACGTTGACCAGCGATTCGATGCGGAAAGTCAGTCCCATGGCATCGAATTTCATCTCGTGGTAGCTGCCGTACATGGAGGGGATATCCACCGTGATGTGCCGCTTCTTGTAAATGTCCTCGTGGATCTCGTACTGCCGCGCGGACAGAATCAGGGCCTTGAGGCGCTCCAGGTAGTCGATCAGCCCCTCGGCTTTTTTTTTGGTGCTGCTGCATTCCAGGGCCTTCTGGAGTATTTTCAGGTCCGGAAACGCCTCGACCTGCAGTTGCACCAGAAAGCGGCTCAGTCCATCCACGTCAAAATGGTATTTCTGGTGCAGCAGCTTGTAGAATGTGACAATCAGTTCCACCCGCTGCACATCGATGTCGTCGGACGTTTGCGTTTTGCACAGGTGCGCCTTCAGCGTATCCGCTGGAACGTTCAGCAGGCCCTGCGGCAAATCGATGCCGTTTTCCGCAAGCCGTTTCATCAGCCGATGAACCCCGTCAATATAAGGACCCCGGCTGAGAATCCGGGCATAGATCTTGGGCGGCACAAAGGGCTTCAAAATTTCTTTCTGGCGGCTGTACCAGAAGACCAGCACTGCTTCCATGAAGCGCAGGATCTGGTTGCTGCTCTCCACATGGCTTTGTTTGCGCAAGAAATGAATCAGGATATCCTTGCGCCGGGTGATTTCGTCCAGCCGGGTGGAGATGTCGCGCAGTTCGCCTTCCGCACCGATATCGTTGAAAAATACCGGAAACAGCCTGAGCAGCTGTTTGGCGAGGTTGTACACGCTGCCGATATCGCTGTTTAAAAAACGGGTAACGTCACGGGGAAACAGGTCCGTGTCTTTGATAAAAACACCGCACAAAGACAAATAGACCACCAGCGCGGACATCAGGCGCAGAGACCAGCGCGGGTTTAGTTCGATGAGCTCCAGCCAGATGCGAATGTTCAGGATATGCGCACTGTTGACTTTGACCTGCCAGTCATCCCCCACGCCGCCGAGCATGGGTGTCTGAAAGCCCAGATCGATTACCGCATCGATGAAGTAGTTGACCAGGTCGCTGTCGTCGGTCTTGTAGATCCCCTTACCCATGTTGAGGACACATTGCAGGGCCGCTTCCGGATACTGGCCAACGCTGGTTTTCAGGATGGAAACGGTCTTGCGGATCAGATGCATCACGTCGCGGTAATTTTCATGCTCAATCAGCCAACTCATGGTGCGGTTGATGTCGCGCAGGGCCTCTTCGTGCATCATCGACAGCCCGGATATATTCATGATATGCGAAAGAAAAATCGCTTTCCAGTGGTGGCCCCATTTACCGGTCTGATCGGCCCTGAGCAGTTGTTGGGGAATGCGGCGGTAGGTGTCGATAATTTCGCCGTAGCCGGGAAGCTCGAGTAGCTGCTGCAGCTTTTCCCGCCCGTTTTGGCCGGCCGTGCGTTCGATTTCCGACAGGTGCTGTCGCCAGTGTCCGATTTGTTCGTGGGACACCGGATCGAAAATTTCCACCGGCGCCTGGGGTCCCTGATTTTCTCCGATCTCCCTTTCAAACCACCTGCGGGGATCTTCTATTTTTTCAAGCCAATAATCATAACTGCACCTCAAATAGCGGATCAGCAGCGCACTGGCCGGGCCGTAGTCGCTTTCGGTTTTTGCGGTGCGCTCCAGAAAAATCCGGGCCAGCTGCCGGATCTGGTAGAAACTCTTTACAAAGATAAAGAAATCCGCGTCGGCGTAGCTCGCAATGCGGGCAAAAGCGGCATTCAGCACGTTGACAAAGTGGCCGATCTTCTCTCCCGAATCGTTCATCACCCGCTGCAGAAAGAGCAGCAGATTGTCAGCGGCATCCGTTCTGACGGATAAATTCCGGCTGGATTCGAAGACATCGAGAAAAATATCGCAGAAAAGGCCGACACCTTTGTCTCCACGGGGATGCTTTAAAAGCAGGTGGATATAATCCAGACTGTAGGTACGCGCCTCCTGAACGATGTCGTTGAGGTTTCGATAGGGATGCGACAACTCCTTCAAAAAGCTGTTCAAGCCCTCCTGCAGGCCGTAGTACTGCGACAGGATGTCCTGCAGCAGCATATATTTCTCGTCGATGGTGACATCCACATGGTAGTCGGCGATATTGACTTCAAGGGCCTTCGATCTGACCGGCACGGCTATCTCCTCTGGCATGCCCATCCTGGCGCACGCGTTCTGTGATGGCTGCGGGTCTTTGTCCGCCCGCAATATTCTTTTAGCAAAACAGACGGGTATCTTCAAGGCACGAAAAAACCGACGGCGGTGGATATCCCATAGGGCGTTCCTGTCCCTTGCAAAAAACATGGCACGCCACGGCATGCCATCTGACCGGCCGTCTGGCCGGCGGAGTCGTTTTTGACTTGAAAAAAAACACGATTGACGCCAGAAATGAATTGCATACGGCCAGATGCAGAAAAACCCTTTTACAGCCGGAAAATGCCAATGGAAAGATTTGCCGGATTCAGAACCGCGGCGGTTCGAAGGTTCGGTGCCGCCGGCGCCTGGGCTTACGACCAGTGGGAACGCCTCAACGAGGCGTTTTTCGGCAGCGGCTGCATCGTGGGCGAGATCATCTGGGAAAAGGCCCTGCAGGCCAAACGTCTGGGGTACTACGCGCCGGGCAAAAACCGCATCGGCCTGAGCCGGCACCTGATGCGCCCGCTATACCCTGCCGGCGTCCTGAGTTGGGGATTTCGTCATCTCAACCGGAAACTGGCCGCCGACATTCTGCTGCACGAAATGATCCACCAGCACATCCACCAGACCGGCGGCTGGAACGGGGAAAACAGCCACAACAACGACCGTTTCGTGCGTGAAGTCAACCGCATCGCAAAACTGATGGGCCTGCCGATCAAAGCGGCTGTGATCGGCAAAACCGGCACCTGCAGCCAGGTGCGGTCCGACGCGCGCGGATACCTGTCGGCGGCCGCGTTGTACGATTTCCCCTATTCGGTACGCGAACCCGGTTATTACGCCACTTGCACGCAACGCCCCGGCTGAAAACGATATGCGGGAAAAACAGGTAAGTTCTGGTGCTCTCAAAAATTCCGGTAACGCCGCGCCAAATGCGTTTCGGCTTCGCTCGCGGGTCCATCCTTCGGCGTCATCCGGTCGTCCGTCTGAATTTCAAAAACGTTGTCGCTACGCTCCTCAAACAGTTTGAAATTCTTAACGCCGACCGACCCGCTGGCTTTTCTCCCCGGATGCACCATGTCGCTTCACCGAAACCCGCTTGACGCCCTTTGGCAACCCGCTGCCGGAGGCTTTTGAGATGATACCTGAATCTTGCACAGACAATTTTGAAAACTTATAAAATTGTAATCTTATCTCATGGTTGTCTATGAATGCAGCGCGATAATTTTTAGCGTCATCGGTATGTTCGGAAACCTTCCATTTTGACTTCAAAATTGTCTGCCCTGCGGGAGCGCCGATTTTACCGCCTCTACTGTGATGCAGGGCATTTGCGTCTGTATATTACAGCTGCATGCCCTGCGCCTTGTATAGGCGGCAAACGCGACGCTTGCAAAATTCAGGTGATACAAAAACAGCAGCAAAAGACGCGGGAGAATATTGCCCTGTGCCGGTGGTAAAGCGCCTGCGGCAACCAACACCCGTTCAACGGCAGCGTTTAATGCACATCGTACTCCAGGTCATCGGGCAGGTGGATGATGTCTTTCCACTCTCTTTTTTCCTCGGCTTTTTGCTTGCCGGCATCGGATTTTTCTTTAGGCTCTTTCGGCGTTTGATCTTTATCTGTGCACATTTTACGCAACTTCCCGGTCTTGTGGGGCTGTCCGTAGAAAATCGGCCCGACGGCCCGCGAAGAAGAGCATCAGCGCGACAGGGCGATCAGGCGATAGACCAGCATGCCCGCCAGCCAGGCGATGTCTTCCGGCGAGAGGATCTCCCCTACGGTGCGGTCGAAAAGAATATTGGCTTCGGGTGCAAACTCATCGTCTCCTTCCCACAGAATCAGCTGCAGCGGCACCTTGGGCAGCGGCTTGAATGCATAGCCGGCATCGCCGGTTTCCGGCAGACGCCTTCCCCCCAGCACTGCCGCCGCACGGTCCAGGCTGGCCGTATCGCGGCCGAAAACCCGCTTTAAAGGATCGATGGCCCGCTTGGCAAAGGCACTGAAGTAAAAGCCGGCTCCGGGGATTTCACGGTAGGCCACCCAGCGGCCGGCCGGCTGAGGCGCGGCCGGTGCCGCCAGGTAGTGCAGAATCAGCACCTGCTCC
This sequence comes from Desulfobacterales bacterium, assembly GCA_026984935.1. GTDB lineage: Bacteria > Desulfobacterota > Desulfobacteria > Desulfobacterales > JALSRD01 > JALSRD01. The sequence goes on from JALSRD010000106.1 coordinate 8,901, forward strand.
TGCAGCGGAATTGCCGCACGATCTTCTTCTGTGGTGTAAAACGCAAACGCCGGGTATCGGACCCGGTAATGCCGGTTCAGAAAAGGGACTTCCAGGACACCGGGTTCGCTGGACAAATAGCCTGACTTCTCACGCAGGTGATCAAAGTCCAGTTGCGACAGCTTCTCAGCCGCCATTTCCCTGGCCTGCTTGTAGTCGTCGGTACGTGCCATGACGCAGACCCCTCAGACAAAAGCCCCACCCCGGACAGGGGCAGGGCTCTGTAAAAAACGAATCCAAAAAATAGGCTAAAGATCCAGCCAGGAATCCGAATACAGCGTACGGCCGAGAATCACGTCCACTGTTTTGGCATAGTCCAGCAGTTCCTTGGAAAGCGTGCTGCGGTCGGGTTCGTTGCCGTCCATCACCGCGTAAACCAGATCGACGATATCCTGCCGCTGCCCCTTGGCGATGGCAATCGTCTGATCGTCCCGGGGGTCCGCAATCACGGACATCATGCCGTGCTTCTGCAGCATCACGGTAAAGGTGCGGTTGATGATCCCGCGCAGGTGATCCGGCGTGCCGTTGGAAACGTTGGAAACGCCGCAGGTACTCTTGGCGCCCGGTGCGATATCCGGCAGCATGCTGTTGAACTCCATCAAAGCGATGGCCTGGGGCTGCTGGATGTTCACCGGGGTAACAATGCCGTCCACCCAGATTTTCTCGTTTGGAATGCCGGCCTCGTTGGCATAGTAGAGCAGTTCCACACACAGCGCCGCACGCTCGTGCTCATCACGCGGCAGCCCTTCGGGGCCCCACATCAGGGCGATGAAATCGGCGTCGTATTTGGCCGCCATGGGCACCATCTTCTCGTAGCGTGCCGGGCGCACCATGATGGAGTTGATGATGGGCGGCTTGTCGGTGGGCCTGATGACCTTGAGGGCTTCCTCGATGGCATCAATGTTGGATGTATCCAGCACCAGCGGAACATCCGGCACCACCTCCTGGACCACCTGAACCACCCAGGGCATCAGTTCATGGCCGTCCTTTTTGGCCGGCCCCAGGTTGATGTCGATGTAATCCATGCCCTTCTCCTTCTGGAAAAGAGCCTCCTCCTGGATCGGCTTGGGATCACGGGCTTTAAACGCTTTGCCGATCTTGGTTGAAATCACATTCAAACTCTCTCCGATCAGTATCATAGGCCCTCCCTTTTATACTTACAGCAAAGTTGCCAGGTTCCGGGGGTTACAAACAGTGCCCCCGCATTTACCCCCCTACCTTCTGATACGCGCAAACCAGCCGGAATGCAAGTCCTTTTGACAACCGACAGGATCAGCGTGATTTCAGAAAGGCCGGCAGATGCGCGGCCTCGCGCGGGCCCACCGTTACGGTCCATCCCGGCAGTTCTTCCTCCATGTCGCCCACGATGGCGGCGGCATAGCCCGGGATGATGACTTCCTGGTGTTTGACCTTGTCGGCAATGCCGCTCTTTTTGACAAACAGGCCCACATCGTCACCGGAAAATTTTCCGGCCGCCCAGGCGGTCAGCACCGACAGGCCTTCGGCATCCTTGATCAGCAGCCAGGACGGCACCTTGCTGCCCTCGATCTCGCCGGAAACGATGAAGTAGGTCAGGGCGAAGTTGGTCGTCACCATGACCGGTGAATTCTCATCCGGATTGTTGACCTCGTAGATCCCCTCGGTCACCGTCATGGGCCGCTGCGGATCGGTAAAGATGTTCAGCCGCTCGAGCAGCAGTGGGAAAAGGCTTTCACCGGCAAAATCCGATAGTACCGTAATGGCGCCGTACTTGGCGATGTGCATGGCCGCAATCAGAGTTTCCATGTCCAGGTTCGAAGCCATTTCGCACGGAAAAGTGATGGTGGGATATCCCAGCGCCCGGTTGCCGTCCTTCAAGGCCGCCCGCCGGATGGCCACCATGTCGACAAAGGACTGTTGGATCTCGCGTGATCCGGGATCGATCACGATGTCTTTGATCCCCATGCCGGCCAGCTTTTCGGTCAGCGGGATCAACGCCTCGGCCGAATCGGCTTTGACCGCCAGCGGCAGATCGTTGTCCTTGGCCAGGGCGCCCCATTCGTCGATGTTGGCCTCGGTGGCGGCATACATCAGCGGCCGCTTGAAGCCGCAGGCGGCGATGCCGGCTTTCATGACATCGGTGTCTTCGGTCATCAGCACCAGGTTGAACTCCGATGTTTCGGCGATCTTCTTGGCCACGGCGGCAAAAGCGTCCTTGTCGCCGCCGGCGTCTTTCAGCGCCACCAGCTCGGGCCTCAGGTTGAGTCCCACCCGTTCGTACTGCAGGGCGTTCCAGGATTTCAGCTTGGTCTCCAGGTCGGCATCGGAAACGTCGGAAGCGACCAGGGCCCCCAGCAGCGTGGGATTGTAGAAAGTCTTTTCGTGGCGGTACTGCACGGTCTCCCCGCCCACCGTCCTGGCCCGCACCCCTTTGCCGACGGCCACCGGCCGGATGGGCGGCGCCGAAGCCTCGGCCAGTTGTTCGCGGGCCTCATCCGAAACATACGGGCAGCTGTCCAGTTCGGCCTTGCCCGACGCCAGGTTCATGGCAAAGGCCAGACAGGTGGGTACGCCGCACTCTTTGCAGTTGGTTTTCGGCAGGAGCTTGAAAATCTGAATACCGGTTAATGCCATAATATTCTCCTTATGATCATGTAAGTCATCGATGGGGTGCGATCCGCGGATCGACACCCGGGCCGCCGGCCGACGCCGTCTTGCCTCCGTTGCGGGGGCCGGCTGCGGCAGGGGCAAACGCCTCCATTTACCCCTGCCGGGCGGTTGTTTTCAATCAGGCAATCAGCGGGTCCATGGAAAGGGCCGGGTGGCCTTTTTCCTGCAGGAAGGGCAGAATCTCCTCTTCCGTGGTGCCCACCGTTTCATCGGCAATCATGTCGTAGAAATTGTCGATGCCCAGTTCCTTGCCGCGTTGGATCAGCCGCTCCTTGATCTCTTCTTTGAGGATCTTGGGCATCCAGACCACACGCGCCAGGCCGCCGTCGCCGGCGATGAACTTGCGCTGGGTGATGTTGTACTTGGAATGCCCCACAAATCCGGGCGTGGACGCCCCGCCGCCCATGACCCCGGCCAGCGTGGTAAACTTCATGCCGCAGGGGGTTTCCCCCATGTACTCGCGGTTGACCGTCATCACGCCGTTGCAGGCGGGCAGCATGGCGGCGATACATTCGCAGCAGCCGCAGGTGGTCATGGGATCGACGACCAGTGAGTAGAAGTTGTAATGGTCTATGGCACCGCGCGACGCCTTGGCCACGAACTCGTTGACGCCCTTCCACTGGCCCAGCTTCGGATCCAGACACTCGCCCTTTTCAATGGGCTGGTTGGGGCCGGTGGGATTGATCTCGTAAGACGCCTTGCAGTCCATCCAATTGTAGGCGCCGCACAGTCCCGTGCGCTCGGGGCTCACCGTGCAGACATGGCTGGGCGCAAAAGACTGGCACAACGTACAGGAGTAATAAATCTCCTCGGCCTCGTCGGTCATCTTTTCCACGCGCTCGTCGCGGTGCTTGTACTCGGCACGCGCCTTCTCGGTGAGCTTGTCCACATCGGCCTTTTTAGTGTAGAGTTTCACCTGCACCTTGTCGAAAATGGCGCCGAAGTCCTGGTGCAGCTTGGCGTGCAGCACAACGCCGATGTGCTTGAGTGAGAAACCCTTTTCCATGGCGCCCTTGCTGATGCGGATCCAGGCGATGTCGCGCTGGCCGATGTGCATGATGCCCTGGATGTAGTTGATCAGATGGTGGATCTGGCGCTCCAGGATGGGCTCGAAGTCTTCCTGCATCTCGCGGCCGGCCACCTCGATGTAAATGCCCAGCGGAAACACGTCGCCTTCCTTGAGATTGGTCACATCGGGCCCGATAATATCGATCTTGCCGTCTTCGACAGCATTCATTTCAACCATCTTGACCAGTTCGGTGGCCTGGGTCTTGCCGCCGCCGCACTGGGCGTACAGGTCGGCACCGCGCACACGCTCGCCCTCGTAGGCCGGTCCGTAGGACATGGGGATGTCGATTTCCGAAACCGTGGTCTTCAGGCCGCGCACTTCCACGGACCGTTCGACCATTTTGTCGTGGGGCACGTTGGCCACCACATGCTCGTAGGTGCAGACACCGGTGGGCAGCACCTCGGGGATGTCGGTGTCCGCCAGGGTCGGGAAACCCCAGTTGATGGCTCCTGCGGCCGCGGCGGCCCACTCGGCGTTGACGTCGCCCAGCGCGTTGACGAAGGCGAACACGCGGTTCTTGTTGTACAGCAGGATCTTCTTGTAATCGCCGGGTTCGACGCCGCCGAAGGCCATGGCCACGCGGTTGGCAAACCCGAGGGCGAAAACCGCCGATGAGATATACGGGCCATAGGGTACGATACGCGTGTTCCAGCCGATCTGCACACCGGCCTCCAGCAGCTGCTCGGCACAGGTTGTGCCGTTCTGGTTGGCGGCCAGGAAGATGTACAGGCTCCTGCGCTGGTATTCCTCGATGATCATCTTGGCCGTTTCCGCATCCGGGGCAGCCCCCACGATGGCGGCAAACCCCGGCGCCGTGCCGTCGACGAATTCCACGCCGCGTTTGCGGAAAACGACGTCATCGGCGGCGCCCAGCCAGATCTTGCCGGCATCCTCATCGATGTCTTCGGAATGCAGGTAAAAGTCGGGTTCGGCCAGGTAGCGCAGGGCCTCTTCGATTTCAAAAGCAAAGACGGCCGCCATGCCGGCGTCCAACAGAGGCCCCAGGTAGGGCAGATGATGATGCCCCTTGATGTGCGGCGGCAGCAGGCTGCGCGCGATTTCCAGCGGCTTTTGCATGTCTTCCAGGGTCTCGACCTTCAGCCCCAGCAGCGAGTAAATCACCGGCAGGTAGTAGCCCGTGTTGGGGAATCCCACCTGGGTCGAGGCATCCCAGGTCTCAAGCGCCCGTTTATATTTTCCCTCGACCTTCGATACGATGTTGTATCCGCCCTGAATGGCGGCAAATGCGACAAGTCTCGACATACGCTCCTCCTTCGTTGAGGATTTTCAACCCCGGGGGGTCGTTTCAAACGTTAATATTTGATTAATGAATTAAGGACAACTCCCGCCTGAGGCGGTTTTGATGCCCTGGCGGCCGATCCCTTTCCATTCCCGCTAGGCATCACGGCGCATCCTTGTTAACGCCCGTAGTGGCGATGCCAGCGGCTGATATCCGTCAGCATGTCTTGCAGCTGTTTTTCGATTTCGGCCGCGCGGTCCATTTCTTTGGGTGCTTTTTTCTTGGTTTTCTTGGCTTTCTTGGCCGGAGCGGCTTTTTTCGGCTTTTTGGCCTTCTTTTTCTTGGCCAGCTTGGCCCGGATATCTTCCATGTCCGCCTCTACCGCCGCTTCCTTGGCCGCGGCTTCCGCTTTGGCCTTGGCTTCGGCTTCCGCTTTGGCCTTGGCTGCGGCCTCCGCCTGGGCCCTGGCTTCTGCTTCGGCCTTGGCCTTGGCTGCGGCTTCCGCTTTAGCTTTGGCTTCCGCCTCTGCTTTGGCCTTGGCTGCGGCTTCCGCCTGGGCATCTACCTTTTCCTCCGCCGGGGCCGCTGCTTCAGGCGCAGCCTTGGGAGCGGCCTTGGGCGCTTCCGCTGCTTTCGGTTGGGGGGCTGGTTTCGCCGCTGGTTTGGCGGCTTCCGGCTTGGGTGCGGCCTTCTTGGCCGGCGCGGCTTGCTTTTTCTCTTCCTCGATGGTCAGATCGGGTTCGGGCGCCAGAGCCGCCAGGTCAACTTCCACTGCCGGCAGCTGTTTGGCAATGGGCGCAACGTCCACGGCCGAGCCCCCATCCTGGATCAGATCGATAAACGCCTTGGTCAGGCGGATGGCCTCCGGATGTCTCATGATCAGCACATCCGCGCCGGACAGCAGATACGTCACGGCGCCCACGGCTTCCATGAGGATACCCCGTTTCTCGGGATCTCCCATGGTGGGGGCCTCGTCCACGCCCTCTTTGGCCTCTTTGCACTTCCAGATTTCGTTGGCCAGATTGTTGATGATCGGCAGCTGCAGTTTGTCATCGCCCTGCTGCAGCGCGGCCATGCGCAGCCGCTCCATGACGGAATACGAATACTCCAGGCCGTATCCCAGGCCGCCGGTGGTCGGATCGATGATGACGCGGTCCAGGGGCATGCCCAGATTTTCCAGCAGGATGTTGACCTGCTTGGCCAGGTTGACGTCGATGGGGGAAGAGGAGATAACGGTGTGTCCGTATCCCATGGCCGCAGCCCCGATGCCCTTGTGGTTCTTGTCCTCCACCGGGCCGATGATCAGATTGGCGCCCTGGCAGGCCTCGGCGATGGCTTTGAAAACCGCCTCGTCTTTTTCCACATTGGCCGAACCCCACAGAATCAGCGGCACGTCAATGGCGTCCAGGACCTTTTTGACGGTGGCCACGGCGTCTTCGGGGCTGGCATCCTTGTCATTGGGGTCGATGCTCTTGAGCTGCAGCACGATCATCTCGGCGCCATATTCGTCGACACACTTTTTGGCCCAGGCCGCCGGATCGGCAATAACATCTTCAAAAGGCTTCAGCGCCGCCGCCGCCCATTCCTCCGGTTGCATGTCCCAGATTTCCATGGCAATTTTCGGTTTGCAGGGCATTTCGCCTTCAAACTGGTAGAAGGGGTAGCAGGTCTCCCCCCCTACGGCCACGGCATTGTCACCCGCTCCCAGGGTAATCTGCTTTACGCTGCCCGCATAATTTTCTTTAAAAAATTCGAGAGCCAAGTTCTACCTCCTTAAGTCATTTACCGGTTAATGATTGAGGTCTTGATTCAATCTGCATGCGCATCGAGCAGTCGCTGTTGTCGCCTCCATCGAAACAGCCGCCGCCCAAAAAGTAACCTCACCCCCTCCTTTCTATGAATTTGAATTTTATCTCTCCATTTCGCTTGGGCTTGTCCATCTGACGGTGCCCGCCAGTTCCCGAACCTCCCGGCTCAAGCGCCGCTCGCCGGCAACAGCCGGCCTGCCCGGGAAAAGCAACACCCCTCCCTGATTTTAATTCAAACATAATCTTGTATATGTCATCGATTTAGTTGTCAATACCCCTTGAAGAAGTTCGTGTCCGAAAAAGAAGCACCTCATCTCTAAATAGTGCAAAACATACAAAATATTCGCCACGATGAAAAAAGGCCGGCAAAATTGCGCACAAAAACGCAACCCGGTGCTCTGGCATCGGCAGAAATTCCCACACGCATGGCCCGGAAGGTCAGGCCCTTTTTCCGGCATGTATTGCTTTGCGCTCCTCCAGCCGGGCTTTCAATTTGGGAAACAGGTTCATATCGGTATGCGGCAGAAACAACGCCGCCACGTAATGGTTCATGTAGGAGGCCGTTTCCGACAGTTCGAAGTTGGTCATTTTGCGCAGCACATCCACGACATCGCGTCGGATACGGTTGGTCAGTGAACTCATTTTGGCCCCCATCAGCGACCCGTTGCCGATGTAAGTCACATGCTCCGGATCGGTCTCCGGCAAAAGACCGATGACCATGGCCATTTCAAGGTCCACGTAGCTGCCGAAGCCGCCGGCCAGAAAGATGCGCTGAATATCGCCGATGCTCAGGCCCACTTCTTCCAGCAGCGTCATGCAGCCGCTGTATATGGCGCCCTTGGCCCGGATCAGGTTTTCGATGTCGATTTCGGAAAGCGTGATATCGCGGTCGATCTGGGTTTCGTCTTTCCATGCCAGCACGTATTCCCAGACACCCTGGTTTTCCCGTATGCGCGCAGTCTGCAGGTCGCGGTCGAACTTCCCCAGGTTGTTGATCACCCCGTTTTCAAACAAGGTGGCCACCATGGTGATCAGCCCGGATCCGCAGATCCCCTTGGGGCGCACATTGCCGATGGTCATGAGCATGGGTTCGGCGGTCAAAGGATCGATGGAAAAGTCCTCGATGGCACCGCGGGCCGCCCGCATGCCGAACTGGATACCACCGCCCTCGAAGGCCGGACCGGCCGAGCAGGCCGCGCAGGCCAGCCAGTCGCGGTTGCCGATGACGATTTCGGCGTTGGTGCCGATGTCCATGAAGAGCGTCAGTTCCTCGGTGCGGTACATGCCCGATCCCATCACGCCGGCCACGATGTCACCGCCCACATAGCTCGACACGGAGGGGTAGACCAGCGCCTGCACGTGGTCCCCGAGTTCGATGCCCAGCGAAACGGCTTTCACGGGCGGATAGAGCGAGGCCGCCGGCACATAGGGTGAACGCCGGATGTAGCGCGGGTTCACCTTGAGCATGAGTTGTGTCATGGTCGTATTGCCGGACATGGTCAGCGTGGAGATCTCATCCGCATCAACTTTGGCACGCTTGATCAGCCGCCGGATGATTCCATTGATGGTACCGATCACCACCTCATGAAGTTTCTGCAACCCGCCGGGTTTTTCAGCGGCCATGATGCGCGTAATCACGTCTTCCCCATAACTGATCTGGGCATTGAAATCGCCGAATTGAGACAGGACTTTACCGGAGACCAGATCGATCAGCTGGCCGTAGACCGTGGTCGTGCCGATATCCACGGCAATGGCGTAGTTGTTGGCCGTGGTATCCCCGGGCTGTACGTTGATGATGCGGGTCTTGCCGCCCTCGTGAACCGGGCGTGCCAGTGTGGCCGTGATACGGAAGTCCTGGGCGCGGAGGACATCCGGTATCTTGCGGATCACCGGCAGATTGACTTCCAGGGAGTGTTCGCCGTGGTTCAGTTTCAGAAAACTGACCAGGCGCGTCACGTCCGGCAGGTGATCCTGCGCGTTGGGAGCGGGCAGCTCGAGGTATTTTTTCTCCATGGGTGGGGAGAAGAGGCCCTGCTCTTTGAGCTCATCGAAATCCATTTCCCGGATGCGGGCCGTACGCCGCGGTCCGCTTCTTACATTGAGCACACTGACATCCACTTCGGATTCGACGGGAACACGCACGACGATGTCTTCACATACGATGGAACGGCATGCCAGGCGATAGTCATTTTCAATATCTTCGGCGCTGAGCTTCTCACTGATGCCTTCCGCCACGCGGCCTTTTTCGATGATCACGCGGCATTTGCCGCAGAGGCCTTCGCCGCCGCATGAGGCGTTGATGTGCACGCCGGCCTCCATGGCCGCCCGAATCAGTGTCTGGCCATCCGGCACTTCGATCTTCCGATCGTGCGGCAGAAAGTGTATCCGATGCATCTTCATGTTCTGTTTTCCCTCGTCATGCCCCTCGTACGTTTCGCAGGATTCTCAGACATCCACATCCTTGGCGCCGGATGCGGCCCCTGACGCTGCAGCGTCACCAGGTGTTTTTGGGCGGTCAAACCGGCAGCGCAGCACCAGCATATTTTCTTCATAACTGGTTTCCGTTTCATATGGCAGGGTATTGAAGAGGTGAATCATGGCACGGTTGTCCAGCGCCGTATAGGCAACCAGCCCGTCAATGCCGTTTTCCCTGGCGGCATCGGCCAGTTTGGCCATCAGGTGTTTGCCGAGCCCCTTTCCCTGCCAGTCGTGGCTCACGGAAAAAGCCACTTCGGCAAAATTGTCGGCAGGATCGAGGAGATACTCTCCGACGGCGATTACGCGGCCGAATCCGAATTCCCCGATCACCGCCAACAGCGTCAGGTTGCGGATGTAATCAATCTGGGAAATCCCCTCCATCTCTTCGCGCAGGAAGCTGGTTTTTTCGTGGAAAAACCGTGAAATCACATCATCTTTTTCCAGGTTATAGAAATGTTCCTGGATGCGGCGCTCGTCAACCGGTTTGGAGGGACGAATGACAACCTCCTGGCCGTCGATATGAAAGACCTCCTCCAGTTTCAACGGATAGACCCCCAGAATGGATTCTTTCAGGGTGCGCCGGCTGCTGAGCAGCCCGATCTTCTGGGCTTCACGAAAAAGATCGTCGCGGTACTCGGGATGCGCAATGCTGATCATGGCCAAAGCCCGCTCCTGCAAGCTCTTGCCGAAGAGGTTGATGACACCGTACTCGGTGGCGACGTAATGCACATCGCCGCGGGGTACCACCACGGCGGATTCAGCCAGCATGGGGACAATGCGGCTGACCTTGCCCTGCATGGCCGTCGAGGGCAGCATCAGGATCGACTTGCCGCCTTCGGACTGGGCCGCCCCGCGGATGAAGTCCAGCATGCCGGTCACACCCGAAAACTGATTCTGCGGCAAGGCATCCGCGGCCACCTGCCCGGTCAGATCCATCACCGAAGCGACGTTTAAAGATACCATTCGGCGGTGACGGGCGATCACGGACGGATCGTTGACATAATCGGAGGGGTAGAACTCCACTCCCGGATTGTCATTGATAAATTCGTAGAGGTCCTCGGACCCCAGCGCCGTACTGGCCACCAGCTTGCCCTCGTTAAAACCCTTGCGACGGTTGGTAATGACCCCCATGGAAACCAGGTGCATCATGGTGCTGGTCAGGAACTGCGTGTGGACCCCAAGGTCATTGCGCTTCTCCAGCGCCAGGAGGGTGGCCCGGGGGGTGGTGCCGGGGCTGATCTGAATGGTGGCGCCGTCCGGTATCAGTCTGGCGATCAGTTTGCCGATGCGGTTGGCGCGCTGCGACTCGGGCAGATCCGGCGCCATCAGCAGCGGTTCGTCGTATTCCACGATGACGTCGACATCGTTTACATGCACGAAGCTCTGCCCCAGCACCCGCGGCATATGCGCATTGACCTGGGCGACCACCAGTTCCGCCGAACGGGCCGCCGCCAGGGTCACATCCACCGAAACTCCAAGGCTCATCCAGCCGAAATCGTCCGGCGGCGACACCTGGATCAGCGCCACGTCGACCGGCATGCGCCCGCTGTTGAAAAGGCGCGGAATCGCCGAAAGATTCATGGGCGTCAGAAAGCGCATGTTGCGGGCGATGCTGCGGGGCTTGGCCGAGCCCAGGTAAAACGAACGGATGTTCATGGCCCTATCGCCGGTTTTGTTGGCGATCAGCGTCAGGGGGGTGCCTTCCAGCGAAAGCAGGCGTACGATTTCAAGGTCGGTATACCGCTCCGAAGCCTCGGAGAGCTCCCGCACCAGATGCTGGGGCTCACCGCACGAAGAGCCGATAAAAACGCGCTGCCCGGGGCGGATCATGGCCATGGCATCTTCGGCGCTGCGCCGCCGTTCCACGTAGTTGTCCGCCCAGTACCCTTTCGCTTGTGCCATGGCCGCCTCTGGTGAATCCCCGATGGAATTAAACCGCACCGCTTTTTATCAAAATTTCCGAAATGAATTTATCTAACCCACCTGCTGCCAATTATCAAGCAAAACATGCCGCGCACGCTCACCCTTGTGGTACAAGCGCACGATGTATTGCTTTTAAAAAAAATGCCCGTGGCCCGATCAAAGGCTTGACGCCAAGGTGCGCAATTTACTATGTGGAGGGGTTATTTTGAAAAATCGGCGCCAATCAGGGGGGCTTTTGTATGAAACTGATAAAACTGTATGTCAAAATCGTGGACGCCATGAACGAAAACATCGGTATTTTCACGGCCTGGCTGACCACGCTGCTGGTGATCAACGTATTTTACGACACGATCATGCGCTACGTCTTCAAAAAGGGTCATATCGCCCTGCAGGAGCTCGAGTGGCACATTTTCTCGGTGATTTTTCTCGTCGGCGCAGCCTATACGCTGAAACACGACGGCCACGTGCGGGTGGATATCATCTACACCAAACTGAGTAAAAAATGGCAGGCCTGGATCGACATGGTCTGCAGCTTTACCTTCCTGATCCCCTTTTGTCTGATCGTGATTTACGCCACCAAGATCTTCGTCCTGGATTCCTGGGCGGTTCGCGAAACTTCCCCTGACCCGGGCGGCCTGCCGGCACGCTACCTCCTGAAGGCCATGATCCCCCTCGGCTTTGCGCTGCTCCTGGCACAGGGCGTTTCGGAGGCTTTCAAATGCCTGCTCTTTTTGTGCGGACTTGACATCGAAGACCATCGGAAAGAGGAGGGGTAAGCCCATGGAATGGATTCAAGAGTTCATGCCCCTGATCATGTTCACGGCCGTTTTCGCGCTGCTTTTGCTGGGCTATCCGGTGGCCTTTACCATCGGCGGCGTTTCGCTTTTTTTCGGCCTTTTCACTTTCGGAACCGATTTTTTCAACCTGCTGCCGCTGCGCATCTGGGGCCGCATGACCAACTTCACCCTGCTGGCCGTACCACTGTTCATCTATATGGGGGTGATGCTGGAAAAATCGGGCATTGCCGAAGAGCTCCTGGAAACCATGGCGCTGGTGTTTGCCAAGATTCCCGGCGGCCTGGCCATCTCGGTGATTTTCGTGGGTGCCCTGATGGGGGCTTCCACGGGCATCGTGGGCGCCACCGTGGTCACCATGGGGCTTTTGTCGGTTCCCACCATGCTGCGCCGCAACTACAGCAAGGCGCTGACCACAGGCACCGTGGCCGCTTCGGGCACCCTGGGGCAGATCATCCCGCCCTCCATCGTACTGGTGCTCTTGGGCGACATTATCAACGTACCGGTGGGCGATCTGTTTATCGGTGCGGTGATCCCGGGCCTGGTGCTGGTGGTGCTGTACATGGTTTACATCTTCGGCATTGCGCTGATCAAACCGGAGTTGGCACCCAAAATCCCCCAGGAAGAACTGGACCAGATTTCGCGCAAGCAGCTCTACATCCGGGTGGCCAAGGCACTGGTGCCGCCCCTTTTTCTGATGCTGGCGGTGCTGGGATCCATCTTTGCCGGTATCGCCTCGCCCACCGAGGCCGCTTCGGTGGGTGCCGTGGGGGCGACTATTTTGACCGTCATCTACAAGCGCTTCAACTACACCATCGCCATGGACGTCATGAAGTCCACCACCAACCTGACCTGCATGGTTTTCATCATCCTGGTGGGCGCCACCACCTTAGGCCTGGTGTTCCGCGGACTGGACGGCGACGTGCTGGTGCGCGGACTCATCCGCAACCTGCCTTTCGGCAAGTGGGGCATTTTGCTGGTGGTGATGGGCATCATCTTCATCGCCGGCTTTTTCCTGGATTTTATCGAGATCACCTTCATCCACGTACCGGTGCTGGCACCCATCATGATCAGCATGGGTGTCAACCCGCTGTGGCTGGCGGTGCTCATCGCGGTCAACCTGCAGACATCGTTCCTGACGCCGCCTTTCGGTTTTTCACTCTTTTACCTGAAGGGCGTCACACCGCCTGAAGTGCAGACCATGGATATCTACAAGGGCATCATTCCCTTCGTGATTATCCAGATCATCGGCCTGGCGGTCATCTGCATGATTCCCGAATCCATCACCTGGCTGCCGCGCGTGCTGCTGGGGGACTAAAGCGGGTCCTGTCTGCCGGCGGGCCTCACCATTAGGGAGAGTGATTCATGGCAACGAAAGTCGTTGTTCTGGGTGCCGGACCCGGAGGATACGTGGCGGCCGTGCGCGCCGCCCAGCGGGGCGCCGATGTCACTGTTATCGAGTCCGACAAGCTGGGGGGCACCTGCTTAAACCGCGGCTGCATTCCGTCCAAGGTGTTGATCACCACTGCTGAGCTGCTGGAGAAATTTCACCGCGCCGAGGCTTACGGCATCCGGACCGACGGCCATGTACAGGTGAACATGCAGCGTCTGATGGCCCGCAAAGCCGCCGTCGTGGGGACCCAGATCAAGGGCATCGGCGCGCTGTTCAAACATCACAGAATCCGCCTGGTTCAGGGATATGGACGTATTGCCGCACACGGCCGCCTGGCGGTAACTGCGGCAAACGGTCGAACGGTTGAAGTCCCGTGGGACCGGCTGATTCTGGCCACGGGCACCCGGCCCATGGAAATTCCGGCGCTGGCTTTCGACGGCCGGGACATTTTGTCCAGCGACCACGCACTGAACCTCGAACAGGTGCCCGCGTCCATCCTGATCGTGGGCGGCGGCGTCATCGGCTGCGAGTTTGCCTGCCTGCTGGCCGCACTGGGCAGCCGGGTGACAGTGGTCGAAGCCCTGGCGCGCCTGCTGCCGCTGCCTTCGGTGGATGCGGACTGCTCCAAGGTTTTGCAGCGCGAGATGAAGAAACGCAAAATCAAGTTCTTCGTCGATCGCAGCGTGCAGCGCGTGGACCGCGCAGACGGCAAACTGCAGGTCACCATCGGCCCTTCGCCGTTTTCCGAGACACCGGCCGAAAAAGCCAAACCGCCGCTGACCCTCGCAGTGGACAAGGTACTGGTATGTGTCGGCCGGACCGCCAACACGGATGCCATCGGCCTCGAGCATATCGGGCTTAAAACCGATGCCAGAGGATGGATCGAGGCCGACGCGCACATGCAAACCGGCGTGCGCGGCGTTTACGCCGTCGGCGACATCCTGGGACCTGACCGAATCATGCTGGCCCACGTGGCCTCGCGCGAAGGCATCGTGGCCGCCGACCGCCTCATGGGCGCCGATGCAAAAATGGATTACGCCGCCGTTCCCGGGGCCATCTTCACCTCGCCCGAGGTGGCCAACGTGGGGTTGACCGAGTCCCGGGCCCGTGAGCAGGGGCGTGACATCCGGGCCGACAGCGTGCTGATGCGCACGCTGGGAAAGGCCCAGGTAATGGGCGACATCGCCGGACAGGCCAAGATCGTCTCCGAAGCCGGCAGCGGAAGGGTACTGGGCGTACACCTGGTGGGTGCCCGCGCCACGGAGCTGATCGCCGAGGCCGCCCTGGCCGTCCGGCTGGGCGCCAGCGTAACCGACCTGGCCGAAACCATTCATGCCCACCCTACGCTGGCGGAAATCATGCCCGAAGCCGCTTACAAGGCACTGGATATGGCGTTACACGCGTCCTGACCCCTACCCGGATTCCGGCGGACCACGCAACCGTTCATCGCACCCGGCCGGCATCCGGCGATGCATCTGACAGGGAGGCAGCTACTTGGACACATCCGCGACATGGGCGGAAATCGACCTGGCGGCCATCGCCCACAACACAGCGGTGCTCAAAGCCCGCTGCCGACCGGCCCGCCTGATGGCCGTGGTCAAGGCCGATGGCTACGGGCACGGCGCGGCGGCCGTCGCCCAGCAGGCGCTTGCCAGCGGCGCCAGCATGCTGGCCGTTGCGCGCTTTCGCGAAGCAACCGCTTTGCGGCAGGCCGGCATTGATGCGCCCATCCTGATTTTCGGATACACGCCGGCGGATTTCGCCGAACAGCTGGCCGGCCTGGACCTGATCCAGGCTGTGGCTTCCACAGATGCCGCCCGGCAGCTGGCGGACCGTGCCCGGCGCGCCGGAAAGCAGATCCGCGTGCACATCAAAATCGACACGGGCATGGGTCGCCTGGGACTGCTGGCGGACCGCCTGACCATGGACCCGGTGGCTTCGACAACAGACTGCAGGCGGGTGGCGGCGGAAGTCGAATCCATCGTGCGGCTGCCGGGCCTGGTGCCCGAGGGCATATTCACGCATTTCGCAGCCGCCGACAGCCGTGACAAGCTCTACACCCGACGGCAGTTCGACATCTTCACAGCACTTCTGGATACCCTTGCCCGACGCGGCATCCGGTTCGAACTGCGGCATGCCGCCAACAGCGCCGGAATCATCGATCTGCCGGAAACCCGCCTGGACATGGTACGCGCCGGAATCGCCCTTTACGGACTGTACCCGTCGGGGGAAGTTGACCGCGGGAAGGTCCTGCTGCGACCGGCCATGTCCCTGAAAAGCCGTATTGTGCACTTGAAAAAGGTGCCGGCGGGCTTTAAATTGAGTTATGGTCTGACCCATGCAACCGCTTCCGCCACGGTGATCGCCACGGTGGCGGCGGGATACGCGGACGGCGTCAGCCGCCTGTTGTCCAACCGTGGCAGCATGCTGGTGCACGGGAAAGCGGCGCCCATCATCGGAAGGGTCTGCATGGATCTGTGCATGCTCGATATCGGTCACATCCCCGAAGCGCAGCTGAACGATGAGGTGGTCATTTTCGGCCGGCAAGGTGGAGGCTGTATTTCGGCCGACCAGATTGCCGATCTGCTGAATACGATCAATTACGAAGTGGTAACCGGTATCACCGCGCGCGTACCGCGGGTCTATCTCCATCCCTGAGCAAATCTATGGCAGGGACCCGGCCTCAGGATGTCACCCGGCCACAGTGCTGGCCCTTTCAGACATCACCTCCGCCTGCAGCCGGCACCGGCAGCAGGTGGAAGTACGCGCGGCCCGTCATCATCAACGGCGGCGCAAGCCCGTTCCCAAAGCATCGATCCGGTATCCGGATCTTCGGCATCCATTACGTCACGAAAGGAGTATAACGATGAAGTTTACGCCGTGGAAAGAACGTGCACTTTACTTCCTTTTAGGGGCCCTGCTCGTTTTCGGCACACTGTTTCTAACCGGGGCGATCAGCAGCCAATCGCAGATCGGGCGTTATCGGATTTCAGCCTGGACCAGGGGACAGTTTGTCGGTGCCATGATCGTCGACACAACCACAGGCGTGGTCAAGTACGTCGACCGCACCAACGAAAAACTGCCTTTTGATCAGATCAAATAGTTCCCCCTCGGGCCGCAAGCGCGCTTTACCCCGTCCGCAGAAAATAAGCTTGACAAAAGAGCTATTAACAGGTAGGTTTATTGATTTTAATATATTATATTTTTTACTTGTCATAATTTACTTATGATGAGCATTTATTTCATCCTTGCTCCGGCGCTTCCGGGGCTTTATGATCCGTAAGGAGGTTAAATGCGCAGGTACGAAACCATTGTAATTCTTGAACCCGATATTTCAGAAGAGCAGCGGCAGCCGCTTTACGACAAGCTCGGGGAATTTATCACCCGGCACAATGGGCTGCTGGTTACGCTCGACGAATGGGGGTCAAAACACCTGGCCTACAGCATCCGCAAGCAGAACCGGGGCTTTTACACGCGCCTGGAGTACTGCGGCAACGGGGATCTCGTGGATACGCTGGAAAACTTTTTTCGTATCAACGAACGTTTTTTAAAGTACATGACGGTCCTTTTGCAGCAAGACGTCGACATTGAAGCCATCGAGGCCGAGATCACCGCCGCCCGGGAACGCGAAGCCGCGGCCCAAGCGCCGGCAACGGCTGCCGAAGCCCCCGTGACAAATGATGAAGGCACTGCCAGCGGACCGGCGGACGACAGCGCCGAAACACCGGACGCGCCTTCCGCAGACAGCACCACGTCCCCGGAAGCCCCTCAGGTTGAGGCATCATCGCCTGAAACCGTCGAGAACGAAACCAAGCAGGAGGAGTCATAGCATGGCCAGATCCCCCCGGCCGGCCAAACGCGCCGGCGGATACCGCAAGCGGAGAATTTACCACCGACGCAAAGTATGCCGTTTCTGCGCCGATACCAGCCTGAAGATCGACTACAAGGACCCCAAGGCGCTGAAGTATTATATTACGGAACGCGGCAAAATCATACCACGGCGCATTTCGGGAGCATGCGCCAAGCATCAGCGCGAACTGACGCGGGCCATCAAGCGCGCGCGCACCATTGCCCTGCTGCCCTACGTCGGCTCTCTGGATTACCGGTAGCCCGACAGCATATGCATGCAGAGAAAAACCGTGCCCAGGGTTGCAACCAAGGATGCCGCCAGAGATATCGTAAGCGGAGTGGCGCTTACCGGTTTTGTCTTCGCCGTATCGATTTATATCCCCATTGCCGGATTTTTCTCTGCGCTCTTCATCCCGTTGCCCGTAATCTTTTACCGGGTTAAACTCGGCAGGAACGCCGGCAGCATCGTACCGGGCATTGCCGCCGTGCTGATGCTGCTGGCCATTGGCCGCCTTTCCATCGACCTGTGGTTTTTCGTTGAGCTGCTTTTGATGGGATTTGTGATGGGGGAGCTTTTCGAGCGCCGCCTCTCCGTCGAAAAAACCGTGCTGTACACCAGCGCGGCAGCCATGGGCAGCACCGTGCTGGCACTGGTTTTTTACAGTGCGGTTTCGCATACCGCCGTGACCGCACTGGTGTCGGACTATGTATCGCAAAACCTGCAGCTCACGTTGAAGCTGTACCGGAATATGGGGGTTTCGCAGGAAAACATCGACCTGATTGCAAAATCGCTGGACCACATCCAGTATTACCTGGTGCGCATGCTGCCCTCCATCATGGCGGTTTCAACGCTCTTTGCCGCCTGGGTCAACCTGCTGCTGGCCAGGTCACTGCTGCGGGCCAAGACCCAGGCGGCGGTGGATTTCGGGACGTTGAACCACTGGCAGGCGCCCGAGCACCTGGTTTGGGGAGTGATCGGCTGCGGCACGCTGCTGCTTGTCGCGGGGTCGGCCGGCCGGCTGATCGGTTTAAACGGTCTGCTGGTCCTGATGACCGTCTATCTTTTCCAGGGCCTGGCGATCGTCGCCTTTTTCTTCGAGAAGAAGCACTTCCCCCGCATGTTCAGAATTTTTTTGTACACGCTCATCGCCGTGCAGCAGATGCTGCTTTTGATCATTATCGTGGTGGGACTGTTCGACACCTGGTTCAATTTCCGCAAAATCGGTCCCACGGCAACCGATGAAACCGATTCAATCTAAACTAAATGCGCGGTGCCTCGTGCGCACCAGGATCCATGCCCCAAGTTTTTGGTCGCATAACGTCTTCAGACAATTGGAGGTTGACATGAAGGTCATCTTGAAGGAAACCATTCAGTCACTTGGTATTATCGGCAGTGAAGTTACCGTGGCCAACGGCTACGCCCGCAACTACCTGCTGCCCCAGGGCAAAGCCGTCCGGGCAACGCCTGCCAACCGCCACATGATCGATCAGCAGCGCGCCAAGTTCGAGCTGCAGATCGCCAAGGAGAAGGGCATCGCCGAAGAAATGGCCAACCGGCTCAAAGAAGTCGTGTGCCAGATTCCGGCAAAAGTCCGCGAAGACCAGCATTTGTATGGCTCGGTCACCGTCCGCGACATTGTCAACGCTCTGGCCAAACAGGACATCGAAGTGGAAAAACGCATGGTGCTGCTGAGCTCGCCCATCAAAACCACGGGCAGCCACAAAGTTCCCATCCGGGTCTACAAGGAAGTCGAGCCTGAAATCACCGTTGAGGTCGTCCCCGAATAGTCCTGCCTGCCGTCACCCGGCATGCTGGGGACCGGAGCAAATCCCATGGCCAACAGTGCGCCAACCGGAACAGATTCCGTTACCGCCCATGTCCTGCCCCAGGCTGTCGAAGCCGAGGAGCGCCTGATCTGCGCCATTCTGCTGGACAACAGCCTTTTGTTCGACGTGCTGGAACTGCTGGGTCCCGAAGATTTTTACCGCCCGGCGCACCAGAAAATCTTCGCCGCCGTCAGCGACCTGTTTGCCAGAAGTGAGCCCGTTGATCTGATTACCTGCACCCAGGCCCTGAAGGAAAAGGGCCAACTCAAGGCCGCGGGCGGAGCAACTTACCTGGCACAGCTGGTCAACACGGCCCCGGCGGCGGTCAATGCCCGCCAATATGCCAAGATCATCCATGACAAGGCCTGCCTCAGACGCCTGATCCAAAAAGCCAGCGCCATCGTCCAGCGATGCTACGAAGGCCGCGGCAGCGTCAACGAAACCATCGATTTCGCCGAGCGTGCGATCTTTGAAATCGCCGAAAACAAGACCTCGCCCACCTTTTACCCCATCAGCAAGATCATTCTGAAAAACATCGACATGCTGGAGGAGCGCCAGGGGAAAAAGGCCCTGATCACCGGGGTGCCTTCCGGCTTCAGCCAGCTGGACAGCCTGACTTCGGGCTTTCAGAACTCCGACCTGATCATCCTGGCGGCACGTCCGAGCATGGGCAAAACCGCACTGGCATTGAACATCGCACGCCACGCTGCGGTGACGGAAAACATTCCCGTGGCAATCTTTTCCCTGGAAATGTCCCGCGAACAGCTCTCTTTGCGGATGCTCTGCGCTGAAGCCAGCGTCGATTCCATGCGGCTGCGCAGCGGTTTCTTCAACGACGAGGAATGGCAGGCCCTGACCGAGGCGGCGGGTGTCCTGTCCGACGCGCCGATTTTTATCGACGATTCACCCAGCATCTCGGCAATGGAAATCCGCGCCAAGGCCCGGCGTCTGAAGATGGACAAAGGGCTGGGCCTGATTATCATCGACTACCTCCAGCTCATGCAGGCGCGCCGCCTTTCCGAACGCCGGGATCTGGAAGTGTCCGAGATTTCACGGGCGCTCAAAGCCCTGGCCAAAGAACTCGACCTGCCCGTCATCGCCCTGTCGCAGCTGAACCGCATGCTGGAGCAACGCAGCGACAAACGGCCCCAGTTGTCCGACCTGCGGGAGTCCGGCGCGCTGGAACAGGATGCCGACGTTGTGGCCTTTATCTACCGCGACGAGGTCTACAACAAGGACGAGGACAACCCCCGCAGGGGTACCGCTGAAATTCTGCTGAAAAAACAACGCAACGGCCCTACCGGCGAAGTGAACCTGGCTTTTCTGAAGGCCTATACGCGCTTCGAAACTCTAGAGACATATCACGAGCCCCAGACGCAGTATTCAGAAAGCCGGTGAAAAAAGTTTATGGCCACAAAACGGGGCTGAAACCCAACCAGCTCCGCCGCATGGAGAGACTTTACCGCCGTCGAACCCCCCCCGAGTATCTGGTCACACCGGAACTGGCCCGTGAACTGGCAGGCCTCTCGCGCGACATCCGGCGGCAGCTCGGTCTGCTGATCGATCGCCGGGGACACGTAACACACGTCATTGTCGGCGACCAGCAGGGCATCGTGATCCCCGCCACCCGCGACCACCGCCTGGCGCCGGGGCGCCTGAAGGGACTGCGCTGCGTTCACACGCACCTCAAGGACGAACCGCTTTCCTCTGACGACCTGACCGATCTGGAACTGCTGCGGCTGGACCTGATGGCCGCCATTACCGTTGACCGCCGCGGGCTGCCGCAGCGCGTTCACGTGGGGCACATCCTGCCCCGGCCGGCCGGCCGGCAGACCTGCCGTACACTGGAGCCGCTTTACGCACATGCGCTGGATATCGGCTGCCTGGACCTGATCAACGCCCTTGAAAGCGAACTCGCCCATATGCGCCAGAGCAGCGGCATCGGCGGCAGCAGGGATGAACGTGCGCTGCTGGTCAGCGTCTCAACCGGTTCCCGGCAGGCGGCCCGCCAGTCATTGGACGAACTCGAAGCACTGGCCGCCAGCAGTGGTATCAAGGTCATCGGCCGTATGCTGCAGCTGCGGTCGCATGCCAACCCGCGTTTCCTGCTGGGAAGCGGCAAGCTCAGGGAGCTGATCATCGAGGCTTTGCAGAAGGGCGCCTCGCTGATCATATTCGACCAGGAGCTGAATCCCTCGCAGATGCGCTCCATTACCGACATGACCGAGCTGAAGGTCATCGACCGGACGCAGCTGATCCTCGACATCTTCTCCCAGCGGGCCCGCAGCCGGGAAGGCAAGCTGCAGGTGGAACTGGCTCAACTGAAGTACATGCTGCCGCGCCTGGTAACGAAAAACACGGCCATGTCCCGCCTGACCGGGGGAATCGGCGGGCGCGGACCCGGCGAGACCAAGCTCGAGATCAACCGCCGGCGGGTACGCCAGCGCATCGGGCGACTGGAACGTGCGATAGAGGGCGTCAAACACAGCCGGCAGCACCAGAAAGCTCTGCGGCGAAGGCATCGCCTGCCGATTATATCCATCGTCGGATACACCAACGCAGGTAAATCCACCCTGCTCAACACCCTCACCCACAGCCGCGTGGCCGTCCAGAACCGCCTCTTCGCCACCCTGGACCCCTCCAGCCGACGGCTCCGGTTTCCCCGGGACATGGAAGTCATCATCACCGACACCGTGGGGTTCATCAAAGACCTGCCCGCCGATCTGCTGGTCGCTTTCCGGGCGACGCTCGAAGAACTCGAAAGCGCCGACCTGCTGTTGCACGTCATCGACATCAGCAACCCGCGTTTTGAAAACCAGATCCTGGCCGTGGAAAAAATCCTGCGCGACCTTTCCCTGGAGCACATCCCGCTGCTGCGGGTCCTCAACAAGAGCGATCTGGTGCCGGCGGAAGCGTTACAGCGGCTGGAGCGCAGTTTACGGGGAACAGCCGTTTCCGCGTTGGATCGCGCGTCACTGAGGCCCCTGATCCGCAAAATCGAAACGGCCGCCAGCCTGGCGCATGAAGGGTTTGCAGCGGCATCGCCCGGCGGGGTTGACAGGGGCCGGGGTCGGCGTTAAAAGTTGGCGACTATGGATATAAACCCGATTATGGAAGTGGCCACCGCTGCGGCATACCAGAGCGCACAGGTACTGCAGAACTATCTCGGCGGCAGCTATGAAATTCGCAAGAAAAGTGAAAAGGACCTGGTGACCGCGGCCGACACGGCTTCCGAGTCGGTCATCCGCAGGACCATCGCCGGGACTTTTCCACAGCACAGCATTCTGGCCGAAGAAAGCGGATTGCACACCGGCAGGTCCGACTGCACCTGGATCGTCGATCCGCTGGATGGCACAACCAACTTTGCCCACCAGCTGGGGGTCTTCTGCATATCGATCGCATTTGCGTACAAGGGCGCCATTGTCGCCGGAGTGGTTTTAAATCCGGTCAGCGGTGAACTCTTCACCGCCGCTGCACACCGCGGCGCCCAGCTGAACGGCCAGCCCATCCGGGTATCTGCGACAGCGCACATCTCGGAAAGCCTGCTGGCAACCGGCTTTCCTTATGACAAGGTCGCACACATGGACATCCTCATGGCACGCTTCAGGGCGTTTCTGGGCGCCTGCCAAGGCATGCGGCGCATGGGCAGCGCTGCGCTGGATCTGTGCTTTCTGGCCTGCGGGCGTTTTGACGGCTACTGGGAACAAAACCTCAAGCCGTGGGATACGGCGGCCGGAATGCTGATCGTCAACGAAGCCGGCGGACGGGTGTCCGATTTTTCGGACCAACCGTTCGACATCGGGAAAAAGGAAATCCTGGCGAGCAACGGACGAATTCACGAAGCGATGCTGGCCGTGCTTAAAACGGACGATCAGTAATCGCCGGTTTCCAGCTTTTTCTGCAGAAACATCACCTGCTTTTTCATGGCACTGCTCTTCTGGATGCCCTTTTCAACACTTCCGATGGCGTGCAGCGCGGTGGCATGGTAGCGGTTGAAGCTCTTCCCGATCACCTGCAGCGGGGAATCGGTGTAGCGGCGCGCAAGATACATGGCAATCTGCCGTGGCCGTACGATGGCCTGTTTGCGCGACCGCGAAACGATGTCGGCCGCCGATACGTTGTAGTGCCGGCAGACGAGCTTCTTGATCACCTCGATGGTGACCTTTTTGCGCTGCCGGGTGATGTACTTCACCACGCTCTCGGCCAGACTCAGATCGGCCGGAATCCCCATGAGGGACGACTTGGCGCTGACACCCACCAGACCGCTTTCAAGCTGGCGCACGTCTTCTGTCAGCTCGGAGGCCAGGTAGCGCACGATTTCATCGGGGATCCGGCTGCCGTATGCACGGGCCTTTTTATGCAGGATGCGCACACGCGTTTTGAAATCAGGGGGTTCGATGGTCGAAAGCAGCCCGTAGGAGAGCCTTGAGCGCAACTTTCCGGAAAGCTTGGGAATTGCCGAAGGCTGGTAGCAGCTGGAGAAGATAATCTTGCGGTCGGCTTCCAGAAGCGCGTCCAGCGTCAGGGCAAGCTCAACCTGGGTACGTTCCTTGCCGGAGAGGTAATGGACGTCTTCAAGCAGCAGCACGTCACAGCACCGCCGGTATTTTTCCTTGAACTGGTCGATGACATCTTCGCGAAAGGCGTGCACCATTTCACTGCTGAAGTCTTCAGCCGTCATGTAGTAAACCCGTTCTCCCGGAAATTCAGACAGAATAAAGTGCCCGATGGCCTGGGACAGGTGGCTTTTGCCCATGCCGGGTTTTGACAGCAGAAAAAGGGCGTTCTGGCAGCTGTTCCGGCGCTGTTTGTGCGACGCCAGGGAAAGCGCGGCGGAATAGGCAAAGTCATTGCTCTCGCCCACCACGAACTGGTCAAAAGTAAAGTCACGCCGCAGCAGGCGGCCGTTCTGAGGCCGGATGGCCATGTTGGGCAGCGGCTGCTGGCGAAGACCGGCCGGCTTTGCGGGCGCTTTCTGATTCCCCTTGAGCACATCGACGATGATGTCCATCGACTGACCGTGCAGACTCTCGACCTCGGCGCGGATCAGATCCAGGTAATGCGTTTTAACCCGGTTTTTCGAAAAACAGTTCGGACTGTGAAGGGTGATGCTCCGGGCATCGGAACCGGCGAACTGCAGCGGTTCAATCCACATGCTAAAGGTGTGTCCGGGGATCTTTTTCCTGATGGCGGTCTTGACCTTTTTCCAAAAAAGTTCCATGCAACCTTTAACCTGACAATCCGGCAAAAAACCACTTCGAGGTTGAAAAACGGAGCTAAAAAAGGGCAAATAGCGAATTTACAACTGCTTAGGGGCGATGACGCGGAAATTTCTCAAACGAATCAAGTGGGCCGATAACTACTGGATGCGGTCGGCGATGTCAATCCTGATGAACTGTGTTTTTTGCACGGGCACATCCAGCACCTTTCCAATGGCTTTCAATATATTGTTATTAAAAGAAATTCAAACGCATGGGAATTCAACCGCTTTGAAATACAGCATTTTGGCACTGCGGGTTTTTCGTAAGGATTTTAAGCAGATCCAAAGTTTTGAACACGTTTTAAACACCTCACCCCCTCGAGAAATCTGCTTTTTTCTGCGAATAACTCATATTTTTAAAAAAATGTGATTTCACCTGAAGATGGTCATTTACCCCGCCAAAAGCCGCGCCTGCAGGTGCACACAAAAGCAACCGGGGCCCTTGTGTAACACGGTACGTCCACGGCCCGCGGGGGTGCTTGCGCACCTTTTGCCGACGCTTCGCTCGGTCGGATTTGCCGTTTACCCCTTGGGTTTTTCGGCCAGCAGCCGGTCAATGACCTCCGTGAAGCGATCAATGCGCTGGGCGCCGACCACCACGACGCCGTTGATGATAAAAGTCGGCGTTGCGCTGAACTTGTGGGCCTTGGCCCGCGCCTTCTCCGCAGCGATCTGCTTGGCTACCGCTGCCGAATGGCGGTCTTTCTCGAACCGCCCAAGGTCCAGTCCGAGCTGCTTGGCAAAGGCCATGTAGCGTTTGGCATCCAGCTCCCGGTGATGGGCAAACAGCAGGTCGTGGTACGGCCAGAACTGGCCCTGCTTAAAGGCCGCCAATGCCGCCCTGGCCGCCGGCACCGCCTGTTTGTGGAAAGTCAACGGATTGTTTTTAAAGACCAGTCGCAGTTTACCGGGATATACCTTGAAAAGCTGCTCCATCGTATGCGAGGCCCTGGCGCAGTATGGGCACTCGAAATCCGTATATTCAATGATGGTAATCGGAGCGTCATGCGGACCCTTTTGGGGATTCGCTTTACTGACGATATCCTTAACACGTTTTTTAAAACGCCGCTCCATTTCCTGCCGGTGTTCAGCATCCCTCTTTTGCCGCAGGTAGCTGTTAACGGCGTCATAGATCACCTTGGGGTTATCTTTGATAACCTGGAGGATCAGCTGGCGCAGCGCCGCATCATCCGTGGGAACCGGAGCAGCTGCAGCGCGGGTAGCGGTACTTCCTATTGACACGGCGATCAGGCAGGTCCATAGCAGTACAAACTTTTTCAAACCAAACTCCTTTCCGATCCTGCACCATCCGGAATCGGCATCTTCCGACGTCTTCAGGACTTTTGCAGGTCTTGGCGCAAAGATGATATGCTTTTGTAAGTTACTGACAATTAGCCATTTTAAACTTGACAGCGCCCGCACCTTTATTTAACCTATCTTTTATAAGGCGGTGGACATCCAACGAACGCCCTGCCAAAAAGGAGGCCAGTATGAGAGACAAACTAGGCAAAAAAACCATTGTCCTGCTCGTAGCGGCGGCTCTGGTGCTCATACCCCTGGGCACAGCGCTGGCGCAGAGCTCACTGGACAGCAATCAGCCGGATGCCGGCGCCATGGCCACCGACCTGATCTTGGTCAGGCCGCTGGGCTTTGTCTCCATGATTCTTGGAACGGCGGCTTTTATCGTCTCGATACCTTTTACCACAACCGGAAAAAACGTTGACCAGGCCTGGGATACGCTGGTCGCCAAACCGGCCACATTTACTTTTCAGCGCCCCCTGGGCAATTTTTAGCCACCGGCCGGCGAACGGCACCTTCAACAGACCGCCTTAAAGCACCTGCGTCCGGGGCCGGCCAAGAAATTTCCGCGACTGGCCCACGGCGAAAACCGGCACAAAAATGCGCCGCCGGCCGCATCTTCGCCACAACGCCCGCGGCAGGGGGAGAGCATCGCTTTCTTTCCGGAATCCACGCGCCGGTTTCACTTTAGCCCCCTACAGCAAAAACCGCCGACATGCAACCCGTTTTGACCGACCGCGGTGCAATCGCGTTTTTTGTGTCAAACCTGAATGACAGGCGGCGCAAGCCGGCCGGCTGCACGGCGTCATCCCGGCTGTCCGCGGTACTTTCCCGTCCGACCGTCGATGGCCCGGCGCGAAACCGCTTTACAATTTACGCAACTAATTGTATTAAAATATAATAATAGTTAACGGTTACCCACTTTGAGAGATATCTGCGAGCATGCATCGAGTCCTGCTGATCGAAAACAGCAAGAAATGGGAACGCTTCATCGTCCGATCCCTTGAGGCGTTCTACGAAGTTGAGGTGCGCAAGGGTGAAATCCTGCGTGCGCTAAAATCCGGAAACTACGACGCCGTGGTTCTGGACCATGACGGCTCGTCCGAAGACGGCCGCGCGCTGCTTGGCAGGATCAAGGCGTCCTTCCCGGCCACGGCCGTCATCCTCACCAGCCGGCGGGAAGACAGCCGGACCATTGTCCGCGCCATCAAATCCGGCGCTTTTGATTTCCTTGTCAAACCTTTCAGTGCCGCGCGCATTCAGCGCGCCCTTTCCCAGGCACTGGACGAGCGCAGCCTGAAGAATGAAATCGACTACCTCCGGCGTCAGCAGGACATCGTTTACGACTTCAACCAGATCATTGCTTTCAGCCCCTCCATGAAGCGCGTGATCCAGGCCCTGAAGAAATTTTCCGAAACCGATTCCACTCTTCTGGTCACCGGTGAAACCGGTACGGGCAAGAGTTTTTTATCCGGCGCCATCCATTTCAACAGCCACCGCCGGCACAAACCGTTTATCAAGGTCAACTGCGCCAACATTCCCGAGACCCTGCTCGAAAGCGAGCTTTTCGGCCATGAAAAGGGCGCTTTCACAGGCGCCACCAAACAGCGCATCGGCCGCTTTGAGCAGGCCAACGGCGGCACCTTGTTTTTGGATGAAATTGGAGAAATGAGCCTGGCACTGCAGGCCAAGATGCTTCGCTTTCTGGAGGACAAGAGCTTTGAACGTATCGGCGGCAACCGCACCATCCAGTCCGATGCGCGCGTGATCGTGGCCACCAACCGGGACCTGCAGAAGCTGACCGAATCCGGACAGTTCCGGGAAGACCTCTATTACCGCATCAACGTATTGTCCGTGACACTGCCCCCGCTGCGCGAGCGAACGCACTGCATCGAGCCGCTGGCACACACGCTGCTCGATAAAATCTCGCGTAATCTGAAAAAAAAGATCCGCGGCTTTTCCCCCTCGGTTATTGAAACGTTCAGGCACTATGACTGGCCGGGCAACATCCGCCAGCTGTCCAATGCCATCGAAAGGGCCGTAATCCTGGAAGACGGGCCCCTCATTCAAGAAGAAAGCGTCTCAATTCCCCAGGCCCCGCGGCACCCCGCGGCAGACCAGACAAAACCGGCTGCCGCCAGCCTGCGGTCCAAAAGCACACCCAAGTCATTAAAGGACGCCGAGAGGGATATGATCCTCGAAGCGCTGGAAGAGAGCCTCTGGATCCAGAAAGACGCGGCCAAGCGCCTGGGGATCAGCCCCAGGGCGCTGATATACAAGATCAAAAAGTTCGGCATTACCCACCCGCGCTGGCGCAAGAACAAATAGCCGTACCGCATGGCCGGCGGGCTTTTTCAGGGGCCGACGGCCTCTCACCGGGCCGACGGCGGCCCCTTGATATCACAGAAAAAGGGCCGCCTTCCCGTAAACCGGGAATGCGGCCCTTTGCTGTGCCCGTTTCAGCCCGGCTATCCGAGCAATTTGGCAATCTGGGCTGCCTGGGGATGCGCGTAAATCAAAATCAGCGCGATCACCAGGGCGTAAATACACAGCGATTCGATCATGGCCAGGCCGATCAGCAGCGTAACGGTGACCTTGCCCGAGGATTCCGGGTTCCTGGCAATGCCTTCAACCGCCCCTTTGACACCGAGGCCCTGTCCGATACCGCAGCCAAATGCCGCAATTCCGATTCCAAAACCGGCCGCTGTCACACATGCAATAAAAAACTGTAGTCCTTCCATACGCGCCTTTACCTCCTTTGGTTAGAAATTATTCGGTGGGCTCCTTCCCTATCCCATTAACATCCGCTTAACGCCGCCGGCCAAACTGCCCTGCACGGCCATCAGTGGGCTTCTTCGATGGCACCGGCGAAGTACATGATCGAAAGCAGGAAAAAAACCAGGGCCTGAACCAACGCCACGAAGATGCCCAGTGCCATGATCGGCAACGGTGCAAAAAAGGCGCCGGCCAGGAAAAAAAGAATGCCAACCACCAGCTCGTGCCCCATCATGTTGCCGAAGAGACGGATGGAGAGCGAAAGCACACGTGCCAGGTGGCCGATAATTTCGATGGGAAAGATGAGCGGCATGAGCCACCAGACCGGTCCCAGAAAATGTTTGATGTACTTGGCCCCATGGTACTTGATGCCGATCACGTGCGTATAGAAAACGACCACCACGGCACAGGAAAGTGTCGTATTCAGGTTGGCCGTCGGGGTTTCGAATCCGGGTACGATGCCGATCAGGTTGCAGGCCAGAATGTAGATAAAAACCGTGCCGGCCAGCGGGAAAAGCCAGCGGCCCTCTTCTCCGGTCACATCGACCATGAACTCCTCGAGCCCGGAGATAAACATCTCCCACACGTTCTGCCCCTTGCCGGGGATCATGCTCACACGCCGGGCCCCCAAGGCGCCCAGCACAATGAGCAGCGCCATGACAACCCATGAATAGATCACATGCGCGTAAGCATGCGCAAAGTGCCCGAGTCCGAGCATTTCAAACAGCTTGACGAAGAAAAGGTAGGGATGCTCCATCCTAGACCGCCTCCTTGCACAGTAGTTTCTTGAGTTCGCCGACCGTTGCCAGCATGATACTGGCGACCACTACCGAAAGACCCAAGAAGAGTCCCACGGGATTGACCAGCTGTTTGGAAATCAGAACAAAGATAATCGCACCGCTGACAATGAAACGCAGGTAGTACTTCATCAGTACCGCACGCACACTTGCCCGGTGCGGCGGTTTCAGCGTCTTTTTCAAGGTGCGATAGAGGAGATGGAAATTGATGTTGACGATCAGGCCGCCGAAGATGACGCCGCGGCAGAAAGCGGCCGGCATCAGCAGGTATGATGCCAGGCTGACGACGGCCAGTAGAATCCAATTGGAGCGAATCACGAATGTGAGTAATCGCTGCTGGATATACACGTTGGCTGCTCGCTTAGAGTTTCCGTATCTTCTTGATTGCCCGCCCGATATTGCGATACCCGGCCACGATCCCCAGAAACAGGCCGCTCAGCGTCATCCACGGCGACGTACCGAAATGCGCGTCCAGGAAAACACCCATGCCCAGACCGATAAAAATCGCCAGCGCCAGGGCCAGTCCCAGACTGCTGTAGTAGGAAAGTTCCCGTATGGCCCGTCGGGTTTCTCTTTTCATATAGCGCCGCCCGCATATGCTGCCGACGGTCAAGTCCAGGCTCCGGAACAGATCCAGATAAACACGGCCGTGGTAGCACAGGTCCATGATCAAGTCAATCGAAAAGAATCAGCGATGCACCGCCGCTGGCTCCGCAGGTGGCGTGTGGTGCACAAATAACCCGATGATATAAATTACTTAAAGCTGACTCACAGCCGGATGCGCGAGGCGTCAAATACCGGTCCATCGGTACAGGCATGCAGGTAAGTTCCCGCCTTGTCCCGACGTTCAACGGCACATCCCAGGCAGACGCCCATGCCGCAGGCCATGAGCGTCTCGACGCTCACCTGGCAGAAAATATGACGGTCAAACGCCATGTCGGCCACGCATTTCAACATGGCCGGCGGTCCGCAGGCGTAGATGGCGTCCGGCCGGCCTGCCGCAATGGCGGCTGCCAAGGGCTGGGTCACGAGACACTGCAGTCCGCAGCTGCCGTCATCGGTGGTTACGGTCGTGGGGATCCCCAGCCGCTCGAAATCCTCTGCACACAGCGCCTCCCTGGCGTTCTGCGCACCGATAAAGCTCTGAATGCCGCCCGGGGCGATGCCCCGCTGCCGGATCAACGTTTGCGCCAGGAAAAAAAGAGGCGCAACGCCGATTCCGCCGGCCGTGATCAGCACCTTCTGCACTCCCTCAGGCACACGGAAAGAGCGGCCTACAGGCCCCAGCACATCGAGAGACTGCCCGGCGCCATACTTTGAAAGCCGGCGGGTGCCGGGCCCGACCACTTTGTAGAGCAGTTCGATTCCCTCCGGCGGGCCCTTGCCGGCGACCAGGCGGTGAATCGAAAACGGCCGCCGGAGGAAAACCGCCGGATCGATGCGCACCATGACAAAGCGCCCGGCAGCCGCTTCGGCGGCCATACGCCGGCTCTGCAGGGCCAGACGGTAAATGCCGGGCTGGATTTCCCGATTCCACAGCACGGTCGTGTTTTCCTGAAAGATCACCTGTTGCTCTCCTTGGGGGAATTACCCCGCCAGTCCAATGACAGCGGCAAACCGTCCCGTGATGCGCCGGGCCCGGTAAGAATAAAAATGACGGCTGTCACAGCGCGTGCACCGGCCGCCCACCGTGATGTGCGGCTCCGCGAGGCCGGCAGCCAGCAACTGATGCCGGCTGATCGCCCAGAAATCGAAACGCCGGCCGCGGAGCATGTAGCGATGAAAAGCCGGGGGCAGCTCCAGGCGGTAATTGACGAACTCGGCGCAGCAGGGCCCCAGCGACGGGCCAATACCGGCACGAATGTCAGGCGCCCGGCAGCCAAACGCGTCCGCCATGACCCGCACGGTCTTTTGCAGGATATTTTGAACGCTTCCACGCCAGCCGCAGTGCACGTTGGCAATCACCCGGCACTGCGGATCGTACATCAAGACCGCCTGACAGTCGGCAACCTGAATGGCCAGAAACTTGTGCTCGATGTCGGTCACCACGGCATCGGCCGTGGCCGGCGGTTCCTGTTTGCCGGCCGGCGCTGCCGTGCACCCCGCTTTCAACACCAGCACGCGATCCCCGTGCACCTGATTGAGATACACCACGTCTTGCGCACCGGACCAGCGGGCAATACGGCGGCGGTTTTCAGCCACGCAGGCCGGATCGTCGCCACAGCCGTAGCTGACATTCAGCGAGCGGTAGGCCCCCCGGCTGACGCCCCCCTGCCGTCCGAACACCGCATGCCGGACACCGTCCAGGTGCAGCAGGTGGGCAAACCGGAAACAGTCGAGTTCCCCTTCCCTTTCCGGCCGCATAAGATGATCGGTCTTCTTCTCCATCACCGGCTGGCATGCTTTCAAAAAAGGCCCCCTAAGCCCGTGCCAGGGTCAGAACATCCACGCGCCGGGCTCCTGCCGCCATGAGCACGCGGGCACATTCACCGGCCGTCGCTCCCGTGGTCAGCACATCGTCCACGAGCAGAATGTATTTGCCGCGCACACGGGCTTTGCACACCACGGCAAACGCATTTTTCAGGTTCGCCAGACGCCGGGCCCGCGGCAAACCGGTTTGCGGCGCGGTGGCCCGCGACCTGACCAGCACACGGTCCGTCGCAAGTATCGGCGCCGGCAGTGACAGTTTGGCGGACAGACGGGCCCACCCGCCGACCAGCTGTGCGGACTGATTAAAGCCCCTTTTTCTCAGCCTGCGGGCATGCAGCGGCACGGCCGTGACCATGTCGACAGCGGCAGGATCCCAGTGCCGCTCAAAAACAACCAGCAGCAGCGCCCCCAGGACGGTGCCCAACTGCACCTTGCCCTGGTATTTCAAGGACCGGATCAGGTGCATCAGGCTGCCCTGGTAACTGCCGGCCGCCCGCGCCTTGCTGAAAAAGCGGCGTCCCTCCAGACACCGGCCGCAAAGATGGTCTTCGCCCTCCCGGCCGGGAAACATCACCCCACAGCACGAACACAGCGGGGTGCGCAACGGCTGAAAATCCATGCGGCAGGTGCGGCACAAAAACCCATCCAACAGTTGCATGTAAGCGTCGCCGAGATCGGTTGCCAAACCACTGGCATCGATTCCGGCCTGCCGCGCCGATACCGTGGGCGGCAGAAACACGCCGCAGACGAAACACTTTGCGGGAAAGAGCGCATCGGCGAAAATGCGCCTCAACCGCCCGCCCAGGCGCTCAGCCATCGGCCAGTTTTTCGGCAATGGCGCGTGCAAACTCCGAACAGGGCACCTTTTCCGCCCCCGGCAGCTGACGCGCCAGATCATAGGTTACGGTCCCCTGGGCAATGGTGCGTTGCAGCGCCGCGGGAATGCGCAGCGCGGCTTCCTTCCATCCGATGTATTCCAGCAGCATGGCACCGGAGAGAATCAACGAACCGGGATTGACCTTGTCCATGCCCGCGTATTTGGGCGCCGTGCCGTGGGTGGCCTCGAAAACCGCGCAGGCATCCCCGATATTGGCGCCGGGGGCCATGCCGAGGCCGCCCACCTGGGCCGCCAGCGCGTCGGAGAGATAGTCGCCGTTCAGATTGGGGGTCGCGATCACGCTGAACTCCCGGGGCCGCAACAGCACCTGCTGAAACAGCATGTCGGCGATACGGTCTTTGATCACCACTTTGCCGGCCGGCAAGCTGCCGTCGTACTGCTCATAGAGGGCCGCCTCGGTGATGGTCTGTGCGGGAAAGACCTCCCGGGCCACGGCATATCCCCAGGCACGGAAAGCGCCCTCGGTGTATTTCATGATGTTGCCCTTGTGCATCAGCGTCACGCTGGGCAGGCCGTTTTCCAGGGCGTAGGCGATGGCGCGCGACACCAGGCGCTTGGTGTTCTTTTCGCTGATCGGCTTGATCCCGATGCCGCTGTCCGGCGGCAGCGCAACACCCAGCCGGCTTTTCAGGAAGGTGCGCACTTCTTCGGCCGCGTCGCTGTCGGCCGGCCATTCAATGCCGGCGTAGAGGTCCTCGGTGTTTTCGCGGAACACCACCATGTCAATGGCTTCGGGATGCTTCATGGGGCTCGGTACCGGGTCGATGTAGCGCACCGGACGCACGCAGGCGTATAGATCGAGCTGCTGGCGAATGGCCACGTTGATGCTGCGAAAGCCTTCCCCCACCGGTGTCGTCAACGGGCCCTTGATGGCCGCCACGTGGGTTTTGATGGCCGCCAGCGTTTCGGGCGGCAGGTAGCTGCCGGTTACGCGAAACCCCTTTTCGCCGGCAAAAATTTCTTTCCACCGGATTTTGCGGCGGCCGCCGTAGGCGGCCGCCACCGCCGCATCGAGAACCAGCCGTGCAGCGCGCCAGATGTCGGGTCCGATGCCGTCGCCCTCGATAAAGGGGATAACCGGAAAGTCCGGTGCAATCGGATGACCGTTCTCCAGCGTGATGATTCCATTCGCATCTTCCATGATTTCTATTCCCCCTGCTCCCGGAAAGTTAAGCGTCTTGCGCGCACATGCGCTGCCGGTAGATTTCGTACAAGCCCACGGCGCCGGCGGCAGCGGCGTTCAGCGAGTCGAAAGCCCCCTGCCGGGGAATCGACACCAGAAAATCACAGGCCGACCGGACCAGCGGCCGGATGCCCTTCTGCTCGCCGCCGATAACCAGGGCGATGGGACCGCCCAGGTCGGTTTCAAAAATGGACTGCGGCGCGTCGGCGTCCAGCCCCGCGACCCAGATGCGCTGATGTTTCAGCTGCTTTAGCGCGTAAGCCAGGTTGTTCACGCGCGCTATGCGCAAATGTTCAACGGCGCCGGCGGAAGCCCGGCAGACCGCCGCGCGGACCGGCGCCGAACGCCTGCGCGTAATGAGCATGCCGCTCACACCGGCACACAGCGCCGTGCGGGCCAGGCTGCCCAGGTTCTGCCCGTCCACAATCTGGTCCAGGACCACCAGGAAAAGCGTATCCGCCGGCGCTGCAACGGCCAGGATGTCTGCAAGCGCGACAAACGGATAGGGGGCGACGCGGGCACAGATCCCCTGGTGCAGCTCCGAAAGCGCGAGCCGCTCCAGGTGCCGGCGCGACACCCTGTGGACGGGCACACGCCGGGCGGCCGCCGCATCCAGGACACTCTGCAGCCGCCGGGAGGTGTGCCGGCGGATCGCAAAAACTTCCCACAGCCGACGGCGACCGGCACGCAGGCATTCAGCCACCGGATGGATGCCGCAAATGATTTCCGAATCCGGGGGCGGCGTTTCAGGTGCCGCGCCGCCCTTCATTCAGCTTTCCTGTTCCTGCCGCCGTGCCGTGCAATCACGGCCGCCAGAGACTCCTTGGCCGCATCCAGGCGGTCGTTGACGATGCAATAGCGGTAGCAGTCCTTTTTCGCAATTTCACGACGCGCATTGGCCAGGCGCCGCGCAATCACGGCGCGGCTGTCCGTACGGCGGGCACGGATCCGCTCAGCCAGCACCTCCAGGCTGGGCGGCATGATAAAAATGGTGATGCTTAGCGGAAATTTTTCAACGATCTGGCAGGCGCCCTGGACATCGATATCGAGCAGCATATCGCGGCCGGCCGCCAGATTGGTCTCAATCTGCCGCAAGCTGGTTCCGTAATAGTTGCCGTGCACGTTGGCCCATTCCGCCCAGGCGCCGGCGTCAATGCCCTTCCTGAAGTCTTCGGTGGAAATGAAGAAATAGTCGACGCCGTGCCTCTCGCCCCGGCGCGGCGGACGTGTGGTGTAAGACACCGAGTAGGCCAGCTTTGGAAAGCGCCTGAGCATGGCCCGGCAAAGCGTTGTCTTTCCCGCGCCCGAGGGGGCCGACACCACAAAGAGACAGCTTTGGGCAGCCATGGGCGCCCGCTTTTCGGAATTCTGTTTATCTGTGCTTGAACCCATTTCCGTCACCGGGCTTGGTCCCGTTGATGGTTTCAAAACGCTGGGAAATGGTTTCGGCATGCAGGGAAGACAGCACCACGTGATTGCTGTCCAACACGATGACCGAACGCGTGCGCCGCCCCTGGGTGGCATCGACCAGGCGGTTCTCGGTGCGCGCTTCGTCCTTCAGCCGCCTGATGGGGGAGGAATTGGGGGCCACGATGGAGACGATGCGCTCGGCCACCACCGTGTTGCCGAATCCAATGTTGAGCAATTTTTGTTTTGTCATCTTCTCACTCCACATTCTGAACCTGTTCCCGGATCTTTTCCAGTTCGGATTTCATATCGACCACCCGGTGCGCAACATCGGCCTTGCTGGTTTTGGACCCCAAGGTGTTCAGCTCGCGGTTCATCTCCTGCAAAAGGAAATTGAGTTTGCGGCCGGCCGGCTCGGGAGACCGCACGAGTTCGCGAAACTGCTGAAAATGACTCTGCAGGCGCACGATCTCCTCGGATATGTCACTGCGCTCCGCCAGCAGTGCGGCTTCCTGGGCGAGACGTTCGGGCGCCAGATCGATGATGCCCTCGGTAAGCGTGCCTATGCGCTGCTTCAGACGCTCCTGGTAACACAACAACAGATTCTGGGATGCCTCTTCTATGCGCTGCGTCTGGGTTTCCAGGAAATCCAGGCGCTGGACCAGGTCGTCGGCCATGAAGCGGCCCTCTTGAACCCGCATGGCGACCAGCTCATCGAGTGCCTGCCCGAGACAGGCCTGCAGTAGGGGCCGGCAGCTGTCCGCGTCCGGCGGCTGCACGGCCTCCGCGATCACACCGTCAACTCCGGCCACCAGCGCCAGCGGAAAGTCGGCGTCGAGGTCCAGCACTGCGGCCAGCTGCCGCAGAGCCTGCCGGTAGGCCAGCGCGCGGCGCGCATCCACCACGAACAGCTCTGTGTTTTGCGCGTGGTCTTCGATGTCGACTTTAATTTCCACCCGGCCCCGCGCCAGGCGGTCCGTGACGAGCTGCCGGACGGCATTTTCCAGTTCCCGATAGCCATGCGGCAACCGCACCACGAGATCGAGATGGCGGCTGTTGTATGACCGGATTTCAATGGCCAGCGCCCAATTAGCATCGGAAAGCTGGCCGCTGGCAAAAGCCGTCATGCTGCAGATCATCTGTGTCGCACCTCCGTTTTCCGGTGAGGCAGGCGCGCTGAGGCCTTGAGGTCGGCCACGTATTTCCGGCGCACCCGTCCCAGGTAAGCCAGCATATCATCCTGCATGTAGTCGACGTAGGTCCACGCAAGCGGTTGGAATACCCCCTTGCGGTAGACCAGGGTCAAATCGGCGTATATCCCGCCGCCGATGTAAATGCGGTGTGCAAAATTCTTGGCACTGGCCAGAACGAAGCGTTCCCGCAGCAGGTAGCCGGGGTCGATATTCACGCGCCGCCGGCCCGCCAGGCTAAAACGCGCCTCCATCGTGTTGGTGCTGGCCTTGATGGCTGCCAGGCGTTCCTGCGCAATCAGTTCTTTGAAAGCCAGCATGCGCCGATACAGGGGACTTCCGAATTCGGCCGCGTAATAGCGGGTAAAATCAAAGTCCAGCCAGGGGCTCACCACGTCGGGAGGCCCGAACTCGCCGACCAGCTGGCCCACAACTTCGGACAGCAGCGGACGCGCTTTCAAAAACAGGCTGATAACGAGCTTGGCGGGACTGGGCGCTTGCGGCCGGCTCATACCTGAATCCTGCATGCAAAAATGAAATAATTTTAAGACCCGGATAAGACACTGACCAGGGGTACTTGCACAAAGTAGTCTTTTGCTTTGACTTTTTCACCCTTCGGGCGACTCAGGTCGCAATTCCGCTACTACTCCCCGAGGGGTTTGGCCTCGTCGATGAGCATGATGGGGATGTCGTCCCGGATTTCGTACAGCAGTTTGCACTGGTCGCAGATGAGGCCGTCACCGGCTGAATTCAAATGAACCGCCCCCTTGCACTGGGGGCAGGCCAGGATCTCGAGAAGTTCTTTTGAAATACTCATTTAGGCAGTCTCCGTTGCAAAATAATCCGTCTGCAGGCGTCAATGCCGTACGTTATCCCCGGGTGCCGGCCGACAATACCCGACGCGTAATGTCAGTGGTGCTGTAGCCTTCGACCAGCGGCACCAGGCGGACCTCGCCGCCGTAGGACTCCACCAGGTCGCCACCCACCACATCCTCGCGCCGGTAGTCGGCGCCTTTGACCAGGACATCCGGTTTCAAGGTTTGAATCAGCTCCAGGGGCGTATCCTCGTCGAAGAGCAGCACCAGGTCAACGCTGGCCAGTGCACTTAAAATTGCGCAGCGGTCCCTTTCGTTCAGGATGGGCCGGCCGAGCCCCTTCAGGCGTTTTACCGAAACATCACTGTTTAATCCAACGACAAGCCGGTCCCCCAGCACGCGGGCCTGGTGCAAAAGGTTGACGTGTCCGGGGTGCAGCAGGTCGAAGCAGCCGTTGGTAAAAACAACCCGTTCACCGGTGCTGCGCCAAGCCTGTACCTGCATGACGGCGGCATCCAGTCGCAGCATTTTGGCCGGCAGAGGCGAATGACGGCGCGGGTCTTCTATCTGCAGCGCCAGTTGAAGCTCCGCCAGGGTCACGGGCTGGGTACCCAGTTTGCCGACCACGATACCGGCGGCCAGGTTGGCCATACGGGCGGCGGCGGCCGTCGACATGCCGCGTGCCAGGCCGGCGGCCAGAACGGCAACCACCGTGTCGCCAGCCCCGGAAACATCGAAAACCTCCAGTGCGCGGGCGCGGATGCGTTCACAGGGTTGGCCCGGCGTGACCAGGGCCATGCCCTTCGAGCCGCAGGTCAAAAGCAGGTGGCGGAGGTTCAGCGCGGCAGCCGTCTCTTCAGCCGACGGCAACAGGTCGTCCGGCACCACAGTTGGCGTCAGGCCGGCGATCTGTTGCATTTCGGCCGTGTTGGGGGTGATGCAGCTGGCGTTGCGGTACCTTTCCCAGTCATCGCCCTTGGGATCGACCACTATGGGCAGGGACCGGCTGCGGCTACGCGCGATAATCGCCTGGCACAGCCCCGGCGACTGCAGCATGCCCTTGCCGTAATCCGACAAGACGACCGCCCGGCAGTGCACCAGGCATGCATCGATATGTTCCAGAAGCTGCTGTTGCAGCACATCCGAAAGCAGGGCCGTATCTTCTTCATCGAGCCGGAAGAGCTGCTGCGAGTTTGCGATCACACGCGTTTTGGTGACGGTGGGTCGTGCCGCATCCACCAGCAAACGGCCATTTATGGAGCGTTTGGCAACGATGCGCTCCAGACGCTGGCCGGAGGCGTCGTCACCGCGCACGCCGATCAGTGTGGTTGTACAGCCCAGCGCACTCAAATTGGATGCTACGTTGCCGGCGCCTCCCAGCGTTTCGGAGCTTTCCTTCAAACGCACCACGGGCACCGGCCCTTCCGGCGAGATGCGCTTCACCTCGCCCCACAGGTAGCGGTCCAGCATGATGTCGCCGACCACCAGAATATGGGCCTGTGAAAAGGAGATGCTTTCAGGCGACGCGTTGTACATTGAAGACTCCATGTGTCGGCCGCTGTTTAGGCGGCTTCGGTTTCATAGATGGCCGAGGCCAGCAGCGGAATCATAATCTCATGATGCCCGGTGAGGGCATATCCCCGGCCGCCGGGTGCCACGGGCCGCCGGACGATATTGGTCAGCGGCCGATAGTGCTGGAGCATATCGAAATTGGCCGTTGTGAAATCCACGACGTCATGGCCCAGGTTGCGTGCCATGGACAGTGCTTTCAGAAAAACCTCCGGCATGATCACGGCACTGCCGAAATTGAGTACCACCCCACCTCCGCCCAGCCGGGCGACCGTGGCGCCGAAAATCCGGAAATCGCGCATGCTGGCCGTTCCGATAGCCGCCCCGTCCGCTGAAGGGTGCTGGTGCACGATGTCCGTTCCCAACGCCACGTGCAACGTGTAGGGTATGTTCAGCCGGTAGCAGCAGGTGATCAATGCCCGTTCGAGAAACGGCGCCTGTTCGTCAATGAGCATGGCCCCCACGGCCTCGCCGAAGCCTTCACCGCTTGCCGCCGCCCTTCGGGCGGCACCGTTGACCAGCGCCGCCGTGTCCGCGGCCATACCGAAAGAGCCGTCGTCCAGGCTGCTGTCCACATCCTCGGAAGTGTGGCCGCAGCGTGCCAGCTCGGTATCGTGAATTGCGGCAGCGCCGTTCGAAGCCAGATGCGAAATGAACCCGCGCGCGGCCAGGTCGGCCAGCACCGGGCTGCAGCCCGCCTTGATGACATGGCCGCCGATCATCACCAGCACCGGTCTGTCACTGCGCCGAGCCTTCACGACGGCGTGCGCCACGGCCTTTAAGTCGCGGGCTTTCAGTAAATTCGGCAGGCCGTTGAAAAACTCGCGCATGCGCATCCCGGCCACGGGGGGCCGCGCTTCGGCCGCGGTCTTCACCTTGGAGCGGCGCTGGCGTGCCGAGTAGGTCACGACTCCCGCAGGATCGATCTCCGCATAACGGCCCATGGTTTTTCCCTTTTGCACAGCCTTCCAGTCACCCGGGACGGCAGGCCGCCCGGTCTGAAAACGCCAATGCTTCGCCTTAAATCAAACGTGAGGTACCGAAAAAGGCTGAAACAACTTGATCCATTCTGAAATTCAGTGCATTACATGCTTTAAGAGATAAAAAACACGGCAAAAACGTGCGTTCGGATAAGGGGAAATATCCCCAATCAACCGGGAAAATGCAAGGGGAAATTAAAAAGGGCGTGAAAAGTCCCCCGGATGTGCCGGAATCACGAAAGCCGGCGTCTGCAAAAAAAGAAAGGGAATGCCAAGGGCCATGTCTGCTTCTGCATCGAAAAAAGTCATTTACGCCGCACTTGCCGGCAACCTGGCGATTGCGGTCACCAAATTTATCGCCGCCGGCATAACCGGCAGCGCCGCCATGCTGTCCGAAGGGATTCATTCCATCGTGGACACCGGCAACCAGGGGCTTCTGCTCTACGGTCTGCGGCGCGCGCAAAAACCGGCGGACGCGCACTTTCCCTTCGGCTACGGTAAGGAGGTGTACTTCTGGAGTTTTGTGGTGGCCCTGCTGATCTTTGCCGTGGGCGCGGGGGCTTCGATCTATGAGGGCCTGCGCCGCTTCGTTCATCCGGAGTCCATGGAAAGGGTCATGGTCAACTACATCGTACTGGGGCTCGCCATGCTTTTCGAAGGTGCATCCTGGTTTTTCGCGCTGCGGGAATTTTCCAAAACCAAGGGGCGGCGGGGGTTTATCGAGGCCGTTCACCGGGGCAAAAACCCGTCGCTGTTCGTGGTGCTGTTTGAAGACTCGGCGGCCATGCTGGGGCTGCTGGTGGCCCTGGCCGGCATAGCACTGGGCCAAATCACCGGCAACACACGCTACGACGGGCTGGCCTCCATTGTCATCGGCCTCATCTTGGGCGGCACGGCGACCTGGCTGGCATACGAAACCAAAGGCCTGCTGGTGGGCGAAAGCGCCCTGCCCGAAGTGGTGCGCGACATTCGGCACATAGCCGGCCAATGCCCTGAAATCGAGCATGTCAACGAGGTGCTGACCCTGCACATGGGGCCTGAATTCATCCTGGTAAACCTGAGCGTCGATTTTAAAAACAGCATCTCCGCCGCCGAGGTGGAGCGCACCATTCAGCGGCTGGATAGGCGCATCAAGCAGGCGCACCCCCTGGTCCGGCGCGTGTTTGTCGAAGGCGAGGCACGCCGCGTGCGCTAGCCGCCGCCCGCATTTTCAGCCCCTCCCGAAAATCCCGGAAAGTTCTACCCGCCGGGCTGGCTACTACTCTTCCGGCCAACGCAGTTCGACGATAGTGGCTCCCCAGCCGCCGGCCTGTGCCGGCGCATCCCGGAAAGCGCGCACCAGCGGGCAGGTCTTCAGGATGTGTTGCACCCGGT
The DNA here is from genome assembly GCA_026984935.1 of Desulfobacterales bacterium. Classification (GTDB taxonomy): domain Bacteria; phylum Desulfobacterota; class Desulfobacteria; order Desulfobacterales; family JALSRD01; genus JALSRD01. The sequence continues at coordinate 49,947 of JALSRD010000106.1, forward strand.
GTTTGAGGATGCCGCGGCCCTTGCCGTGGACCACCCGCACCGTGTATATTCCCTTATCGATGCAGCAGCGAAAATACTCGGGCAACAGCCCGGCCACCTCCCGTGGTTTGAACGTATGCAGGTCGATGACATCACCGATCCGGACTTCAACGGGTTCCACCTTTACATACCCGCCGCCAGCCGGCTCCACAGGAAAGCGGCCAGCCCGGTGAGAATAAAATGGAAGTCCACCAAAAGTTCGAAACGGATGCCGCGGGGCCGCAGGCCGCGTTCATAAGCCGCAATCAGGGCATACATCAGGGCCGAACAGGCCGCCAGGATGTATCCCAGGCTGGGGAGCAGTCCCAGCAGGCTGGAGATGCCCAGGAAAAACGGCAGTGCCAGCAGCAGCGACTTCAGAAGTTTCATGGCCCGCTGTTCGCCGATGAGAAGCGGGATGGTTTCACGGCCTACGAGACGGTCGCCGTGGATATCGAGGATTTCGAAAAAAACGGTCCGCGCAAATACCAGTCCACCGCACCAGATAAAAACCAGCAGTGTTTTCAGGGAAATGCCACGGCCGGCCGCCAGGGCCGGCAGAGCGGCGGCCACCACCCCCCAGGCCAGCGAAATCAAGGTGGTTTTGGAGCCCGGAATATCGCTCAGCCGGCGGTACCTGCCGCCGGACAGCCGCCTGGGCACCAGGCTCAACTTGTAGGACAGGCCCAGCAGGGTCATCACCAGCAGCAGAACGAAGGGTGTCCAGCCGGCGGCGAATGCCGCCGCCAGGCCGGCAAATCCGGCCACACCGGCGATGACCGAAAGGATTTTTTTATGATCGGTGTAAAAAGCCGCCCGTTCAGGGTCGTTGTACAGGTCAGCCTTGATGCCGAAAATATTGTTTAAAATGTGCATGGACAGCACGTAAGACATGGCAATCAGGACAAAGATCCGGTTTCCGGAAATTTCCTGGAGCCGGCTGCAGGCATAGGCCAGCGAGCCCGCCCCCACACACAGGTAGAGGCTGGTCAGAAGCAGCGTGCGCTGCAGGTTGAACAGAGACCTCCGCACCCCCCTGGAGTGCCGGTAAGGCAGATCCTCGATGGCCTGGAGCACGCGCCGCATAATCCAGTTGGGCGTGGAAGCGCCGGCGGTAATGCCCACGGCATGCGCTGACTTCAGGGCCTCCAGATCGAGATCGGCCTCGGTTTCCACATGGTAGGCGGGTTTACCGCTCTGCCGGGCGATTTCCGCCAGGCGCTTGGTGTTGCCGCTGCTGCGTCCGCCGACCACCACGACCGCATCCACACTGTCGGCCAGCGCTTTGATCTCGGCCTGCCGTTTTTCGGTGGAGTCGCAGATGGTGTTAAACAGCTTGTAGTGCGGCCGGTTTCGCGCCGTCCATTGGGCCACGCGCTCAAACAGCTGCGTGTTCTGGGTGGTCTGGGAAACGATGATGGCCTTTTCAAAAGCTGGCAACGCCTCGAGCTGTTCCAGACTCTCGACGACGTGGCCCGCCCCCCCGGTGTGGCCCAAAAGGCCCACGACTTCGGGGTGCGTCGCGTTGCCCAGGATGATCGGCGTATACCCCTTTTTCACGAACTGGATAATGATCTGCTGGACCTTGATCACGCGCGGACAGGTGGCATCGATCACCGTAAATCCGGCGGCTTCCAGCCTGTCCCTGTCCCCCGGGGGAACACCGTGCGCCCGGATCAGCACGGTGCCGGTGCCCTGATCGGGGATTTCATCTAAAATGGAGATCCCCTTTTGCTCCAGCAGGTCGATGATCTGTGGATTGTGGATCAGGGGGCCGTAAGTGTATATGGGGCCGGCATGTTGGGCCGGAGTGTCCAGGGCTGTTTCCACGGCCCTGCGTACCCCCATGCAAAAACCCGCGGTTTTAGCAGTCACGATTTTCATGGGTTATATCGGCCGCGCACCAAACGGGCGCATACGCCCGGGAGCGGCGACAGCCGCCCGTCCGGGGTGCAGGCCGGATCCGCCTGCGGTTTCATCGATTGCAATTTACACAGCGTTTAACGAGCCACGGATGTCAAAATCCATCTTCAGCCGGTCGTAGCCCTCAGATAAATCTTGTGATCCACGAGTTCGAGGGATTCGATGCGCGCCCTGAGCAGTTTCTGCTCACCGAAGATATTTCGCAAAAGGAGCGCCTCTCCTTCGGGTTCGACGGTATCAACGGCTTCCATGACGAGCTTTTCCCCGCCATCTTCAATCAGGTATGCACTGGCTTCACACATGGTCTTCCCCTATGACTGGTTTGGCACCTCTGGCGGTGCCACCGGATTTAAGATAACCATCCAGGTTTTTTTCGATCAGTACGTCGATCAGTCGGGGCAGCGGAAGCAGTGAGACCCCGACGATTTCCACGCTTTCCTGAGAAAGCGGGATCAGAATCTTGCGCGCCGGGCTGCTGGCAACAGCCTCGGCGATGCCGGCCGTCACCTCGCCCATCATGGCATGCGCCAGCACAACGGCGATGGAGCCGATGATCACATCGGCTTCAGCAACCGTGCGCAAAATGGCGTTTTCGCCGGATGCTCCCCGGTTGGCACGGGCCTTGAGCATCTGGGCCGTGGCAATGGCGTTGGTGCCCAGAGCGTTGATCTCGACCGTTTCGCCGTATTTTTCCTTCAGTTTTTTAATTACGGCGGCACCGATGCCACCGCCCTGGCCATCAATCACACAGATTCGCTTCATGGCTTTCCCCCGGCTGCCGGGCTGGCCCGCAACTTCACAGTTTGGCGATTTTTCTCCGCCTGCGGCGCTCACGTTTCGACGGCTTGCGGCGCGGGCCTTTTTTACGGGTGGTCGGCGTCCAGCCATCGCACGCGTCATATCCTGTGTCACGGCTGCCGCCGGCGACGGTCAGCATCAGCCGCTGCTCGAATTCCGGCGAACTCAGCGTCGCACTGCCCCGGGCGGCACAGAAATCGGCCACCGCACGGTCGGAGCTGACCACCAGCGCCCGCTGCCGTTCGCGTGCGGCCATACTTTTAATGACCGTGTCGGCGAGTTCGCCGCGCCGTGAATAGATGACTTCGATGCCCCGGGTATAGTTCTTCTGCCGGGCGTAGTGCGGCGCCCGGGTGCCGTCAAAAACAACCGTAACCGCATGCCCCCGGACCTGTTTATAGGCAGCCAGCTGGTCGATGAGCGCCTCCCGGCCAAGCTGTATATCCTGATTCTCGACTTCGCTCAGGTAGGCGGATTGGCGGATCAGGTTGTACCCGTCCACGATGATATGCAGCGCCAAAGCACCTTCTTTTCGGATCAGAAACCGATTTTCTCAAACAGGGCCAGCAGGCGGTCGAGGTCCTCATCGCCGTAAAACTCAATTTCGAGATGGCCGCGCCGGCCACGCCGTTTAATCTGCACGCGGGTGCCCAGTCCGCGCGACAACCGCAGGGCCACGTCCTGGAGATAAACCTGCATTGAATCTGTTGCGGGCTGCGAAGGGCCAGACGGCCCCGCGTTAAGCTTTTTAACCAGCGCTTCGGTCTGGCGTACGGAAAGTCCTTTGACCTTTATACGCTGCCACGCGTTGATCTGCTGGCCGGCGGTTTTCAGCGCCAGCAACGCGCGGGCATGCCCCATGCTCAGGGCACCCTTGCGGATGTCGCTCTGGACCGGCTGCGGCAGCTGGCGCAGACGCAGCATATTGGCAATCGCCGGCCGGCTTTTGCCGACCCGTGCGGCGACCTGTTCCTGGGTAAGCTTGAAGTCGTGTATCAGCCGCTGGTAGGCGTCGGCTTCCTCCATGGCGTTCAGGTCTGCGCGCTGAACATTTTCGATTATGGACAATTCCAGCAGCTCGCGCTCGCTGATGGCCTTGATAATCACCGGCACACGGCGCATCCCGGCCATTTTGGCCGCCCGCAGCCGCCGCTCACCGGCGATGAGCTCGTACCCCGCATCGTCTTTGCGCACCAGCAGGGGCGAGATGACCCCCTGCTCCCGAATCGACCGGCACAGCGCCTGCAGTTCATCGGCATCGAACTGCCGCCGCGGCTGGTAGCGGTTGGCCCGTATCTGCCGGATATCGCACTGCAGGTACTCTGCCGATGGATTGGCAAATACGTCCAGGTCGGGGATCAGCGCATCGATGCCGCGACCCAACGCTTTTTTGGGCCTGGATCTTACCTTTTCAGCGGGCGTCCGGCGGGTTGTTTTTTTGGGCATACAGCACCTTGGTTCAATGGACGGTCTGGCGGTTCATTATTTCACGGGCCAGGGCAAAATAGCTTTTGGCCCCGGCGGAAGCGGCATCGTAAAGCAAAATCGGTTTACCGAAGCTGGGCGCCTCCCCCAGCCGGACGTTCCGGGGAACGCGGGTCTTGAACACCAGGTGCTTGAAGTACCGCCCCGCCTCCTCAGCCACCTGCCGCGAAAGATTGGTGCGTTTGTCGTACATGGTCAGCAGAATTCCGGCAATTCTCAAATGCGGATTGAACCCGCTGCGGATGCGCTTGACGGTCTGCAGCAACTGGCCCAGGCCCTCCAGGGCGTAAAACTCGCACTGCAGCGGAATCAGCATGGCATCGGCGGCGGTCAGTGCATTGACCGTCAACAGGCTCAATGAGGGGGGGCAGTCGATAATAATGTACTCGAAACGCCGCTCCAGGCCGGCCAGCATTTTCTTTAGTTGTATTTCACGGTTCGGGTGGGACATCATTTCGACCTCGAAACCGGTCAGTTCAACCCGCGCGGGGATCACTTTGAGGGTTTCGATTTCACTGTCCATGATCAGACTGCCCACGTCCGCCTCGCCGATCATGCCCTGATAGAGCGTGTGCTTGATGCCGTTTTTATCGATCCCCACTCCGGTCGTGGCGTTCCCCTGGGGGTCGCAGTCGACCAATAGCGTCTTTTTTTCGGAGGCAGCGAAAGCCGCCGCCAGGTTGACGGCCGTGGTGGTTTTACCCACGCCGCCTTTCTGGTTCGCGATGCACATGATCCTGGTCATAACGTTTTGCAGTATCACAAAACCGGGGCTTTGAAAAGCTTACAACCACAACCGGCGTCCGTTTCAACCGCATCCAGCGGCATTTTCCCGCCGATTTCACTTGCCCTGCGCGGCGAAGGTGATTATACAATGAAAACGGCCGGTAAATATTTCTACGACAGACCGGAGGCCTGTGATGGCAGACCGGCCTTTGATACCGCCGGCGGCCGAAACGAGGAACCCCGATGAAATCAATCCGCCCCTATGCGCTGCTGCTGAGTACCCTGTGTCTGGCGGTTCAGCTGTGCCTGGCACCCGCGGCCCGGGCGCTTTCGATCAAGGAGGAAAAAGAACTTTCGCGCAAATTCATGAAAATGGTCGACCGGCGTTTCCAGCTCATCCAGGACCCCATGATCGTGGATTACGTCAATGCCGTGGGCCGGCGCATTCTGGCCGTCGTGCCGCCGCAGCCGTTTCACTATCGCTTTTTCGTCATCAAGGAGGCGGTATACAACGCCTTTGCCAGCCCGGCCGGAAAGATTTTTATTTACAGCGGGCTGCTCAAGGCCATGGACAACGAAGATGAGCTGGCCGGGATCCTGGCCCATGAAATCGGCCACGTGGTCAGCCGCCATATTTCCCAGAAAATCAGCCAGGCCAAGAAAGTCAACATCGCCGCACTGGCTGGTCTGATCGCGGGTGTCTTTCTGGGCGCCTCGGGATCAGCGGCTATCGGCAACGCCCTGACCATCGGATCCATGGCCGCCGGACAGTCGATCATGCTGTCCCACAGCCGGCAGGATGAAGTCCAGGCGGATCAGCTGGGGGCCGTTTTCATGACGCGTGCAGGCTATGACGGCTCCGGAATGATTACCATGCTGCGTAAAATCCGCGCCCGGCAGTGGTTCGGCTCCGAACAGATCCCCACGTATATGATGACCCACCCGGGGCTGCCGCAGCGGCTGGCATACCTGGGGTCATGGCTGGCCAGCCACCCCGAGGCCCACCACCGGCATTCCCATCGCGAGCAGCTGGCCTTCCGGATGATGCACGCCAGGCTCCTGGCCCTGTATGACGACGAGAACACGGCGCTTTCCACTTTTAAACAGCAGGTGGCCCGCAGGCCGCAGGACGTGGCCGCACAGTATGGCTACGGCCTGGCGTTGTCGCGCAGCGGAAGCTACAAGGCCGCCATCGTGCACTTTCAAAAGGCCCTGGAAAAAACGGCCTTCAATCCCGACATCCTGGTCGAAGTGGGCCGCAACTACCTCAAGCTGGGCGAATTCGGGCATGCACGCAGTACCATCCGCAGCGTCTTGAGCATTGCACCGCACCACCTGGAGGGGCTCTACACGCTGGGGCAGATCCAGCTGCAAAACGGGCAACTTCCCCAGGCGGTTAAAAGCTTCCAGGCGGTTTTGAAAAACCGGCGCGGCAAGGGCTATCGCAAGACGCTCTACCTTTTGGGAAAAGCCTACGCCGGCATGGGTGACAAGGCCAACGCCTACTATTATCTGGGGCTCTACTATCGCAACCTGAAAGCCTATGACAACGCCATGTTTCAGCTGGAACGCGCCCTGGCCGAGGTCAAGGATGCACAGCGGCGCCGGCAGATCAAAACCCTGCTGCGTGAAATCGGCCGCCAGCGGGCCGAAGCGCGCAAGGCGGCGGGGAAAAAGGGCAGCGGGTAATCCGGTAAACCGTGATCGGCGTTGGTTTCGCTGCCGGGCGTCAACAGCGGTCGAAGTGCGAAAACTGCATGCTGAAGGTGCCGCGCCCCTGGGTTGCCGAGCGCAGCGCCGTGGAGTAGCCGAACATGCGCGCCAGTGGAACGGTGGCTTTAATCACCTGGCTGCCGCGGTGGTGCTCGATGGCCTCGATCTTGCCGTTGCGGGCGTTGAGTTCGCCGATAACGTCGCCCATGAAGGCTTCCGGCACAAACACCTCGACCTTCATGATGGGATCGAGCAGAAATGGTTTGCCTGCGGCCAGCGCCTCTTTGGTCGCCATGGAGGCGCTGACCTTGTATGCCAGTTCGCTCCCCAGCGATTCACGATAGGCGCCCCCGACCAGAACGGCCTCGACGTCCACCACCGGATACCCCATCAGCGTACCGCTTTCCAGGGACTCCAGCACCCCCTCTTCAACAGCCGGGACAAAAGCCTGCGGGATGATGTCATCGGCGACTTGCGGCCGGAAAACATTCCCGCTGCTTCGCTGGCGGGGGCTCAAGCGCAACCGGACTTCGGCAAACATGTGGTGCCCGGCCACTTCGCGGTCAAACACCGCTGATCCCTCGCCGACCGATCCGATGGTTTCGCGGAAAACCACCTGGGGTTTGCCCACGTTGACCTGGGTGTTGAATTCGCGCTGCATGCGGCTGATGATCACTTCCAGGTGCAGTTCCCCCATGCCGGACAATATGGCCTGCCCGGTGTCCTCGTCGTGGCGCAGGCGCAAGGTGGGGTCCTCGGCCATCAGCTTGTCCAGGACCTGGACCATCTTTTCCTGGTCCGCGTGGGTCTTGGGCTCCACGGCAACGGAAATGACGGGTTCGTAAACTTCTATTTTCTCCAGCAGCACCGGCTCGGCGGGATCGCAGAGCGTATCTCCGGTGGAAGACTCCTTGAGGCCCACCACGCCCACGATGCTGCCCGCGCCGGCGCTGTCGATACGCTCTCTCTTGTTGGCATGCATGCGCAGAATGCGGGCGAGCTTTTCCTTCTTTTTCAGGCCCGGATTGTACACCGCCCCGCCCGCACGCAGCTGCCCGCGGTAGACTCTGACAAACGAGAGCCGGCGCCCCTCGACCATGGAAACCTTGAATATCAGTGCCGCCAGCGGGCCGTTGAGACGGGGTTCACAGGTCACCGTTGCCCCGCTTTCGGGATGCACACCCTGGATGGGCAGGATGTCCCGGGGGCTGGGCAGAAACTGCACGATGGCGTCCAGCAGCGGCTGGATGCCCTTGTTGCGCAGGGCCGATCCGCAAAGCACCGGCACGAGCTCCAGATCGATGGTTGCCCGGCGAATGACCTCGCAGATCTTGGCGCTTTCAACGGGGATCTCGGAGAGGTAGTCTTCCATGAGCTGGTCATCGAACTCGGCCAGCGTCTCCATGAGCTGTTCGCGGTAGGTATCGGCCGTCTGGCGATACTCGGCGGATATTTCCGTGCGGCTGAATTCGGCGCCCAGCGTACTTTCGTCCCAGGTGATCTGCTGCATACCGATCAGGTCGATGATACCGCTGAAATTGTCCTCAGCGCCCACCGGCAGCTGCAAAATCAGCGGAACTGCCCCCAGCCGTTCGCGCAGCATGTCGACCGTCCCGAAAAAATCGGCGCCCACGCGGTCCATTTTATTGACAAACGCGATCTTGGGCACCTTGTACTTGTCAGCCTGGCGCCAGACGGTTTCGGACTGTGGCTCAACCCCGCCGACGGCGCAGAATACACCGATGGCGCCGTCTAACACCCGCAGCGAACGTTCGACTTCGATGGTGAAATCCACGTGCCCCGGGGTGTCGATGATCTGGACCTGGCAGTTTTTCCAGAGGCAGCTGGTGACGGCCGAAGTGATGGTGATCCCACGCTCCTGCTCGTCGGCCATCCAGTCCATGACAGCTTCACCGTCATGCACTTCACCCATTTTGTGGGACCGCCCGGTATAGTACAGGATCCTCTCGGTGACGGTGGTCTTGCCAGCGTCAATGTGGGCGATAATGCCGATATTGCGAATATTTTGAATAGTTGATTTCATCTCACCAGCAGCATGTCGGCGGCAAAAGGCCGGCTCAGGTCGATGTGACCGGCCAGCGTGACCGCCTCGCTTCCGTCGACCAGCAGGGTTACCGTCTCCACCTGGCCGATATTGAAAACCAGCGAGTCGACGATGGAAAAAACCGCCAGCAGTTCGGTCCGGCCGCCCCCCGGGAAATGCGCACGCAGGTCCGCGGAAAGATCCACCACCGCACGGTGGCCGTAGATGAAAAAAGCCCGCAGGGCCGTGCCGGCCGGCAGCGTGGGCAGCAAATCGCCGTGCGGCCCGGCGATGAGCGCCTGGACGATGGCACGGCCAAAAGCCGCCGCATCGCGGGGACGGTCGGTTACGCGCCTTTCGGCGTGCAAAAAACGATCCGTCCGGTCGGCAAAATACAGGTACAGCGGCAGATCTGGGCGCTGCACCCCATCCGCGGCATGCTGCCCGACGGAAGTGTTGCCACTTTCAGACGCCCGCACGGACAACACATAACCGCCCAGTGTCCAGAACAACACCAAAATCGCGCATCCGCCAGCAGCGACGGCAGCGGGCCGTATCATACGATGCACGTACAAAGCGCTTTCCCCCGGCACAGCGGCCGCTCTTCCACGGTGGGCCCAAAAGACGCGGGCATCTGTTTATGCCCGCCACAGCAACTCGGCATCGCTGTCGGTGCGGCTGTCTGCCGGGTCCGGCGGTGAAAACAGCAGCGGGCCGGCGCCAGCCGGACCACAGGTTTATGGGAATACGCCTGCGATGTCAAGCAAAGATGGAAATGCCCGACCTGCATGCAGATTGACGCTCAGAGTTTCAGGCACTACATTCAAAGCGCAGGGAGGTGATGGGTGCAATGACCCGACACAATGTGCACGAAAGGCTCTTTTTCGAACTTGCCGACCGCTTGGTCAAGATGCGGCGCCAGCCGGAACCCGCGCCACAGGCCCTGCGGGCTTGCCGCATCGTGGCGCACCGCGGCGAACATGACAACCGACACGTTCTTGAAAATACAATGGAAGCGTTTAAGCGGGCGGCAGACGCGGGCGTCTGGGGTCTCGAATTCGACCTGCGCTGGACAAAAGACCTGGTGCCGGTGGTCTTTCATGATGCGGACATGCTGCGGCTGTTCGGACGTCCTGTCCGTGTGCGCGATCTGCGCTTTCGGCGCCTGCGCACCGAGTTCCCGCTGGTACCGACGCTGGATGAGGTGCGCACGCATTTCGGCGGCCGCTGCCATCTGATGGTGGAGGTCAAAGCGGGCACATTTCGCGACCCTGTCCGCCAGGCGGAGATTCTGGCCGGGCACTTTACATCCCTTACGCCGGCGGTGGATTTCCATTTCATTTCACTGGACCCGCGGGAATTCGGCGCCGTCGGTTTTGTACCCCCGTCAGCCCTGCTTCCCATCGCGCGAACCAACGTGCGCCGCCTGGAGGCCCTGTGCCTGAAAAAAAATTACGGCGGACTCAACGGGCACTACCTGCTGATGGGCCGCGCGCTTCTGCGGCGCCTGCACGCCGCCGGCATGGCCGCCGGCACCGGTTTTGCCGGTTCCCGGAACTGCCTCTTTCGCGAGATCAACCGGGGGGTCGACTGGATTTTCTCGGACGCCGCCGCCACGCTGCAGCGGATCTGCAACATGGCTGGCACGACATAGACAGCGGCATCCGTCAAACCGCTGGTGGTGCACCTGACGTCGTAAGTTCGGCGGCTTCGGCGCGGCCCCGCCGTTCATCGACAAAGCAGAGCAGCACGGCGCCTGCCAGAAAGAGCAAAAGCACCGAGGCAATGCCCCAGCGTGCGGCCAGATGCGCCGTCTGCCGGATCTGGGCGGGGCCGGCCGCCGGTGGCAGCAACAGCCGGCTGACCCCCAGGCTGACCCCACCCACCAGCACCGGCCCGATGATGGCGGCAAACTTGCCGAACATGTTGTAAAACCCGTAAAACTGGGCCGCCTGGCGCGCAGGAATCAGGCGCGCGTAAAAAGAGCGGCTGAGGGCCTGGATGCCGCCCTGGACCGTTCCGATGGCCAGGGCCAGAACAAAAAACTCCCCGCGGCGGGTCATCAGGCTGGCCGCCAGGGTTACCGCGCTGTAGATGCCGATGGCCAGGAAAATCGATTTGCGCACGCCCCAGCGGGATCCCAGCCGGCCGAAGAGCAGGGCCGCCGGGAAACCGACGAACTGCACGATCAGCAGGGCCACGATCATGCTGCCAGCATCGAATCCGATGGATATACCGTAATCCAGCGCCATGCGAATGACCGTGCCGACCCCGTCGATATAAAACCAGTAGGCCAGCAGGAAAAGCGAAAGGGTTTTTAAATGCCGAACCTGCCTGAAGGTGGCCGCCAGCTGTGAAAAACCGGCGTGCACCAGCCGCGGCGGGCGGCGGGCAACACCCACCGGACGGTCTTCGGGCACCCAGAAAAACGTAAAAAGCGTGAATCCTCCCCACCAGGCGGCCACCGAGACAAAACTGAAACGGATGGCGCCGGCGGCATCTGAAAAACCGAGCGCCGACGGGTGCATCACCAGGGCCACATCGGCCAGAAAAAGCAGGCCGCCGCCCAAATATCCCATGGCATACCCCAGGCTGGAGACCCGATCCAGGCTCTTTTCGCCGGCCACGAAGGGCAACAGGGCATCGTAAAAGATGTTGGCCCCGGAAAACCCGATGACGGCTGCCGCGTAAATCAGCACGGCCCACAGCCAGTGGCCGCGCCCCACCCCCGCCAAAAGGCCCGTCGCCAGCACACCCCAGCAGGCGAAAAACAGGAGAAAACCTTTTTTCTTGGAGCCCTGATCGGCCAGCGCCCCCAGCACCGGCGCCATCACGGCCACACACAGGCTGGCAATGGAATTGGCAAGCCCGAGCCGGGCCGTACTGAGGTTGACGTCGGTGCCGTAGTTCCAGAACTGTTTGAAAAAAATCGGGAAAAAGCCGGCCATCACGACCGTGGCAAAGGCCGAATTGGCCCAGTCGTACATGGCCCAACCCCAGATGGGGCGGTCAATTTTCGACATGCCGCTTTCCGACGGTGGCGATGTTCCCCGATGCATGGCCAGGATTAAAACTTGACAGGGTGCTTACTGTTTACCTACGAACGGTTGAATCCCATCGGCCGCTGGTCGGCCGCCTGAAGAAAGCGATGATCTGCATGGTTTTTAAAAAAGCAGCCGCGGCCGCAACCCGGCGTTTCTCACCGCACCTCCAGCGGCGATGGACGGCCAGTTGGATCGCCCTTAGCGCGGTGCTGATGCTAACGGTGCTGCCGGCCCCGGCGGCAAACCCCGCCGACCCCGTTGCGGGCTTGCTGCGCAGCAAGATCGAACAGCGCCGGCAACGGCATGCCTTTGTCTGCCAGGGGGAGATTCTCTGCGGCCTGGCCGTCATCCCGGCATTTTATGCCCGGCGTCATTACCTGCCGGCCTGGAGCCATGCGGGCCGGGTGCTGCCGGCGGCAGGCGAGCTTCTGAAGACTCTGGAACAGGCGTCGCAGGAGGGTCTCCGGCCCGCCGATTACCATCTGCACAAAATCAAGGCGCTGCTGGCCGATCTGGAGTCCCCGCCTCCGGGGGCTTCGCCCCCACCCGCCGCATGGGCGGACCTGGACCTGCTGCTCACGGACAGCTTCCTGCTGTATGCCGCCCACCTGACGGCCGGCCGTGTCAATCCCGAGACCTACGACCCGCAGTGGCTGGCCTTCAGCCCATCCGTTGATCTGGGAACCACCCTGAGCGCCGCACTGCGGTCGGGCAGCATTGCCGCCGGTCTGCGGCAGCTGGCACCGCCGCAACCCGGCTACACGCGCCTGAAAAATGCGCTGCAGCACTACCGGCAACTGGCCGCGGTCGGGGGTTGGCCGACGCTGCCGGCGGGCACGCGCCTCGGTCGAAACGACTGCGACGCACGGGTCCTGCTGCTGCGCCGGCGGCTGGCATCAAGCGGCGATCTGGCACCCGGCCGGGCTGACCCGGCCAACGAATGTTTCGATGCCCCGCTGGAAAGCGCGCTGATCGCCTATCAGCAGCGCAACCATCTGAAACCGGACGGTATCCTGGGGCCCGACACCCTGCGGGCGCTGAACGTCCCGCTAAAAAACCGCATCCGGCAGATCGTCATCAACCTCGAACGCTGGCGCTGGATTCCACGGGATCTCGGCCGCCGTCACATCCTGGTCGACATCGCCGATTTTCATCTGGCGCTTGTTGAGCGCGGGCAGGCGCTTCTCGGCATGCGTATTGTCGTGGGCCGATCCTACCGGCGTACACCGGTTTTCAGCAGCAAAATCACTTACCTGGTACTCAACCCGTACTGGAACGTTCCACGCCGCCTGGCCAGCAAAGACATCCTCCCCAGGGTTCTGGCAGATCCGCTTTATCTCAAGCAGCAGAAAATCCGCATTTTTGAAAACTGGCGCGCCGATGCCCGCGAGATCGACGCGCATACCATCGACTGGAAGCACCTTAAAGGGCATCGCTTCCCCTACCGGATGCGGCAGGATCCCGGCCCCCAGAACGCCCTGGGCCGCATAAAGTTCATGTTCCCCAACCGTTTTTCGGTGTACCTGCACGACACGCCGCACCGCGAACTTTTTGCGCACTTTCAGCGGGATTTCAGTTCGGGATGCATCCGCGTCCAGCGGCCTGTATCGCTGGCCGTCGAACTGTTGAAGTACAATGCGGGATGGGACAGGGCCAAAATCAGCGCACGCATCGCCAGCGGGCAGCGCCGGGTCGTCGTGCTGAAAAAGCCGATCCGTATTCACCTGCTCTACCGGACCGCCTGGGTGGACGCGAGCGCAAAACTGCACTTCAGGCCCGACATCTACGGGCGTGACCGCCTGCTGGAAAAAGCGCTGCTGGCAAAACCCCCTGCCGGATAGACGGACCCTGCCTACCAGTGGCGCAGCGGACCGGTGTCGATATGCACAAAACCGGATTTCGGATAGTAGCCGACCCCGCCGGCACGCAGGCTGAGTGCCAGCCGCCGCAGTTTGTCCAGCGGATAGTGCGGCAGGTAGATGTCGATGGCCCGGCCGTACATGTGGTAGCTGTTGCGGGCCACGTGCCGGCTCCTTTTCCGGAGCATGGCATTGGTGGCCGGTGAACGGTACCCCGAAATGACGTGGAAGGTGCAGTCATGCCCGCTCTTGCCGGACAACCGGCAGAGGCAGTCCAACAGGTTCGGATCGATGGCCCTGACCTCCCCGGTACGGTAGTCCCGCAGCATGTGGTTGATCTCGGACAGGGCGTCTTCGAGGTACCGGCCCCGGCGGCAGTAACGCACCTGCAGCTTCTCGCCGGTGTGCACATTGTATAAGGAGAGATGCCGCGTGCCGGGCAGAGTCGGGCGCAAGGCCGCCAGGGCCGGTGATGCACCCAGCAGACAGCAGGCGGCGCCGGCGCCCGTCTTGAGGAAACAGCGGCGGCTGATCCTGCGAAAGGGCCGTGAATTCGCATGCGTTGTAGGCAATATGCAACTGTCCTTTCAGCACTCGGAGTTTGGGGACCACTTGCGGTTGACAGGTCAACCGGGAAAGTCGAACATAGACAATCGTTCCCGCTGTGTCAAGAGCTGTCGGCCGGCCATTGCAGGCTCCACGCCTGTCGCTCTTGCCGACAGCGGGTGTTTCAAGGCGATATGAAAAGCGGTGTTGCACCGAAAATACAGCCTGTGCGCCCCAGGGTGCATTTGACAGCCCGACGGACGGACGCTATGCTTATAACAGGCCAATTGCAGCCCGCACCCTTGCCATAACCCGCATCCCTGCATGGTGGATTCCGGCCGTGACCAACCCCGAGCATGCGCAAACAAACGATTCGGTACCCGTCCCGCCATGCCCGGCCGGCGGCACCCCGGTGTCTTCGGCCGCGATCAATGCCCGCTACCGGAAAATCCGGTGCTTCTTCGCACGCGTGTTTGTCCATTTCATCTGGTGGGACTTGATTATGGCCCTGCCCCTGCTGCGCTGGCTGCGCCCGAAGCCGCTGGGCCGCTGGCGCCGCATTGCGCGGCGCTACCGCCGTCTGGCCCTGGAAATGGGGGGTGTGCTCATCAAACTGGGGCAGTTTTTAAGTGTGCGCTTCGATATCCTGCCGGCGGCCGTTATCGAAGAGCTCGCCGGACTGCAGGACGAGGTGGCTCCCGTGCCGCTGGAGCGGATCGTGGCCCGCATCGAACAGTCATTCGGCACGCCGCTGGAGCGGCAGTTTGCGTGGCTGTCGCCCCGGGCCATCGGTTCAGCATCGCTGGCCCAGGCGCACCTGGCCCGCACCACGGACGGCACACAGCTGGTTTTAAAGGTTCTGCGGCCGGGCATCGAACAGTGCGTGGAAACCGATCTCAAGGCCATCGCGCGGGCTTTCAGGTGGCTGAAGCTCTACAAACCGGTGCGCACGCGTGTCGACCTGGACTGGCTGCTGGATGAATTCCAGAGCGTCACCCGCCGGGAACTGGATATGCTCGCCGAAGGCCGCCATGCCGAACGCCTGGCCCGGGACCTCGTCCATACGGCCGCGGTCTACATCCCGCGGGTCTACTGGAAATACAGCACCAGGCAGGTGCTGGCGCTGGAAGATGTAACCAGCATCCGCATCACGGACACCGATGCCGTCGAACAGGCCGGCATTTGCCGCAGCGACGTTGCGCGCACACTCTACCGCATCTACATGCGGCAGGTCTTTGAAACCTGGTTCGTGCATGTGGACCCGCATCCCGGCAACCTGTTTGTCAAACCGCTGCCGCCTGTAGACGCAGGCACAGGCAAGCAGGCGCCGCACGGCGCCGCGGGCCAGGCGCCCGGACTCTCGGGCCGCGCCTTCCAGATCGCCTTCGTTGATTTCGGCATGGTGGCCGAGATCCCCGAACGGCTGCGCGCCGCCCTGCGGGAATATGCCATTGGCATCGGCACACAGGATGCCGCCAAGATCGTGCAGGCCTACCGGCACGCCGGGGTGCTGCTGGAAGGGGCCGACCTGAAGCGCATCGAGGAAGCCCACGCAGCGCTCTTCGAGCGTTTCTGGGGTGTGCGCGTCGGTCAGTTCCGGCAGGTGGCAGCCCGGGAGGCACGCCATTTCCTGCACGAGTACCGGGATGTCATTTTGAAAGCGCCCTTTCAGTTCCAGGCCGATATGCTTTTCGTGGTGCGGGCGGTGGCCATGCTGGCCGGGCTGGCCACACGCATCGACCCCGATTTCGACCCCTGGGCGAACACCATCCCCTATGCCGAGCGCTTTGCCCGTCAGGAGCTACGGCGCAGCGCGCGCGACTGGCTCAGGGGCATCGAATCCCTGGGGCGGCAGATTTTCACGCTGCCGGAACGCGTCGACCGGGTGCTGAGCCGCGCCGAACACGGCATGCTGGCCGTGCGCACGGTTCCCGACCCCTCCACGCGACGGCTGCTGGAGCACCTGGAGAGCCAGCTCCGCCGTCTCGCCTGGAGCGTTGCGGCCAGCGGTCTGCTGGTAGCCGGCGCCATCCTCTACAGCCGGGGCCGGCATGCGCCTTTCGGCCTGGTACTGCTGGCCGCCGCCTTGGGCGCGTTTTTAGCCGCCTTTCGAAAATAACCCTTTTTTTCCGTCACAAACGTATTATTATAGGAATCGGCAGGAATGCCGAAAATACTCTTGGCAGCCGCCGGCAGGACCGTCGCGGCAGCAGCCTTTAAACTTGACGGATTCCGACAGGTTCGTAAAAACTCGGTTGTGGATGGATTGCCGGCCTTTTCGCCGGAAAGCACGGTGCACAGTTGAGGATCAACGATCCCAGGCTGTTTTGAAGAGCAAAGCGACAACGTTCTCGGGATCCGGCGCAACGGCGCACCGCTTCCGAAAAAGCTGGCGCAAGCGGAAAGCCCGGACTTTTTTACGAAATCATCAACTTTAAACCGGGAACCATACGAAGCTCACAGGGAACAGGCGTGGACCACAGAAACCGTATCGTTTTTCAGAAACCCGATCTTGAAAACCTGACCCGCCACCGAACAGTGGTGGACATGCATTTTCACACCCGCTACTCCGACGGCGGCAGCGATGTTCACGAAATCGCCGCCCGTGCCCGCGAACTGGGAATCGGTGTGGCCATCACCGACCACAACGAAATTGCGGGGGCGGTCGAGATCAGCCGCTGCAAAAACGTATTGAGCATCCCGGGCATCGAAGTCACCTCAAGCGAAGGCAGCCACATCCTGATTTATTTTTACGACGTCAAAAGCCTGCAGAAATTTTACGCCCGGGACGTGCGGCCCTTTATGGGGCCATCGGTGATGCACTCCATCTCACTTCCCATGGAGGAAATCATCGCACGCGCCAAAGGCTACAGGTCGCTGACCATTTTCGCGCATCCCTTCAGCGCTGCTTTTACGGGGGTCTGCAACTTTTACTTTCCCGGGAAGCGGCTGGACGCCATCCTGCAGCAGGCAGACGGTGTCGAGGCCATCAACGCATCCAACCTCACCAAGTGGAACCTGCGCTGCGCCCTGCTGGCCTTCAACCTCAACAAGGCCGTCACCGGCGGCAGCGACGGCCACAGCCTGAAGCACCTGGGCCGCACCGTGACCTACGCCGCGTGCAGGGGCAGCCGCCGCGCTTTTCTGGACGCAGTCAAACAGGGCCGCAGCAAGGTCGTCGGCAAGGAGATCGACCTTCTCCGCAAGGTCGCGTCAAACGGCGTCAAACTGAAGTCCAACCTGAAAAACACACCGGACCTGCTGGAAAAAAACATCCGCTACGGATACACCGTAATCAACAGCAAGTCGAAAACCCTTCGCGAACGCATGCGCCGGCATTTTCATACCAAAAACAAGGGCGTGTCCGTTGCGGACCGCTGAGGGTGCCGCGGGCCCGGGCCCTGAAAATATCCACCTACGCCACACGGGAGAAACAGCATGCAGCGGATACGCGTCAAAAAGGCACTGGAGTCCCCAAGCGGCCGTGAAGATGTACTGATCAAGGGATGGGTGCGCACCCGTCGGGATGCCAAGGGGTTCTCGTTTCTCGAAATCAACGACGGTTCGTGCCTGAAAAACCTGCAGGCGATTATCGGGGCAGATACAGCCGCCTACGCCTCCTTGAAACAGATCAACACCGGCGCTGCCGTGGCGCTGCGCGGCGCCCTGGTGGAATCACCGGGCAAAGGCCAGAAATGGGAGCTGCGGGTCGCAACACTTGAACTGATCGGCGCCGCCGATGCCACAACCTATCCCTTACAGAAAAAGCGCCACTCGGATGAATTTCTGCGCAGCATCGCCCACCTGCGGCCGCGCACAAACAAGTACGGCGCGCTGTTCCGCATCCGCTCCGAAAGCGCCTGCGCCTTTCACCACTACTTCCGGCAGCGCGGATTTTACTACCTGCACACCCCCATCATCACCGGATCCGACTGCGAGGGCGCCGGAGAACTTTTCCGCGTCACCAGCCTCCCGCCGCAGGTCACCGGCGAGGGGTCGCTGCCAGACCGCTTCCAAGACGATTTTTTCGGCAAGCCGGCCAACCTGACGGTTTCCGGACAACTGGAGGCCGAGCTGTTCGCCTGTGCGCTGGGCAGCGTGTACACCTTCGGGCCCACCTTCCGGGCGGAAAATTCCAACACACCGCGCCATGCGGCCGAGTTCTGGATGATCGAACCGGAGGTGGCCTTTGCCGATTTGAAAGAGAACATGGACCTGGCCGAAGATCTGGTGAAAAAGGTCACCGCCCATGTCATGCAACACTGCCGCGCCGACCTGGAGCTGTTTGCGCGTTTCGTGGACAAGCGTCTGATGGCGGACCTGGAACGTATCGTCGACGAACCCTATACGCGCCTACCCTACGCAGAGGCGGTCCGTATCCTGGAAAAAGCAGGCCGGCGCTTCGAATATCCGGTGGCTTTCGGCAAGGACCTGCAGACTGAACATGAACGTTTTTTATGCGAGCAGCACTTCAAAAAGCCGGTCATCGTTTACGACTACCCAAGCGGGATCAAGCCCTTTTACATGCGTGCCAACGACGACGGCCGCACCGTGGCGGCCATGGACCTGCTGGTGCCGCGGGTAGGCGAACTGGTGGGCGGCAGCCAGCGCGAAGAGCGCCTGGAGGTCATCGAAAAACGCATGGCCGCAGCCGGCCTGGACAAGCGGGACTACTGGTGGTACCTGGACATCCGCCGCTTCGGCAGCGTACCCCACGCCGGTTTCGGCCTGGGTTTCGAGCGTTTTCTGATGATGGTCACCGGCGTCACCAACATCCGCGACGTGATTCCCTTTCCGCGCACACCGAAAAATTTAGAATTCTGAACCGCTCCGCGGGGCCGGCGGCGGCGTGCACTTTTCCGCCCCCCCGTGAACGGCCGGCGGCCCGGCACGTGCCGCACTACAGGTTCTGGGACACCCCGGCGGATTCGAAAGAGGCCATCTCGCGCATGATACGGCAGGCCGCATCGACCACGCCCATGGTCAGGGCGGCCCCCGTGCCCTCCCCCAGACGCATGCCAAAATCGATCACCGGCTCGAGCCCCATATGGGCCAGGGCAGCCGCCTGGGCGGCCTCCACCGAACGATGGCCGGCGATCAGGTAGCCTTTGATATCCGGATTGATCAGGTAGGCGATCAGGCCTGCGGCCGTGGAGATCACACCGTCCAGCACCACGGCCACCTGCTGCGAGGCGGCCGCCAGGGCGGCCCCGGCGATACCGGCGATTTCGAACCCGCCCACCTTCTGCAGCACATCGAACCCGTCTTTGGGGTCCGGCCGGTGGAAGTCCAGGGCTTTCTGAATGATTTCGGCCTTGTGCGCCAGGCCCTGGTCATCGATGCCGGTGCCCCTGCCGGTGGCCTGCAGCGCCGAAATCCCGGTCACCGCACTGATGATGGCCGAAGACGAAGTCGTGTTGGCAATCCCCATGTCCCCCAATCCCAGAATAGCGATCCGGCGTTTCCGCTGCCGATCAAAGAAAACGTCCATGCCGGCGCCAAGCGCGCGGCGGGCCTCCTGCGCGGTCATGGCCGGCTGCAGCGCAAAATTGCGCGTGCCGCGGCGGATTTTTTTATCCACCAGCCGCGGGTGGGGCTCGAAGCCGGCATTGACCCCCATGTCCACCACACGGATGTCGATGCCGTGGTGACGGCACAAAACGTTGATGGCCGCGCCGCCGGCCAGAAAGTTCTTGACCATTTCGCCGGTGACCTCGGCCGGGTAGGCGGAGACGCCCTCTTCGGCCACGCCGTGGTCGGCGGCAAAGACGAAGAGGGCCTTTTCAGCGGCCTGCGGAGCGAGGCTGTTTTGAATCAGGCACATCTGCAGCGCCAGGTCCTCTAATTTCCCCAGGGCGCCCAGCGGCTTGGTCTTGTTGTCGATTTTTTCCTGTGCCGCCGGCTGCAGGTCTTTGGACAGCGGGCGAATGGATTCGATGACCGCACCCGGGCCATCGCCGGCCGGCGGTGCGGCCACGCTCTGCGGCGGCGTTTTGCCGCCTTGAGCCCGGGCCGGCCCGGGCCGCGCCCCGGCGGCCGCTTCCGGCGGCGCGTCAAAACGAATGATGAACTTGAAAAAATCGCCCGACAGCACCGCCGGCATCAGGTCTGCGGCCGCATCGGGCGCCACGATGCGCTCGACCAGGTGTTCGAACAGCGGCGCTTTTTCGGCGATGACCCCCAGCGCAGCATGCATGTCGCTGCGGGTCAGGCCGTACGCGCCGCAGATTCGCACTTCCCTGTAATGCACCAGGTTGAGCAGGTTGGTTTCGATGTGCCCGTTTTTGTCAAGCCCGCTGAAAAAGGCCAACCGGCCACCCTTGCGCAGTTTGGCAACCGCGCGGCAGAAGGCGGCCGGGTCCGGACAGGCCGTAAGAGCGGCGTCAAAGTCCGCCATGTGCGTGTCCGGCACGCAGGCAATGCCGGTCTGCTCCAGAAACCTGGCCGCCCGGGCCGCCTTACGGGCGTTTTTTTCGATCACCAGCGGCCGCACACCCTTTTCCAGGCAAACCATGGCGGCGATCAGCCCCAGCGTACCCCCGCCGTAAATGATCAGTTTTTCGCCATCAGCGAGATCGAGCATATCCATGGCATTGAACACGCAGCCCGTGGGTTCGGCAAAACAGGCGGCCGCCGCGGGCAGGTCCGCGGGTACGGGTATCAGGTTCTCGCGCGGCGCCGCAACGCTGTCGCAAAACCCGCCGTCGATGTGAAACCCCATGATGCGCATGTTTTCGCAGAGGTTTTCCCGGCCGCTGCGGCAGTAGGGGCACCTGCCGCAGGCCCGGCCCGGCCAAACCACAAAGCGCTGCCCGCTGTCGTCCGCGGCCAGCAGCTCATGGCCCAAAACGCGCGGGAAGACCAGATCGCGATGCCCGTCGCGCCACATCTTGGCATCGGTGCGACAGACAGCGCAGTGGGTGACCTGCAGCACCACGTCGCCGTCTTCGCCGGTCGCCGCGGGTTTTTCCGCGGGCATGAATTCCAGTCGTTGCAACCCGGTCAGTACCAGTTTCATCTCTGCCTACCTTTCATCGGCCGGCGGCGGTGTGCCGTCCAGCGGTGTTGCGGTAATCTTCAGCCTGTATATCGCGGCGGCCGCAAAGCGGCTCTCCCGCCGCATGCGCCGCACGTGCGCCTGGACCGTGCCGATCCGGTCGGCGGGAAAGACGCTGGCCTTGTCCAGGCCACAGACTGCATACCGGTCCGGCTTCACGCGCACGTAATCTTCACCACATTTAATCACATAAAGTTCCATGTCCCCCGCCTTTCCGCGTCGGGCGGCTTTCAGGCTCAAAAGACCACGGTCTCAGGGCCGCATCAGCGGCGCCAGCTTTGCCAGTCCGACAGAAGGATCCGTGTTCTGGTATTGCACCCAGTTCGTGAGCACCTCCCGGGCGCCGCCGCTGTCTATGGCGGCGGCCGCCTGCCGGACACCGCCGGAAATGTCCGGCGCCGCACCGGCGACATAGAAAATCAGGCCGGCGTTCAACAACACGGCATCCCGGCGTACGCCGTTCTCATGTCCGCTGATCAGCGCTACCAGGCGCCGCGCCTCGACATCGATGGAGGCTGCCGGCGCCAGATCGTCGGGCCGGTGCGCTGCGAGCCCCGCATCCTGCGGCCGCAGTCTGAACTGACGGATACCGCCGTCCGGGAGGAGCTCGGCACAATCGGTGGTGCCGCACACGGATGCTTCGTCCATGCCCTGTCCGGATCGGCCGATCCGGCCGTAACACACCAGCGCCCGCCGGTAGCCGATGGCCTGCATGGCTTCGACGACCGGCCGGATCATATCGGCGCTGTACACGCCCCGCACACCCAGGCTGGGCAGCGCCGGGTTGGCCAGCGAAGCCGCGATATTCAGTGTAGACCCGAAACCGATCTGCGAAAGAATGCGGCCCAGGGCACGCGGATGGATGCGGGGGCTCATGCCGTTGAACAGTCCGATGCCGGCCTTTTCGATGCTGCCGGCCACCTGTGCGGCGCTGCACTCGACGTCCACGCCCAGGGCTTCGGCCATGTCCACGGTACCGCAGACCGACGTAATCGCCCGCGCACCGTGGCGTGCCATGCGGATCCCGCCGGCCGCGGCAACCACAGCGGCCGCTGTGCTGATGTTGAAGGTCTTAAAGGTGTCCATGCCGGTGCCGCTGTTTTCCACCAGCGGCTGTCCGGCCGGCACATGGACTTTGCAGGTATCCAGTGCATAGATGGCCTCCCAGGCGCCGGCCACCTCGGCCCGGGTTTCGCCCTTGGCTGCCAGCGCCGCCAGAAAGGCGCCCTGCTGCATTTCGGTCACCGAATTTTGCAAAATGCCGGTAAAAGCCTCCCGGGTCTGTCTGCGGTCCAGGTCGCGGCCGGCGATCAGGTGCGTGATGAGGGCGCCGAAGCGACGGTCTTCAGGGGTCAGCATGGAGATACTCCTTGAAATGATGGGGGTGCAACTTGCAAATAAGGCGCCGCCTTGCGGCTGGAAATACCACCAAGGTTTTGCAGGGACAGGGAAGTTGCAGATGTCGAAAGTGGAGCTATGGACAGCACTGGAGCCATGCCGCATCCGTCCCTTCGTCAAAAACGCCTCAACGAATGAAAAGATACGGATGCTTCCCAGTGAGCGATCCGACGGCGGCCGGTGCCGGTCGGTTTAAAAAAACGGCACCGCCGATTACGGCAGGCAGGCTTTCTGGCTTGCGGATCTTTCTACTGGCCGCGCCTTCCCGGTGAACCCAGTGGCTTTTCGCGGCGGTCGTCCCCGCTTACAGCAATGACGGGCTTGCGATGGCTTTGCACCATCTTTCCTTTTATCGCGGCCGGCCGCACCACCGGTGCTGCGCGCCGCGCACCTGTCGTAAGGTTGCCTACATAGCGCACGGCGCTCCGGGTTGTCAAGCAGATCCTGCCGGCCGATTTTCCGTGCGGCGGATTTCCCCGTTGGGGCGCTACAGCGAACGGATCTCCTGGCGCATGAACACGGCGTAGGAAATGCCGAAACTGATCAGCATCAGCGCAAGCAGCATGACGATGTAGGGCCAGACGACCAGGATACTCGCAGACAGCGGCAGGGGGCCCGAAAAGCGGGACATGGAGATCTGTTCCATGACACCCACCTGCAGTAGTTTGCGGGTGGTTTTGCGCATGGGGTCGATGATGGTGGAAGTCGCATCGTTGTACAGTTCCATGGGCGATGCCAGCAGGATCGCATTTTGGATGCGCGCGCTTTTCACGATGGCCGCCGGGTTGTCGGCGGCGCTTCCCGAAACCAGTGCGCCGGCAATGGCGGAAGCCCCCATGGAAACGAAAAAGGTAAAGAAGATCCAGACGGCCAGCATCGACAGCGCCGAGGTGGATATGCTGCGGAAAAGAATCGAAAACAGGATCGCCACCGCCAGCCAGAGGGAAATATAGACGATACTGATGCACAGGTAAACCGCGATCCTCAGGATTTCCTCGGGCCCGGGGACCACGCCGATGACGATCAGACCCAGCCCCGAAATGACCAGTACGATGGAGACCAACATCAGCGCAATGATGAAAACGGACGCCATAAACTTGGCGTTGATCACCGCGTCCCGGTAGATGGGCTGCGCCAGCAGCTTGCTGAGCGTGCCCTCATTGCGCTCGCGGTTGATGGCGTCAAATCCGAGGATCAGGCCGATCAGGGGCCCGAAAAAGGCCACGAACTGCACCAGTGAAAAGCCCACTCCCGACGCGGTGAAAAGCAACAGAAAGACGAAGCGCGGCTTGGCGGCCCCTTCCAGGCTGTGGCGGATATCAAGCCCCACCATGTAAGTGGAAACCAGGCTGACCATGGCGATCAGGGCAAACAGGATCAGGAAGCGGTAGCTGCTGAAATGATCGGCCAGTTCCTTTCTCAAAATGGCGCCAAAGCCCTGCATGCTTCAACTCTCCTTGAAGTACTTCATGTAGATTTCTTCCAGTGTGTACTGCTCCTGCCCTACGCCCAGTTTTTCGGCGGCCAGCTTTTGCATGGGACCTTCGGCCACCAGATGCCCGCCGATCATGATGCCGACGCGGTGACAGATGCGCTGCACCTGGTGCAGCAGGTGGGAAGACAGCAAGACGGTCATTTTCTGCCGGCGGCAAAGATCCTGGATCATTTCCAGCATGCGGTTGGTGGCATCCGGATCCAGGCCCAGGGTGGGTTCATCCAGAAAGGCGATGCGCGGGTTTTTCAGCAGGATCTCGGCAAACCCGAGGCGCTGGCGCATGCCGCGCGAATAAGCGCCCACCTTCTTGTGGGCCTCGTTTTCGAGGCCGGTCTGTACAAGCGCGGCTTCAATGCGCGCACGGGCATCCGCGCCGTATATACCGTTCAGTTCGGCGATATAATTCAGGGACTGCCAGCCACTCAGGTCGCGGTAAAACCCCATGTTCTCCTGCAGGTAGCCGATTTGGCGCTTGACCTTGATGGGCTCTCGGGCCGGATCGATGCCCATGACGCGCACCTGGCCGCCGGTGGGTTCGGTCAGCCCCAGCAGCATCAGGAGGGTGGTGGTCTTGCCGGCGCCGTTGGGCCCCAGAAAACCGTAAACTTCACCCGCGCGCACGCTGAAAGTCAGCCCGTCCACGGCGGCCTGGCCATTGTAGCGCTTGGTCAGTTCCCGTGTTGCGATGACGTTTTCAGCATCCATCTCAACGCCTTCCCAGCTTGCGGAAGAGAACGGTCAGGCCGCCCACCACGGCGAGAATGATGCCGATGCCGATCCAGCCCCAGGCCGAGGAGGCCTTGACCGTCACCCGGAACTCCAGCGGCTTTTCGACTTTTTCGCCGGCAACACGCACATTGACGGCATAGTCACCCACCAGGGCTTCGCTGTACGGCGTGATGCTCAGCTCGACCTGTTTGAGTTCGCCGGGCTGGAGCGTGGTGATTTTCTGCGGTTTGAACGTCACTTTCCAGTTTTCCGGTTTGAAGGATAAAAACTTGATATCGTTGTTGGCGGCCGAACCGGTGTTCTTGACGTAAAAGGACAGGCTGGCCGGTTTCCCCTGGTGGGCATCCAGCGAGAGCAGCCCGTTGGGCGTGCCGACGTCCAGGGCGTAGGTGCCCGTCAGCACGACTTTGAGCGTCGCTTCGGCGCGGGCGTCACCGGAACTCACCCGGATATGCAGGGGATATTCCCTGGCGGGCGCCTGCGGCGGCGGCTTGACCTCAACGGCCACGCTGGAGCTCTGCCCGGCCTTCAGACGCAGGCTCGAGATGTACTTGGATTCGTACGCCGGCTTGAAGTTAATCTCCCAACCCTCGGGGCCCTTGGCAAACAGGTCGAAAATCGCATCCTTGTCGAGCTTGCTCTCCACGTCCAGCGAAAATTCAAATTTGGCGTCCGACGGCCCCCGCAACACCGGGTAGGACGTGGTCAGCTTGACGCCCTTGACTTCGTCATTACCGGTGTTTTTGCGCCTGACCGTAACCTGTATGCGCCGACGGAACTTGAATTTGCCGTCGGGCGTACGGGCGGCGACCAAAAATAGATAGTCTCCCGGCGTCACTTGCTTGGAGGGATGGGCTTCGAAGGTGATGCGCTTTTCTTCTCCGGAAGCCACGTGTACGCCGGTGACGGTATAGCGGTAGGTTTTGAGCCGCACTTTCCAGCGCGGCGGCACCTGGGCAACACGCACATCGAGGTCTTCATCCGAACGCCCTTTGTTGGTAAAGATCACGTCCATGCTGACATCGTCGCCCAAGGGCACCACCACGCCCGGATACTCCACAGCCATGCGAATCAGACGGGCCGGCTTCTTCTCGCGGCAGGCCGCTTCATCGGCGCGTGACGGTCCCGGCGCCGCGGCCCAGACCACCAGCATTACCAGGGTCACGATGCCGTAAAACAGTTTTCCAGTTCGTCCAGACAGGTGCATATTCATGGTTTCATCTCCGGTGGTAACGGCGCCCGCCGTCACTGTCCCGCCGTATGCTTTCGGATGCGACGGCGCCCTAAACGCCATCGGCCGCCGAAAGCGGTAACCGTTCGGCGGCCGATGGGGCAGTTGCCGACATGGTGGTCGTCGAAGCACTTTGCGCCGCGCGGAGCGCACGTTCTTCCCTTTAACCCGGAAAAGACAAAGGCGCCGGCGGCACTTGCGTTCAGCACATCCCTAGTACATGTCTTCATCCATGCCCGGGGAAGGCGCCGGCGCTTTCTTCTTTTCCGGTTTTTCGGTGATCATGGCCTCGGTGGTGATCATCAGTCCGGATACGGAGGCCGCATTCTGCAGAGCAGAGCGCACCACCTTGGTTGGGTCGATGACGCCGGCGTCCAGCAGGTTCTCGTATTTTTCACTGGCGGCGTTGAACCCGAAATCGCCCTTGCCGTCACGCACCCTGGCCAGCACGATGGAGCCTTCGTGCCCAGCATTCTCGGCGATCTGCCGCAAGGGCTCCTCCAAAGCGCGCTGCAGAATCGCAATCCCGTTTCGCTCTTCGCCGTACACATCGACTTTTCCCAAGGCTTTCAGGCACCGGATCAGCGCCACGCCGCCGCCGGGCACGATGCCCTCTTCCACGGCCGCGCGGGTGGCGTTCAGGGCATCCTCGACGCGGGCTTTCTTCTCCTTCATCTCGGTTTCGGTGGCCGCCCCGATATTGATCACGGCGACACCGCCGATCAGTTTGGCCAGGCGTTCCTGGAGTTTTTCGCGGTCGTAGTCCGATGTGCTCTCCTCGATCTGGGCACGGATCTGTTTGACCCGCCCCTCGATGTCTTCCCGGCTGCCGGCGCCGTCCACGATGGTGGTGTTGTCTTTGTCGATCTTGACGTGCTTGCAGCGGCCCAGGTCGCCGATGGTGATGTTCTCCAGTTTGACGCCCAGCTCCTCCGAAATAACCCGGCCGCCGGTCAGCACGGCGATGTCCTGCAGGATGGCCTTGCGCCGGTCACCGAATCCAGGCGCCTTGACCGCCACGGCCTGCAGCGTACCGCGCAGCTTGT
The DNA here is from genome assembly GCA_026984935.1 of Desulfobacterales bacterium. Lineage (GTDB taxonomy): Bacteria > Desulfobacterota > Desulfobacteria > Desulfobacterales > JALSRD01 > JALSRD01. Next base: position 77,059 of record JALSRD010000106.1, read on the forward strand.
TGACGATCAGCGTCGCCAGGGCCTCACCCTCCACGTCTTCGGCGATGATCAGCAGGCCCTTGCCGGTCTTGGCGATCTGCTCCAGCAGCGGCACCAGGTCTTTCATGTTGCTGATCTTTTTTTCGTTAAGCAGGATATAGGGATCCTGCAGTACAACTTCCATTTTTTCGGCGTCCGTCACGAAATACGGGGAGAGATATCCGCGGTCGAACTGCATGCCCTCGACGACCTCGAGAGTGGTCTCCATGCCTTTGGCCTCTTCGACGGTGATCACGCCTTCCTTGCCGACTTTTTCCATGGCCTCGGAGATGATCTTGCCCACCTTGGGGTCGTTGTTGGCGGAAATGGTGCCCACCTGTTCGATCTCGGACTTGTCCCTGATGGGTTTGGAGATGCCCTCTAACGCTTTCACGGCAGCCTCCACGCCCTTGTCGATGCCGCGTTTCAGCGACATGGGGTTGACCCCCGAAGCCACCAGTTTCTGGCCCTCGGCGTAAATCGCCTGGGCCAGTACAGTGGCGGTGGTGGTGCCATCCCCGGCCACATCGCTGGTTTTACTGGCCACTTCCCGGACCATCTGGGCGCCCATGTTTTCGAATTTGCCCTCGAGCTCGATTTCCTTGGCTACCGTGACCCCGTCCTTGGTGACCAGCGGCGCGCCGAAGGACTTTTCGAGCACCACGTTGTTCCCCTTGGGCCCCAAGGTAACCTTTACCGCGTCGGCCAGCGCGTTGACGCCGGCCAGCATATGCTCCCTGGCGGTGGCGCCGTAACATATCATCTTTGCAGGCATGATGTTTACCTCCTGTGTTGGTGTCCGTTAATCCAGAATCCCCAGGATGTCGTCTTCGCGCATAAACACATGCTCCACGCCATCGATTTTAATATCGTTCCCGGCGTACTTGGAAAACAGAACCCGGTCCCCGACTTTGACTTCCAGAGGCGTGCGCGTGCCGCTGTCATCCATTTTCCCGGGACCCACGGCCACAACTTTGCCCTCCTGGGGTTTCTCCTTGGCGGTATCCGGGATAATGATGCCTCCGGCGGTTTTCTGTTCCTCTTCCACGCGCAGTACCAGTACCCTGTCGTTCAACGGCTTGATTTTCATCTTGTTCAAAACCTCCTGTCCGATAAATTATGTTTTTCGCAACCCTCAGGTTCCGTGTCGATTTCCATGTCCGGGCACGCATATATATTGTGTGCATCCGGTGCGGCCGGGAAATGTTGTCCGAATCCGCTCTGTTACCGTGCATTCCGCATTACTGGGGTTTGGGGTGCGCCAGGCCGAAAAGGTCGACGCAGCCACAGAGCATGGCATGTTTGATAAAACGGCGCTCGGCGGCTTTGAAATCTTCAACAGAATAGTAGTTCAGGTTTTCCGGAATCCGGAAGGCTTTCTGGCAGGTCTCGTAGAGTTGGCGCAAGCCGGTATTTTCTTTGTGATTACCTTTCATAAACCCCTCCGCTCTGAAAAATAATCAAAGAAAATCGAATGGATACCGCATAGAAAAACCCCGGCGGCATCTTTTCCCAGAAAATAAATAATCACCGACGGGCGATTGTCAACAAGGCCCATCTGAAAATTTCGTTGCGGCTTTTCTCAACTGCCCTGTCTGCGCACCAAGCCAGCGCTCAGGATGCCTGTGACAGGCCGGGGACGGAAGGTTACGCCGGCAATCCTTAAATCCGCCCGTCGCTGGGAGGGCTTTCCGGCGTTTGCCGCCAGCAACGGGTTTGTGTTATGCTTTTTTAGACTCTCGGACTAGCAATGCCCACTGTATAGCCATACAGTGCTTTGCCGCCACGCATCACGTCATCAAGGAGGAAAATGGCCATGCACGACACCGCACCGCTGAACTACCCCGAGCGCATCGAACTGGCGCGCATTCCGACACCGCTGCAGAAAATGTCACGTCTGGGCCGCAAGCTGGGGGTGGAGGTTTTTTTCAAACGCGACGATTTGACCGGCAGCGCCCTTTCGGGCAACAAGATCCGCAAACTGGAATTCATCCTGGCCGATGCCAGGGCCAACGGCGCCGACACGGTGCTGACCTGCGGTGGCGCCCAGTCCAACCACTGCCGTGCCACGGCCTTGGCAGCGGCCCGCGTGGGCCTGGGATCGCTGCTGCTGCTGCGCACGCCGGACCCGGACCATCCACCGGCGCCGGACGGCAACATCCTGCTGGGCCGCATGGCCGGCGCCGAGATCGTGTGGGTCACGCCGGAAGAATACCAGCAGCGCGATGTTTTGTTCCAACGCGAGGCCGACCGCCTGCGCGCCGCCGGCAAAAAGCCCTACATCATCCCCGAAGGCGGTTCGACGGCCCTGGGGGCCTGGGGCTACGTGCGCGCCATGGCCGAGCTGGCCGCCGACCTGACCGCAATCGACGGCGGGCCCGTCAAGCCGACCACCGTTATTTCGGCCACCGGATCGGGCGGTACCACGGCCGGACTGCTGCTGGGCGCGCAGCTGCTGAATCTGGACGTGCGGGTGGCGGGCGTCAACGTGTGCAACGACCGCGACTATTTCGTCCAGGTGATCAACGGAATCTGCACCGACTTTTTCAAAACCCAGTTCAAAGGCGGCGCCGCAAAACCCGCACGCCCCGTCGAGATCATCGACGGCTACGTGGGAAGGGGATATGCCCTCTCGCGGCCCGAGGAACTGCGCGCCATCTGCGAACTGGCGCGCCTAGAGGGCGTGGTCCTCGATCCGGTGTATACGGGCAAGGCTTTTTTCGGCATGCTGGCGGAACTGGAGAAAAACCGGCACGCCTTCGGCAGCCGCATCGTTTTTTACCACACCGGGGGCCTGTTCGGCCTGTTTCCCATTTTCGAACAGGTGGCAGCAGTGCTGTAGGCGTTCAGGCCGACGGCCGAATTTTGCCGATCGCCGGACCGCCGCCGACGCAGAACGCTATTTCCCGGAACAGGCGCTGCACAGCGCCAGGATTTCCTGCAGGCGCCCCTCGGCCAGGGCGATGTGGGTGTCGGCCGCCCCGTAGTACATCTTCAGCATTCCGTCCTCTTCCAGGATGAGGCCACAGGGGAAGATGACATTGGGCACGTCGCCCGTGCGTTCGTAGATCTCTTCGGGGCCGAAGATGAAATGCGGCGTGTAGCCGATCACACGGGCCGGGTTTTGGAGGTCGAGCAGCAGGCACCCCAGCCGGTAGAGGTTGCCCGACGGCGTGCGGCGCACACCGTGATAAAACGCCAGCCAGCCTTTTTCTGTTCTGATGGGCGGTGTCGAAATGCCCAGCTTGGACCCCCCCCAGCCGGGCTCCGCCGACAGCAGGACGCGCGCGCGGCCCCAGTGGACCATATCAAAAGATTCCTGCAGCCAGATGTCGCCGCGCTGGCCCCCGAAACCGCCGGGGCGGTCGATCAGCATGTATTTCCCGTCGATTTTTTCAGGGAACAGAACGGCATCCTTGTTGTCCACTTCGGTCGCCAGCGCCAGGCGCTCGAACGTTTTGAAATCGCAGGTCCGGCCGATGGCGACCCGGGGGCCGTAGGGTCCGAAGGCCGTATAGGTGATATAATAGGCATCTTCAATCCGGGTGATGCGCGGATCTTCCACCCCGTAGGCCTCATAGACACCGTATTCGGCATCTTCAGCCGGGGTGATCCAGGGGTGCTCTTCGACCTTGAAATTGTAACCGTCATCCGACCAGGCCTTGGTCAAGTGGCTGCGGCCGGAAAGGTCTTCGATCCGCAGCACAAGCAGGTAGCGGCCTTCGAATCTGACGGCCGCCGCATTGAATACCGTGTTGCAGGCGTAGGGCACATCCTTGCGGCTCAAGATGGGATTCCGGCGGTAGCGTCTGAACGGATGCAAGATTGATTGTTCCATGCTGATTTCCCCTTTATTCCACCCAGATGGTTCTCGATTCCAGAAAGGCATTGTCGATAAAGCCCTGATAGACCCGCATGTGCGCACGCGCAATTCGCGACCAGCCGATGCAGTCGCGCACGTAACGCCGCGCATTGGCGGAAAGACGGGCGGCGAGGGCTTCGTCGGACAGGATTTTCACGATGTTATCCACGAACTGATCTTTGTTTTCACTGACCAGACCGGCTCCGGAACGCTCCAGAATGCCCTTCATGGCCCCGCTGCTGCTGGCCACAATCGGACGGCCGAAGGCAAAAGCATGGGCCAAGATGCCGCTTTGCGAATTGATGGTGTACGGCAACACCATCACGTCGGCCGCCGAGAGAATGGTGTCGAAAGTCTGCTGTTTGAGCTGGCCGCGGATCAGGTAAATATGATCGTTGACCGGTGACTGCCGGATTTTGCCGAGAAGATGCCTGCGGTACTGCAGGTGCTCGTTGCCGCGGGTCTTGCCGGCCACGACCAGTACGGCATCGGGGTAGGCCTGCAGAATGCGGGGCAGCAGGTCCACGATCAGCTCGAAGTTCTTGCTGGGGCGGAAGTAGCCGATCATCAGGATGATCTTCCGGTCGGCGGGCAGGTTGAGCTGCGCCCGGGCATCCGGCACGGGGTCCAGTTCCCGGGCCCCGTGAGGCACCACGTGAATATGGGACGGATCCGCAAAGGGAGCCGCCTGTATGAGGATTTCCTTCTGAAAATCCTCATGCACGATGATCCGGTTGGCGTGCAGCAGAATCGAGCGCAGGATCATCTGGTGCGCCTCGGGAGGGTCCCGGTACACCGTATGCAGGGTCGCCACAACCGGAATGCCCGTGAGGCGGAACCTTAAAATCAGGGGCACCACGGACACGCCCGCAAATTTTCCGAACAGCCCGAACTCATGCTGGATGTGGACCACGTCCGGGGTAAAGCGGACCATGGTGGAATAGGCTTTCTGGGCCAGATCGCCGTCTTCGTAGTCAAAGCAGGGAAACACCTGCCGGCCGCTGCTGCCGACATGCGCGACGAGATAGATGTCGTTACGTTCCGTTCGCAGGGCCTCGGTCAGATACTGGGTGTAGGTGGCAATGCCGCATTCAATGGGCGGGTAGGTGGAAATCATTCCAATGCGCATGGCAACCTCCTCGGCAAAAGGGTTGAATGCACGGAAAGCGACCATCCGGGTCGATACTAAATGACTCGTCTACATGATAATCATTTTACTGTCCGGGAAAAGGGGTTCGGGGAGACGGGAAAAAATTCGGTCCACATCGCCGCAACTTCGGCGTGGCCGGCCGTGCGGGGACAGCCCGCACCGGCGCCAGGCGGCCGGCCGGCAGTCAACACACGCCCGGGCCATGGACAAGCCGGCCGGTACAGCCTAGATCGATGTCAGGAGTCCACCCAGGTGCTCGATGATTTCAGCCTTCACCTCTTCGGGTGACAACCCGTCGCAGACCACCGTGATATCGGCATAGCGGACATAGAGCGGATGGCGCTCGCGGTACAGCTGGGAAAGGGTCTGGCCCGGTGCATACACGACACCGCGCGCATCCAGGTTGTCGAGCCGCTGCGCGAGAAGGCCCGGTGCAATGTCGAGAAAGACGATCCTCCCGCCGAGCCCGAGATGCTGCATGGACCGGCGGCTGTAGACGACGCTGCCGCCGGTGGCGATCACGTGGGCGGACGGAGCCAGCGACAAAATGGCCCGCTCCTCGCATTTCTTAAAGCCTTCGATGCCGCGGTCCGCGATAATTCCGGGCAGTTTTCGGCCCTCGCGCTCCTGGATATAAATGTCCGTATCCAGAAACCCGTACCCCAGCTGTTTGGCCAGCAGCACACCCACCGTGCTCTTGCCCACCCCGGGCATGCCGACGAGCACCAGATTGACCTGCGGCGGTTTGCCGACACCGTTATGCATACCGGTTTCCGGACGGGTGTTGCTTATCCCGGCACGGCGGGAGCCGGAGGGCGGCAGCACCCGGGCGCCGGAGGCTCGGCGTCGTCAAGCCGTGGCCCCCGGCGAAGACCGCCGCCGGATAAACATCCCCGCGGTTACTTGAGCTTGCCCAGCACTGCGCTGGCGATGGTGTTTTTCTGGATTTCCTTGGTGCCTTCGTAAATCTCGGTGATCTTGGCGTCGCGGTAGAAGCGCTCCACTTCGTACTCGGCAATGTAACCGTAACCGCCGTGCAGTTGAATGGCTTCATCGGCAACCTCAACAGCCGTACGTGCCGCGAACATCTTCGCCATGGAGGTCAGCTTGGGGTCGATGCGCCCCTGATCGAAATTCCAGGCGGCTTTATAGGTAATCAGCCGGGCCAGCTCGATCTTGGTGGCCATATCGGCCAGCTTGTGCTGGGTGACCTGAAACTGGGCGATCTTTCTGCCGAACTGCTCGCGCTGCTTGACATACGCCAGGGCGCGGTCATAGGCCCCCTGGGCCGTACCCAGGGCCTGGGCGGCAATCAGGATGCGGCTTTCATCAAAAAACTCGAGAACCTGGTAGAACCCGCGCCCCTCCTTGCCGATGAGGTTGGAAAGCGGCACGCGCACATCTTTGAAGTTCACCTCGGCCGTAGCCATCATGCGGATACCCATTTTGCTGCCCACGTCTGTGGCGGTTATTCCGGGCCGGTCCCCCTCCACCAGGATCATGCTCATCCCACGGTATCCCGGTTTGGCATCCGCGTCGGTCTGGCACAAAACGCAGTAAAAGCCGGCCAGCCCGCCATTGGTGATAAAGGTCTTGGTGCCGTTGATCACCCAGCTGTCCCCGTCTTTGACGGCCATCGTGTCCATGAACGTGATGTCGGATCCGTGGTCTGGTTCGGTGAATGCGCCCGCCGAGAGCATCTCCCCCTCGGCAACCTTGGGCAGAAAACGCTGCTTCAGTTCCTCGCTGGCAAACCGCAGCACGCATTCGGAGGCAAAGGAAGCCAGAATAACCGCACTGCCGATGGTCGAGTCCTGGCTGCAGAAAGCATCGGCGATGATGATGTTTTCCAACACACCGAGCCCCTGACCGGAGTAGCTTTCCGGGAAATGGATCCCGATAAACCCCAGTTCCGCTGCTTTTTTCCATATTTTTTCCGGAAATGCGTGTTTTTCCTCCAGCTCCAAGGCCAGGTTTTTGTCAAACTCACCCTTGGCAAATTCACGTGCGGCTTTCTGAATCTCTTTTTGCGACCGATCCAGTTCAAAATCCATGTGCGCCCTCCCAGATTTGATAGTTGATGATTTCCAAAAAAGTCCGGACTTCCCGCTTGCGCAAGCCTTTTCGGCGGCTGTGCGCCGTTTAGCCAAATCCCAGGAACGTTGTCGCTACGCCCCCCAAACAGCCCGGGATTTTTAGCACGCCACCCCTAACAGCGCTTTTTACCGAAAAATCTTGAATTTCACTCGAAACCGGCTTCTGGCGATTCTGTCAGAGTTGAATTGGCGATTCATCAAACGTCCGGCTGCCATTTCGATGACGACCTGTTCATAGCGTTTCACCGCTTTTTAGGCAATGCTTTATTGCACCCCGCCGGCCTGCCGGCCGCCTGCCAACGAACTGCCCGTTGCAAAAGCGGCGCCCGCGCTGCCCAAAAGTTGCTTGACTGTTCATTCGGGCTGCCTTATTTATTAGATTTTAACGAGATTCTAATTTTCGGAAAGGAACTGAACCATGCCGTTTTCAATCGCCCTGGCGGGAAAAGGTGGAACCGGGAAAACCACCGTGGCCGGGATGCTCATCAAGTATATGGTAAAACAAGGCAAAACGCCGATTCTGGCGGTGGATGCCGACTCCAATGCCAACCTGAACGAAGTCCTGGGACTGGAGGTCTCCGACACCCTTGGAAACGCCCGCGAAGAGATGAAAAAGGGCAAGGTCCCCAACGGCATGACCAAAGATATTTTTCTGTCCATGCGAATGGAAGAGGCCATCGCCGAAAGCGACGGATTCGACCTGATCGTCATGGGCCAGCCGGAAGGGGCCGGCTGCTACTGTGCCGCCAACACGCTGCTGACCGGATTTCTCGAACGCCTGAGCGGGAATTACCCGTATATCGTCATGGACAACGAGGCCGGCATGGAGCACATCAGCCGGCTGACCACCAGCAATGTGAATATTCTCCTGATCGTGTCCGATACATCGCGGCGCGGACTGCAGGCAGCCGGCCGTATCGACAAACTGGCCCGGGAACTGAACATCGGCGTCGACAAGAGTTACCTGGTCATTAACCAGGCCAGGGAGGCGCCTTCGGACAAGATGCTGGAACTGGTCCACACCAACGGTCTCGAACTGGCCGGTACCATTCCCGAAGACGAGGCGGTTTACCGCTACGACCTGGAAGGGCGCCCCACGATCCAGATCCCCGAAGACAACCCGGCCATGCAGGCGGCCTTCGGGATATTCGGCAAACTGTTGTCCTGACCCCAAACCTTGGGGAAACGCATGAAAAAAACCGGCTTCGTTCACGACAAGCGCTTTCTGCTGCACGACACCGGCGATTACCACCCCGAAACGGCCGGGCGTGTCGACGCCGTATATGACGGCATCCAAAAAGCCGGCCTGCTGCCGCTGTTGAGGCTGATCACCCCGCGCCCGGCGGAAATGCAGTGGATTCATGCGGTCCACGAGGCCGAGTACGTGCGCCGCTTCGAAAGCCTGTGCTCCAGCGGCTGCACGACCATCGACTACCCGGACAACCAGATGTGCAGCTGCTCTTTTGAGATCGCCCGACTGGCGGTGGGCGGCGTACTGCAGGCCGTGGACCTGCTCATGGAAGGCGAAATTGACAACGCCTTCTGCGCGGTCCGCCCACCCGGACACCACGCCGAGGCCGGCAAGGCCATGGGATTCTGCTACTTCAATAACGTGGCCATTGCCGCACGTTACCTGCAACGCAAGTGGGGCATCGAGCGCGTGGCCATCGTGGATTTCGATGTGCACCACGGGAACGGCACGCAGCATATTTTCGAAGCCGACCCCAGCGTTTACTATTACTCCATGCACGAACACCCCTCTTTCGCTTTTCCCGGCACCGGCCGCGCCTTTGAGACCGGCAGCGGCGCGGGTACCGGTTTTACGCGCAATCACCCCATGCTGCCGGGACGCGGCGACCGGGAATATGAAAAAATCATGGACGAAGACTTCCTGCCGGTATTCGACGCTTTCAACCCCCAGGTCGTCCTCGTGTCCGCCGGGTTCGATGCCCACGAAGAAGATGACATGTCGGGAATTTCGCTGACCACCGCCGGCTTTTCCCGCATCATGCAGACCATCACCGAAATGGCGCGGCGCCACGCGGACGGCCGTTTGATTTCCGTTCTGGAGGGCGGCTACAATCTCAAGCGCCTGGGCGAGCTTGCCGCCAACCATGTGGCCATTTTGCTGGGCCGGCCGGTATAGACGCCCGCGGTCCCGGCCAAGCGCCGCCGGGCTGAAAAGGAGTATTCGCGATGTTCGTCAACCAATCCATGACGCACGAAATCATCACCATCAGGCCGGATGCCGACGTCCGCGACGCCCACCAGAAAATGGCGGCCAACCGAATCCGGCATTTGCCGGTTGTCGATGCGCACGACCGGCTTCTGGGTATTATTTCGGATCGCGACATCCGCAGCGCCCTGCCGCCGGATTATTTCAGGGGACCCGACCCCCAACCGGCTCCCGAGAAGTCCGCCGCGCTGCAAGTCCGCCAGGTGATGACGGCGGATCCGGTGACGATAACCCCTGCCGACACCATCCAGGATGCCCTGCTTTTGCTCCAGAAAATGAAGGTCGGCGCCCTTCCGGTTGTCGATGACGGCGGCAAGGTCAAAGGCATCATTTCCGTGCGCGACCTGATGCGCGCTTTTATCAACGTACTCGGCATCGGTGAACCGGGCACCCTGCTGTGCATCCTGGTGGAGGAAAAAATCGGACAGATGAAAAAAATCGTGGATGCCATTACCGAAGAGGGGGTTTCGTTCGGCAGCATTCTGGTGGCACGCTACTTCGACACGGACAAACGGGCGGTTTTCCCCTATTTGCTGACACAGGATGTCCGCCGGGTCAAACGCAAGCTGGAAAAGCTGGGGTTCACGCTGTTAGACCCCCTGGCCTGGTACCTGGACCAGCTGCCCGGCAATGCATGACATGCCAGCCGGCGATTCGCGTTTACGTCCCCCGGTGCAGTGCCCGTACGGGGAGCTGTTTATCTACTATTTCCAGGGGCGCCTGAAAGATGCACCGACGGTATTGGATGCATTGATCGGCAACTGGGAAGAAGACGGGTGCTCCTTCCTGTTTTTCTCCCGGCCCTGCCCGGAGCAGGTGGAAAGAATCCTGGCGGCCCAGCCCCAGCTCAGCCTCTTGGACACTTTCCAGATCCCCTACGAACAGTGGCAGGGTGACACGTGCCGGCCCTTTCGCTGCGGCAGATTCCTGATCACGCCCCCGTGGGAGGCACCGCCGCCTGCTGGCGCGCCGGATTCGGCGGTAATTCCCATCGTGCTGGATCCGGGGCTGGTTTTCGGCTCGGGCACCCACCCCACCACCCGCGACTGCCTGGCGGCCCTCGACCTGGCCTGCGCCGCAGGCGGCCCGGAGACGGCCCTCGATCTGGGCACCGGCACCGGCCTGCTGGCCATTGCCGCCGCACGCCTGGGCTGCCGACGGACACTGGCCGTGGACCTCAACTTTCTGGCAGTATCCACGGCACGGCGCAATATTGCATACAATGGCCTGGATGAACGCGTCCTGGCGGTTCGGGGCCGCGCCGAACAGTTCATGGAACCGCCGGCAGACCTGCTGCTGGCCAACCTGCACATGGACGTGCTCGATACCCTGATTGCCGCCCCCGCTTTCGGGCGTCAAAAGAAGTTCATCCTGTCCGGCCTGCTGCGCAGCCAGGCCAAGCAGGTCCAAACCCGTTTGTTGCAGGACGGCCACCGCATCCTGCAGACCTGGTCCAAAGAGGGCACCTGGTTTACTTTCTACGGCAAAACCGGCGGCACGGCGTGAGGCCGCACAGAGGCGACATGCAGATCACTTGCTGGGGCTCGCGGGGCTCCATACCGGTTTCCGGCAGAGAATATTTGAAATACGGCGGGGACACAACCTGCCTGGAGATCCGTGCCCAAAGCGGCGAGGTCATCATCGTGGACGCCGGCACCGGTATCCGGCGGCTGGGCAACAAGCTCGCCGCTGAAAAGCGCCGAAAATACCATTTCATCATCACCCATGCACACTGGGACCACCTGATGGGCTTTCCCTTTTTCAGTCCCATATACGATCAGGGCGCCGAATTCGTCATGCACCGCTGCCCCTTTCCCAAGAAATTCGTGGAAAACATGGTCACCCGCATCATGACGCCGCCCAATTTCCCCGTCCGCTACTCGGCACTCAAGGCCCGGATCGTCTACGAACAAGGCTGTCCGACAGACTTTAAAATCGGTTCGGTGACCATCCGGCCGATCCCGCTTTCCCACCCCAACATGGGCAGCGGCTACAAATTCACCGAAGGCGGCAGGGCCTTCGTTTTTCTGACCGACAACGAACTCGGCTTTACCCATCCGGGAGGATGCTCGCACAGAGAGTATGTTGAATTCTGCTCCGGCGCCGACCTGCTGTTTCATGACGCCGAATACACACCCGCAGAATATGAGCAGCAGATCCTCTGGGGGCATTCCGCTTACACTGACGTCCTGGACCTGGCCCTCGAAGCCGGCGTGCGGCGTCTGGGCCTGTTTCATTTGAACCAGGAGCGCACCGACGACCAGATGGACGCCATCGTCGACGACTGCCGCCGACGTATCGCCGCGGCGGGGAAACCCCTGGAATGCTTTGCCGTCGGCGCTGACATGACCTTTTCATTGTAGACCGGGCCTTGCGCCGGCCCGCCGCTCCAAGGAACGGAGGCAGCCCTGACCATGACTGCAGACAAACCGGACCCGCCGCTTCTGGAACGTGCCGCCGCAGCCATCCTCAAGGCCGGACGGGTTGTGGCCCTGACCGGCGCCGGCATTTCGGTGGAAAGCGGCATTCCGCCTTTCCGCGGCAAAGGGGGGCTGTGGGAAACCATCGACCCCATGGAATACGCCCACATCGACGCTTTTCAGCGCGATCCCGCCAAAGTGTGGCGCGTACTGATCAAGGACATGAAAGAGGTCCTCGACCGTGCGGACCCCAACGAAGCCCACCGGGCGCTGGCCTGGATGGAAAAACAAAATCTGCTGCAGGCCGTGATTACCCAGAACGTGGACGGATTGCACCAGTGCGCCGGCAGCACGGACGTCATCGAATTCCACGGAAACTTTGCCTGGCAGCGCTGCATCAAGTGCAAGGCGCGCACTGCCACGGCGGCAGTCGACCTGTGCCGCCTGCCGCCCCGGTGCCGCTGCGGCGGCATCCTGCGGCCGGAGTGCATTTTTTTCGGCGAGCTGATCCCGCCGCAATGCCTGCGGCGTGCAGAACAGCTGTCGGCGCACTGCGACGTCATGCTGGTCATCGGCACGTCGGCATCGGTATACCCGGCGGCATCCATGCCCTTCATCGCCAACCAGAACGGCGCCACCGTGATTGAGATCAACCCCGAACGGACTGCGCTCAGCGGGAAGGTGAGCGATTTCCTGATCGCCGGCCATGCCGGGCCGGTGATGAAAGCGCTTGTCAAAACCATCGTGGAGCGGCTATAGAAACCTTTTCCGAATGCGGAACCGGGCGGCCAAAGCCCGGCAGAGAAATCCTTCAGCGGCCGGGCGACATTGGCGCGGCGGCTGATGCGCCAACGACAGGATGCAGAAGATTCCCATGGCCAACGACCCAAACAAGCATCAACATAAAGTCGGAGGAAGGGCCGCGGGCTGCGTACAGCGGGTAACCGTGCACCGGCCCAGCCTGGAGAACAACACCGCCGACGCCGAACGCCTGATCGAAAGCTTGAAGCCACAGCTCAACAGCCGGTGCGTTTCCATAGATTTTTCGGTCTTACGGCAACTGCCTGAACTGCTGCGCGACTCCGGCCACCTGGTGCGCTGCGCCATGCTGAAAACAGACGCCTGCTGGCAGGTTGCGGGCATTAAGGGTGGTGCCGACCCATCCCCCATGGCCGGCCTGGCCGTCGACCTGGGCACCACGCGGGTAGTGCTGCAGCTGATCGACCTGGAAAGCGGGCAGGTGCTGTCAGAAACGGCCTTCGACAACCCCCAGCTCAAAATTGCGCCCGATATCCTGGCCAGAATCCACTACTGCGAACAGCCCCGGGGGCTGCGGCACCTGCAGGCCCTCATCGTCGACGGACTCAATGACGCGGTCGCCCGGCTGTGTGCGGCGCAGGAGCTTAATGCGACGGATATTTTCCTGACGGCCGTGGCCGGAAACACCGCCATGGCGCACCTGTTCATGGGCCTCGATCCGCGCTGGATTATCCGCGAGCCCTATATCCCGGCCGTCAATCGTCCGGACCCGGTCAAACCGGCCGAACTGGGTTTGTCCACCAATCCAGCGGGGCGGGTTATCGTCTTTCCCAACATCGGCAGCTACTTCGGCGGCGATTTGATCGCCGGCATCCTCTGCAGTGGCCTGGACAGCCGTGAAACGCCCGCCATCCTGGTGGATGTGGGCACCAACGCCGAGGTGGTGGTCGGCAACCGCGACTGGCTGATGGCCTGTGCCGGCGCCGCCGGGCCGGCCCTGGAGAGCGGCGTGGCCAGCATCGGCATGATGGCAGGCCCCGGCGCCATCGACCGGGTAACCATCCACTTGCCGGACCGGCGCTTCGAACTGCACACCATCGGCGACCAGCCGCCCAGGGGCATCTGCGGCTCGGGGGTCATCGATCTGGCCGCCCAGCTCTTCCTGGCCGGCATGCTCGATATCCGCGGAAAGTTCATCCCCGAAAACTGCGGCCAGCGTCTGTACAAAGATGAAAACGGCATCGATCACCTGGTGCTGGCGCCGGCCGAAGCATCGGCCAGCGGCACGGCGCTGACCATCTCGCAGCCGGACATCGACAGCCTGATCCGCTCCAAGGCGGCCATGTACACCATTTTGGAGACCATCACGGCCAGCGTCGGGATGCGCCTGGAGGAACTGGACAAATTTTACATCGCCGGAACCTTCGGCTCTTTCATCAATCCGGCTTCGGCCATCGCTTTGGGCATGCTGCCGGACCTGCCGCTGGAGCGCTACGAGGCCATCGGCAACAGCTCCCTGGGCGGGGCCAGACAGGTGCTCCAATCCCCGGACGGCCTGGAAAAAATCGAGCGCATCCGCAGCCGCATCACCTATCTTGAACTGAACGTCAACCAGGAGTTCATGAACCGCTTCAGCGCCGCCAAGTTCCTGCCCCACACGGACACGGCGCGCTTCCCATCCATCCGACTGCACGGCGACCGGGTCCGCCTGTGAAGGCAGACTTGCTTTTTCCTGCCGGCCCGCACGCTCTGCTTAACGCCACGAAAAAGACGCCGCATGCCGACACCTGATCACAGCCGCGATGCAGGCGGCCGGAAGCGCCAACTGGTCATCATCCTGACCGTGGCCACCGGCTGCCGGGTCGTTTTGAACACCGCCCGGCGTTTTGCCTACCCTTTTGCCCCGGCTTTCAGCCGTGCCCTGAATGTCCCCCTGACAGCCATCACATCGATGATCGCCGCCAACCAGGCCGGCGGTGTGCTCGCCATGCTGTCGGGCCCCCTGGCAGACCGTTTCGGATACCGGGTCATGATGCTGAGTGCCATGGGTATGCTGACGGCCGGCATGCTGGCTGCCGGCATGGCCCCATCATACGGCGCCGTACTGGTGTGCCTGCTGCTGGCGGGACTGAGCAAGAACATCTTCGACCCGGCCATCCAGGCCTACGTGGGCGAACGCGTCGCCTACCGCCAGCGCGGCGCGGTGATCGGTGTGATGGAGTTTTCCTGGTCCGCGTCCACCCTGCTGGGCATCCCGCTGATCGGCCTGCTGCTGGCCCGCTTCGGCTGGCGGTCACCTTTTTTCGCACTGGGTGCCGCCGGACTTCTGGGCCTTTTGGCCATCGGCACGGTCGTCCAGGCCAATGGACAGTGCCGGCCGGCCGGCCGCCACACGGGCTCCCTGCCCCAGGCCTGGCGCCAACTGGCCCGTCACCGCCCGGCACTGGGGGCGCTGGGATTTGCTTTTTTCGTCAGCATGGCCAATGACAACCTGTTCGTGGTTTACGGCGCCTGGCTGGAAAGCGCTTTCCACCTGAGCGTCGTGGCCATCGGCATGGGAACCGGCCTGCTGGGTGCCGCTGAATTTGCGGGTGAGACCCTGACGGCGGCCCTGTCCGACAGAATCGGCCTGAAACGGGCCGTCTGCAGCGGCCTGTGCCTGTCGCTGTTCAGCTACCTGCTGCTGCCGCTGGCCGCACCCAGCCTGGCACTGACCCTGGCCAGCCTGTTTGCCGTCTTTCTGGTTTTCGAGTTTACCATGGTCGCCTTCATCTCCCTGGCCACCGAACTGATACCGGAGCTGCGGGCCACCACCATGTCCGCTGTTTTCGCGTGTGCCGGCCTCGGCCGTGTGTCCGGTTCGCTCATCGGCGGGCGGGTGTGGCAGATCGGCGGCATCCGGGCGACGGCGGCCGTTTCGGCGGGCATCACGGCCATGGCGCTGATGGCACTGCTCTGGGGACTACGGCACTGGCATGGAAAATGAGGGCGCTCTAATCCAGCAGAAAATGGGGTAAAAAGCGCGGGTCCAGGTCATCCGGCGACAGGCGGCCGTATTCATCCTGGACTTCGGCAAACAGATCTTCCAGGGCCTGGGCCAGGCGGGATGATATTGCATCCGGCGTCATGCCCGAGCGTGTGCTCAGCCAGGACAGAAAAATGGTTTTCATGGCCGGCCGGATACTGCTTGCACCCGACGAAGGTTCAAAGAGATCGGCAAAAAAGCGTGCAAAGGCATCACGCGCAATGGGCGCTGTCCGGGTAGCGGACATCCCGAGGTAATGCCGCGCCCAGGCCGTCAGCAGGAGGTTTTTGAAGGTCAGCGGGGTGTCCAGCATGGAACCGGCCGGAGGCAGATCGAGCGCCGCAAAGAGCGTGTCAAAAGCCATGATGCGCTCCAGTTGCACCGAGGTCCGGCGGATTTCATCGAGATTCATAAAGTCCCGGTAGTGCCCGACGGCCTGAAAAGCGTCAAAGAAAAGCGGCCTTTTTAAAAACAATCCGCCCAAAAGGCCCATCCAGGCCTCGTCCCAGAAAGACAGGCCCAGCCCGGACGCACGGAACCAGCTCCGGTGCAGCCATTCGTCGGCGCGCCATTTCAGCGCCAGCGCCCGGCCGTAGCCCACACGGAAGACCTGGACCAGACCGTAATCCGTCAATATTTGCGCCCACCGGCCGGCCCCGGCAGCGCCGCACAGGTGCGCGAGCCCGATGCCCACGTAGGCCACCGCCTTGCGGCCGACATCCTCCAACTGCTGCCGCGAGACGACGGCAACCTTGTCGGCGACCGCAATCCGGTTGCACAGCCCGGCGAATTCCATCTGCAGCTGCCCACGCCGCATCTCATCGGCCACCAGCTGCAGGGCCCGTGCCAGCGGGGATCCGCCCGCAATCATCCGCAGCGGATACTGCGGCACGGCAAACCGCAGGGTGGCCGCATCTTCTCTCCGGTGCGCCGTCTGCGGCAGGGGGCGCAGCTGTTCCCTTTTCAACGGCTGGTAAATTCCCAGGGCTTCATCGAAAGGCAAAAATCCCTTTTCCGCCAGGCGTACACTGCGCCGGCGGAACAGCTCCTCTTCGGCTTCGGCCGGCAGCAGGGCCGCCAGTTCCAGCAAAAGATGCTGGTATTTCGGGTAGTCGTACGCCGCGATATACTGCAGCAGCGCCCGCAGGACTTTCTCGCGCTGCATCCGCTCGGCAGCGGCCGCTTCTTGGGAGGCGTCGTCTTCCGGGGTTGCGGCCGGCGGCAGGGGCCGCACGCGGAAATAGAAGGTTTCGTCCAGCGAAGCGAAACCGTCCGGGAAATCAGAGGGATCCTGGTCATGCCCCCGCACGATCACCTCGATATTGCGAAACAGATACAGCTCGATGAAGGCTGCATCCCCGCGCAGGGCCCAGCGGGCCAGCCGGCCGGGCGCCGCGCTCAGCATCCTGTCCAGCCAACGCGTGGCGGCCTCTGTATCCAGACGATCCCGCTGCCAGACCTGCAGGTCGAAGATATGATCGATCTGGCCGTCGGATGCCAGCGCCAGCAACGGCAGGGCCCTGTCGGCGCCGAGTTGTTGAACCAGAAAGTGAAAGTCCATATCCCCCAAGGCGTGCACCAGGGCCGCCGGCTGAGGTGCTTCGAGGATACGGGACAGCGCCTCTTCCGGTGTCATGGACAGGATCTTCTCCTTTTCCACCAGCAGCCGCCGGAAGCGGTCGGGCACCTGGCCGCCTGTCTCCGGCTGCATATCAGATCGTTTCGCAGCGCTCATGAACCCCTCACACCGGTTTGCTTCGGAAAATCGCAAGCGGCGCGAATTTCTGCAGCAAAAGCAGGCCGGGCAGGGCAATCAGCGTACAGAAAATGAAAAACCCCTCCCAGCCCATGGTTTTGCCCATCCACCCGGTGGGTGCCGACGCCAGCACACGCGGCACCCCCATCAGGCTGGAAAGCAACGCGTATTGGGTCGCGGTGAAGCGTTTGTTGGTGATGCTGGCCATGAATGCGGCATAGGCGGCCGTTCCCATACCCCCGGTAAAATTCTCGAAGGCGATCACGGCCGAAAGCGCGGCCAGGCTGTATCCGATTCTGGCCAGCACGGCAAAACCGGCCGTGGACAATGCCTGCAGCACACCGAACAGCCAAAGCGAGCGGTTGATGCCCAGGCGCAGCATCAACACACCGCCGGCCAGCGACCCACCGATGGTGGCCCAGAAGCCGAAGAGTTTCACCACCGCCCCGATTTCGGTTTTCGAAAACCCGATGTCCAGATAAAACGGCGTGGTCATGGCGCTGGCCATGGTATCGCCCAGTTTGTAAAAGAGGATGAAAGCCAGCACCCAGACGGCGTCACGGCGGCTGAAGTATTCGATCAGCGGGTCAATGACGGCCGCACGCAGGGTGGCCGGCATGCCGGCCGCAAGCTCCGGCTCCGGCGCCAGCAGCGTGGTTAGCATTCCGGGCAGCATGCAGGCGGCCATGATCAGGTAGACACATGCAAAGGACACATGGTCGGCCAGTATCAGTCCGCCCCCCGAAGCCAGCAGCATGCCCACACGATAACCGTTGATATACAGGGAAGAGCCCAGCCCCAGTTCAGCATCGGGCAGGTCCTCCCGCCGATAGGCATCGACGAGGATGTCCTGCGAGGCGCTGCAAAACGTCACCAGCAGGGCGGCCAAAGCCACCATCCAGGGCACTTCAGGATCGGCCAGGCCCAGCCCGGCGATGGCCAGCATCAGGGCCGCCTGCACGCACAGCAGCCACCCCCGGCGACGGCCCAGGAACGGCAGCCGATAGCGGTCGAACAACGGCGCCCACAGGAATTTCAGCGTGTAGGGGAGGCCCACCAGCGCCATCAGCCCGATCACCGTCAGGTCCACGCCGGCATCTTTCATCCAGGCCTGCAGCACCGTTATCGTGAGCAGCAGCGGCAGGCCGCATGAAAACCCCATCAGCAGGGCCACCAGCATCCTCGGGCTGAAAACCGTTTTCAGCAGGGACTCCGGTATACCGTCAGGTCTGGGCACAGGCTTCGAGTTGCTGCGGTGTCACCACCGGCCCGTAGGTTTCGCGCAGGGCGGCCAGGGCTTTGCGCTGCTGTTTCAATACCTGGAATAAGGTTGCCGGGATATCGGTTTCTTTTGCATAGGCCTCCAACTGCAGATCGATACGCGCCACGATGTTGTCGATGTACAAGGAGAACTGTTTCACGTACAGGTCTTCCGGATAGGGCTTGTCGATCACAGTGGCAAACAGCTTTTTCAGGTCATTGTACCGGGGCAACTCTCCGATGGGCGTGGCAATGCCGGCAACTTCACCGTGCGCCCTTCCGGCCAGCCAGGCCAGCCACACTTTAACGTCCCGTTTTTCACCCAACAGCTGCGGCGAGGTTCCACCCCGTGCGGCGTCCGTCAGGAAATAATTCAGGCCCGCCATCAGCGGCCGCCGGTCGGCGGCGATCTCTGGGCTGGCGAAGAATCGGAACTGGGCATCCATGTAATCCGCCAGCGACCCGGGAATGAAGGGCGCGTTGGCCCAGGGCGCCCGCCTTACGCCGCGGGCCCCCACTTCGGTGGCCGTGGCGGCCGAAACGATGCAGGCGCCGATGACCACACCCTCTTGGGGGGTCTTGGCCACCCAGACGGGCGGCATGGTGTCGCTGTCGCGGCCGCTGTAGGTGATCACCCGGGTTTCCACGCCCGCCGGATCCTCGGCCATGGGGGAATAGTTTTTCAATGCCGACGACGAGAGTGTACAGCGTGAATTGGGATGCGACATGGGGACCGGTTTTCCGCTGGCATCACGCATGCCCTCCTCCCATTTCCCCTGGAAATTGACGCCTGCGGACGGCGCTTCCTCGCCATGCCCGGTCCAGTGCGGCACCCCGTTTTCGTCGATGAGCACATTGGACCAGATCACCTCGGTGCCCGGCTTTCTCAGCAGTTCCATCAGGTACGGGTCGCCCTCCCAGTTGACATCCTCCACGATGCCGAAAATACCGCATTCGGGGTTGACGGATTTTACCACGCCGTTTGCATCGATCCACATCTGGGCCAGGTCATCACCCACGAAGTGCGATCCGGCCATGGCCGTGGTGGTTTTGCCGCAGCCGCTGGGAGCCGCGCCGGCGATCCAGGTCACCCGGCCGCCGGGTCCCCGGACTCCGGTGATAAACATATGCTCGGATAATTCCTTTCCGCGGTTGACGTAAACCGCCTTGTCCACCGAGAATCGGTGGTTGCCCTTTTTCAGCAGCAAGGTGTTGCCGGCATAGGTGCAGTTGATGCTGAAAGTCGTGCGCCAGCTGCGATCCATGAACACCCGGGCGCTGGGCAGATCCTCGGGACGGTTCTGCCCCTGGCAGTGGATGTTGGTGTAAAAGTGGCCCAGGCGGCTCACTTCGCGGTCGAAATGCGTATAGGCATGACGGTAGAGGATATCGGCACTGTGGGCCACATAAGCTGAACTGGTAATCTCCAGCGCCGGGTTGGACACCGGCGCGCCGATGGGGCCGCGCATGTAGAACCCGACCACCAGGGTCATGCCACGCATGATGCCTTGCATTTTCTCCCGGATTTCTTCCAGGGCGGCGCTCCGCCCCATCTTTTTGGCCAAAGATGAAACCGTTTCGCCCGGGTTGACGATGTAGAAGGTACGGTCGATGATGCGCCCCTGTTCATCGGGCAGGTCGAAATGGACGGTATGGCCCTCCATGGGCAGTTTTTTCTCTTCGCCGTTTTGCAGCGCGAGCTCGCGCACGAACTGCCGGTCTTCCTCTGATCCGGTGTGCACGAAAACCGTCCGTGGCCGGCACATGGCGATGGCATTGGCGATTTTCAGGCGGACGTCTTCATTCTGAATGCGCTCGAGTTTGCTGAAGTTCCGCGCATCGAGCTTTGCGGCAAACAGCTTGCGGGCCTCGTCGATACCATCAATGGCTCCGATTTCCCGGACGATGTCGATTCCTCTGTTCAGCTCCAACATGGATCTTTTCTCCCTTATCTGCGCCGCAGCGCGAAGTGGCGATGCACAGGCGTGGGGCGGCTCAAGAGCGGACGGCGTACCATAGCGCCCCCCGCTGCGGACGGCGGTGCCTATGCATAACTGTCGATAATGATATCCGCCAGCTCGCGTTTGGGAACATGGTGAATGCCCTTTTCATCGCGCCAGTAGCGGATGCTTCCATCCGGGCCCACAGGCTCGATGGTCACGTCTTCCTTGGGGGCACCCAATGCGATCACCAGCAGAATTTTGTAGTTTTCCGGAATACCGAGCGTGCGACGCAGTTTCCCGCGGTCGATGGCGGCCAGCATGCAGCCGGCCAACCCGCAGTCCCGGGCACCCAGCAGAATGCTCTGGGCGGCAATGCCGTGATCGCAGCCGAAGTCTTTCGCAATATCCGTGTTTCCCAGAACGACGATATAGGCCGAGGGCTGCTCGCCCGGTTTGGGCCCCGACCAGTCTTTCAGGTAAGCCGCCCAGGTCAGGCACGCAAATATGCGCGCGTTGGTCTCTTCCCGGCAGGAAACAACGTAGGTCAGCGGCTGCAGGTTGCCGGCCGAGGCCGACAGTCTGCCCAGGTTGACAAGCCCCTTCAATGTATCCAGGTCGATTCTGCGATTTTGATAAAACCTTCGGCAACTGCGATTTTTACGCACCAGGTCCTCGATCATCACCACCCCCTGTCATCGTTCACATGTGCAACCGCATCCAGTCGATTACCTTGTCAAACTCGGACTTGAGTTCTGCAAGCGCCCTTCCCCGGTGGCTGACCCGGTTTTTCTCGGCCGCGCTGAGCTGGGCAAAGGTTTTCCCGAGCGGTGGGAAATAAAAAATGGGGTCATATCCGAACCCCTGATTCCCGGCGGGGCCCTCCGCAATCAGGCCCTCGCAGCGCCCTTCATAGGTCAGTGCCGCGCCCGAGGGTACGGCGATTGAAATGACGCACGTAAAAACGGCCCGGCGGTCGGCGATGCCGGTCATGGCCCTGAGCAGCTTGCGGCATTTCAGCGCATCGTCGGCATCCACACCGGCATAGCGTGCCGAGTGCACCCCCGGCGCCCCGCCCAAGGCCGCAACCTCCAGCCCCGAGTCATCCGCCAACGCCGGGATTCCCAGCACACGGGCCGTGAAACTCGCCTTCTTGTAGGCATTCTCATCAAAGGACCGGCCGTCTTCCTCCACTTCGGGGATGGCGCCAAAATCACTTAATCCCTTGATATCAATTTCAAAACCATACAGAAGCGATCGGAGCTCGCCGATCTTTCCCGGATTGCGGGTGGCGATCACCAATGGAAACGGTTGGGTCACGAAAATCCCTTTCGCCTGTTTTTTTCGTCGGTCTTACGAAAATTTTGGATTATAACCCATAGGGTGTTTTTTGTAAATTCTTTTGTGGGCCGAACAGCAATCTGCGGCGAACACCCCGCCGGCTTGTCGGGTTGCACATGGCCGGCAAAAAAGGCCCTGGCAGATGCGCCCACCGGAAACCGGGCATCTGTCGTCGGTACCGGCGGCGGAACTGGCCCCGATCAGGCTGCTTGGAAAAACCCCCGGCAGAGCCAATTGAAGACTTGGAATTGATGCGTCTGATCGGCCGGGAAGGTGCCGCCCATCCTTTCTGCAAAACGCGGAAGATGTGCGACGACCTGAAAAGGAAAGGCGGGACTGTGCTGAATCACAAGCGGGTCTTGGGTTTGATGCAGCAGATGGGCTTGGCATCCATTTTGGCCGCATCCGGGCCCACAACCCCTTTGAACTTGTCCTGCGGGAAGTACAAGGCGCCGGGCACGCAGCGCCGGCGTTACCGGACGGCGACTCAGATCGCGAACTGCGAACCCGGCGTATTATTCGTTTCTGGCACGCGAGACGCGCTGCAGGCCAAAGACCGCCTCCGGAATGCCGATCTTTCCGTCACCATTGACGTCGGCTTCCAGTTGCAGGGCCGCGCCGGCAGCCTGGCCGGAGGCGATCTGCAGGGAGAGGATCACATCATCGAGGCCGATCCGGCCATCACCATTGACATCGCCCACGAAGTCCGAGGTGTCTGTTTCGTAAGCGCCCATATCATCTCCGCCTCTGTCCATTCTGGGGCGGCCGGCCATGTCCGTTCGAATGCTGAGGCCATAGAGACTTTCAAATTTATCGAACACACCCGTTGCAACAGCCGCCCCCCTGGCCGGGGAGGGTGCCCTCAATGTGAAATTATGGGCCTGTGGGTCCGCAAACATCGGATCCGCTGCTATGAAGTGCAATCCCTGTCCGCCGCTTGCGGACTGGAATTCAGCCAGGCTCGTTTTCAGTCCGCGATCCCAGTAATAGTTTTGTACATCCGGGTCATGGCATAAATCGGAACCGGCAATCGTAGCGCTGTTTGCCGGAATATTTATCGGGAGAAACGAGATCAACGCATCATCGTTGTCGATATTTGAAATAATATTATTCTCCGTGTAGCTTGGGCTGTCCGCGGCTATGCTGATCCCGCCGCTGCAGTTGTATATTGTATTGTAGTATGTATAGCGATTGCCCACGGGATGAATATAAGAAATGCCCTGTCCGGTTTTGAAGCGGCTGTTCTTCTGGAGCGAACCTGGATTCGCATCAGGTCCCGGATGAATATTGTAGATGACGTTTCCAATTACATAAACGTTTGTTTCCAGCCCTTCAGCGTTGGTTGTGGATTGTCTGATTCCCGTACGGCAGTCATGAATTACATTGTGCAACACCCATATATTGTTTGCTCCATACATCCACATGATGCCCGTCCCCGTTGTACCGGATGTGCTGGGCATGTCATGCACAACGTTTTCGGAAATGATGACATCCGTGGCCTGTTTACTGGCAAATCCCGATTGGCGATTGTGGTGCGCTGTGTTGCCGCCAATGTAGAGGTGGTGAATATGATCACGCCAAAGGGCCGATTCCTGCCCATGCGTACCGCCTGCGGCGTTCACCTGCACACCATCCCCACCCAGGTAGCTGAATTCACTGTTCAGTATCCAGAGATGATGGATAAACTCATTGTGGGACCGGTTCCAGAGGTTGGGGCCTATTCCATGGAAATCATTGTCATGGGCATAGTCGTCCCATTGGCCGAGGCGGCTGATATTGTAATTGAAAATTATGATGTCGTGCGTTACTGCGTTTGGCGCCTGGTCCCCCAGACCGGCGGAAATACCGATCCCCGAGGAATTGCCGCTGTAGATCCTGTCGTGCAGTTCGCTGTTTCTCAAAATGATATGATGTGAATTGCCGTCGGGATAGGAAACGATGCCCGTAGCCTCCCCGGTGGCAGTTCCCTTCCCGTCAAAATCAAAGTACTCCTGGAAAAGATACTGCGTATTCCGGTAGGACCAATCCGCCCGTATGTTCGGCATGTCGTCGGCCGTCCCTCTGAACCAGCAGGGTTGGGCTGCGGTGCAGTTGAAGGAATACTGTATATGGCTGGGGTTCAGAGAGGGAAATGAGCCGTGCACTTCAACGTAAGCGCCGGGCGCAAAAGGGTAGTGCCAGTCCGGAACACTTTTCCGCGGCCGATCCGGATAGCCGAAACGGTGTCCATAGGCATCCGTCAGATCGCCCGTTTGCACTGCATCGGTTGCCGACGGATCATCCGGATTTATGTAGTAGCAGCCGGCTGCATCATTATCCGGCCAGTTTGAGGGCCGGCTGGGGGCTACTGCATCGATGGGGTTGCCGATCGCCCCCCAGTCCGGATTTGGAATCCCGACAGGCGGCGTATAGGCAAACACGTTGCCGGCGATCCCCGCTGCGCAGAAAAACATCATGGCCAATCCCAGGGCTGATGCATACAGGTCTTTTGCCATACGGACTCCTTTCGGACACTCAAAGCCGCCGCCCCGGGCAGGCCAGCACGGCACTGCCGCCTATTTGAGGCTGCGTCCCTCCACCCTGATTCCACCAGATAGCAGGCAATCCCTATGCCATACCTTTTAGGCCCTTTCCACAGGATTTCTATCCGATTGATAATTTGGGATAATATGAAAAATATAGGCATCTTTTTCCGCTTGATGCCGCGAAAAAAGATGCCGTTTGGTTTCGATTTTGCAATCCAAACTACCAGATCCAACGATAAGATGTTATGACCTGAATCTTGCACAGGCAATTTTGAAAACATATAAAATTGCAATGTTATCTCATGGTTGTCTATGGATGCAGCGCGATATTTTCTAGCGTCATTGGTATGTTCGGAAACCTTCCATTTTGACTTCAAAATTGTCTGCCCTGCGGGAGCGCCGATTTTACCGCCTCTACTGTGTTGCAGGGCATTTGCGTCTGTATACGACAGCTGCATGCCCTGCGCCTTG
>JALSRD010000107.1 GCA_026984935.1 Desulfobacterales bacterium
CTGCGACATCATCCCGCCAATGGAGCTGGACCGCTCCACCAGGTATACAAAATAGCCGCTGTCCGCCAGGTCCAATGCCGCCTGCATGCCGGTAATCCCGCCGCCCACCACCAACGCTGCGCCGATTTGTTGCTGTGCCATTTTCACTCCTTGCTTAAGAACGATGGAACCTCGGTAATGTCCAGCGTATTCATCCCGATCCCCAGCTTCTGGCCATCGATACCCATTCCCAGTCCCAGTATCTGGGGATAGACCATGGCGGGCAGGGCTTCCATTTCCCGATCATGCGCGAGGATCATCTGCTGAACCGTATCAAATTGAATCTGACAGTATGGGCAGGCCGTGCACAGGTACTGCGCCCCGGCCTGCCTACCGTCGTTCAGTTTCTTGCGGGCCAAATTCATCGAGAGGTCGTCGTTGATACCCATGGCAGGAGCTCCGCAACACTCCAGCTTGAGTGGCCAGTCAACACTTTTGGCTCCCGTGATCTCCACCAGTTCGTCGATCAGCGTGGGTGCCACCGGATCGTCGAACTCGGTAATGTCGCTGGGACGTAATGCATGACAACCGTAATGGACCGCGATATGCAGGTTTTTGTAAGGCCGTAAAATTTTTTCTTTCAGTTTCTCCAGGCCTACATCATGGTAGAGCACCGACAGCAGGTGCTTGATGCGGGTCTGCCCTTCGTAGGACAGCCCGTGATCGGCCAAATGCGCACGAACGGCTTCGGTCACAGCATCATCGCTCTTCATCACGTGGGCGGCTTTTTTCAGGCTGCCGTAACAACACTGGCATAAAACCAGCATGTCGAGGCCCTGTTTTTCAGCCAACGCCAGGTTTTTAGCGGCTGACAGCAGATACGCTTCCGGGTCGCTGTTGCGCATGGGATAGCCGCAGCAGTTGAACTGCGGATCGTCCACCAGTTCCACATCCAGCTTTTCCAGAACGGCTCTGGCGGAGAGGTCATATTGCTTGACGCGGGCCGGTATGTTGCAGCCCAAAAACAATGCGTATCGGGACATGGGATCTCACCTCGCAATGGATTAAAAATTCAAGCTGCACCGGCCGGGACCGAATCTTCTACTGTGCGTGCTTTTTCCCAGTTCTTCACGGCTGTGTTTTTCAGCTCGTACAGCAAATCCGCCACCTTGACGTTCTGCGGACAGTGCTCCTGGCACTGGTAACAGGTCACACAGTCCCACAGCATGCGCGCACCGGAAGCCATTTCCATCAACCCCATCCCCAGGCTGCACATGAGCTGATGGGGAAGCAGGCCGAGGTGCGCCGTCGGGTCCTCGTAGCTCTGCACGACCGGGCAAACCGAGGTGCAGTTCTGGCAGCCGAAACAGTGGGCAAAAGTTTCGTTTTCCGGTTGCTTTCCGGATGGGTTGCCCGCCGCCTCCAGGGAAAGCGGCCGGGCAGGGTCCATCAGTTTGTCGAAATCACCGGCCAGCGCCCGGCGGACCTTCTGCAGCGGGCGGTCATACAGCTTGGCAGGCAAAGCTTCGCGGTTCAGGCCGCGCACCAGCGAAAAGGGTGACAGCACCAGAGGTTCGGCCTCGCCCTGCTGCACCAGATCTTCACGCACTTTGCGCCACATCTGCCGCAAGTTGATGCCCGAAGGGCACACCACGGTACAGCGGTCGCAGTTGGTGCACAGGTAGACCCCCTCCTGGATGGCCGAGCGCTGGCGGGAAGTCAGATCCTTTTTGCGTACCAGCGCCTTGAGGAAAGTCATCTTTTCCGACGGCAGGATATAGGCGTTTCCGCGCGCCTCATAGGCCATCATGGCCGAGCAGTAGAGGCTGCAGGTGCCGCAGTGGGTACAGGCATCCAGCTCCATGACTTGGCGCGTCATCACGTTGGCCGGACTGGCGTGCTCTTCGTCCATCACGGCGTTGGCCAACAGGCTGATAGGTGTCACGACGATGTGAAACATCTTGCTGAAAGGCAGATAGGCCAGCCCCGCGAAACACAGCAGAATGTGCAGGTACCAGAGAAAGTTGGGCCCTCCGCTGCGGTCCAGCGCCAGCGCCGCCGGTTTCAAAATCCGGGAAGTGGCGTATCCCATGAAAGCCCACTGGGGTGCGGAATGGCACTCGGCACAGTTATCGGCATGCACTTCGCGTCCCTGGGCCAGCACTTTAGGGTCAAAAGGCCCCTTGACGGTCGGGGAAACCAGGCCGTAATCCTTTACCCAGAGGCTTTCGAGGGCCTTGACAGCCTCGGCGTCATCGGGGTCGCCGTAGTCTTCGACCATGCTTTGAAACCGGCTGTGGGAGGTGATCTTGACGCCTTCCAGAACCAGGCCGGAAACCAGAATAAGCGCCACGATGGCAATGGCGTAAACATCCATGCCGCTGGTCTTCAGGCGTGGCACCTTGAGAATGAAGCGCCGGTATAAAGCGATCAGTACACCGGCGATCACCATGGCGCCGAAAAAATCACGCAGGAACAGATAGGGGTTGACCGTGGACTGGTAATTGCCGAACAGATTGACGGTGATCAGCTGGTCCATGGCATGCATCAGCAAAAGGAGCATGAAGCCCCAGAACATCAGCATGTGCATCACCCAGCGTAAGGCGTCGGTTTTCAATATCCGGATCTGCAGCAGGATATCTACGAAAAACACCTTCAGCAGCGTCAGAATCTTGGCACTGAATACCGTGCCGGCAATCCCCGCGGCGGCCGCACCGACGCGCTGCCCGGTGGTCGCTTCGTGGCCCTGAAAGCCGATCTTGAAAAAAAACCAGGTAAAGACCTTGTAAAGCAGGCCGATGCCGAATATCGCCAGCGATGTGTAGAGCAGGGCGTTGAAGCTCATGCGACCGTCTCTCCTATCTGTTTTGCCAAATGGTTCATTCCTGCACGTTCCCCATGGCCCGGCGGCTGTATCGCCGCCAACCGGACATCATCAAAACAAGACCGGTTATCGGCTGCCGGCCGCGGCGTCGGCTTCAACCGGGTCTGCAGCTCCGGTTTCTTCGGGGATTTTCCCCATCTGTTCGCTGAATTTCCGGATTTTGACGGCTGAAACCTTGAACTCCGGGATCTTGGCAATGGGATCCAGGGCCTCGGCACTGGTCAGGATGTTGGTCGGGTTTTCGCCGAAATGCATGGGCAGGAAAAGCGTCCCCGGCCGTACCGTGGGGGTTATGCGGGCCGGCGCCTCCATCTCCCCGCGCCGGGAGGCAATCGTCAGCATATCGCCGTCCCGGATCTCTTCCGCAAGCGCATCATCGGGATGAATCTCCACGTAGCCGGTAGTCTGCTCCACGTTGAGATTGGGCGAAATGCGCGTCATGGTTCCCGTGTGGAAATGGGCGAACATGCGCCCCGTGGTCAGAAAATACGGAAACTCGTCGTCGGGCAGTTCGGCCGGCTCCAGAAATCCGATGGCGTGAAATTTGCCCTTGCCGCGGGCGAACTGGTGCCGGTGCAGATAGGGCGTCCCCGGATGATCGGCGTTGGGGCAGGGCCACTGCAGTCCGTCTAGGCCCAGACGGGCATAGGTCATGCCGGCATACGAAGGCGTCAACGCGGCCATTTCGTTGAAAATCGCTTCCGGGTCGGCATAGTTCATCTCATAGCCCAACGCGGAAGACAGCCGGCAGAGGATCTGCCAGTCGGGCAACGTGTCGGCCAGCGGGTCGATCGCCTTGCGGATCCTCATACAGCGCCGTTCGGTATTCGTAAATGTGCCCTCTTTTTCAGCCATGGAGCAGGCAGCCAGGACGACATCCGCCGCCTGGGCGGTCTCCGACAGAAAAATATCCTGCACCAGCAGAAAATCGAGCTTTTCCAGCGCATGGTTCAGGTGGTTGCGGTCCGGATCACTGAGCTTGGGGTTCTCGCCGATCACATACAGGGCTTTGAGTTTACCCTCCAGCATGGCCGGGATCATGGCGGTGACAGGCAGGCCGGGTTTGTCGGGCAGCGGTCGGCCCCAGGCCTTGGCGAATTTCTCGTTGGACTTGATGTCATTGACCAACTGGTAGCCCGAATAGACGTTGGGCAGCCCGCCCATGTCACAGGCCCCCTGGACATTGTTCTGCCCGCGCAGGGGGTTGACGCCGCCGCCGGCCACACCTACATTGCCGCACAGCATGGCCAGGTTGCAGCAGGACTTGACATTGTCCACACCGGTGGTGTGCTGGGTAATTCCCATGGCGTAGAGCAGGGCCGCCGGGCTGTTGGTGGCGTATATTTCGGCCATGTGCTGAATGTCGTCCACCGAAACGCCGGTGATCGCCGCGACTTTTTCGGGCGTATATTCCCGCACGGTCTTTTCCAGCTCGGCATAATCCTCGGTGCGCTCCTGGATGTAGTCGGCAGCCTGCCAGCCGTTGGCGATGATCAGGTGCATCATGCCGTTCAACAGCGCCACGTCGCTGCCCAGACGATGCTGGACCGCCACGTCGGCAAAACGGCTCAGCTGAATACGCCGCGGATCGGCCACGATCAGCTTGGCGCCCTTTTCCTTGGCCCGGTAGACGCGGCGGGCAATCAGGGGATGGCAGGCCGTGGTGTTGGAACCGATGATGAAAATGCAGCCGGCATCCTCTATCTCGGCAATGGAGTTGGTCATGGCACCCGAACCGAATGCGGCGGCAAGACCTGCCACCGTGGAGGAATGTCAGAGCCGAGCACAGTGGTCGACGCTATTGGTCCCCAGAACGGCACGTGCCAGCTTCATGGCCAGATAGTTCTCCTCATTGGTGATTTTGGCCGACACCAGCACGCCGACGCTTTCAGGGCCGTACTGGTCGATGATCTCCCGGAAACGCCGGGCGGCAATCGCTATCGCTTCATCCCAGCCGGTTTTCAGGAAACGGCCAAAGCTCCGGACCAGGGGCTGTTTGAGTCGCAGCGGGCTGTTGATGTGTTCGTGCAGATTCCAGCCTTTGATGCACAGTTTGCCCTCATTGACGGGATGCGTCTTCATGGGCAGCGTGCCTGCAAGCTCTTTGTCGATGACTTCGAACAGGACACCGCAGCCGGTACCGCAGTATGAACAAACCGAGGGGACTAGCTCGCATTCCATTGTGCCTTCTCCTTTTGGTGCCATATCACTTATCCGCATCCAGCGGTTTTGGTTCCAGCGTCACCTGGTTGCCCAGCAGGCTGAACGGCGGCTGGCCGGGATCGGAACCGGTCTGGTATTCGAAAACATTGTCCAAGATCTGGTTGACCTTGCGGTACAGCAGCCGCAGAGAGATATCCGCCGGGCAGGCTTCTTCGCACAGGCCGCAGTCAATGCAGCGGCCGGCCATGTGGACGGCCCGCACCAGGTGAAAAATGGGCACATCCGGCGGTAGTGGCCCGGTGCCGATCAGGTCGCGGTGCTCCAGACTGCACTCCCTGCAAAAGCACACCGGGCAGATGTTGCGGCAGCCATAGCACTTGATGCATTTTTCGAACTCGTACATCCAGCGCGAAAAACGCTCGGACTGGTCAAAGGCCTCGGCATCTGCAGGGCTCATGGCATTGTCTATTCCGACCTGCTGCTTGTAGGGCCCCGGTACCACCGGTTCGAAAGTGCGCATATCGTCGGGGGTTGCGACCCCGGAAGCCGCATCGTCGGCATCCACGGTGGTGATGTTTTCCGGATTGATCTGATTCCAGATGCCCAGAACGTTGAGCGCGCGCCGGTTGGTGTCCAGGGACAGGATGCCGATTTTAAGATCCGGCTGGCGGGAGGCCAAGTGGGTGGCGATTTTCTCCAGGGCATAGCGGGCCGGGCTGTTGATCAGCCCGTCGAGCGCGTCGAGATTTTCTCTGGTGAAACAGTAGGGCAGCGGATGGCCGTCGACCTGCCGGTATCCGATGAAGACGTCGACGGTGCCCTCTTCAAGCCAGCGTCTGACTCTTGCTTTCATCAGTGTCCCTCCTTCAGGACGCGGCGCGGTCAACAGCAGGCGGTGCAACAGATGCCTGCGCCCATGGCGCAGCGCCTGCCAGCGGGCTGGGTCCCAGCTTTCTGATTTTTTCGGTAAAGGCGGTGATGACCTGCGCGAATTTCTGGGCTTCGGCCGAAGAAATCCATTCCAGGTGCAATCTCGCAGCCAGGCCGGTGAATTCCAGCAGGTCCTGCAGGAAGCGTACACGCTTGACGGTCATGTAATTACCGTACAGGTAATGGCAGTCGCCGACATGTCACCCGCCCACCAGAACGCCGTCGGCGCCCTCCTGGAACGCTTTCAACACATGGTGTGCAGAGACCGTGCCGGAGCACATGAGACGGATCAGGCGCGCATTGGGTGGATACTGCAGGCGGCTGACACCCGCCAGGTCGGCGGCGCCGTAAGCGCACCAGTTGCAGACAAAGGCAATGATCTTGGGTTCAAACGCTTCTGTAGTCACACTTTGCTCCTTCAGGCAGTCGGATAGGCGCACAAGATACGCACGTGGGCCGGTAACAGCCGCCAGCTTCCCATATCGATATGCCAGAGTCTTCGGATCCCCGCGCGGCCGGGAAACGGGCGATCCGCGGGAAGCGTCCGCAGGATTTTCTTTTACGCCGAACACCCCGATTTGTCAATGACGAACGTCCCGGACGAGCCCCGGACGAAGCTACCAGACTTTTTCCCCCAGATGCTTGTGGATAAACAGCAGCTGTTTCTGGGTCAGCTCTCCCACATGGCGGTTGATCCAGGTTAAATCCCCTTCGGCGATGGCGGTCTTGGCCTCCTGTGACAACCGGTAACCCTCCAGGGCGGCCGACCCATTTTCCAGCAGGTCATTGTAAAAATCCGGGTCTTCGGCCGTGCGGTTGAGCACCCGGATGACTTCCCGCTTCTGGAGCTGTTCCTGCAGCGCCGCTTCGGGCGTGGCGGACGCATCGGCTTTCAGCATCTCGGCGACAGCCGTCTCAATCTGCACATCGGTAAACGGTCTCAGCACAAGATCACGAACGCCCAGCTTTTCAGCCTCCAGAAGTATGCCGGCGGACGTCCGCTCGCCAACGACGATCACCGGCGGCTGTGCATCGGCGTCCCTGATCTGGCGGATGATATCCAAGGCATCCGCGGAAGACAGGTCCAGATCGATCACCAGCAGATCGTATCTGTTATTTGCAAGCGCTTGTGTCAGCCGGCTTTCCGCCGGCGCCAAGTCGACATCGTACCCCTTTGTCTTTAAAAGCGTTCCAAGCTCTTTGGTTCTGCCGGAATCTGCACCGGCCACCAGAAGTCGTGCACCTGCCTTTCGTTCCTGTGCCATACGGATATACCTCCTTGGCGTTGACCCTGCGAAGTGAGTTTGTCGTCGCTATGCATATTAGCCGTTTGGCGTTGGCGTGTCAAAAAAAAATTGGCGACTGCCTGAAACCGACCCCTGCCGCCTGCGGGGAATGGTTTCACCGCCCTGTAGCGGCGTTTTGCCTGCCAGGCCGAACCAAAATTGCGTTTTCCATCCAGGACCGGGGTGGCGTATGTTATTTTTTAGGTTTTCGGGCAAAGACACCGCCCGACGC
This sequence comes from Desulfobacterales bacterium, assembly GCA_026984935.1. GTDB lineage: Bacteria > Desulfobacterota > Desulfobacteria > Desulfobacterales > JALSRD01 > JALSRD01. The sequence goes on from JALSRD010000107.1 coordinate 7,475, forward strand.
CAAGCTCTCGGTACGGCCTCCAATCCCGCTCACCGTCAAGTAACGTTACTTTCTGCGAAATCTTAACGTTTACCTTGCCATTTCTGACAGATACCGCCGTTTCTCTCTTTGCCCGGATTTTTCAACCGCATGTATCCCGGCTTTCCTGGCACCGCCCGTGCTGATCTGGCCACGAAAGGCTTTATTGCATCATTCAGCATAGTTAGATCCGGTTAATGTGCCTCTCAGGAAGTTACCGATAAAGTCAGCCCCTTGGGATCTTATCTTCTTGGCCGTACACCTGGAGCACTGGTACGCTTAGTGCACTATTCGTCAGCGGGAAGAACGCCTCAGCCGGAAATTCACACCGGCCTTACGCTGTTGAGCATGCAAAGTGGACAGCGCGCACGTGTACAGCTTGAAACCTGCAGTGGCCTGTGCAGGGTTCAGGCGTAACGACAGAGTGCAAGTCTTAAGTTCCTTATCACCCAGCAGCAGCGCCTGAGAAAGGGGGTTAGTAAAATGTACAAAAAAATACTATTCGGCACCTGTTTGACGGACTACTGCATGCATGTATTCAACTTTACCTTGAACCTCGCAAAATCCAGCAACGCCAAGCTTTGGATTTACCACGGCCTGGGCCGGCTGCGCTTGGGGCCCGAAGAAACCGCTGCAAAAATCAAAGCGGCCGAGGAGCAGGTGGCCGCAGCCTACGTACCCAAAATGAAGGCTTCCGGTTTCAGTGACTTCATGATTAACGTTTCCGACGGCGACGTGGTTCCCGAAATGGTGAAACTGGCCCGCAATGCCCGGATCGATCTGCTGGTCATGGGGACTTCCACACATACACCGGTGTCGGTATCCGAGGGTGCACCGGCAAACACTCTGGGCCTTACCGCCACGCAGCTGATTCTGTCAGCACCCTGTCCGGTCCTGGTGATCCCGCCGGCACTGATTCCCGGTCTGGCAACGCGCTAGGCACGAAGCTGGCCCATGCAGAAGCGGCTTGGCGCGAGCTCAACACGCACCAACGGCTTTGAAGGCAGCTGGCCACAATATGAGAACAGGCGCTGTATGCCTGCAATCAACCTCCGGTTCAAGCGCAGGCCATTTTTTACAGATCCTACGTGAAAGGAGGTGACACGGCGATGTTCCAATTCAGCGGCAAATTAAAGCGGTTGTTATGGCCCAACGATCTTTCAAAATGCTCGGAATCGGTGCTGCCTTTCGTCATATCGGTTGCCAAAAAATATGACGCCGAAGTCCACGTGTTGTACGTGGCGGAAGACCTGACTCAGCATGAACCCTGGTATGGGGATTTTGATCCCGGCCATGCCCGCCACATCATGGAGTGGGAAAAGAAAAAGGCGCAGGAGCGCCTGCAGCAGCTCTGCCGGAAATACCTCGCCGATTGCGCCGCTTACGCAAAGCACGTGGTCGTGGGCAATCCGGCCAGGGAAATTCTCAAATTCATAAACGACCATGATATCGACATCGTGGTCATGTGCCGGAAAGGTGCCGGCGGTGATTTCAAAATGGGAAGTGTGGCTCAAAGAGTCGCCCTCAACGCTCCCGTACCCGTAATGCTGGGACCGGGCGATTCCGATATGTCATGGCGTTAGCGGAAGTCTTGGCCCGCTGGGAAAGCGGCTTTTCTTTATTTGTCGATACGGGGTGGCCCTTGACGGAACCCGGTGGGACTGTTACCAGGAAAAAGTGTCCCGCCGGAAAGATCCAGAACCGGGACACATTCTGTGTATACTGCTACGCGGCAGCGGTGACGGCAGAAAAGGGTCGATTGGACAGGCCGGCAGACACAGAGCCGCAAGGAAGGAGAAAATCGTGGCCATCGACGTGGTTATCCGACGAAAATTCGAAGCAGGAAAAGCAGATGCACTGGCTCCGCTGATCGTTAAGATGCGATCTCTGGCCACCGTGCAGCCGGGATACATCTCCGGCGAGACTTTCAGGCTGATCGACCCGCCGGAGGAATCCGAATTTCTGGTGGTGAGTGTCTGGCGTTCGGTCGAGGATTGGAAACGTTGGCTGCACAGCTCCGAGCGAACCGCGATTCAGCAGGAAATCGATGCGTTGACCCGCACAGAAACCGAATACCGGATTTACGAATCCCTGGTGGGGGGAATTATTCCGAAACTGAGTGCCTGACTTTTTCCGCCGCGCACCCACCCGCGTTTTTCCCGATCGGGGTTTCGACGCCGCTAGCCGGATGAATCGCCACAACCGGAAGGGGACGTGATCATGCTCGGATTTTACAGAAGCGGCCCCATGGCGGCAGGGTCTCTGGCCGCCAAGACCCTTGCCCGGTGACTATGGTGGTTTCAGCCGCAAGAGCCCGATAGGTGGTTCCAAGGACGGATTCAGCAAAGCATGGAACACAGCTTCGGCCGTGTATTGCGCTGGCCGGCAGTGGCGGATCCGCGGGTAACGACTGAACGGGAAGATTTCAAGCACCAGCGTTCCGATATCCGGCGATACGTTTTTAAAACGCTCCCGAACGGTCGCTGCCGGCGCCTTTCCCTTCCGGCCATGGCCCTTTCATCATCGCTGTGCCGTATCGGTCGCATTTGACATACCCGGAACACCGTGGTATAAATTATTTTGACAGCCCCTACGCGCGGCGCAGAACCATGCCAACAGCTTGCCCGCATGCGGGTTATGCCCGGCGATTCAAGGAACTCCCAACGGCCATCCGGATTGGTATGCTATGACGCTTTGCAGAACCAAAACGGCTTTTCCTCCTCCAAAGCGGCGCTGGATGCCAACGCTGCTGGTGTGCGCCGTACTGTTGGCGTCCGCCTGCTCCGACGATGCAAACCTGACTTTCGTGGATTTCTCCCAACGGACGGCGCTGGCCTGCCCGGCGGGCGGCAGAAGTAAAAACCGCTGTTTCAAGGTGGCGGTGGGCTCCATGATTTCAGCCCGCGAAACCGCGGTGCAGTACCATCAGCTGCTGGACTTTATCGCCGGCAAGCTGGGCCGCAAAATCCAGCTCATCCAGCGCAAAACCTACGGTGAGACCAACGCGCTGATCCAGTCGGGGCAGATCGATCTGGCCTTTATCTGCTCCGGTCCCTACGTCATCGGCAAAGAGGCTTTCGGTTTCGAAGCGCTGGCCATCCCGGTAGTGCACGGCAGCCATTTTTATACGTCCTACCTCATCGTCAACAAGAAAAGCCCATTTCATTCCCTGGACGATCTTAAAGGCAAAACTTTCGCCTTCACCGACCCGGATTCCAATACCGGCCGTATGGTGCCCGTCTACTGGCTAGCGCAGCGCGGGAAAAAGCCGGAGCGCTTCTTCGGTAAAACTCTCTATACATACAGCCACGACAATTCCATCATGGCGGTGGCCATGGGTCTGGTGGAAGGCGCCGCCGTCAACCAACTGATCTGGGAGTTTTACAATCACACCAATCCGATTTACACTTCCCGGACACGTATTATAAAAAAATCCAAACCGTTCGGCAATCCGCCGGTGGTGGCCTCCGCCCGTCTGTCAGCCCGGGAGAAGCAGCGCATCCGGCATATCCTGCTGAACATGCACAACGATCCGGCCGGCAGAAAGATCCTCGCCAAACTGATGATCGACCGCTTTGTTACACCCCAGGAGGCGTGGTATACTCCCATTGTCAGCATGCAGCAGTCCCTGGCGGCTTCCCATGGCGCTTCATGAAAATCAAAAGCCTCAAAACGAAACTCGTGCTGATGGTTTCACTGCTGGTCATCGGCAGCGGGCTGATACTCTCCCTGCTGGAAGCCCACCGTTTCAGTCGCAGCCTGTACCACGCAGCCGTCAACCAGGGCGTCTACCTGTCCCAGGCCCTGGCGCTTGAAGCCACCAACAAAATCCTTACCAACGACCTGATCGCCCTGCAGAATCTGTTGAACGTGGAGCTGAAAAACAACGCCCTGCTGAGCTATCTCTTTGTCGTCAAAGACGGGCAGATTCTGGCCCACACATTTACGGAAAGGGGCATTCCGGTCAAGCTGATCGGAGTCAACGCCCCCCGTACGGGCTCGCGTGGCCGTGTCAAGCGCCTTGTCAACGAGCGGCACGAGCACTACCTGGACATCGCCTGGCCGATTTTTTCCGGCAAGGCGGGAATCCTGCGCGTCGGCATATCGGAACGACCCTACCGTTCGAAAATGGCCAGCTTATGGATGCAGCTGGGCGCACTGACCCTGGGAATTCTGCTGCTGGCCATGGGTGTCAGCTTCCTCTTCATCAAACGCGCCACCCGACCGCTAAGCAACCTGACCGAGGCGGTGGAAAACCTGGATGCCGACAACCTGGACTTGAACCTGCCGGCGGCGGGGACTGATGAAATCGGGTGCCTGACGTTTTCATTCAACCAGATGGTCGAGCGTATTCGGGATTACACCGGGCGCCTGGAAAAAAACGCCCTGCAGCTGGATCGTGCCCACCGCCAGACGAAAAATGCTTTCGAAATCATCCAGAAAATCTGGGCAAAAGAAGATTTAAAGGAAGCCTGTGCCTATCTGATCCTGAAATTTCAGGAAATCGTCGCCTGCCAGGAGCTCGTGCTATTCATCTTCGGCAGCAACCATGAAACGCTCTTCGTTTTTGCCGAAGGTCATATGAAGCACTTTCAAAAACAAAGCTTCACGCCTGTACTCGAGACTTTAAAAAGGCTGGACGCTTTTACCTTCGTTGCCCAAAAGGCTTTTGATGACCGGCTTGTGCCGGACGTCTTCCACGCGGCAACGCATGTCGCCACTTTCCCCTTCCAGCACGAAAACCAGCTTCTCGGTGCCCTGTTGACCCCTTGTCCGGGAAACTGCCGCTGCGACACCAAGGAATTGAATGTCATCAGCCTCATCATGAACCATGCTGCGCCGGCCATTAAACGTGCGGTTTTGCGAGAAGAGAAGATACAGAATATTCTGACGAATTCAGACGCCGCCACAGAATACTGCGGCATCGTCGGCAAAGACGCCAAGATGAAAGCCGTCTACAAGCTTATCGAAGACATCGCCCCCGGTGACACGACGGTGCTCATCCAGGGGGAAAGCGGCACCGGCAAAGAGCTCGTCGCCCGTGCCATTTACCAGAAAAGCCTTCGCAAAGAAAAACCGTTTGTCGTCATCAACTGTTCGGCCTATCCTGCGACGTTGCTGGAAAGCGAGCTTTTCGGCCATGAAAAGGGCGCCTTCACCGGTGCGCTGCGGCGTAAAGCGGGTCGTTTTGAACTGGCCGACAGCGGCACCGTTTTCCTGGATGAAATCGGCGAAATCCCGTTGTCGGCCCAGATCCGGCTGCTGCGGGTGCTGCAAACGCAGCGCTTCGAACGTCTGGGTGGCGAAGAAACACTGGAGGTAAATGTGCGGATTCTGGCTGCCACCAACAAAGACCTTTTTCAGGAAGTCCAGGCCGGCCGTTTCCGGGAAGACCTGTTTTACCGTCTGAATGTGATTCCAATCCACCTGCCGCCGCTGCGCAAACGCCCCAATGACATTCCTTTGCAGGTTCGGCATTTCATGCAGAAATTTTCCGCCCAGCAGGGAAAGGAAATCCGCGAAATCAGCCCGGACGTCATGCGCCGGCTCATGGTCTATCCCTGGCCGGGAAACGTGCGCGAACTGGAAAACTGTATCGAACACGCCGTCGTGCTGGCCAAAAACGGACGCATCGAGCTCCCAGACCTGCCGCTGGCGCTGCAGCAGAAGGATTTTTCCGACACACCGGTCCCCCACGGCACGATCACGGAACATGAAGCCCGGCTTCTGCGGGAAATGCTGGATGCCTGCAACTGGAACAAGAAACAGGCGGCCGCACGCCTGGGCATCAGCCGCAACACACTGTACCGCAAATTAAAAAAGTACCGCATTAACGCCCCTACCGTGCATTAGCGCTGTTTCCGGCGTCGGCCAGACTTTTTCCACCATCACCAGTGATCCCCCGGCCCTTCGCCAGCGGCCCGGCCCTGTCCGGACGCACCATTTCACAGCGTCATAAACACATGGCCAAACATTTTCCCCGGTGTGCAAATTGTCTTTTTCAGATAAACGTGTCACATTTTGGCACACGCCTAAGCATTTATATTAAAAGCATATCTTGTCTTCTCATCCATTGTGCGCCAAATTGTCGCATTTTTTTATCCGAACTCCCGCTCTCTTTCCCACCGGGGAAAAAGGCGCGTCGTCTTTGCACCATTTTCTTTATAGTCATATTGAACCATTATTTTGGATAGTTAACCTAATGCCACATTGCATGCCCGTCCGGATGCCCGCTTTTTTGGCGTTAAAAACGGATTTTGGCACAACCTTTGCGGACATCTCTATGCGATGCGCGCTGGCGCAAGATGTGACCGGCACGATTTTATCGGGATGCAACCGGGAAGTTCTGCAGGTTGCCGCAATGAATCAGGGAGGCGGGGGAGAAAACGATGAAAAAAGCAGCTGTTTTTTCTGTTCTGGCCATCGGGCTCGTTATGGCCCTCTATTTCGTGGCTTGCAGCCCAAAACAGGAGCGTGCGGTAACGCCCATTGACAAGTCCGCCCTGCAGCGGCCCAAGGAGTACGTCGGCGCCAAACGTTGCGGCGAGTGCCATGACAAAATTTACTGGACCTGGCGGGCCACCAAGCATCCCTATAAGATCAGCGAGCCCAACGAGAAGACCGTTGTGGGCGACTTTGTCTACCACAACACCCTCGAACTGGTCGACAAACGTGACGGCCAAAAGAAAATCGTCGCCAAGATGTACAAGAAGAACGGCAAGTTCTATGTACAGACCTTTGCCGATAAAGACCAGATGCAGGAATTTGAAATTGTCTATAATATCGGCGGGGTCTGGAAGCAGCGTTACATGACCAAGTTTCCCAACGGGGCCCTGCAGGTGCTGCCGGTGCAGTGGAATGTCAAAACCCGCGAGTGGGTGGACTACCACGGCTTAAAAAAACATCAGCCCGGTGATGGTAAATACTGGAGCGAGTCCACGCGCACCTGGCAGCGTAACTGCGCCAAGTGCCATGTTACCGGCTTCAAGATGAATTTCAAGGACGGCAAGTACGACAGCATGTGGAGCGACAACGGCGCCGCCTGCGAGGCCTGCCACGGCCCTGGCAGCCATCACGTCAACACCGACGACGCCCATAAGCTGGGAACGATTTTCAATCCCGCGAAATTTCACGATGACCGAAGGGCCACCATGGTTTGCGGCAGCTGTCACAGCCGCGGAAAATCCCCGGACCACAAATTCGGGTACCCCAACACTTACAAGGTCGGCGACGAGCTTTCATTTCATTACGTCCAGGTAACACCTGAAAAAAACAAGAACCGCTTCTGGCCGGACGGCAGTTCAAAAAGTCATCACCAGCAATTCACCGATTTCCGCAAGTCGGTCATGTACTCCAAGGGTGTCAAGTGCTGGTCCTGCCACGATCCGCACAAACCCTCCGAGGGCAATGCCTGGGATCTGAGACTGACGGGAAACGCGCTCTGCATGAGCTGCCACGGTGCCAACAACGGCAATGCGAAATTGAGCCACAGCCTGCATAACCACAACAACTGCGTGGGCTGTCACATGCCCAGAACCGCCAAGTCGGCGACTCCAGGCGACATTTCGTCACACACGTTCTTCGCCATCCCACCGACGACCACCGCGAAGCTTGGCGGCGGGGATGCCAAGAAACAGCCGAATTCCTGCAACCTCTGCCACTATCACAGTAAAACGCCAGTGGAAAAACTGGTCAAAGACTTTGATAATGCGCACAAGGACAAGGCTTCATATGACGGCGGATACGTTTCCATAGACACAGACTGGCACTAGACAACAAGACAAGAATCGGTGGACAAATCGATGGACACGAAACCGCAAAAAGGGCGCTGGCGCACGGTCCTGCTCATCGGTATCCCATTTCTGCTGCTGGTGCTCATGGCAACATCCAAAGCAGCCATTGATTACACTTCGCGGCCGGCTTTCTGCGGCAGCTGCCACCTGATGCAGACCCGCTTTATTTCCTACGAGCGCTCGCTGCACCACAAGGCCGCCTGCATCGACTGCCACTCGAAACCGGGATTTGTCGGTGAAATGGAGGCCAAGCTCAACGGCATCAAGTATCTCTACTACGCCCATATGGGCTACAAGGACGTACAGATTCTGCGGGCTGAAGTACCCAACGCTTCCTGTCTCCGGTGCCATAAGATCGAGGAAATGGACGCGAAAATGCAGCGCGCCATCAGTGCGGTGCAGCATCCGCCGACATCCCATAAATCGCATGTCGTCGATCTGAACATCTCGTGTACGAGCTGCCACGGCAACATCATGCATGTCAATCTGGAGGGGCAGTCCAAGAAAGCCTTCGGGTCGTGCCACAACTGCCATGTGCAGACAGAGTTTGTAAAACTGGACAAGCAGCTACCCTTTCAAAACGCGCTGCAGTTTCAGCAGCCGCTGTCCTTTCAAAACCGCAATGCCATGTAGTCCAAGGAGATGAGGTGACCTGCCGGCAAACCCTGGTAGAAGCGCATAACCCGATCTGAGAGCAGGACGGTCCGGCGGAAAATCCCGGGCCGTTTCTTTTATTCGCCGCCGCAGAACCTAACGATTTTGGCCGGGGGTTCTCTCCCACTACCGTCGCCTGTCGCGTGAAGCCCCTGATGCGCGCCACCCAAGATAGAAAGACATAAATTGCGCCAACTCCGGTCGCTCCCTTTCTACTGCAGCCGTTACGGCCGGAAATAGCGCCGCCCCTTCAGCTTGTCCGGCAAAAGGCTCTCTTTGGCATAGGCTTCGTAACCTTTACCGTAGCCGAGTTTTTTCATCAGCCGGGTGGGCGCATTGCGCAGGCGCATGGGGATCGGCAGGTTACCGTGCCGCTGCACGTCGCTCTGAGCGGCGCGCAGGCCTTCGTATGCCGAACGGTCTTTCTTGGCACCCGCCAGATAGACGGTACCGTGCGCCAGGTTAATGGCGCATTCGGGATAGCCGATGGTTTCCACGGCACGGAAAACCTCGTTGGCCACCACCAGTGCCGTGGGCTGGGCCATACCGATATCCTCGGAGGCGAAGATGACCATGCGCCGGGCGATAAACTTGGGGTCTTCGCCGGCTTCCACCATGCGCGCCAGGTAGTACAGGGCCGCATCCGCATCTCCGGCGCGCATGCTCTTGATAAAAGCCGAGACCGTGTTGTAATGTTCTTCGCCGGACGGGTCGTAGCGCAGGTGAACGGACTGGAGCGTATTTTGGATGTCCGCCAGTGAGATGACCGTTGGTGCACCGGTTGCGGTGGCACCGGTACCGCCGGAATACAGACGCGCGGTGTTTTCGAGCACGTTCAAGGCCGTACGGGCATCGCCGTTGGCCGTGTGCACCAGAAAGTCGCGCGCCGCATCGCCCAGCCGCACCGACAGCGCCGTTTCCCCGGCGGCGACAATGGCCTGCAGCTCTCTGTGGCCCAGCGCCTGCAACACGAAAACCTGGCAGCGCGACAGCAGGGCCGGAATTACCTCGAAACTGGGATTTTCGGTGGTGGCGCCGATCAAGACCAGCGTGCCGTCTTCGACGTGGGGCAGCAGAAAATCCTGCTGCGCTTTGTTGAAACGATGGATTTCGTCCAGAAAAAACAAGGTCAGACCAGCGGACTGGCGATGGGCCGAAGCGATAATGCGACGCACATCGGCCTTGGCGGCCGAAACCGCCGAAAGCTCATGGAAAGCCGCTTCGGTTTCGGCCGCCATGACCCGCGCCAGGGTGGTTTTGCCGCAACCCGGCGGCCCCCAGAAGATCATGGAATGCAGCGCCCGGCGCTCGACGGCCCGGCGCAGGGGCGCACCCGGCCCGATCAGGTGGCTCTGGCCGATGATATCGTCCAGACGCTGCGGCCGAATACGGTCGGCCAGCGGCCTGTAAGCGGCGGTATCAGGCATGTTGAAAAGCTTCCGGTTGCAACTTTCGGTTCATGGCGGCATTTAAGCCTGTTATACGTGCCGGCGGTTTTTCCGTCAACCGGTTGCTGTAACCGCGCGCCGAAACCAGACGGCATGTTACGATACAAGAAAGGCTTCCGGTGAAAAAAAGCGGCGTGCATTTTCATAAAACGTGCTTATTATTGATGGTTGCATATGGGTTTCGCCCGGCAGGGCTGTTTTTTCTCTAACGGCTGTTTTATACTATAATGGAGGTTTGAATGAAAATTCTCGTAGGTTACGATGGTTCCAACTCGGCGAAGGAGGCTTTGAGCCAGGCCCGCCGGCATGCCAAGGCATTCGGTGCCAGTGTGGATGTGGTCACCTCCATGGCCAAGGGCACCCAGGCCCAGCATGAAGAAATCGACGAGGCGCAAAAAGGCCTGGAGTATGCCGAAAGCCTGTTTCAGGATGAGGGCATTGCCTGCAAGACACACTTGCTGATCCGGGGGTTTACGCCGGGTGAAGACCTGGTTCGGTTTGCCGGCGAAAACGGTGTGGATGAAATTTTTGTGGGCATCAAGCGACGCTCCAAAGTGGGCAAGCTGTTGATGGGCTCCACGGCCCAGTACGTCATTCTGCAGGCGGCCTGCCCGGTGGTTACGGTAAAATAGCGCAGCTTGGTCTTTTCAACCGCGGAGCCGGCAGCATACCGGGCGGATGCAGCAGCGCGGCCCTGCCGGCCGGCAGTTCACCCTTCCCGACACCCCCCATCAGCCCTTCCCCCGCTCCGCCGACCGCCGTGCGCGAGCGCCATTTTTCTGTTGACCCCATCCATATTTTAAGATAGGCTTTTTTGTTCATAGAACAGCTTGTCTGAACGGAGTGAACCTAAATTGAAGGAGGTTGATATGAAGGGTTTTACAAAGGGTGCTTTGTTTGCATTAGCCGTACTGGGCATGACCTTTTCATTCGGGACCTTTGCGCATGCCAAAACGATCAAACTGGGGTGCGCCATATCATTTACCGGCGGCAAAAGCCGAACCGGCAAGCTCTACCGGGACTCCTACAACATGGCCGTAGAGCAGATCAACAAGAGCGGCGGCATAAAAGTCGGCAACCAGAAGTACATGCTCAAGATCGTCTACTACGATGACAAGAGCAGCCCCACCGAAAGTTCCCGCCTGGTCGAAAAGCTCATCACCCAGGACAAGGTCAATTTCCTGCTGGGCCCTTACTCCAGCGGCATCACCATCCCCAACAGCATCGTGGCCCAGCGCTATAAGATCCCGATGGTCGAAGGCGGCGGCGCTTCGGGAAAAATTTTCAGCCGCGGCAACAAGTACATATTCGGAACCCTTCCGCCAGCCGGGCAGTATTTCAAATCCACCCTGGAAATGCTCAAGGGTTTCAACCCGGCGCCCAAAACGCTCGCCATCCTTTATTCCGATGACAAATTCGACATCAGCGTCGCCAAAGGGACCAAAAAACTCGGCGGTGAGATGGGGTTCAAAGTGGTGCTTTTTGAAAAATACGCCGAAGGCGCCAGCGATTTCACCTCCGTGCTGACCAAGATCAAATCCATCAAAGCCGATGCGGTGCTGGTCGCCGGACATACCGAAGAGGCCCTCAACTTCACCCAGCAGGCCAAAGAACTGAACGTCTGCCCCAAACTGATCAGCATGACGGTGGGGCCCTCGGAGGCCGATTTCCGCAAATCCCTTGGCAAAGACGCCGAGTATATCTTCGGCGTCGCCAGCTGGTCCACTCAAATGAACTTCAAGGGCTACCTCTTCAAGGACACCCAGGAATTCGTCAAGCTCTTCAAAGCCAAATATAAATACGACCCGGATTACCACAACGCCAGCGCCATTGCGGACATCGCCGTTTTCAAAAACGCCATTGAGCAGGCCGGCAGTTTGAATCCTGCTGCGGTGCGCGACAAAATCGCCGCGACCGCGCTGGATACGATTTACGGCACCGTGAAATTCAGCAAAAACGGCCAGATCATGGGCACCAGCGTGGTGCTGCAGATCCAGGGTGGACAGGTCTACCAGGTATTCCCCAACAGCGTCAAAAAACCGGCTTACCCGATCCCCTGCTGGAAAGACAGGAAATAGTAAGGAGCTGGCATTTTCTGCGGCGCCTTGCAAGAGCGACGCACCGGTTGTGTGGCGCCGGACGACAAAAACGGTTCGGAGACAGCAAGAAGAGAGGAGGGCCGATCTCCTCTCTTTTGCTAGATCCGGACGCCGTCCGGAGATCCCCGCCGGCAGAATGGGGAATTTCCTACCTGAATTTTGCAAGCGTCGCGTTTGCCGCCTATACAAGGCGCAGGGCATGCCGCTGTAGAATACAGACGCAAATGCCCTGCAACACAGTAGAGGCGGTAAAATCGGCGCCCCCGCAGGGCAGACAATTTTGAAGTCAAAATGGAAGGTTTCCGAACATACCAATGACGCTAGAAAATATCGCGCTGCATCCATAGACAACCATGAGATAACATTACAATTTTATAAGTTTTCAAAATTGTCTGTGCAAGATTCAGGTTATACCTGGGCGCGTACGGCCACGGTATCAACAAAAGCGGAAAAAACGATGCTACTTCAAATTATCATCAACGGACTGCTGAAAGGCGGGCTCTACGCCCTGATGGCCATGGGGATGTCGCTGATCTGGGGCGTGATGGACATTATCAACATCGCCCATGGCTCCTTTATCATGCTGGGCGCTTTTGCGACCTACTGGCTGTTCACACTCCTGGGCGTCGACCCCTTCCTGAGCCTGCTGCCGTCGATTGCGATGCTCTTTATCCTGGGATATATAGTCCAGCGATACCTGATCAACCTGATCATCCGGTCCAGCGCCTTCATCACCCTGGTGCTCACCTTCGGCATCGAAATTTTTATCAACAACCTGGCGCAGGTGCTGTGGAGTGCGGACGTGCGCATGGTCCAGGTGCCTTACGGTGCGGCGAATTTTTCCATCGGCACCGTTGCCACCGTCCCCATTGTGCGGCTGATGGCCTTTCTGCTGGTCATCGTCATCAGCCTCATCCTGTTTTACATACTAAACCGCACCACGTTGGGACGCTCCATCCGCGCCACGTCCCAGGATCTGGATGCGGCACGCCTGACTGGCGTTGATGTACCGCGGACCTATGCCGTGACATTCGGCCTGGGCGTGGGCGCCGCCGGCGCGGCAGGCACACTGTGGTCCATTCTCTTCCCCATTACGCCGATGATGGGCGGCATCCTGACATTAAAATCCTTTGTGGTCGTCATCATCGGCGGCTTGGGCAGCATGCTGGGGCCCCTCATCGGCGGGCTCATCCTCGGTCTCACCGAAGCGATGGGCACGAACCTGCTGGGCGCCACGTATGAAAATTTAATCGGTTTTACGATCCTCGTGCTGGTTTTGATCATAAGGCCCAAGGGAATCCTGGGGGGAACTGATTAGGCATGGGAAACTATCGGCTGAAAAACTATCTGATCTGCAGTCTCATCCTTCTCGGGATGATGCTCTTCCCGCTGTTTAACAACAACTTCGTGATCCGTTTCGGAACCGACATTCTGATGTTCGCCATCATGGCCAGCGCCTGGAACATCATCGGCGGGTATACGGGGTACGCCTCCTTCGGCAATGTGGTTTTTTTCGGCATCGGCGCCTACGTAACGGCCATTTTGATGGAAAAGGCCGGCCTTAACTTCGCCGTTGCCTTCGTGCTCTCCGGTTTCGGCGCCGCGCTTTTCGCCATTCTGATCGGACTTCCCGTGCTGCGCCTGCGGGGGCATTATTTTGCCATTGCCACGTTGGGCGTGGCGGAAGCCATGAAGGCACTGGTCCAGAACCTCGAGCTAACCGAGGGAAACTCGGGCATCTACCTGCCCATGCTCGACCTGTCCGTGAAATCCCAGTATTACTTTTTCTTTTACATGATGCTGGGCACTCTGGTGGTAACGCTGCTGGTCACCTATCTCATCCTGAAAGCCAAATTCGGCTACTCCCTGATCGCCATCCGCGAGGACGAGGATGCCGCCAATTCCGTGGGCATCAACACCACCTATGCCAAAACCATGGCTTTCGCACTGAGCGGATTTTTCACCGGACTGGCCGGCAGCATCTATGCCTACCAGCAGGCCTTCATCAAGCCCGGGCCCGTCTTTACCGTCGGAACCACGGTGAAAATGATCGTCATGGCGGTCTTCGGCGGCATCGGCCAGCTTTTCGGCCCGTTGCTGGGGGCTTTTTGCATCGAGATTATCTCCGAAGTGCTTTCCAACTACTTTCTGGCCATTCACACGCTTTTCTTCGGGGCCGTGGTCATTCTGGCGATTGTCTTCACGCCCAAGGGGATGATCGATATCGCATCCCAGAAAAAGTTCGGACTGGCCTATTTTCTCCAAAATATCCGCGAAAACCGCGTTTAAATGAAGGCTTCAGGCATGGTCATTTTAGAGGGCAGAAATATCACCAAAAAATTTGCCGGACTGGTGGCCGTCGACCGGGTTGATTTCAAACTGCACAAGGGTGAGATCCTGGGTCTGATCGGTCCCAACGGAGCCGGCAAAACCACCATGGTCAACGTAATCGCCGGGATATACGCCCCTACCGAGGGCGATGTTTTTTTCAAAGAAAAAAACATCTCCGGACTCAAGCCGTACCAGATCGGGCGGCTGGGTATTGGCCGAACGTTTCAGATCGTCAAGCCTTTCCCCGGCATGACCGTCAGGGAAAATGCGTCTGTGGGGGCCATGTTCGGTGCCCGGGGCAAAGGCAGATCGGCCCGCCAGGCGGAGAAAAAGGCCGAAGAGATCCTGGATTTCGTCGGACTGGGTGATCAGATGGATGTCCGTGCGGACCAGCTGAACGTCGCTTCCCGGAAAAGGCTGGAAGTCGCCAAAGCACTGGCCATGGGCCCCGATGTGGTGCTCTTCGACGAGGTCATGGCCGGCCTGAACTTCAGCGAAATCGACCGCGCCATCGACCTGATCCGCAAGGTCCGGGACAGCGGTATCACGATTCTGATCATTGAACACGTCATGCGGGCGATCAAACGGGTCTGCGACCGCATTTTCGTGCTGCACCACGGGCAGAAAATCGCCGACGGATCCACCGATGCGGTCCTTGCCGACGAGAACGTGATCCAGGCCTACCTCGGCAAGCGATACAAGGCCCTGGTAGGATAAGGAGGAGCGACAGTGCTACTGGAGATAAAGAACCTCGATGCGGGCTATGGAGACATTCAGGTTCTCTGGGATCTCAGCATACAGATCAGCGAAGGCCAGATCGTGGCCCTGGTCGGCTCCAACGGCGCCGGCAAGTCGACACTGCTCAAAGTCATATCCGGCTTGCTGCCGCCTTACCGGGGTGAAATTTTTTTCGAAGGCCAAAACATCACCCAACTGCCGTCCAAGGACATCGTTGGCTGCGGAATCATTCAGGTCCCCGAGGGAAGGCGCCTGTTTCCCCAGATGACGGTCGAGGAGAACCTGTTGATGGGCGCCTTCCGGCGCAAAAAAGCCCGGGACCTGGACTCTGAGCTGGACAAGGTCTACGACATTTTCCCGAGGCTACGCGAACGCCGCGGCCAGCAGGCCGGCAGCATGTCCGGCGGCGAACAACAGATGTGCGCCATTGCGCGCGGCCTCATGGGCGCCCCCCGCCTGCTCCTCATCGATGAGATGTCCCTGGGCCTGGCACCGGTCGTGGTGGACGACCTCATCGATATCGTCAAGGACATCAATGCCAAGGGCACTTCCGTGCTGCTGGTGGAGCAGGACGTCCAGCTGGCACTGGACAACTCCCATTACGGCTACGTGCTCTCCACGGGCCGGCTGGCCATGGAAGGCCCCTCCCGGGAACTGTTGCAGAACAAGGAAATCAAGGACATCTATCTCGGGCTCTGAAGCAGGGCCCCCCCTATCCCTTTTCCCCCCATACCCCCGGTATCACGGTGTTGCAGAATCTGCAGCGGCTGCCGACCAGATTATAGGTCGGTACGCGAAAACCCTGCCGTTCGATGAGCATCTTTTTGCAGTGGTGGCAGTAGGTATGGTTGCCCGGATGGCCGGGCACGTTGCCCACGTAGACATATCGGATGCCGGTTTGCATGGCGATCTCACGAAAACGCGTCAGGGTCGAAACCGGCGTGGGCGGCAGGCGGTCGAGCTTGTAGCGTGGAAAAAAGCGCAGGAAATGCAGCGGGCGATCCGGCCCCAGGTGCGCCACGATCCAGGTGCACATGCGTCTGACCATATCGGCATCGTCGACGTAGCCCGGCACCACCAGGTTGGTCATCTCGAAGTGCACGCCCTGCTCCTGCAGCGTCTCGAACGTGTCCAGCACCGGTTTGAGGCGCGCACCGTTCAAACGGCGGTATATGGCATCGCTGAAGGACTTCAGGTTGATGTTGGCCGCATCCAGCACCCGACACAGCGCCTTTAACGGCCGGCGGTTGATGTAGCCGGCCGAGATCAGCAGGTTGTAAATGCCCTGCCTGCGGGCCAGGCGCGCCGTATCGAACATGTACTCGAAAAAGGTGACGGGTTCCGAGTAGGTGTAGGCGATGGACCGTGCCCTGCTGCTTTGCGCCCTCTTGACCACCGCCGACGGAAAGAGATCGACGTGGCGCACATCTTCCGGCTTAAACTGGGAAATCTCCCAGTTCTGGCAGTTGAGGCAGCGCAGGTTGCAGCCGGCGGCCGCAATGGAAAAGGCCGTGGTGCGCGGCAAAAAGTGGTAGAGAGGCTTTTTCTCGATGGGATCGATGTGTACCGCACAGGGATTGCCGTAGGCCAGCGAGTACAGTACGCCATCGATGTTGACCTTGGATCGGCACACGCTGCGGTCGCCGGGATGCAGCACGCAGTGATGCGGACAGATGCCGCAGACCACCTTGTCTTTGCCCAGCTTTTTATAGGCAAAGCCTTCGTGCGACCATTTCCAGGGTTTTTGCGGGGCCCCGCCGCTAAACACGTGCCCGCGAATATCGTCCGGCACAGTTTGCGGAAAACCGCCGCCGAAACGCCAGAAAGCATAGCAGGGCGTCAGACTGCCCAGAAAGGCCGCACCGCAGTATATAAACTGGCGTCGGTCAAGCTTCTGCATGCGAAAATGCCGTTACGATCATGCTCAATAGTTTCACGGCGCCTAAAAATAACGCGCTCCACAAAAGACCCACATAGGGAATCAGCACCACGCTGGTCACGATAGTACCGGCGGCGGCACCGACCAGATCGGCGGCGAAGATGCGCGTCAAGGCATTTGCGCGATCGCCTTTAAGCTGCAGCGCGATGGGAAACTGGTAACCGCAGACCATGTGTCAGCGGCTACGTGAAAATGTATCAAAATCGTCGGTTTAAAAATGTATCCGGATTTTATGGTTGGAGACGGCTGCCGGAACCGTGATTTGGTTCCGGCAGCACGGGGAGAGGAGATCAGGATTCGATCTGATCTTTCATGCGGTAGCTTCTGCCTTCGATGAGCACCGTTTCGGCATGGTGCAGCAGGCGGTCGAGAATGGCGGAAGTAAGGGTGCTGTCGTTGTTGAAGATCTCGGGCCAGTCCTTGTAGGCGCGGTTTGAGGTGATTACCAAAGCGCCCTGCTCATAGCGCAGGCTGATGACCTGGAAGAGCAGGTCGGCACCGGCCTTGTCGATGGGCAGGAAGCCCAGCTCATCGAGGCACAGAAGTGCCGGCCGGGTGTACTTTTTCAGCTCCTGTTTCAACCGACCGGCGGCCTGGGCCGCAACGAGGGTGTTGATGATATCGACAGCCGTGGCGAACAGCACGGTGTAGCCTTTGAGGCAGGCGGCGTAGCCCAGGGCCGAGGCCAGATGGGTTTTGCCCAACCCGACGCCGCCGAGAAAGATCACATTGGATTTGTCGCCGATGAAGCCCAGCCGGAAGAGGTTTTTTACCTGCAGGCGGTTGATCTTTTGGGGCCAGGTCCAGCTGAACTGATCCAGGGTTTTGATGACCGGGAAGCGTGCCATGCGGATGCGGCGCTGGGTGGAGCGGTCCCGGCGCAGGGCGGCCTCGCCATGGGCGAGTTTTGCAAGGTAATCGACGTGTGGCCAGTCTTTTTTGGCAGCCTGTGCGGCCATGTCCCGGTATTGTTCGCGCATAAAAGACAGCTTCAGGTATTTGAGGTGTTGTTCGAGGGGGCTTTGTGGTTCTTTTTTATCCGTCATGATGTCTTCTCGTAAATGCTCAGATCGGGATTTGCCACCGTGATGTCGAGCAGATCTTCGCGGCGGGTGAGATGCAGGGCGCCGGGTTCGGGCAGTTTTCGCCCGTGCTGCTCCAGCAGGTTGGCGATGTAGTCGCAGGAAAAGGCTTCGAAGACGAAGGCGTCTTGCATGGCACGGGCTACGGCGTCATCGCCGTGGATTTCACTCAAGGCCACGATCTTTCGCACATGGTGCAAAGGGTTCATGCGGCGCTGTTCCAGCTTGCGGTAATACAGCTCGGCTTTTGGTGACAGGGTCAGAAAGCGCATGAAGATTTTCTGGTCGCGCGCTTTTCTGCGCCGTGCCAGCAGGGCCTTGGGGTGATCGGGATCCTCGAAGTCCCGGTGCCGGTCGTAGCAGCGCACATGCCGGGCGATGAGATTGTTGTCGCAGTAGACGCACAGGCGGTCCGGATAGCGCTTCAAGGTCAGGCGCCGGCCGGCATACTCCGCGGGGACCGAGTAGCGATTGGTATCCAGCGTGATGCGGAACTGACTGGAAGCGCGGACCTGTGAGACCGTGGCAATGTCGAAGGGGTTTGCCGGCAGGGCCCGCATAAAAGAACGTTCTTTGGCCAACAGATCCACCGGCCGTTTGCGGGTTTCTCCGTGGCGGCGCACATTGGCGACGGTGTCCAGCCAGTGCCTGCAGGCAGGGCCCAGGGCGGCAAAGTCGGGGATGTCAAGGCCCGCCAGAAGGTTCTTTTTGACGTAACCGACCCCATTTTCCACACGCCCCTTTTCGTTGCCCTTGCCCACGTTGCACGGCGCGATGACAAAGCCGTGGTGGTGGGCAAAATCCAGGTACCGGGGATTAAAGACCGGTGCCTGACCGACGATGCGCCTCAAGACAGCGCTTTTGAGATTGTCGACCATGATTTTAGCGGGAACACCGCCGAAGCATTCAAAGGCGTTCTGGTGGCAGCCCAGGAAGTGCTCCATGGTCTGGGAGACGGTGAACTCGACGTACAGCATGCGGCTGTAGCACAGCACCATGACGAAAAAACTCAGCCGCCTTGTGGTGTTGCCCACATGGACGGCACCGCAAGAACCCCAGTCGACCTGGGCGCATTCACCCGGGGCGAAGGCCAGCTTCAGAAAGGCCGGATGTTTCGGAGGACGGACCCGGCGTACGTATCGCTTGACGATGGTGTAGCCTCCGTCAAAGCCCATCTGGCCGATGCGCTGGAAGATCTGGGCGGCGCTGTAGGAATAATGTTCCAGCATGCGGCGGATGTCGTTTTTAAACGGATCGAGCTTGCCGGGCCGCGCTCCGGCCTTCCTCGGCCGGAAGTGCTCATCGAGCCATCTGCGTACCGTGCGGGGATCCAGGTCCAGCTGGCCGGCGATCTGGGTGGCATTGAGGCCTTCGTGCTCTTTGAGATGTCGGATTTCGGCAAACCGTTCGTAATCGATCATGGCGCACCTCCGATCTCTTGGAGAACCTGCGCCAGGGATTGCAATCGGCCGCCGGGCCGTTGCCGGGGCACATCGCCGATGGCCAGCACCTGGTACAGCGGCCGCTGCCAGGCGATCAACTCAAGACGCACCAGCTCCTGACGGGCCTTTTGCAGATTTTCTGCGTCCATGGCCAACCGCCGGCCGATGGAGCGGTCACCGTAATAGCTGAGCCCTTGTGCATCGGCTACGGTGACCAAAAAAAGATAAAGCGCCGCCGAGCGGTGACAGCACCGATCGATGTAATGTTCACGTACCAGCCGCTGATCGATCCAGCTGAACTGGCGGGGCACCTTGCGGATACGCTGGGGATAAATGGGGTGTTTTGCTACCATGGCCGCCTCCTGTGTTGGGGTTTAAGATATCGTTACCCAATTGTTGCATACGCCGGGCGGCCATGGCGATGTCATCTTGTAACGCACTGCCGGTTAATTGGGCG
>JALSRD010000108.1 GCA_026984935.1 Desulfobacterales bacterium
TTCCTCGGGTTCGTAAAAGAGCATCAGCCCACCGCCGCCGCAGCAAAAGGAGCGGTCGCGGCACTTGAGCATGTCCACCCGCCGCAGCTCCGGCACGGCGTCCAGCACCCGGCGCGGATCCTCGTAAATGTCATTGTGGCGTCCCAGGTAGCAGGGATCGTGGTAGGTGTAGACCCGCCGCGGGTCTTCGACGGGATTCAAGCGGATCTTCCCTTCCGCAATGCGGCGCGCCAGGAACTGGCTGATGTGCTCCACCGGGGGCAGCCCGCTGTATTCATTTTTCAGGACGTTGAAAGCGTGCGGGTCGGCGGTCACGATGCGGGCCGCGCCGCTGGCGGCAATGGCTTCGGTGTTCTGCGCCTTCAGTTCCTGGAAGAGCATCTCCTCGCCGAAGCGCCGCACTTCGTTGCCGCTGTCTTTCTCCGCCGGCCCCAGGATGCCGAAATCGACGCCCGCGGCGGTCAGGATACGGGCTACAGACTGGCCGATGCGCTGCATGCGGTCATCATAGGAGGTGATGCTGTCCACAAAAAAGAGTGTTTCCGGTGCTGTTTTGCCGTCCACGACCTTCACTTGGCAGGCTGCCGCAAACGTCTTGTCGCGGGCCCAGGCCGCCCGCTTTTTCTCCATCTTGCCCCAGGGGTTGCCACGTTTTTCAAGCGCCCGCAGGGGTTTTTGCAGGGACTGCGGCACCATGCCCTCCTCCACCATGCCGCGCCGCAGGTCCACGATTTTATCGATATACTCGATAAAAACCGGGCACTCGGCTTCACAGGCGCCGCAGGTGGTGCACGACCAGATTTCGTCTTCACTGAAAATCGTACCGATCAGATGCGCATCGCTGGGGTTGATGCCACCCCGCAGGGGATAGTGCCGAAAGGCGAAGTCCCGGGATTTGATGGAGATGAAGCGCGGCGACAGCGGACGTCCGGCGGCATTGGCCGGGCAGTTGTCCGAGCAGCGGCCGCAGTCCACACAGGTATAAAAATCCAGCATGTGCTTCCAGGTAAAGTCCTCGAATTTCTTGACGCCGAAGGACTCCAGGTCGTCGAGCTGGTCGTCGGAAACCCCCCAGCGGACCGGTTTGATGACCCCCTTTTTCAGCTTCATCAGAAACACATTGGGCAGCGAGGTAATCACATGAAAATGCTTGCCCATGGGCAGGAAGTTCAGAAAGCAGAAAAAGACGATGTTGTGCAGGAAAAAACTTGCCAGGTGCAGATGCTGCAGGGTGGCGGTGGGCGTATGCGCGAGCATCTGGGCGGCCAGCCAGCGCCCGGTGCCCGGCACCAGCAGCTCGGGTGCCAGGCCGGTTTGCAGCCGGGCGGCATCCAGGCTGCCTTCGAAGAGCATGTCGCAGATCACCAGTGTACAGATCAGCGCCAACACCAGCAAGGCTTCCCAGGTATGGTCTTTCTTGCCGTAGCGCGGCGGAACATCGTAGCGCTCGGGCTTGAAAACCCCGCGCCGGATCATGGCGATGACGGCCACCAGCAGCACCCAGGTGGCGGCTTCATCTTTCAGCACACTGTAAATCATGCCGGCGTTGCCGCCCAGGCCCGGCAGCACGTAGCCGTCGACAATACCGTTTAGAACCAAGGTGATCGAACGCAGCGACAGCACCACGAATCCCGAAAAAAGCCCGATGTGCAGCACCCCCGGCAGCAGGTAACGGGGATGACGGTACTGCCCCACGGCGTATTTGAGCATGCGCCGCAGGCGTTCACCCGGCCGGTCCAGCCGCGGGTCCGGGGCGGCCCGCACCAGCGGGGCCATGCGCCTGGCCATGATATATGCAAACAGCGCCACGCCGGCAATCGGCAGCAGAAATGAAAAAATCACCGCGGGAATCCCCAGAAAGGACGCCTTGGCCGGCGAAATCAGCACTGGATTCATTTTTTTCTTTTCCTCCTGCTTTATTTATATTAGTATTGCGTCCGGCAGCGGGGGCAACGGGCGCCGTCTGCCGATCCGGTCCAGAGGCCAAAAGCACCCACCACCCTCAGAGCAAAGGCTTTTATTTTTCATAATTTTTCAAAGAACTCAAGGGAAACTTTACCCGCATCCGACATCCTGCCGGTTGCCGCTACCCGCACCCGGCGATCCTGATAATCAGGGAGGTCGACATGAGTGATCCGGTTCCATGCTGCGCGGACAAACCCTGGCTGAGGAACTACGAGCAAAATGTTCCCGCAACCCTTGATTTTGACCCCGCCTGCATGCCGGAGCTGCTAAGTCGCACGGCCCGTTTGGTGCCCGACAAAATGGCCCTGGTCTTCGAAGGCTACCGCCTGACCTACCGCCAGCTGCAGGCCATGGTGGACCGCCTGGCCGGCCACCTGGCGCATTTCGGTGTGCGCAAGGGCGACGCCGTAGCCATTTTGCTGCCCAACACCATCGCCTGCGTGGTCAGTTACTATGCGGTGCTGAAAATCGGCGCCGTGACCGTGATGAACAACCCCCTCTACACCGACCGCGAGCTTGAGCACCAGTTCAACGATTCCGGCGCCCGCATGCTCATCACCATAGACCTTTTGGCCAACCGCATGATCGACCTGCGTCCGCAGACCGCCATCCGGCAGATCATTTACACGTCCATCGGCGATTACCTGCCGCTTGCCAAGAAGGTGCTCTTCCCCCTGGTGGCCCGCAAACGGGGCCTGGCCGCCGACGTCAAGCCGGCCGAGGGAGTATACGCCTGGAAAACGCTGATGCGCGGCAGTGCTCCCCCGCCGGCCGGGGTTGCGCTGACACATGCGGATGTGGCCATGATCCAGTACACCGGCGGCACAACGGGCGTGTCCAAAGGGGCGATCCTGACCCACGGCAACCTCAGCTGCCAGGTACAGCAGCTGCGCTCCTGGTTTCCCCGGTTTTCCAAAGATTACCAGGTCATGCTGGGGGCGTTGCCCTTCTTCCATGTCTTCGGCCTCTCCACCTCCATGAATTTTGCCGTCTACATGGGCTGGGGCAACATCCTGGTGCCCAAGCCCCAGCCGGATCCCCTTCTGAAAAGTATCGCAAAATACAAACCGACCTTCGCACCGCTGGTACCCACCATGTACATCGGCATCCTCAACCACCGGCGCATCGCCCGAACCGACCTGTCGTCCATCGCCGGCTGTTTTTCCGGCAGTGCGCCGCTGCCCGTGGAAGTCATCCGTGAGTTTGAAGAAAAGACCGGCGCTGTCATCGTGGAGGGCTACGGCCTCACCGAGGCCACACCGGTAACCCATATCAACCCTTTTGGCGGACAACGCAAACCGGGCAGCGTGGGCCTGCCGATTCCCGGCACCGATTGCCGCATCGTCAGCCTGGCCGACGGCGCCTCGGACGTACCGGCGGGCGAACCCGGCGAACTGCTGATCCGCGGCCCCCAGGTCATGCGGGGCTATCTGAACAAACCCGCCGAGACGGCTGCCGCACTGGCCGACGGCTGGCTGCACACGGGCGACATCGCCACCATGGACGACGACGGCTATTTTTACATTGTCGACCGCAAAAAAGACATGATCATCTCGGGCGGCTACAACGTCTATCCGCGCGACATCGAAGAAGTGGTTTACAGCCATCCCAGCGTGCGCGAGGCGGCCGCCATCGGCGTCCCCCACCCCAGCCGCGGCGAGCAGGTCAAGGTTTTCGTAGTGCTCAAGGAAGGCTGCACCCTGACCGAAGCCGAACTCATCGACTACTGCCGGGACAAACTGGCCAAGTACAAGCTCCCCACCCGCGTCGCCTTCTGCAAGGAGCTCCCCAAGAGCAACGTCGGCAAGATCCTGAAAAAGGAGCTGCGCGCCGCGGAACTGCAGAAGCCCCGCTGACGGGATATGCGTATCAACCGTCAAGCGGCTTCCGACGCCGGCTCCCGGCCGGCCGCAAAGGCGCCCCAAACCGGCGCTATCCGCCGAAAGCCGCCTCTTCGATCTCGATTGCCGCTGCATTTGCGCCCAGAATGGCGTCCATTTTCCCCAACGTCACCGGCAGCAGGCTGTGAATGTAGAATTCGGCGGTTTTCAGCTGCCCGGCGTAAAAGGCCCGGTCTTTCTTGCGCGCACCCGCGGCAAGCCGCTGCGCCGCCACCGCGGCACGCCATATCAGCATCCAGGCCATGACCACATCACCGGCGGCCTCCAGGAAGGGATGCGCAAAGGCAAAAGCCGCAAGCACTTTGGACGACATGGCATCCGTGCCCAGCTTTTGCCCCACCTGCGCCAGTTTGCCCACCGCCGACGCCAATACATCCGCCGACGCCCGCAGGTCCGGGACCTGCTTGGCTGCGGCAATGGTTTTCTGCATTTCAGCCAGCAGGTCCATCACGGCCTTGCCGCCGTTCAGCCCCAGCTTGCGGCCCAGAAAATCCATGGCCTGGATGCCGTTGGTCCCTTCGTAAATCAGCGTGATGCGGCAGTCCCTGAGCAGCTGCTCCATGGGATAATCCTTGATATACCCGTAGCCGCCGTACACCTGCAGCCCCTGGCTGCAGACTTCAAAGGCGCGGTCGGTGACATATCCCTTGGCCACCGGGATAAGCACGTCGATGAGGCCCTGATAACGTGCCTTTTCAGCCGCATCTGCAGCGACGGTTATACGGTCCTCGCACCAGGCCACGTAGTACAAGAGGCTGCGCATGCCATCCACGCAGGCCTTCATGGTCAAAAGCTGGCGGCGCACATCGGGATGCTGGATAATGGGCACCGGCGGCGCCTGCTTGTTGCGCATCTGGAGCAGATGCCTGCCCTGAACGCGCGTTTTCGCATAGTTGGCGGCGTACAGGTAGGCGCAGCTGGCGCAGGCAAAGCCCTGCAGCCCCACCAGCAGGCGGGCCTCGTTCATCATCAGGAACATGGCGCGCATGCCCTTGTTTTTTTCGCCCAGCAAAAGTCCCCGGCAGCGGCCCTTGCTTCCCAGCGACATGGAGCAGGTTGCGTTGCCGTGGATCCCCAGCTTTTCTTCGATGCCCGTACAGACCACGTCATTGGGTTCACCCAGGCTGCCGTCGTCGTTCACCCAAATTTTGGGCACCAGAAACAACGAAATGCCGTCGGTGCCGGCGGGGGCACCCTCGATGCGCGCCAGCACCGGGTGGATGATGTTCTCCATCAGGTCGTTCTCGCCGCTGGAGATAAAGATCTTGTCACCGCTGATGGAATAGGTCCCGTCGCCGTTGTCATGCGCCGTGGTGGTCAGGGCCCCCACGTCCGAACCGGCCTGGGGTTCGGTGAGCATCATGGTGCCACCCCACTGGCCGGTATACATCTTTTCCAGGAAAAGCGCCCTCTGCCGATCCGTACCGAAGGTTTCGATCAGCTTTCCGGCGCCGTGGGTCAGGCCGGGATAGATCATGAAGGCATAGTTGGCGCCGTTGAAATACTCGCTGGCCGCCATCCCCACGGTCTTGGGCATGCCCTGGCCGCCCCAACGGGGATCTTCGCACATGGCCAGCCATTCGCCTTCTTTGAAAATTTCGTAAACCCGGTGAAAACACTGCGGCACGCTGACCTGGCCGTTTTCGAAACGGCAGCCCTCTTCGTCGGAGGGTTTCTGTGTCGGCAGAATTTCCTTGAGGGCCAGGTTGCGCGCCTCCGCGACGATCAGGTCGATGGTCTTGCGGTTGAATTCGGCATAGCGGCTGTGCGCGCTCAGCTGTTCGACCTCCAGCTGCTCGTACAGCACGAAATCCACATCCCTGCGATCAGAAATTACCTGTGCCATGGCATGACTCCTTTTCTTCTGCTGTGTGGACCTCCCCCGGTATCCCGCTGCGGGCCAACGAAGCGTCTGCAAAACAGACGCCGTCGTCACCGGCGTGCATGCCCGAACGCTGCGGAGCCGATGCCGTGCATCAAAAGATCGGCCAGCGGATCGGCCAGGGACGTAAGGTCGTATTCATTTTCGGCATGCAACCAGGTGCTGATGACCTCATCCACTGCGCCGATAATCATGCGCTTGACGAGGCCCAGGTTCAGGTTTTCGCGGATGCTGCCCTCCTGCTGGCCGCACTCAACGATACTGGCGACGATGTCCGCATAGCGTTGGGACATGGCCCGGATCTGGGGTTCGGCGACACGGCTGATCTGATGAATCTCCGACAGGTACACCACCGCCATGTGGCGATCTTCCTGGAAAGTCGCCAGATGCCGGTCGATGAGGCATTTGAGTTTCCCGAACGCGCTTTCGGCCCGATCCACAGCGATCTTGAAATCATCGAAAACCTGGCGGGCCCGGTAGCTGAAAAACTGTACCAGAATATCTTCTTTGTTCTTGAAGTACAGATAGATGGTGCCGTCGGCAACGCCCGCCTCGCGTGCCACCTGGGAAACCGTCGACTGGAAAAAGCCCTGGCGCGCAAAAACCCGTACAGCGGCATTCAGGATGCGGTGGTATTTGTCTCCGCCGGTGTTCGATTCTCTGGTCACGGTGAGTCCTGTCGTCATGAATGAATGTTCATTCATTTTAGAATTTCATCCATGACCTGTCAAGCAAAAAGTGCCGCCTAATCCCCGGGGCGCAAAATACCGATACACCCTTCAGGCCCCCGTACGCCCGGTGCCGGCAGTGGACCGGTGATGCCGGCGGCGGTGCAACGCCCGCTTTTGCTTGACGGACGGGCGGATTTTGCTTATTTTCAATGATGCCAACATCGCTAACGGGCTGCCCCAGGAGCGCCCGGTGTGTTGCGGTGAAGCGCCGTCGGGCCTCCGGAGCCTGAAGCCATCCGGTCGGCGTCCGGAATTTCAAACTGTCCGAGGGGCGCGGCAACATCTTTCTTGAAATTTAGCCGGCCGGCACCAAAGGGTGCACACCGGCGTGCCGCCCCGCCGATGGCGGGACGGGCGCAAAGTTGCCGGAATTTAGCGAGAACATACGACAAAACGAGGCCGGGGATCGATTATCATGGATGCATTCGTCAAAACGGCCATCATCGAAAATGGCATCGAGGCCCAGTTGGTTGAATCGGTGCTGACCCAGCGCCACATTCCACACCGAATCCGATCCTACTACGATACGGCCTATGACGGCCTGTTTCAGCTTCAGAAGGGTTGGGGCGCCATTTATGCCGAGCCGCAATACGAAGAGGAAATCCACGAGATCCTGAAAAGCATCAGGAAAGGGGGGGACGCTGCAGATGACGCCCAATGGCGCGACGCTTGAAACCGGATGCCTTCAACCGCCAGACCTCGCCGGCCGGCGGCATCGCGGCAGCTGCGGCCCGCCCACGCCATACCGACGTTTTCGAACCTTTCCGGACGGGCATTTTGGCGGCTCCGGCGCGGCACCCTATGGCCGCATCCGGCCACTTCGCCGTGCGCCTGTCGGAGGGCGGTGGTCATGACGGCCGAAATCCCCGCGTACCAGATCCATGCCGTGCTGCAGTCCCTGAGCCGGCGGCTGTGCGGCGAACAGACCGCCTTTCCGGACGGCCGGCCGTCTGCAGCGCAGCCCCTGGTCCGCAGCGGCGAGGATCGCTGGCTGCAGGCCACCATTGAGCGGGTATCCGACAAGATCATCGATAAGATCACACGCCTGCCGGCAGCGACCGCCGCACCCGATGCCGCGAAGCCCACATCCCGGTCAGGTTGCCGGGTCGCGCCGCCGATGCAGTTCGTCTTTCACCGCCTGGATGAAGGCCAGCGCAAACAGCGCTGTGTCATGCCCATCGAGGAGGCCAACCTACTGATCACCCGGAAGCGCGGCTGAGCCGCTCACGCCTGCGTTTCCCCCTTGGCGTGCTCCCACAGCTCATCCAGATGGCGGCGGGAAGCAGACGAAAGGGTGCGCCCCTGCGCGTGCAGCTCTTTTTCCATCCAACGGAAACGCCTCTCGAACTTGCGGATCGACTCGCCCAGGGCCGTGTCCGGCGTAAAGCCCGCAAAACGCGCCACGTTCACCAGGGTGAACAGCACATCTCCAAATTCCATTTCGGCGGCCCGATGGGCCTTTGCGTTGGATCCCGCCGCTTTCAGGGCGCGGCGCAGTTCGGCCCATTCCTCCTCCACTTTGGCCATCACCCCGCTGATGTCATCCCAGTCGAATCCGGCTGCGGCCGCACGCTGGGAGATGCGCCGGGCCCGGATCAGCGGCGGAAGGCCGGCCGCCACGCCATCGAGCAGCGAGGCATGCGCATCCCGCGGTTTTTCCCGTGCTTTGATGCGCTGCCACTGCTCACGGACTTCATCGGCGCTGGAAACCTGTTTGTCGGCAAAAACGTGGGGGTGGCGCCGCACCATTTTTGCGGTGATACGCCGCATCACCGCCGTCAGGTCGAAATGCCCGCTTTCCTGGAAAATTTCAGCAATGAAAACGATATGAAACAGAACGTCGCCCAGCTCCTCGCAGATCGCCTCGGAATCGCCTGCGGCAATGGCATCCACCACCTCATAGGCTTCCTCGACCAGGTAGGAGGCAATACTGCGCGGTGTCTGCTGACGGTCCCAGGGGCATCCGCCCGCGCCTCTCAACCGTCTGACCAGTGCACGCAGGCTGTCTAGGGCCTGTGCCTCCGCAGGTATCAGGGAATTTTCCAAGTTTTCTTGAATTCTCTGATTTTAATGTTGAATTTGTGTTTCATATCCCTGGACACCACGGTGGACATTTTTTCCGAAATCCTGGAAACATGCGGGGCCAGCAGGGAATGCTTGATGATGGGGGCGCCTTTGGGCAAAAAAGCCGTCAAGGCAATCAGCAGAACGGATACGATCAGCGCACCCTTGGCAAAGCCGATACCCATTCCGGCGATACGATCCACCCATCCGAGAAAGGTGATTTTCATCAGGTACTTGATGATCACCCCCAGGATGCTGATGGCCAGGAAAACAGCGCAGAAGATGACCAGAAAACTCAATATATCCCGATAGCCGGTATTCGAGATCCATCTGACCAGCAGGCGCGCTACCTGGGGGTAATAGGTGTAGGCGGCATAAAAACCGGCCAGCACCGCAATCAGCGAGGAAAGTTCCTTGATCAGGCCCCGGAAAATCCCGCGGATCAGTGAAAAAGCCAATATCACGACGGCAATGATATCAAATGGATTCATATAGATAACAAATATTCACGGTGACATCGGTTCGCGTGGCGACACATCGATCAGGTGACGCTATCAGGGCACTTTTTCATAGTCAAGGTGTTTTTCGCCCTGCCCGCCCCGACTTTCAATTGGTATTTGCAATTCCCAAGACAGGCATGCTATCATGGATCGATTTGAACAAGTTGACTCCGGCTCCCGCTGCATGCGCCGGACGGACAGCGTGCAGCTGCAGGGGATCGTTGCCCGCCGTCAGAGCTGTTGCCGGGACATGCCGGTTTCAGGCCGGCAACAACCGTGCGGGTTCAAAAAAAGACTTCAGCACCTTTGCCATGGATGACACTTCTCAGGCGTCTAAAGAACAGATCGCCTTTACCGATATCGAACTCGCACGGCAGCTTTTCGGCGAACACAACCGGCATCTGCAGCGCATCGCCGATGCGCTGGACATCCGTATCCACGCGCGCAGCAGCACCGTGATTATCGAGGGCGATCCCATCACCGCCAAACTGGCCGTCAACCTTCTAAACCAGCTTTACGGGCTGCTGAAAAAGAAATTTCCCATCTACGCCACCGATATTGACTATGCCATCCGGATACTCAGCAGCGACGACCGTACCCGGCTGCAGGACATTTTCCTCGACACCGTCTATATCACAGCCAGCAAAAAGGCCATTACGCCCAAGAGCCGCGCCCAGAAAGAATATATTGACGCCATGCGCAGGTTTGATATCGTCTTTGGCATCGGGCCGGCGGGCACGGGTAAAACATATCTTGCCATGGCCATGGCGGTATCGGCCCTGGCCAAGGGAATCGTCAACCGGATTATCCTGACGCGGCCGGCCGTTGAGGCCGGCGAAGCGCTGGGTTTTCTGCCCGGGGACCTGGCCGAAAAGGTCGACCCCTATCTCAGGCCGTTATACGACGCCCTGCATGACATGATGCATTTTGAAAAGGTGGCCGCCATGATGCAGCGGGGGGTTATCGAAGTGGCGCCCATCGCCTTCATGCGCGGACGGACCCTGAACGATTCGTTCGTCATTCTGGACGAAGCCCAGAATACGACTTCCGAACAGATGAAAATGTTCCTGACGCGCATCGGTTTCAACTCCAGGGCCGTCATCACCGGCGACATCACGCAGATCGATCTGCCGGCGGCCAAGCACTCGGGCCTCATCGAGGCCAAGGAAATCCTGCGTGACATCGCGGGGATTCATTTCGTCTTTTTCTCGAAAACAGACGTCATCCGCCACCGGCTGGTCCAGGACATCATCAGGGCATACGAGGAAATACCGCAGCCACGAACCGTCTGAAGCGACCCGTTCCCCTTGGCGACCCCGGCCGGCAATGACCACCCATAAAGAACGTTATTCATGAAATTCAACAAACGCATCCAGACCATCCGTGAACGCTTCAACTCCAGCCGTCTGGTGCGCTGGGTGTTACTGTTGGGCATGACAGCGGCATTCATCCTCATGCTGCACCCCAACCTGGTGATCACCAACACGTCGTACAAGCTCGGCGACATCGCCAAACGCAACATCAAGGCGCCCCGCGATTTTTTCATTGAAAACCAGGAGGCCACGCAGGCCAAGCGCCGACATGCCGTCGAAAGCGTACTCACCGTTTACGATTACGACACCTCGCTGGCACACAAACTGACCCGCAGGGTCGGACAGGCCTTTACCGACGCCAATGCCGTGATCAGGGCGTACCGTCAAAAGCCGGCAGTGGCAAAAACGCCGGACGAATCGGACAGTCCGCAGACCGTTGCACCGCAGGACAAAAGATCCCTGCACGACCAGATCTGGCAAGTAAAGGAGACCTTCGAGGAGGTCATCGGCATCTTTGTCAGTGACGGTGCCTATAAGATACTGGAAAAAAATAATTTTTCACCGAAAATCGCGCAGGCCATCCAGCAGATCCTGGCTTCGATCATGAACCACGGTGTGGTCAGCAACAAGGAAATGCTGCTGAAAGAGTCCAGCCGCGGAATCGTGCTGCGCGATGTGGAGACCCAGACCGAAAACACCATCACCGACCTGGGCCGCTTTTACGGCCTGGACAAAGCACGCGCCATGGTCCGCGTTACGGGCGCGCCCCTGCTCAACAGCCTGGACTACAACCTGCGCAATCTGGTGATCGACTTCACGCAGGCCCTGATTCAGCCCAACATCACCTTGAACCGCAACGAAACCGAGGCGCGCCGCAAAAAAGCGGCCGCCGAGGTTGCGCCGGTCATGTCCAAGATCAAGGCCGGCGAGATGGTGCTCCGCGAAGGCCAGAAAGTGGGGCCCCTGCAGCTGCTGGAACTCGACGCCCTGAAAAACCAGATCCAGAAAGACCAGCTCGTTTTCAACAGCCTCGGCGCGGCTGTGCTCATCCTGATCCTGCTGATCATCGTGTACACGCTTTACTGCTGTCAGAATTCCCTGCCCGGCCACACCCACAACAAGGACCTTTTGTTCAACATCTGCGTGATGCTGACATTTCTGTTTCTGACCAGCATTTCGGTGTCCTTTTCCAGGACCCTGACCGGAAGCGCTTCCTTCCCCCTGCCGGTATCATCCATTGTCTACGGATTCCCCATCGCCGCCGGTGCCATGACCGTGTGCCTGTTCCAGGGCATTGAGACCGCCGTCCCCTTTGCACTGGTCATGAGCATTTGTGCCACCCTTTTGTTTCAAAACCGGTTCGCGCTGTTCATCTATTTTCTTTTAAACAGCAGCATGGCGGCCTACTGGGTCCACAACAGCCGCGAACGGAAGGTGTTTATCATCGCCGGCCTGAAGCTCGGTCTGCTGAACATGCTGCTGGTGACGGCATTGAACGTGTACAGCAGCAGCGGCGGCTTCAAGATACTATGGGACTGGGGATTTGCGTTCATGGGCGGCATCATCGCCGGCATCACCACGGCCGGGCTGGCGCCTTTGGTGGAAATGGCCTTCGGCTACCGCATGGATATCACGCTGCTCGAACTGGCCAACCTCGACCAGCCCATTTTGCGCCGGCTGATGATCGAAGCGCCGGGCACGTACCACCACTCGGTCATCGTGGGCTCCATGGTGGAGGCGGCCGCCTCCGAGATCGGCGCCAACCCCCTGTTGGCCAAGGTCTGCGGATACTATCACGACATCGGCAAAATCAAAAAGCCGCTCTACTTCATCGAAAACCAGACCGACGGCAACAACCGGCACCGCAAACTGGCGCCGTCCATGTCGAGTCTCATCCTGATCTCGCATGTCAAGGAAGGCATGGAAATCGCGCGCCAGCATAAACTCGGGCAGGTCATCCGCGACACCATCGAGCAGCACCACGGCACCAGCCTCATCCGCTTCTTCTACGAAAAGGCCAAGCAGCTCCGGGGCGAGGAGAATGTCAACATCGACGACTACCGCTATCCGGGTCCCAAACCACAGACCCGCGAGGCCGGGCTGGTCATGCTGGCCGACGTGGTGGAGGCCTCTTCACGTACGCTTGACAACCCGACGCCCTCGCGCATCCAGGGGCATGTCCAGAAACAGATCAACCAGGTTTTCTCAGACGGCCAGCTGGACGAATGCGAGCTCACCCTGAAAGACCTGCACCGGATCGCCAAATCCTTTATCAAGATTTTAAGCGGCATTCACCATCACCGCATCGAATACCCTGAAAACAGCGCCTACAACACCAGCAACGGCAGAGAAAAATCCAGGAAAAATGGCAGTACTGATCGAGAACCGGCAAAAACACCTGCCTTTATCGACGGAAAACGTGCGGCAGGCAGCGCAGGCCATCTTAGACGCCTTGGACAGTCCTGAGGCCGAGCTTTCGGTGCTGATCGTCGATGACGAACAGATTGCCGCGCTCAACCGGGAATACCTGCAGCGCAGCGGGCCGACCAACGTCATCGCGTTTCCCATGCGAAGCGGTGAATTTCCCCGGATTTCACCCCACCTGCTGGGTGATGTGGTGATTTCCATCCAGACGGCGGCCAGGGAGGCCCGCGGCGCACAGATGCACACATCCGAGCGCCTCTTGCAGCTGCTGGTGCACGGCATCCTGCACCTGTTCGGGTACGACCACGAAGCCGGCGGCCGGCAGGCTGCAGAGATGGACAGCAAGAGCCGCGAACTCGTCGCGCGTGTTAGGCCCGACAGGACAATGCTGACGTAACGAAGCCCATGACCGTCACCGTCATCACCCGATCCGCCGCCCAGACACGCCGCCTGGCAAGACAAATCGGCTCCTGGCTGACACCAGGCGCCGTTTTTGTGCTGGCAGGTGCACTGGGGTGCGGCAAAACCACTTTCGTGCAGGGCCTGGCCCGCGGTCTCGGGATTCCGGAGGATTGCTACGTCACCAGCCCGACGTACACACTGATCAATGAATACCCGGGGCGCATCTCCCTGGTGCATGCCGACCTCTACCGCTTGAACGGGCCGCAGGAGGCCGAAGAAATCGGTCTGCCGGAGCTATTCGACGGGCGGGGAGTCGTGGCCCTGGAATGGGGGCAGAAGATCAAAGACCTGCTTCCCGCCGGGTACCTGGCACTGGAAATGCGAGTGCTGCCGGACGAGTCCCGCAGAATTCACCTGAAGGCTGCAGGCACCGCCGCACGGCAGTTATTGGCCCGGCTCACCACCTGGCTCGAGGTTGAGAAATGGGATTGATTGTACAAAAATTCGGAGGCACGTCGGTGGCCGACCTGGAGCGTATCCGCAAGGTGGCCGAGCGGGTGATCCAAACCGTCCGACAGGGGCACCAGGTCGTCGTGATTCTCTCGGCCATGGCCGGCACCACCGACCATCTGCTGAAAATGGCGCACCAGGCCGCTGCAACACCGGACAAACGGGAGCTGGATGTCCTGCTGTCCACCGGTGAGCAGACAACCGCGTCGCTTTTGGCCATCATCCTGAAATCCATGGGGTATGCCGCCAAATCCCTGATGGGTTTCCAGGCGGCCGTACTGACGGACCACGATTTCGGCAACGCCCGCATCCTGGATATCGAAACCAAGCGCATCCAACACATTCTGGCCGGCGGGACCATCGTCGTGGTGGCCGGTTTTCAGGGCTGCGACACCGAGGGCAATATCACCACCCTGGGCCGGGGCGGCTCAGACACTTCGGCCGTGGCCATCGCGGCGGCACTGAATGCCGATCTGTGCGAAATCTACACGGATGTCGACGGCATCTACACGGCCGACCCGCGTGTCTGCGCCAAGGCCAGGAAGCTATCGGCGATCACCTACGACGAGATGCTCAACATGGCCAGTCTGGGCGCCAAAGTGCTGCAGATCCGCTCGGTGGCGTTTGCCAAGAAGTTCAGCGTTGCCGTGCACGTGCGGTCATCATTTACCCAGGAGGAGGGCACCATGGTTGTTCACGAAGACGCCGGCATGGAAAGCCTGGTGGTATCGGCTGTCACCCACGACAAAAACGAGGCGCGCATTACCCTGCAAAAAGTTCCGGATCAGCCGGGTGTAGCCGCTAAAATATTTACCCCCATTGCCCAACAGGGCATCATCGTCGATATGATCATCCAGAACACCCGCGAAGAGGGCCAGACCGACCTGACGTTCACCGTGCCGCAGTCGGATTTTCAGCGTGCCATGCAGATCGAACGGCGCATTGCCGCCGAGATCGGTGCCGAAACCGTGATCGGAGATGAAAATATCGCCAAAATATCGGTCATCGGTGTGGGCATGAAAAACCACTCCGGCGTGGCCTCGATCATGTTCAACACCCTGTCCCGGGAAAACATCAACATCACCATGATCAGTACATCTGAAATCCGGATCTCCTGTGTCATCGATGAAAAATACGCCGAGCTGGCCGTGCGCGTTCTGCACACCGCTTTCGGCCTGGACTGTGAAAAGCCCGCTGCTGGCGGCCAGGTCCGGTGAAACGCTTCAACACCGACCAGATCATCTTCGCCCTGGTAACCGCGGCTGTCATTCTGGCAGCTGCGGTGTACCGCTGGATCGCTGCCGGCTGATCGGACCGGAATTTCTCAGGGCATCTTCCACCTGGCCGGCAATCCGCCGGACGGCCGCCAGCGGATCGGGTGCATCCCGGATGGGCCGCCCGATCACCAGGTAATCGGCGCCGGCGGCCACGGCCTGGGCCGGCGTCGTCACGCGACGCTGGTCATCGGTGTTCTTGCCCGCCTGCGGCGGGCGGATCCCGGGCGTCACCACCGTCAGACGCGGCCCGCAGGCCCGCCGCACGGCCGCGGCCTCTTTCCCCGAACAGACCACTCCGCGGCAGCCGGCTGCAGCGGCCGCAGCCGCACGGTGCACCACCAGCGTCTCGACATCGGCGCCGCCGTCTGGCCCTGTGCCCACACTGGTCAACAGGGTTACCGCCAGAATGCCGACCCGCCCGCTGCTGCCGGCCACCGCCGCTTCGAGCATAGCGGGCTGCTCTCCACAGTGAACACTGGTGTAAGCCACACCGAGGTCCGCCATTCCGGCCACTGTGCGGCGCACGGTTTCCGGGATGTCATGCAATTTCAAATCCAGGAAAACCGGCGTGCCGCCGGTGCGCTGAATTACCCGGACTATTTCCGGCCCTTCTCTGACGAACAACTCCAGTCCGACCTTGAACATGCCCACCGCGCCGGAGAGCCGTTCGATATACGGCCGTGCCGCCGCCAACCCGGGAAGATCCAGTGCGAAGACGATATAGTCGCGGGCTGTCTTTTGGGGTGCCGTTCCAGCCATTTATTCTCCTTTTTCAATACGTTGTCAGGCCGCGGGCATCTTCGCCGCCGGCTTGTGGAACGCTCCGGAGGGCGGCGGCGGGCGTGGCGTTCACCGGCCGGCGCTGACTTCAACTCATGCGGCAGTTGGCCGGAGCCTGTCAAGAAATAAGTTGGAATCTGAATGCAAAAAGTGCTATACGGAATTTTTCGGCACTTACGCATGGTTTGCATAACGACCTGATATCGCAGCCTCCACCAGAAAAAGGGACCGGAACAAATTCACATGACGGCAAAAACACCCATGCAAAAACGGCAGGCGCACAAGTCGCTGCTCAAGCGCCTGCCGAAAGTGGACCGCCTGCTGGAAATGGCCGCCACCCACGCCGGCCTGCAAAATGCGCCCAGAACGCTGCAGGTCCGCTGCATTCGCACCGTACTCGACGAATTGCGCCGGCGCATCCTCGCGGCGGAGAGCCCCGCCGATGCCGCCGATTTTTCTCCCGAAAAAATACTGGCTGCCGCGAGGGAGCTTGTCGCGGCCGCCATGCAACCCAACCTGATGCGCTGCGTCAACGCCACCGGGGTGGTGGTGCACACCAACCTGGGCCGCTCCCTGCTGGCACCGGCGGCGCTGAAAAACATGCATCACATCGGTGCGCACTATTCCAACCTGGAATTCGATCTCGACGAAGGCCGACGCGGCTCCCGTTACCGCGCCGTCGAGGACCTGCTGTGCGAAATCAGCGGCGCACAGGCCGCCATGGCGGTCAACAACAACGCCGCGGCCGTGCTGTTGTGCCTCGAAACCCTGGCCCGCGGCCGGAACGTCATCGTTTCCCGAGGCGAACTCGTCGAAATCGGCGGATCTTTTCGCATCCCCGATGTAATGACCAAGAGCGGCGCAAACCTGAAAGAGGTCGGCACCACCAACCGCACGCACCTGAAAGACTACCGCGGCGCCATCGACGATGACACGGGCCTATTGTTAAAAGTGCATGCCAGCAACTACCGCATCGTCGGATTTACGGCCGAAGTTTCGCTGGCGCAGCTGGTTGAGCTGGGCAGGTCCCGTGATCTGCCGGTGATGCAGGACCTGGGCAGCGGCAGCTTTATCGACTTTAGCGCTTACGGCCTGGCCGCCGAACCCACCGTGCAGGCCAGCGTTCAAACCGGCGCCGACGTGATCACCTTCAGCGGCGACAAGCTGCTGGGGGGCCCGCAGGCCGGGATCATCGTCGGCCGCCGCGATATTCTGGCGCGCATCCAGCAGAATCCGCTCACACGCGCCCTTAGAATCGACAAACTGACCCTGGCAGCCCTGGAAAGCACTCTGCGGCTGTACCGCGACCCGCGGCGCGCCCGTGAACAGCTTCCCACCTTGAGAATGATTACCAGCTCTTACGAAAGCATCGCCGCCCGGGCCCGCGAACTGGCCACGCGGCTGGAAAATCTGGGTGCGCACCTGCATATCAAGCTGCTGGACCGCCCGTCACGGGCCGGCGGCGGCGCTCTGCCGACCCTGGATCTTCCCAGCTGCTGTGTGGCCCTCGGCATTGCCGGACGCTCCGCCCAACACATAAACCATGCCCTGCGGCACAGCAACCCTCCTGTTATCGGCAGACTCGAGGAGGATTTTTTCCTGATGGACATGCGCACAGTACAAAATGACGAAATTGACTTGATCGTCACAGCCGTGGGCGGTCTGCTGCAAGAGGTCGAGCGATGAAGGAAGAGTCCCCTGACAAACAGGTTTTTCCCACCCGCCGAAGCTCTGCCCAGGAGTTCCTCTACAGGCGGTCGGACGCTCCGGCCGGCAAGGAATCGGCGCTGTGCAGCGGCAGTGCCGATCTGGCCGCCGACCAGCCCGCCGAACTGCTGCTGGCCTTTCCGGACCTGCTGAGTCAGCGCTCGTTTGTCGAACAGGCTTTGGCGAGCCTGGCCAACCAGAGCCGTTTTGCCGTCATGGCGGTTCAGGTGGATCCGCCGGCGGAGACACCGGCCCTCGAAGAAGAACGTAAGATGCAAAGCCGGATCGCACAGGCACTCGATGCGGTCTGCAAACCCTTAAAAGGCCTCTGGGGACAGCTGGAATCGGACCTGTTCGGCTGCTTTCTGCCCGACATGGACGAGAAAGGCTGCCAGCAAGCGGCCGCTGCACTGCAGGAAGAGATTTCCAAAAACCAGTCTGAAACGGTTTCCATCGGCATGGCAGTGTTTCCGTGCATCGATTTCACCCGCGAACAAATCCTGGGCAACGCCCGCAAGGCCCTGGTGCACGCCGCCTTCTTCGGCCCCGCCAGCCGGGTGTGCTTCGATGCCGTCACCCTGAATATCAGCGCCGACCAGCACTATCAGGAGCGGGACATCGATGCGGCCGTGAAGGACTTCCAGCGTGCCCTGGAGCTGGATGCGGCCAATGTCAACGTCCATAACAGCCTGGGAATCTGCTACGCGGTGATGCAGGACTACCAACGGGCCGCCGCCGAATTTGACGCCGCCCTGGCCGCAGATCCGCAGCATGTCATGGCCACCTACAACCGCGGGTTGATCCACGCTCTTTCAGAGGAATTTGAAGCCGCGCTGGAATTTTTCACGAAAGCCTGGCAGCGTGACCCGCAGACTTTTGAAATCGCCTTTCAGACCGCACGGGCCTATTTCGAACTGGGCGACATCACGAAAAGCCGGGAATTTTTCGAACAAGCGCTCCAATTGAACCCCAACCACGGACCCAGCCTTCGTTTTTTAGGGAAATGTCTGGAACGTGAAGGCGCCCATGATGCGGCCATCGAAACCTACATCAAGGCCGTCAAATGCAGCCCCAACGATGCCGAGGCGCTCTCGCGCCTGGGCCACCTTTACGCGCAGAAAAACAAAGACCTTGAAATTGCGACCATTTTCTGCCGCCAAAGTGTGGATATCATGCCCGACAGCGGCGCATACCGCTACCGGCTGGCGCAGGTTTACTTAAAAGGCGGCCAGTTGCCCCTGGCTTTCGAAGCCCTGGCAGAAGCCCTGCGCCTGGGATACGAATGCCAGGAGGACCTGGAGAAGGTGCGCAGCATGCTGGACGAACAAAAAGCGCTTTCATAGGCCCGCATGCGGCAGCGCCAAAAAAATGCGCCCGGCAACAAATTCGCTTGAACCCGGCGTGCCGATGTTTAGATTAGGAATGCGGCAAAAACCCATGGCGGTTGCCGCGACCGGGAAGCGCGCGCAGCCGAAAGGACGAATTGTATGCCCATCTACGAATACAAGTGTGCCCGATGCGATCACGACTTTGAATACCTCGTGATCGGGAAAAGCGAGCCCCAGGCATGCCCGGCCTGCGGCGCCCCCGAGGTCTGCCGGGTGATGTCCGCCTGCGGCTTTGTCAGCAAGGGCCAGGGCGGCCAGACCGTGAGCAGCTCTGCGGGATCGTCCTGCAGCGGCTGCAGTGCCGGCAGCTGCGCCGGCTGCGGCCACTGACCATGGACGCAGTCACCATCGGCACCCGCGGCAGCAAGCTGGCCCTGTGGCAGGCGCACTGGGTCCGGGAACAGCTCGAAAAGCAGCATGCCGGCCTGCAAGTCAGGCTCGAGATCATCAAAACCCGCGGCGACAAAATCCTGGACGTGCCGCTGGCCAAGGTGGGCGGCAAGGGCCTCTTTGTCAAGGAAATCGAACAGGCGCTGCTGGAGAAACGCGTGGACATGGCCGTTCACAGCATGAAGGATATGCCTGCCGAAATTCCCCACGGCCTGACCATCGCCGCCGTGCCCGAACGCGAGAACTGGCATGATGTTCTGCTGAGCGCCGGCGGACAGAAACTGGCTGCGCTGCCCGCCGGCGCCCGCGTGGGCACCAGCAGCCTGCGGCGTGCGGCACAGCTGCTCCGCCGCCGGCCGGACCTTCAGATCGTGCCGCTGCGCGGGAACCTGGACACGCGCATCAAAAAACTTAAAAGCGGCCAGATGGATGCCATCATCCTGGCTGCCGCCGGCATCAAACGGCTCGGGTTTGAAGCAGACATCAGCGAGACCCTCGACGAAGGGCTGATGCTGCCGGCCGCGGGCCAGGGGGCCCTGTGCATCGAGGCCCGCGCCGACGATCCGGCCGTCGCCGCCCTGCTGGCGCCGCTGGAAGACCCGGCCACGCGCACGGCGGTATTGGGGGAACGCGCCTTTTTGAAGCGCCTGCAGGGCGGCTGTCAGGTCCCGGTCGCGGCTTTGGGTATGCTGACCGACGGGCGGTACGCCCTGCGCGGCCTGGTGGCGTCGCCGGACGGCACGCAGTGTGTCGCCGCCAGCCTCAGCGGACCGGCGCAGGACTGTGAAAAGATCGGCGTCGCGCTGGCTGAAAACCTCTTGTCCCGGGGCGCGGACCGCATCCTGGAAAACGTGATGACAGATGAAACCAACGGCTGAAACAGGCATGGTCTTTCTGGTCGGCGCCGGACCCGGCGATCCGGGACTGATCACGCAAAAGGCCATCGACTGCATACGCAGCGCCGATGTCGTCGTCTACGACTACCTGGCCGCAGCAGAACTTCTGCAATACGCCGCTGCATCGGCCGAAAAGATTTACGTGGGCAAAAAAGGCGGTGACCACACCCTCTCCCAGGCGGGCATCAACGCCCTGATCGTGGAAAAAGCCGCCGCGGGAAAAACGGTCACACGGTTAAAGGGCGGCGATCCCTTTATCTTCGGCCGCGGCGGCGAGGAGGCCCAGCAGCTGGCGGCCGCCGGCATCGGCTTTGAAATCGTTCCCGGGGTCACCTCGGCCATCGCCGCCCCCGCCTATGCCGGCATTCCGCTGACCCATCGGCAGTTTGCATCCACGCTGACCTTTGTCACCGGCCACGAGGACCCCACCAAAAGCGGCTCGCGGATCAACTGGCAGGCTTTGGCCGACAGCCGCGGGACGCTCGTTTTCCTGATGGGGGTGAAAAACCTGCCGCGCATCACGGAGCTGCTGCGGCGGCACGGCCGCGACCCACAGACCCCCGTGGCGCTGGTCCGCTGGGGCACCACCGCCCGGCAGCAGACGGTCACAGGCACCCTGGCAACCATCGCCGAGCGGGTGGCCGAGGCCGGCCTGAAAGCGCCGGCCGTAATTGTCGTCGGCGAAGTGGTCAGGCTCAGGCAAGAACTGGCGTGGTTCGAAAACCGCCCGCTGTGGAACAAACATATCGTCGTGACCCGCGCCCGGCAGCAGGCCAGTGACCTGGTCAAACGACTCTCCGCCCTGGGCGCCCGGTGCCTCGAGATTCCCACCATCCGCATCGTACCGCCGCCCAGCTGGGAGCCCGTTGACCGCGCCATTGCCGCGCTTTCCAATTACCACTGGCTGATTTTCACCAGTGTCAACGGCGTGACGTTCTTCTTCGAACGCCTGGACGCCCAGGGCCTGGACGCCCGTGCACTGGCGGGTCTGCATACGGCCGCCATCGGACCGGCAACCGCCCGCCGGCTGCGCCACTACGGACTGCGCAGCGATATCGTGCCTGAAAATTACCGCGCCGAAGGCGTTCTGGCGGCATTTTCACAGTACGACCTGTCCGGCCGGCGCATCCTTTTGCCGCGCGCAAGGGAAGCCCGGCCGGTGCTGCCCGTTGAATTGGCGCGCATGGGCGCTGCCGTCGACGAAATCGCCATTTATGAAACCCGGGCGTCTCAGGACAAAGCCGGCACCTTGATCGCGGCCCTCGAAAAGCGCTCCATCGACATGGTCACTTTCACCAGCTCCTCGACAGTAAAAAATTTCCACGCCCTGCTGCCGGCGGCCGACTTTAAAAAACTGATGGCGCCTGTAACCGTTGCCAGTATCGGGCCGATCACCACCCGCACCGCGCGTGAACTGGGTTTTACGGTTTCCGTCGAGGCCCCGGCCTTTACCATCGACGGACTGTGCAGCGCCATCGTGGACTTTTTTCATGAACGACAAACTGATCGATAAATACGAACGGCATTTGAACTACCTGCGGGTCTCGATCACCGACCGCTGCAACCTTAAGTGCGTTTACTGCCGGCCTGCCTCTCTGGTGCCCATCCTGCCGCACAAGGAGATCCTCAGCTACGAGGAAATCCTGCGCGTCGTGCGCGTGGGGGTCGGCCTGGGGATTTCCAAGGTGCGCATCACCGGCGGTGAACCCCTGATACGGCGCGGTGTTTTCGGCTTCTTGAAGCAGCTGACCGCCATCCACGGCCTGCAGGATGTCTCTCTGACCACCAACGGCATACTGCTCAGAGACAGCGTCGCGCGCATCAAGGCCGCCGGCATCCGGCGCATCAATGTCAGTCTGGACAGCCTCAAACCGGAACGTTACGCACGCATCACGGGACGCGACTTTTTTGCACGTGTCTGGCAGGGGATTGAACAGGCGCACGCCAAGGGCCTGGCGCCCATCAAGCTGAACGTCGTGGCGCTGAGGGGCGTCAACGATGACGAGCTCGCCGACCTGGCCCGGCTTTCGCTGGACTACCCCTTTCACATCCGCTTCATCGAGTACATGCCCATGGGCAGTGCTGCACTTGAGAATACATCCCATACCATGATGACACCTGAAATCCGGCAAAAGCTGAAACCGCTGGGACCGTTAACGCCCGTCAAGAGAAGCGCCAGCGACGGGCCGGCCGAGCGTTTCCGCCTGGACGGCGCCAAAGGCGAAATCGGCTTCATCAGCGCCATCAGCCACCACTTCTGCCACCAGTGCAACCGCCTGCGGCTCACCGCCAGCGGCCAGCTGCGCTCCTGCCTGCTGTCTGACCAGCAGTTCGATCTCAAAACCCCTTTGCGAAACGGCTGCAGCGATGAACAGCTCGCCGCTGTTTTCATAGAGGCCGTGCACCACAAACCGGCCGCCCACGGTAAGGGCCAAAACCTGTGCGTCAACGGCCAGATGTCGGCCATCGGCGGCTGAAACCTGCGCGTTTACCCCAATCGCAGCAGAAATTTGGGCAAAGTGACGGGAGACGATTGTAAGTCTTGGCGTCAAACTTGCGGTGCCCCAATGTCGAACTTGGTGTGAAGACGCTTGAAGCATCAGGTGGGCGCATCGCGGCGTATCTGCAAAAAGCCACTGGGGAGAATGTTTGCGCCACCCCTGGCGCAAATCAAAGCGCAAAAAAAGCATTTCTGGCCCTGGATCCTACAAGGCGCTTATCCGAAAAGCACTTCGATCAACACATCGGCGCGGTACTTAGAAACCGCTTAGGTGTTCTTCAATTGACAATACAACAATGTGGTATTAGATTTAGGTGTAATTTTGCCGGCACGTTACCTTGGCAAATTATCATGGATAAGCGCTGGCGCTTTCCCGCCCGTTGCCGGTATGGGGTCTTTTTGGAGGACAATATGCCTCTTGCAACACCTCAATATCCTGCAGAATCAGCCTGCACTGCGTCTTCCCATGAGGATGCCGGTGCGAAAACGCTAAGGAAAATCCAAAAACAGAATGTGGCGGTATTAAAAGCCATACCCGACCTGATTCTCATTGTGGATCGACATGGAAAAATCTTAAGCTGCAATCACAGCCAAGCCATTTACCAGCTGAACATCAAGGACTGCGCCGGAAATTCCATCGAGAATTTCTTTCCGGGCCAATCTGCCCTGACTTTGAAAGAGCATATTCAAAAGGCTTTTGAGGCCGGGACGGTACAGGTCTTTGAGGACCTCTGCAACGTCTGGCAGCATCTTGACCGCCACTGCGAATTTCGCATGGTCGCCGTCGATGAAGAGCAGGCCTTGGTAATTATCCGGGACATCACCCAGCGCAGAGAGGCGGAGCAGCTGCTGCGTGAAAGCGAAGCCCACCTGCGCTCCCTGATGGAATCGGCCAGCGACTTCGCCGTCTTCAGAATCGCTTCGGACCGCGAAAGTGCATTTCACTTTCGAACGGTCTTTGCGAGCCCTTCATTGAAAAAGATTCTGGATGTCGAAGATCCGCATCGGTACGAAACCTGGTTTGAAAAAATTCACCCCGAGGACGTGGAGCGGGTGCTGGAGGCGAATTTCGCGCTATTAAAGGCCGATCCCTTCGACGAGGTCTTTCGAAGCTACCATGCCCGCAGGGGCGCTTACCGCTGGATGCGTTCGGTTTCCCGCGTGGCCAATGGCAGGCCGGGGCGTGATCTGCACGTCAACGGACTGATCATGGACATCACGGACCAGCGCAAAGCCGAAACGGCCCTGCGTGTTGAAGAGGAACGCTATCGCCTGCTGGTGGAAAGCATGAACGAGGGGTTGGTTGCTCTGAATCAAAAGGGAAACGTCACTTTTGTAAACGAGGCTTTTTCCAGACTGGCGGGCAGAAAACGAGGCAAGCTGCTCGGCAGGGCCATCGCGCATCTCATCCCCAAGAAGGGCCGGGAAATATACGCCGACATGGCAAAAGGCACCAAGGAAAACGACTCGCGACCTTTTCGGGTTTCATTTTCCGGCAAAAAGGGCCGCACCAGCCATGCCCTGGTTTCCCCCCGGCCCTTCTTTGATGATACCGGGAAATTCAAAGGCAGTCTGTCGGTATACACCGATATCACCGAACTGGTAGAAACAACGCAACGCCTTGAAAAAAGAGAACGGGAACTGGGAAAAAAATCAAAGAACCTGGAAGAGTCCAACATTGCCCTGAAAGTACTGCTGA
Organism: Desulfobacterales bacterium; assembly: GCA_026984935.1. GTDB lineage: Bacteria > Desulfobacterota > Desulfobacteria > Desulfobacterales > JALSRD01 > JALSRD01. Next base: position 24,330 of record JALSRD010000108.1, read on the forward strand.
AAAGAAAATTGGCGGATGAAGACGAAATCAAAAACAACGTGCTGCAGAATGTCAAGGAGCTTGTCAAACCTTATATCGAAAAAATCCGTGAAACACACCTGACGCGTAACCAGGAGGCCTACTTAAATATTCTGGAAACCAATCTGGAAGAAATTGTATCGCCCTTCATCCGCAACCTGACCTCCGACTACATCCGCCTGACCCCCCAGGAAATCCGCATTGCAAACTACATCCGACAGGGGCGTACGACCAAGGAAATCGCCAGCCTCCTAAACCTTTCGCTAAGAACCATCGATGCCCATCGGAACAGCATTCGCAGGAAACTGGGAATCAGCAAAAAGAGAGTGAACCTGCAGACCTTTCTGCAGACCATGATGACGGCACAGTAACCGGCAAAACAGCCAGAAACCTATTTCCTAAAAAAAATACAACTGTCCGTCGGAACCGGAGGAACCCATGCCGTACGAAATCAAATTACACCCCACTCACGAAATGCTGGAAATCCGCTTTTATGGAGACATCAGCTATGATGAAGCCCTGTCAGCCCGGCAGGAAGCATCTTCCCTGGCCGAAAGCAGAAAAGTGAAGGCCCTTCTGGTGGACCAGAGCAAAATTGCGCCGTTTCACGGAACGACTTCCGATATGTTTGATTTTCATACCTCCCACGAGGAGATGTTCCCGCCGGACCTGCACATGGCGCTGGTATATTCCCCCGAAACCACAAAGCCGGCCGATGCCCGCTTTGCCGAAAGCGTGGCCCTGAACCACGGCTTGCTCTTTGGCGCCTTTACCCGTCGGAGGGAAGCCCTGGACTGGCTTATCCAGGAGAGGGCTTAAATCCCGCCGCCTGTCGGCTATTTAAATTCGAGCGCCTGAAAGCGTCGCAGCCGCCCGACGTTCATGCGGGGTTATGGCCCTTGGAACTGCTTCCTGCGCTACCCCGAACACTTTAACCTTCTGGACAAGCCGCACCCGCGTTGCCGCGTACCCCGCCATTTGCAATCCAGGCCAACCCCACATTCCGTCTGAACACCACCTGCCGGGAATTTCGCATGCCGGTATCGACAAGACCTTCCACATGGCATGTTCTCTCCGTTTGAAGCATCGTGAAAATCACCGGAGGAGGACAAGCTATCACCTATTTTGCATAGGTAATAAGCCGGTATAAATACGGCGTTGACGACAGGCGGATTCGGGCCAAGATTTAAGATAAAGCCGTTTCCTCCTCCGGTCCCGCTGTTTTTCATCCGCTGCCGGCGGCCCAGTCCATGAGGGTCGGTGACATAGAAAGCGCTCTTTTACAGTATCTCTAATTTCACTTTTTATACGCCGGCTTGCTCTTTGGTGCATGATCCAACGACGCAGCAGCGATTCGATTTCACGAGGCTGAAATGTCCATTAAATCTTACCGTATTTTCCTGTTGGCCTTTCTGGTGCCCTGCAGCGTCCTTTTAGCTTTCAGCCCTTCCCATGCTGGAAAGCGGGCGCTGGTCATTGGCGTGAACGAATACAAATTCAACGATGAATTTCTCTTGAAAAAGAGGATGCCGTTAAACCTCGAAGGCTGCGCGGATGATGCCAGAGATATCCGCGCAGCACTGGTGAATTACCTGGGCTTTTCGAGCCGCGAGATAAAAATGCTGATTAACAGCCAGGCCACGCTGGCAGCCATCAAGCGGGGCATTGCCTCCTGGCTGATACAGGGCACCAGGCCCGGCGACACGGTCTTTTTTTATTTCAGCGGCCATGGTTTTCGAATGCACCACCCCGAGGGGGATAAAACGTTATTGTGCCCGCATGACGCGAATCCCTTCAACCTGACCCAAATGCTGAGCGCCAGACAGCTAGGTCAGCTTTTTTCCGGTTTAAAGGGCAGGACACTGGTCGCGGTGATCGATTCCTGCCACTCGGCATCCGCCATCAGGGGCGGCGGATATATCCGCCTCGGAAGAAAGGCACCCAGGGCGCGGCAGTTCCCGGCAGACCAACAGTACAAATCATCCGGCAGAACGCGGGACTTGAACCTCTTTGACGAGGTTTATCTTGACAAAATCTTTCTGGCTGCCTGCGCAACTACTGAAAAAGCGTGGGAACTTCCCATTAACGGCAGAACGCGGGGCGTGTTTACCTATGGGTTTATTGAAGCACTGAAGGCGCACAGGGGCAATGTGAACGCCGCTACGCTGCTTAAAATCGCTGCCGGCGTGGTGCAACATGAAAAATTGCCCCAGCATCCCGTGCTCAAAGGAAAGTCTTTTTTAGCCAAGCGCGGATTCCGGGACCTTTTCATCAGCCCGCCGGAAGCAAAGCTGGCCGGCCTGTCGGATCCCAACCCCCCGTTTAAAGTCGAAACGTGGGTCACCCAAAAAGGCAGAACAACCTTTCGTCTGGGCGAAAAGATATCGTTTTCCGTTAAAAGTAAAAAAAGCGGCTACCTTTACCTCATCGATGTCAACGCAGAAAAAGCGGCAACACTGCTATTCCCCAATTACTGGGATCGGGATAATTTCATTCCGGCCAACAAAAAGATAACCGTTCCCGGCAAAAAGTTTCAGTCCGAGCTCTATGCCGCCGCCCCCACCGGCAGGGACACCGTGATCGCACTGGTTTCCAGCAGGCGCTGGCCGGAATTCGAATCCATCAAGGCCGACTCTACCCAGTTGATGGCCGCGCTGGACAAACTGCAGATTCAAAAAGTAGTGGCGGGCGTCCTGACACGCAGCGCGTTTCGCGGCATCAAAGTTCGGCCCAAATCCAATCCGGCGGCAAGTAAAAGCGACTTTTTTTGGGCGATGGGGAAGATAAACGTAAAAATTATAGATTGATACCTGAATTTTGCAAGCGTCGCGTTTGCCGCCTATACAAGGCGCAGGGCATGCAGCTGTAGTATACAGACGCAAATGCCCTGCAACACAGTAGAGGCGGTAAAATCGGCGCTCCCGCAGGGCGGACAATTTTGAAGTCAAAATGGAAGGTTTCCGAACATACCAATGACGCTAAAAATTATCGCGCTGCATCCATAGACAACCATGAGATAACATTACAATTTTATAAGTTTTCAAAATTGTCTGTGCAA
>JALSRD010000109.1 GCA_026984935.1 Desulfobacterales bacterium
AAGGTTTCCGAACATACCAATGACGCTAAAAATTATCGCGCTGCATCCATAGACAACCATGAGATAACATTACAATTTTATAAGTTTTCAAAATTGTCTGTGCAAGATTCAGGTAAGAACTGCGCACCGACGCTTTTCAGCGGCGCCCCCGTTGGTTTGAGACCTTGCGGCATTCTCCGCGGGCTGGCCACGGTTCCCGCCGCAACAGTCCGCCGGCCGCGCGAGGTGCTTTGCTTTGCCTAAACCGCGGCGGGGATGTGCAGCAGGCCGGCAGTCTCCTCCAGCCCGCACATGATGTTCATGTTCTGCACGGCCTGCCCGGCGGCGCCTTTCACCAGGTTGTCGATGGCCGCGATCATGACCAGACGGTTGTTGCGCGCATCGATGCGAAAGCCGATGTCGCAGAAGTTGGTTTGCCGCACACACGCCGTATCCGGCAGCTGTTCGCCGTCGCACAGCCGGATGAAAGGCCGACCTTCGTAACAAGACGCCAGACAGTCATGGATGTCCTGCCGGTCGGCCGCCGTGGCCAGGTCGGCATAAATGGTGGCGAGCATGCCGCGGTTCATGGGCACCAGGTGGGGAGTGAAAGTCACGCGTACGGGCTTGCCGGCCGCCAGGCCCAGCTGTTCTTCCATCTCCGGCTGATGGCGGTGCGCCGCGACCTTGTATGCCGTGAACGACTCGTTGACCTCGCAAAAATGCGTCGCCAGCGACAGCGACCGGCCGGCGCCGGAAACGCCGGACTTGGCGTCGGCGATGATGGACGCCGTATCGATGAGCCCGCTTTTCACCAGCGGCACCAGCGGCAGCAGAATGCTGGTGGGGTAGCAGCCCGGATTGCCCACCAACCGCGCCGTGCGGATCTTTTCGAAATGGACCTCGCAGAGGCCGTACACGGCCTGCACCAGCAGCTCGGCGGACGTGTGGGGCTGATAGCAGGATTCGTACAGAGCTGCGTCGCTGAACCTGAAGTCGGCCGACAGGTCCACCACCGGTTTGCCGTGTCCCATCAGCTCGGGTACGATGGCCATGGAAACCTTGTGTGGCAGGGCCAGAAAGAAAAAATCGCAGCGCTCAGCCAGTGCGGCCGCGTCGTAGGTTTCGCACAGGTTTTCCACCACACCACCAAATGCCGGGAATACTTCGCTGATAGCCTTGCCGGCGTACTTCCGCGAAGTCAAGGCCGCCACTTCAACCTGCGGATGCGCGGCCAGAATGCGAACCAACTCGGCACCGGCATAGCCGGTCGCCCCAACCACTGCGACACGAATCATAATGGGTTCTCCTGGTTTACCCCTATCTCAGAGCGCCGCGGCCCTGTATGTCATTTCGGGTTCGTTGGTTTATTGGATTCGGATGAAGGAGGCTTTCCCGTAATTTGCCGATAGCCAGGCGGTTTGGCGAAAGGCTTGCCCAGCATGTCGTTCCCAGGCACTCAATTTCCTGCTGCACTCTCCCGCATCCCCCAACCGCCATCAGCCAGCAATTTTTTCGGAATCGCTAGGGCCGGCGTAAATCGGCCACCAGTTCTTTCAGGATGGCGGCGAGGTTGCCGCCGCGCCGGCGGGCAATCTGGTGGGCCTGATCAACGATCCCCTCCGCCTGCCGCCGCAGTGCCGCGGCTCCCGGCAGCGGCTGCTGCTGCCGCTGGTACTGCCAGGCCAAAAGGCGCATGGCCATGCGTTCTTCCTGCCTGCGTATGAAACCCATGGTGTTCTTTCAGACGATGTATGGCCCGCCTACCGGTGAGGGGCGCTACCCCCCCAGATAGGCCTTTTTGACCTCGGGGTCTTCGAGCAGTTTTTTCGAATCCCCCGCCAGCACGAGATTGCCGGTTTCCAGGACATAACCGCGCTGGGCGAACTGCAGCGCCAGGCGGGCATTCTGTTCCACCAGCAGAATCGCCGTGCCCTCTTCATTGATGTCCTTGAGCGCCTTGAAAACGTCCATCATCAAAAGCGGCGCCAGGCCCATGGAAGGTTCATCCAGCAACATGACCTTGCGCCCGCTCATAAAGGCGCGCCCGATGGCCAGCATCTGCTGTTCACCGCCGGAGAGCGTGCCCGCCTTCTGGCCGGACCTTTCCTTGAGGCGCGTGAAGATACTGAAAACACGCTCCAGATCGCGGCCGATGTTTTCCGTATCTTTGCGGGCGAAGGTGGCCAGTTTCAGGTTTTCCATTACCGTCAGATTACCGAAGAGCCGCCGGCCCTCGGGGACGTGCGAAATGCCCAGCTGGCTCACCACCTTGTCAGCCGGGTAATCGAGCAGGTTTTTTCCCATATAGGTCATTTTGGTGTCTTTGGACACCGGCACCATGCGCGAAATGGCCCGCAGAGTCGTGCTTTTACCGGCGCCGTTGGCGCCGATGATGGTGACGATCTCACCAGCATCGATATGAAAATCGACACCGTGCAGCGCCGTGATTTTACCGTAGGATACGCTCAGATTTTCCACTGACAGCATCATGTCTCCACCGTGTCCTTGCCCAGATAAGCCTCGATGACTTTGGGATTCTGCTGGATTTCCTCCGGCGTGCCCTCGGCGATGACCTCACCGAAAACCAGGGTCTGAATGCGCTCGCACAGCTCCATAACCATTTTCAGGCGGTGCTCGATCAGCAAGATGGCCACACCGAACTCTTCGTGCACCTGGCGGATGGTGTCCATCATCTCGTTTAATTCTTCGGGGGTCATGCCGACGGTCGGTTCATCTAAGAACAAAATCTTGGGGTCCATGGCCAGGGCGCGCGCCATCTCCACCCGGCGCTGGGCACCGTATGGCAGATTGGGCACCCACATGTCGGCCAGGTGGTCGATTTTCATCATCTTCATCAACTGATAGGCCTTTTCTTCAGCAGCCGCCTCCTGCCGGTTGCGCCGGGAGGTACCGAAAAACGCCCCCGCCAGTCCGTAACTGATGGTCGCATACTGCGACATCTTGATGTGTTCCAGTACGGTCATGTGGCGCCACAGACGCAAATTCTGAAAGGTCCGACCCAGCCCCATGGCGGCGATCTGGTGCGGTTTGAGCCCCACGATGTTGTTGCCGCCCAGCGTGATGCTGCCCTCAGTGGGCTGGTATGTCCCGGTGATGAGGTTGAAAATGGTGGTCTTCCCGGCGCCGTTGGGTCCGATCAGCCCCCTCACCTGCCCGGCCTTGACGGACAGATTGTAGTTACTGACGGCACGCAGGCCGCCAAAGTAGTGCGTCATGTTCTCGACTTTCAGTAACGCCATGGGTCCCTCTTTACTTTTTAGGCTGAATGAGGCGCTTGACATCAAACTCTTTAAAAGCCACTAGGCCGGTTGGGCGGTAGATCATTACCAGGATCAGCAGCAGCGGGATGATGATCCATTTAAAAATTTCCAGCGGCCGGAGCATTTCACTCAGCATGTTCAGGCTGACCGCGCCGACGATGGAGCCGTAAACCGAGTTCAGTCCGCCGAAGTAGACCATGGCCAGAACTTCGGCCAGTTTCTGGATGCCGAACGTCGCCGGGTTGACGAAACGAATGACGTGCGCAAAAAGCCCGCCGGCGATCCCGGCCCAGAAGGCCGAGAACATGAAGGCGGTCATCTTGGTGCGCCGGGTATTGACCGTCATGGATTCAGCCGCCATTTCATCGTCACGCACGGCATTCAGGGCCTTTCCCGGAATGGAGCGTACGAAGTTATTGATGGTCCACACGCACAGCGCCGTCCAGACGAAGACCGTCAGCAGACCGGCATAGTTCGGCTGGCTGCTCATACCGCGCGGCCCGCCCACGACTTCCAGATTTTCGATGAGACTTTTGACAATGAACATGAAGGCCAGTGATATGATGGCCAGGTAGTCGCCGCGGGTCTTGAAGGAGGGGATGGCCACCACCAGCGCACCCACGGCGGCCACCAGCCCGCCCCCGATCAGGCCCACCGGAAAGAGCCAGGGCCCCAGGTGCGACGAAAGCAGCGCCTTGCCGAAAAGGTGGTCGTTGGTAAACAGCGTCAGGGTAAACGCCGAGGCCGCGTAGGCTCCCAACGCCATGAACCCCGGATGCGAGCAGGAAAACTCTCCCATATAGCCGTTGATCATGTTCAAACTGAGCGTGACCATGACGGCAATCAGCGTGAGTTTTAACGTCAGCAGACGGTAGGCGCTGATGTCGGCCCAGATGGCCAGCACCGCGTAGAGCAGGGCCAGGTACAGCGGCACTGCAAGCCCCATGGGCAGGCGGGTGAGCACCGCCGCCAGTCGGTTGGCAGGAGCTGCCGACAGCCGCGCGACAATGCCGATGGGCAGCGCGTAAATCAGCAGCACGTACAGCAGCGTGCTGGGGATCAGGGCAGGTTTTTTGAGCATGATCAGAAAGCCGAAAAGCACCGGCGCCTTGGGCAGACCGATAGATTCAGCCAGGTCGTAGCCGACATGGCTTTCCAGTATGACGGACACCAGCATACCCAATATCCATGCCAGCAGCGGCACCGAGCCGAATACCGCCTTGAAATACCCTTTAAACCCTTTTTTCAGCTGCACTGTGCTATAGTCCGTTGCGTTCATAGTTATCCTTAAAGCCTGTCTTTAAAAACCTTGGCACCGGCGGGAAGATTACCGCGTTGCAGAACCAGGGGCCAATTCAGAGCCTCAAACGGGCACTGTATGGTTCGCCGAAGAATCCATGCGGCCGGAAAACCAGAATCAGCAGCACGATGGAATAGGCAATCAGATCCCGCAGGGTGGACGGGAAGATCATGGCCACGAAAATTTCAATGAATCCCAGCAGAAAACCGGCCAGGGTGGCGCCCATGATTGATCCCCGGCCGCCCAGAATGGCGGCCACGAAAGCCTTCCAGCCGAACATGATCCCCATGTAGGGGTCCAACACCGGGTAGGCCACTCCGAACAGGATGCCGGCCACGGCCGCCAGCGCCGAACCGATGGCAAAAGTCATGCGTGCGATGTTGTTGATGGACACACCCATCAGGGGCACCACCACGTAATCGACGGCCATGGCCCGCATGGCCATACCCCACTTGCTGCGGGTAACGAATACGTGCAGCGCCAGCATGAACGCGATGGAGACAAAAACGATCATGATCTTCTTGTTGGTGACGAACACGCCCCCCAACTCATAAGTGTGCGAGACGATCAAAGGTGGGAAACTGACACGCTGCGCACCCAGCAAAGCCAGGTTACCGGTCTCTAAGATGATGCCGATCATCAGGCCGGTAATGGCGGCCGACGCACGCGGGGCATCACGCAGCGGCCGGTAGCCGATGCGCTCCACAAGCATGCCCACAAACGACGTCAGAAACATGGTGATGATCAAAGTCAGCACCAGGATCAGCCAGTTGGGCATCATGATCGTGCCCATCTTGGCCAGCGCAATCAGGCCGGTGGCCACACCGAAGCCGATATAGGCGCCCACCATGAAAATGTCGCCATGGGCAAAGTTAAAGAGCATCAGGATGCTGTAAACCATGGAGTAACCCAGGGCAATCAGCGCATAAAAACTACCCCATTGCAGCGCATTGACCAGGTTCTGTAAAAGGACTCCTCCCATCGACGGGCTCCTTCATTTTTTGGGTTCGCGCAGGAATAAATTCGCAGATTTTCAGTGCCAGGCTATTTTTGCGCGCGCCCTTTGCCTCAGTTGGTCGTTTCAGACATCAGGTATGATAAATTCCGTGTCATTCCCGGATTTAATGCCGTTCAGACAAATCCGGCCAGTATCCCCTTTGTGCCGGATAAAAGCGGGCCGACCTTGCGGTCCGGCCCGCTTTGGGTATCGCAGATTTTTTGGAACATCAAAAATCTGGCATCCGGTTTCCCAGGCACGGCGGGGTGTCTTCGTTCCCGGTCTTTTGCGCGGATCAGCATTCCCAGCTCAGCCGCGGTGGGAAAACCGGCACGCCCGCGTCAAACCGGCATGCGGCGCAACACCTTTCGTACACCTAGGGACAAACCGATTTGTAGAACTGGAACTGCCCCTGGTCGTTGATTTTCACGACAACGGCGCACTTGATGGGGTCGCCGTTTTCGGTGAAGTTCATGTTGCCGGTAATACCGTGAAAGTTCTTGATCTTGGCAAGGGCATCCCGTACGCACTTGCGGTCTTTCTCGATGTTGCCGGTAATCTTCCCGCAGCTCTGAATGGCATCCTGGGCAATGTGAATGGCATCCCAGGTCAGCGCGCCGACGTCATCGGGCACGTAGCCGTGCTCTTTCTTATAGCGGTCGATAAAGGCCTTGGTCGCACCTTTGGCGCCGGCGGCGGCATAGTGTGTGCTGAAAAAAGCGCCGTAGCAGGCCTTGCCGCAGAGTTTGACGGTTTCGGCGCTGCCCCAGCTGTCGCTGCCCACGATGGGGCCCTTGAAGCCCAGGTCACGGGCCTGCTGCACGATCAGCGCCACTTCGTTGTAATACTGCGGCGTGAACAGGAACTGGGCGCCGGAGTTTTTGATTTTGGTCAGCTGGGAGGAAAAGTCGGTGTCCTTGGTGGTGAAACTCTCGAAGGCCACCACCGAGCCGGGACCGTTGATCTTTTCCCAGTTCTTCTTGAACTCTTCGGCCAGGCCCTTGGGGTAATCGGAAGCCACGTCGTAGAGCACGGCCGCCTTTTTAAAGCCGAACTCGTTTTTCACGAAGTTGGCCATCACTTTGCCCTGGAAGGGGTCGAGGAAGCAGGCCCGGAAAACATAGGGACGGTCCTTGGTGGTGTTGGGATTGGTGGACCAGGGGCTGATCATGGGGGTCTTCCAGTTGTTGGCCACGTCACCGGCCGGTATGGCCTGGCTGGAAGCCTGGGGACCGATGATGATCAGCACTTCATCGTCGGTGATCATCTTGGTATTGGCCTTGACCGCGGATTCAGCTTTTGATTCGTTGTCCTCGATCACCAGCTTAACCGGATACTTCTTACCGCCGACCTCAAGACCGCCGGCCTTGTTGATGTCTTCCAGCCACATTTCAGCGGCGAACTTGGTGCCCTCGCCGACTTTGGGAATATCGCCGGTCATGGGTGCATTGATACCGATTTTGATGACCTTGGTCTTGGCACCGGCACAGGGCGTCAAGATCAGCCCGAGGGCCAGCACCGCCGCCAATACAAACAATCCTTTCCGCATGGCATCCTCCTTTTCCAACAAACGGGTTTAAATAAATCGAAGTTATTTTCGATACTACAATGGCATGCCCCCGTCAACCGAAAATGCGGATCGCTGCAGGGCCGGGGCCTTGGATCACCTGCGCCGGTGCATGCCGTACCCGGACGGTGGCTATCGGTTCCCGGGAAAGCGGCGGCCATCGCGGACCGGGACACCGCAGATCTTAAAGATTACGCCTTCCAGCAGCCTTTGCGGATGCCCGCCCGAGCGTTTGAGACGCATTTCGGTGCGCTGCAGCTCCAGCAGCACCTCGATCAGCTCAGACGTTTCAAACCGGCTGCATTTCTGAAGCAGAAGAAAAACCGCATAGGCATGCGCACCGCCGAGGGAAAGGCTGGCGGCGGTTTTACCGGCCGGCCGGCTTTTTTTCCCATCGGCGGGCTTTTCCGGCGCTGCCGGCGTTTGCCCCCAGCTGTGCTGCAGATCCTCGAGGCGGCGGTCGAAGCTTTTCAGGGCCGGCAGCACCCTGGCCTGGAAGCGGCCATAGTTCATGCCGCTATTCCAGACAGCGCCGTCCGGGCTGCCGATAAAATCCCTGGCGACCAGCAGTTTGCGGATCTGGTTGACCAGCGCCATGTGCAGCTGCAGCGGATGCGCTCCATCCGCCAGCAGGGAATCCAGCAGGAAAAGCGCCCGGTCCAGGCTGCGCCGGCTGACGGCATCGGTGAAATCGTAGAGCGGGTCTTTACGCGTCCGTGTGAGCACCTCCCTGACGTCGGCGGCCTGGATGGTTTTGCGCTCGCCGGTATAGCTGATCAGTTTTTCCAGATTATGGGAAAAAGTACGCAGATCGAATCCCGTCATTTCCTGCAGTACGGCCATGGCGTTTGCATCCATGGTCTTTTCCCGGTCCGACAGCATGGCCCGGGCCTGCTGCTGCAACATCGCCTGGCGGGCCTTTTTGTCCGCCACCCGGTTGCCCTGGGGAACCGAGCAGTCCACCACGACGCCGTGCTCGACAATGCAGCGGTAAAGGCGCCGCCTTCTATGGACCCGCCCGGCGGTCAGGATCAGTCGATTGCCGGCGGGAAACCCGCTTTCGATGGCCTTTTGCAAAAGTGCTGCCGCATTACCGGCCACCTGGCGCTCCGAGTCCTGCTGCCGGCAGTTTTCGAGCAATGCGGCCAGCCAGCCGGCATCTTCCGGCGGATTTTTCACAGTCGCAAAAAAGGGCGCCAGGGCGTCCGGTGTACAATCGGCAAGCGGGAGTTTGGCGGCCTTCAGCAGCCGCAGCAGAAGGCGTGCGGCAGCCGCCATGTCCGGTTTGTCAAAGGCCCGGCGAATTTTTTCCGGCAGGTCGGCCACATCTTGGCGATCGCCACCGGAATGGAAAATCTCGACGTCCGTCAGCAGGACCACACGCCCGCCGCCGAGCAGGGCATATGTATTGATGCCCTGCAGCGCGGCAACGATGTTTTCCCCGCTGCCCTCGATGCGTTCAAAATTAAAGCTTTTCTCCCCTTCCGGCAGCAGCACATGTATCAGCCGGCGCACTGCGTCTTGGCACAGGGACTCTTCTCCCCACAGCAGAAAAACCGAAAAGGCGCTGACTTGCGCCTCTTTTTCCAGGAAAGCAGGCAGAGATGGGTAGGTGACTTCCGGCATAACTCGGGGGTTTCAAAAGCTGAACACGGTCGGCCGCCGGTTCAATCCGGCATTTTGTTCATCAACAGGTGCGCCACCAGAATTGCCATCCCGACGGTAATCGCGCTGTCGGCCACGTTGAATGCCGGCCAGTGCAGGCTGCCGGCATGCAGATCGATAAAATCGACCACGCTGCCGAAACGCGTGCGATCGATGATGTTGCCCAAAGCCCCGCCCATGATCATCGCTAACGAGGTGCCCAGCAGGCGGTGGGTGGGTGGTGTGCGCCAGTAGAAAACCGCCACCAGGAGCACGGCCAGCCACGAAATGGCAAAAAAAACCACACTTCGCAGCGCCGCAGGCTGGGCCGCCATGAACCCGAACGCGCCGCCGGGATTCTGGATGTGGGTCAGGTTCAGGAAGCCCGGAATCACGGCAAGGGTACGGTACAGCGGCATCTTGGCCAACACCAGCGCCTTGGTCAGCTGATCGGCTACAACCACCGGTAGGGCGACTTTCAGCAGCCCGATCAATTTTGCGCTGCAACCCGGTTTCAACATGTGCACCTGCATGCCCGTTGCCGGCGGCCGCCGCGCCGGCCGGCTTCACAACCGCTGCGCCCCGCAGGCAAAAGCCCGGGAAAGACGCCGAGGGGCCGCTTTTCCGCCTTCGGCAAGCGCGGTTCAGCCAATTTCAGCGAGCACCCGCCGGCAACGGCTGCAGACCGCGGGATGGGCGGCATCCCGGCCCACGGACGTGTCGTGCACCCAGCAGCGCGCACACTTTTCACCGGCAGCCGCCGCCACTCTCACCGACAACCCTTCCGTGGCGTTGTTTTCGTCCTCTTTCTCCGCTGGCGCCCCCCGGACCAGCCCGGCTCCTGAAGTGATGAAAATGGCGCGCAGCTGGTCGGCATAGGGGCTGAGCTTGGTGTACAGATCGCCGTCGGCGGTCAGGTCCACATGGGCATCCAGGGAATGCCCGATGATCTTGCGGGCGCGCGCATCTTCCAGTGCCCGGGTGACTTCGCGGCGCACGGCCAGCAGCAGGTTCCAGTTTTCCGCCAGCACCGCATCGCGCCAGGCCGGGTTGGCTTCGGGAAGCATCGCCATGTGCACGCTTTCCTCGCGGGCGCCATCATCGGGCATGTATCGCCAGATTTCCTCGGCCGTAAAAGGCAGCACCGGGGCCATCATGCGCACCATGGCATCCAGCAGATGGTACATCGTCGTCTGGGCGCTGCGGCGGTGGGCGTCGCCGGACGCCGACGTGTACAGCCGGTCCTTGAGCACGTCCAGGTAAAAGGCGGACAGGTCGACGGTACAGAAGTTGAAGAGCGCGTGGTAGATGATATGCAGGTCATAGCGTTCGTAAGCCCCGCGGATTCTGTCGATCAGCTCCTGCAGCCGGTGCAGGGCAAAACGGTCGATTTCGGGCATCTGCCGATAGTCAACACGGTTCCGGCCAGGATCGAAATCCTTCAGGTTGCCCAGCATGAAGCGGCAGGTGTTGCGGATGCGCCGATAGGCGTCGCTGAGCTGTTTTAAGATGTTTTCCGAGATGTGGATGTCATCGCGATAATCGGACGCCGACACCCACAGACGCAGGATCTCGGCCCCGTAACGTTCAATCACCTTCCCGGGGGCGATGACGTTGCCCATGGATTTGGACATTTTCTTGCCTTCGGCGTCCACTACATACCCGTGGGTCAAAACCGCTTTGTAAGGCGCCTTATGGCGCGTCCCGACGGCCGTCAGCAGCGAACTGTGAAACCAGCCCCGGTGCTGATCGCTGCCCTCCAGGTAGAGATCGGCCGGCCAGCGGAGTTCGTCGCGCGCTTCCAGCACGGCGGCATGGCTGACGCCGGAATCGAACCAAACATCCAGGATGTCGTCCTCCTTGACGAACGTCCTGCCGCCGCAGTGTTCACACACCGCACCGGCCGGCAGCAGATCTGCGACGCTTTTTTCGAACCAGATATCGGCGCCGTGAGCGGTAAAAAGCGCGTGGATATGCGCCACTATTTCTTCGTTGATATGGATCCGGCCGCAGCTTCGGCAGTAGAAAACGGCAATGGGCACCCCCCAGGCGCGCTGGCGTGAAACGCACCAGTCGGGACGGTTTTCGATCATGCCGTAAATGCGCTCCCGGCCCCAGCGCGGCACCCAGGTGACCTGGTCGATTTCTGCAAGGGCCTGCCGCCGCAGCCCGGTTTTGTCCATGGAGATGAACCACTGCGGCGTCGCCCGGAAGATCACGGGCTTTTTGCAGCGCCAGCAATGCGGATAGGCGTGGTCGATGTTTTCACGGGCCAGCAGCGCCCCGGCGTCTTCCAATTTGTCGATGATGCCGCTGTTGGCCGCAAAAACAAACTGGCCGCGCAGGTCCGGGATTTCCGGGGTGAAACAGCCGTTTTCGTCCACCGGCGAAAAAGGCTCGAGGCCGTACTTCAAACCGACTTCGTAGTCTTCCCGGCCATGCCCGGGGGCGGTGTGCACACAGCCGGTGCCGGCATCCAGGGTGACGTGGTTTGCCAGGATTATCGTCGAATCGCGGCCGTAGAGCGGGTGCCGGCATTTTTGCCCCTCCAGCACACGCGCTTCGAATTCCGCCAGTATGCGATAGTCGGACACGCCGAACTTCTGCATGCAGGCCGCCACCAGGTCGCTGGCCAGAATGAGCACTTCAGCGTGGCCGGTTTGCACGGCGGCATAGCTGAATTCAGGGTGCAGCGCCACCGCCAGGTTGGCCGGAATGGTCCAGGGCGTGGTGGTCCAGATGGCCACCGACACCTTCTTACCGGCGAGTTCCGGGACCTGTCCGCCGACATCGTCACACAGCGCGAAACGCACGAAAATCGAAGGCGATGATTCGTCATGGTATTCGATTTCCGCCTCGGCCAGGGCCGTGCGGCAGCTGCAGCACCAGTGAATGGGCTTCTGGCTGCGGTACAGGCTGCCGTTTTGCGCAAAGCGCGCGCATTCCTTGGCGATGACGGCTTCATAGGCGTAGTTCATGGTCAGATACGGGTTATCCCACTCCCCCATGACGCCCAGGCGTTTGAATTCCCGGCGCTGGATATCGATAAACTTTTCGGCATAGCGGCGGCACAGTCTGCGAAACTCGGCCTGCGAATAGTCTTTTTTGCGCGCGCCCAGTTCCTTGTCCACATTGTGCTCAATGGGCAGCCCGTGGCAGTCCCAGCCGGGCACGTAGACCGCATCGTATCCGGCCATCTGACGGGAACGTACGATGATGTCCTTTAAAATCTTGTTCAAGGCCGTACCGATGTGGATATGCCCATTGGCGTAGGGCGGCCCGTCGTGCAGGATGAAGCGCCTGCGGCCCTTGGACAGCCTGCGGATCTTGCGGTAAAGGTCCTCCTGTTCCCAGGTCGCCAGCTGGTCCGGTTCGCGCCGGGCCAGGCTGGCCTTCATGGGGAAATCTGTTTTCGGAAGGTTGAGCGTTTTCTTATAATCCATGCCGCCTCCGGATGCTTTACCAAATTTTAGAGCTTAGGAGCCGAAGCATTAATCGCATTCGGCCGGTCTGTCAAGCCGCAGCCGGACGACGCATCCGGCATGTCGTATTCAGCAGGGGAAAACTGCGCGCGAATCCGGGTCGCCGTCGGTCAGTTCCAGGAGGTAACGGCCGTAGTCGTTTTTCAGCATGTCAACGGCCAGTTTTTTGAGCTGCGCGCGGTCGATGTACCCCAGCCGGTAGGCGATCTCTTCGATGCAGGCGATTTTCAGCCCCTGGCGGTCCTGAATGGCCTCGACATAGCTGGCGGCCTGCTGCAGGGCCTCGTGCGTACCGGTGTCCAGCCAGGCGAATCCGCGGCTGAGCAGCTCTACGCGCAGCTCCCCGCGGCGCAGGTACGCCAGATTGACGTCGGTGATTTCAAGCTCTCCGCGCGGCGACGGCTTCAGCCGGCTTGCAATTTCCACCACGTCGCTGCTGTACATGTACAAGCCGGGTACGGCGTAGGATGATTTGGGATTTTCCGGTTTCTCTTCAATGCCCACCACATTACCGGCAGCGTCGAATTCAACGACCCCGTAACGCTGGGGGTCGCGCACCAGGTATCCGAAAATCAACCCGCCCCTTTCCAGGCCCACCGAGCGCTTCAGAATTCCGGAAAGGCGGTTGCCGTAAAAAATATTGTCTCCCAGTATGAGGCACACCGGTTCGTCGCCGATAAAATCCCTACCGATGATAAAGGCCTGCGCCAGGCCTTCGGGACGCGGCTGGGCGGCATAGGTGATGTTGAGCCCCAGATGTGATCCGTCTTTGAACAGCTGCTGGAAATGAGGCAGATCCTGAGGCGTCGAAATCAGCAGGATGTTGCGGATGCCGGCCAGCATCAGCACGGAGAGGGGGTAGTAAATCATGGGCTTGTCATAGACCGGCAGCAGCTGTTTGCTGACCACGCGGGTAATGGGGAAAAGCCGGGTTCCCGACCCTCCGGCAAGGATAATACCTTTCACTTCAGGCTCTCCTCGGCTGCACTCCTTTTCATATCCATCGGAGTGGGTCTTTTTGTTTTACAAAAGCAAACCGGCATATCCTGCTGCAAATGTATCGCAGAAAGGACCTGCCGGAATACGCTGTTTTTGGCACCAGCGGGAGAGCTGCTCACGGCTCCCCGCTTTTCTTCCGGGCTTATTTCTCCAGGACAAACTGCGCCCGCCGGTTTTTGGCCCATGCGGTTTCGTCATGGCCTGGGTCGGCGGGCCGTTCCTCGCCATAGCTGACCGTTGAAATATTCTGCGCCGCGACGCCCAGGTCCACCAGGAAGTTTTTCACCGCCCTGGCGCGCCGGTCCCCCAGTGCGAGGTTGTACTCCACCGTTCCGCGCTCGTCGGTATGGCCCTGCACGATCACGCGCGCGTCCGGGTGCGCCAGCAGCCACTGGGCCTTGCGCTTCAGGATTTCCTGCGCTTCCGGCGTCAGAAAGGCGCTGTCGAAATCAAAATGGACATCTTCATCGATGAACTGTCGCAACACCGCATCCGCGCTCATGTTGCCGGTCTGCCCTTCTTTTTCCTGCATGCTGCGCTGCTGTTCGGCAAGCTGTTCCTCCTTGATGGCCTGCTGGCGCGCCAGTTCTTTCTGGCGGGCAAGCTCGGCCGCTTTTTCCGCCGCGGTCTGGCCCTGGGAGCCCCCCACATAGGCCGGTGCGATTTTTTTCTTGGCGCAGGCACTGGTCAGCAGCAGCAAAGACGCCACGGCCAGAGCCACAAGACCCATTCTAAATAGGCTTCGCATGGCAACACGATGTGAAATTCGCATGCATTCCCCCTTGTGGTGATACGTTGACGGTTGCACTCGTTGGGATAAATCCCGAAGTCGCCGAAAGCTGTTTGCGGACCAACATGATCCAACGCCTCGGGCATCGTTCAATTCCTGGCTTCGATTCCCCGGCCGAAGGCGCCCCTGCAGCTGGATAAGCGCTCACCGGTTGCCGCTGGCGGCGGTTTTGCCCGCCGGTCAGACCGGGTCAGATCTATAGCATCAACACGGCCATAAATAAACACTAAAATCGGCCGCAGCCGCAAAGCAGACGATTGCCCGGTGTCCCGGCACCGATAACCGCGCTCATCAACCATGATCCGGATGAAATTTCCGCCTGCCACGCCTTCAACACAACCGAACGGAAAATTTCGGTTTAACTGCAGCACCCGAATTGGGCGGATTCCGATTTCATCGTAGAAGCGGTGCCTTGATGCCAGGCAGTGCGCCCATGCCCGGCCGGGAGTGTCTTTTTTTCTTGACAGGAGCACCGTAGCCAGATTATTGATTGAACATTCAGTTAATTTAGTTAGTGGAAAGACAATCCATGCGCAAAAACCAGAATGCCAAGATACGGAAGCCCGAAATTCTCGAGAACTACTATCAGGTGCTGATCGAAGAGGGCTTTGAGGGAGCGTCCATCGGAAAAATTGCCAAACGCATGCACATTCACCCCAGCCTGATCATCCACTACTTTCAGTCCAAAGAGAATATGACGCTTGAGCTGGTTAAAGCGCTCATTGACCGGTACGAGGCACCTGAATACCTGCAATTCGAGCATATCGACGACCTCCGGGAGCGGTTCCAGGCATTGATGGATACCCTTTTTTCATTTGAATGGTCGAGAACCGTGGATCCGGGAGTGCACTTCGGCTTCTACTATCTCAGTTTCCGAAATCCGGCGGTACGCAAACGCTTCGAAGAGATGATCAAGCGGCTCAGGAACCACCTGGTTACCGAACTGGGACGTTTCAGCGCGGCGGGAATCATACGGGTGGACGACGCGCGCAACGCGGCCGATATGATCGTAACGCTCATCGAAGGGCTGGAATTTCATGCGCATTTTCTTTCGGAAGGACGCCCTTTCCAGGAGTTCGCAGATACCGCCAAGCGGCTTGCTGTCAGCATGCTGACGGGAAAACACCATTGATGACCTGACATATCTAAAAGCCAAAGACCCATTACCCCCGGTGCTGATTCAGGGTTTTGGAACATCTCAGCAGGAGACTTTTTATGCGTGATTTCGATGAAGATCTTAGCAGTGACTACAAAGGCAGGGACATTGACGCCGCCCTGCATGAGGCCCACTTCATGGTGGAAACCATCCTCAGCCCTCCCCATGAAGCGCCGCTGGAGCGCCGCAAAGAAATCGCCTTGAAAACCGTTCGCAATTTCCGGGACCACATCAACAAAGGGTTTCTGGACTACCGCAAATCCGTTACCGAAGCCACCAGCTTCGCCGTAACCGAATGGACCGGGCACGGATCCATTCTGGTGGACGCCCTGGACCGGGAATTTCTTGATCTTCTCGGGGGCTTCGGCCTCTATTCTTACGGGATCCGGCACCCGAAA
Organism: Desulfobacterales bacterium; assembly: GCA_026984935.1. Taxonomy (GTDB): domain Bacteria; phylum Desulfobacterota; class Desulfobacteria; order Desulfobacterales; family JALSRD01; genus JALSRD01. The sequence goes on from JALSRD010000109.1 coordinate 15,597, forward strand.
ATTATCGCGGCCGTCAAAGCCCAGCTTGACCGGTCACCGCAGTACAGCCAGGAAATGCTCGACCCCCTGCGTGCCCAACTGGCCAAGGTGCTGGCCCTGCTTACCCCCGGAAAGATCCAGTACGGCTTCTTTGCCAACTCGGGAACCGAGGCAGTGGAAGGCGCCATGAAACTCGCGAAACTCTACACCGGGCGAAAGGGGTTCATTGCCATGCTCAAGGGGTTTCACGGCAAGACCCTGGGTTCGCTATCGCTCATGGGTAAAAAGATTTTCCGCAAGCCGCTCCTGCCCCTTCTGGAGGGTATCCGCCATGTGCCGTTCGGTGACACGGATGCCGTGGAGAAAGTGCTGGCGGCAGCAAGGTCGGTGGGGGACGGCATTGCAGCGGTGGTGGCGGAGCCGGTCCAGGGAGAGGCTGGCGCCGTGGTTCCCCCCGATGATTATTGGCCGCGCCTGCGGGAGCTCTGCAGCCATTACGGTGTCCTCCTGATCGCAGACGAGGTCCAGACGGGCATGGGGCGAACCGGCAGGATCTTCGGACTTGACCACTGGGATGTGACCCCGGACATTTTGTGCCTGGGCAAAGCCCTCGGCGGGGGAGTAATCCCCATGTCGGCCTTCATGTCGACTGCGAAAATATGGGAATGCATGGAGCCCAATCCCTTCATTCACACCACCACAACCGGTGGGAATCCTCTTGCCTGCGCATCAGCCCTGGCCGCCATTACCGTACTTCTGGAAGAAGATCTGGCGGGTCAGGCAAAGCGCAAGGGCGAATATGTGCTCAAACATTTGAAGGGCATGCAGGACCGCTACCCGGGCGTGCTGTCCCAGGTGCGCGGACTCGGACTGCTCATCGGAATGGAATTCCCCACCGACGGCATTGGATATAAAGTGGCCTCGGGACTGTTTTCCCGCGGTGTGATCACCGCCGGGACCCTGACCAACGCCAAAACCATCCGTTTTGAGCCGGCCCTGAATATCCCTCAAGAAATTCTGGACGAAATCCTCGGCCGACTGGAGGATGTGTTTAAAACGATTGAATTGCCGCGGCGCAAAAAACCCATAAACCTCTATGCCGGCCAGGTGCTGCACGTGGATCTGACCGCCGGAAAGATCGAGAGCCGACCCACTCCAGGGAAATGGCTGAAGGAATACATCGGCGGGTGGGGGCTGGCAGTACGCTATTTTTTCGATCTGGTGGACCCTCAAACCGAACCGTTGTCGCCGGAAAACGGACTGGTGATCATGACCGGACCTCTGTGCGGGACTCTCGTTCCCACTTCTTCGCGCACATGCCTGGTATCCAAGTCGCCCCACACGGGGACCATTTTCGAGTCCAACGTGGGAGGGGCCTTCGGGCCGGAGTTAAAATTCGCAGGATACGACGGCATTGTGATCACCGGCAGGGCCGACCACCCCGTGTATCTACGCATCGAGGACCACAGCGTAAATATAGAGGATGCCAGTCCGGTTTCAGGAAAAGGTATCTTCGAAACGGAAACGTGGCTGTCTGCCGAGATGGGGCACGGAACAAAGACCCTCTCCATCGGGCCGGCAGGTGAAAACATGGTTTCTTACGCCTGCGTGGGTTCGGAGGCCTATCGCCAGATGGGGCGGGCGGGCGCCGGGGCACTTTTCGGCTCCAAGAACCTAAAGGCGATCGCGGTCAAAGGATCGGGGGGCGTGCAGGTCGCGGACATGGGCGTTTTCTGGGGCAAAGTGACCCAACACAAGGAGTCCAACCTTCTCACCGAGGCCAATATGTGGGCCAAGAATGAGGGCACCCCCGTGCTCATGGATGTTACCAATGAGATGGGCATCCATCCGACCAGGAATTATTCCGCCGGCGTGAATTCGAGTCGGAACCGCCTGGATTCCGAAACCATCAAGGCACTCAAAATCGGCGACCGTTCCTGTGCTTCATGCCCTTTGGGATGCGGCAACTTCACATCCGCAAACGGCGTTCAGGTGGAAGGCCCTGAATACGAGACGCTGTGCATGGGCGGATCCAACTGCGAAATGAACGACATTGAACAGGTGATGCGTTTTAACCGCTCGTGTGATGACCTGGGGCTTGACACCATGTCCGCCGGTGCGACCATCGCCCTGGCCATGGAAATGACTGAAGCAGGCGTCCACAACTATGGCTTGTCCTTCGGGGATCCGGAAGGCTACCTGAAGGTCATCGGAGAAATTGCCCGCTTGTCCACCCCGCGGGGAAAGGATCTCGCCCTGGGCGCGGCCAGGCTGGCGAAAAAGCTTGGGCGGGATGAGGCTGCCGCCCACTCCAAGGGCCTTGAAATGCCGGCCTATGACCCGCGGGCAAGCTACGGGATGGGGCTGGCCTATGCCACCAGCGAACGCGGCGCGTGCCACCTGCGGGCATTTACCATATTCGCCGAAGACCCTTTCAAGCTGAAGGCAATGGCACGGGAGGTCATCGAGGGCCAGAACACCAATGCGGCCAAGTGGTCCCTGTGTCTCTGTGATTTCTGGGGGTCCGTGGACCGAAGTGTCATGGCGGAGCTGCTCACGGCCGGGTTGGGCCGTCAGGTCTCTGAAAGGGACCTGCTCACAGCGGGTGAACGCATCTGGAACCTGGTCCGGCTCTTTAACACGCGCGCCGGCTTCACCGCCGCCCAGGACACGCTGTCCAAAAAATTGACGCATACGGCCCTCGCAGGAGGGCCCCATGCAGGGAGAGTCCTGAACGAAGAGGACCTGGAGAAGATGAAAGAGCTCTATTACCACCTCCGAGGCTGGGACCGCAAGGGCCGGCCCGGAAAAGAAAAGCTGCGGGAACTGGGGCTTGGGCATCTATAGAATCGTGTGGAGGAACATATGGAAAAGCACCTGCTTGCAATACCCAATCTCTGCACCGGCTGCAGCCGGTGCGTGTATGCCTGCTCCGCGGTTAAGGAAGGAATGTTCATGCCGTCCCGGGCGCGCATCAGCGTGAGCAACTTCCCCCTTGAGGGTTATACCGTACCCAACATCTGTTTTCAGTGCCCCAATGCCGAGTGCCTGAAAGCATGTCCTGCAGAAGCCATTTTCCGGAACGAACGGGGTATTGTTGCGGTGGACGCAGGCAAGTGCACCGGCTGCGGTGAATGCACGGCCGCCTGTCCCTACGGCATGATCGAACAATACGTGTCGGGCAAGGCGTACAAATGCGATCTTTGCGGCGGCAGTCCGGCCTGCGTTGCCGAATGCCACTTCGGCGCCCTTGTCTTCAAGGAGCCTGACCGAATCGCACTGGCCTTGCGGGCCGGGCAGATGAAACACCGCATCAAAGAGGGAGCGCCCGCGGAAAAACGAATCGCACTGGCCGGCAGGGTGCTGGATGAAGCGGTCCGAGTGCCGCGGACAGCGGCCTATATGGGAGATTTTTAATCGGCGCCGGTGCATACCGGAGGAGATACACAGCATGTTTCCACGATCACCTTTTTCACCCCCGCAAGAAAACCTTCCGTTTCACGGAATTGCAACGTTCGCCGGGTATCCCCTGTGGGAACCGGGAAGTGACGTGGACGCCGTGTTCCTGGGCATTCCCTACGATGAGGGGACCACTTACCGGCCGGGGGCCCGCTTCGGCCCCCGCGCCATCCGCAGCGCCTCCATGTTTTACAGCTACGAAGGCGTGGAGGGCCGGTTCTATGACGCGGACCGCAGGAAATGGGTGCTGGCGGGGAAAAAGGTTGCGGATGGAGGGGACATTCCCATCAGCCCCCTCTGCCGGGAAAAAAACTGGACAGCCATAACCGACGCCGTGAAATCGGTCATAGAAGCCGGAGCGCTGCCCGCCATTGCAGGCGGAGACCACTCCATCACCTACCCTGTCGTCCGGGCATTCAGGGGAAGAAAAATCCACTACCTCCACTTTGACAGTCATGTTGACTGTGACAGAATCAGTTACAGCTCTTTTACCCACGGAAGTCCCGTCCTGATGATCATGGAGGAGGACCTTGCGGAGTCTGTGACGATCCTGGGTATGCGGGGCCTGACCAATTCAGGTCAGGATATCGCCTGGATGGAGAAAAAGGGCGTCAACGCGCTTACCGCGCGCGAGCTGAGAAAGTGGCTGTCGCATCCCAGCCCTTCCCTTTTCGAAGAGGGCGCGTATTACGTGAGCGTGGATATTGATTTTTTTGATCCCTCTCTCGCCCCGGGAACCGGAACTCCCGAGCCGGGAGGGCTCTTTTTCGATCATTTTTCCGATGTGCTGCAGGTCATTGCTAAACGTGGAAAGATTATCGGTCTGGATGTGGTGGAAGTGAACCCCTTTCTCGACGGTCCGGGAAACGGGACCTCACATCTTGCCGCACGTTGCATTCTGGAGCTTCTGAGCGGCGCGCTCGATAAAAGGTGAACAGATTGAACCGATTCGGGACGGCTTATGGCTACGACAAAAAGTACCGGTCTTGCGGTCAGGGGCATCAACAAACGCTTCGGTCCGGTTAATGCGCTTAAAGAGATTTCGCTGGACGTACAAGAGGGTGAGTTTTTCACGCTGCTGGGCCCTTCCGGGTGCGGCAAGACCACCCTTTTGCGCATTATCGCGGGCCTGGAGCTGCCCGATTCAGGGAAAGTCATCCTGGGTGGACAGGATATCACATCCCTGCCCGCCACCCGGCGCCAGGTAAACACGGTTTTTCAAAGCTATGCCCTTTTCCCGCACCTCACCATCTTCGACAACGTCGCGTTTGGCCTCCGGGCCCGCAAATTTCCCAAAAATGAAATTGAGGGCCGCGTCGGCAAACGGCTCGAAATGCTCGGTCTCCTGGACATGGCGCATCGGCGCCCTCACCAGCTTTCCGGCGGGCAGCAGCAGCGGGTAGCCCTGGCCCGGGCGCTGGTCAATGAACCCAAGGTCCTGCTGCTGGATGAACCCATGTCCGCACTGGACGCCAGACTGCGTGCACAAGTCCAGGTGGAGCTGCGCAGGCTCCAGCGAAAACTTGGCCAAACGTTCATCCTGGTCACCCACGACCAAGCGGAAGCCATGGTGGTTTCGGACCGCATCGCCGTGATGAATCAGGGCATGATCATACAGTTCGGCTCGCCCAAAGATGTCTACGAACAGCCCCGAACACGATTCGTCGCCGAATTCCTCGGTGCGGCGAACCTGCTCAAAGGAAGGAAGAAGCATCACGGGCTTGAAACCGATATCGGATTTTTGGTCCTGGAGCGTGAGCCGAAATGGGAAAATGGAACCGTGGCCATTCGTCCCGAACGAATGCATATTACGGAAGACCCGGCTTCCGTCAACAGCACCAGGGCACGCGTCCGTGAAGCAATCTACCGGGGTACGGACCTTGACCTCTGGCTCGATCCCGGCCCCCTGAGGGTCCGAACGGCGTCCAACCAACACTATGAAGCCGGTGACGAGATCTGGCTGGAGCTTCCTTCAGAGGCTTTGGTGATTCTGGATGAATGAGCTGATTATCTGGTACGGTGAACTGACGACCCCCCGGCGCCTGACCCGGAGGGGCCTTAAATTCCTGGGGGTGGGAATGCTCTGGATCCTGCTGTTCCTCGTCCTTCCGGGACTGGTCCTGGTGGCGGTCAGCTTCGCCACCCGCGGCTCCTATGGGCAGCTCGAATGGTCGTTCACCCTCGAAAATTACAAACGGCTCACGGGTTTCAGCGTGTTCGGCTGGACCGCCGACTATATGATCATCCTGTGGCGGTCGGTGTGGGTGGCTTTTGTGACCTGCCTTGCAGCCGTTATTCTCTCCTACCCCCTATGCTTTTTTATCTGCAGCCGCCCGGAAAGGACCCGCTACCTGTGGCTGATGCTGGTCGTAATTCCCTTCTGGACCAATATGGTCATCCGGACCTATGCATGGTTCCTGATTCTGGCACCGGAATTTCCTCCTGCCAGAATTGCACACTTCTTTGGTTTTCTTCCACCCAACACACCGCTGTATCCAAACGCTTTTGCGGTCTACATCGGTATGGTCACCATTTTCCTGCCTTTTGTCGCCTTGCCGCTCTACTCCAGTGTGGAGCGCCTGGACTGGTCCCTGGTGGAAGCCGCCCAGGACCTCTACGCATCCAGGACCAGGGTCTTTCTGCAGGCCATCCTGCCGCAAACCATGCCGGGTCTTTCGGTGGGGATTATTCTGACTTTTGTGCCGGCCATGGGGATGTTTGTGGTCCCCGATCTTCTGGGGGGCGCCAAATACATGCTGGTGGGAAACCTGATTGAACAGCAGTTCGGTGCTAGCCGCGACTGGCCCTTTGGCGCGGCCGTGAGCATGGCATTGATGCTGCTGACCATGGTGAGCCTCTATCTGTATCGCAGGAAACACAAGGAGATGCAGATCGTATGAGAAAGCTCCATCCGGTGATAAGCGTTCTCTCCATGCTCACCCTGGCATTTCTCTATGTTCCGCTGCTGGCAGTGGCCATCTTTTCCGTTAATGCCACGCGCTACGGGCTTGCCTGGCGTGGGTTCACCCTGAACTGGTATATCAAGCTGTTTCATAATGAAGTCATTTTGAACGCCGCCTGGAACAGCCTGGTCCTGGCGGTGGTCTCCACGCTGGCCGCAACGATTCTGGGAACCGCGCTGGCCATTGGTATCGACCGCTTCCCCTGGACAAAAAAGCTGGGCACAACCCTCGATTTGCTGCTGCATCTGCCGGTGGTCGTTCCCGACATCATCTTTGCCGCCGCCCTGGTGGTGGCTTTCGGCCTGCTGCGCATGTTGTCCTCTTTTTTCGAACCGGGGCTTTTAAATATGATCATCGGGCACATTACGTTTCAGGTTTCCTTTGTGGCCCTGGTGGTGCGCAGCCGCCTCGTGGGCATCGGACGGGATGTGGAAGAAGCGGCCCGTGATCTTTTCGCCGACACACCATATCTGCTGAGAAAGGTCATGCTGCCGCTCCTTGTCCCGGGAATCGTGGCAGGGGCCATGTTGGCCTTTACCCTTTCTCTGGATGACTTTGTGATCAGCTTTTTTACCGCCGGTCCCGATTCAGTAACGTTGCCGCTCTTTATATACGCGGCCGTCCGGCGGGGGGTAACACCTCAGATCCATGCCCTGTCCACCCTTGTTCTGATGACCACGGTAATCCTGATCATAGGCATGGAACGATTCACGCGGGATTGAGGCCGGCACGGGCTGCAGAATGTTTGATCCCCGGAAACCGGCTTGCCCCGAATGCCAAAAACATTTCTTATTGGTGAAAGGAGAAGCAAAATGAAAAAACTGGCGGTGCTGCTGATGGCATTTTTTATCGTTTTCGCAGGAACGGCGTTGGCAGCCGAAAAGGTCCTGCGGATTTTCATCTGGTCCGAATATATGGATGAGGTCAATATGCCGAAAGCCTTTGAAAAGGCCACGGGCATCAAGGTAAAGCTCGATCTGTATGAATCCAATGAGGAGATGCTGGCCAAACTGCAGTCGGGGGGTGTCAGCCTCTACGACATCGTTGTGCCATCGGACTACATCATGCCCAGCATGATCAAGCTGAAGCTGCTCAAGCCCCTGGATCACGCCAAAATCCCTAACCTGAAAAATCTGGGCCCCAAGTTCCGGAACACCACCTTTGATCCGGGAAACAAATACTCGGTTGGCTGGCAGTGGGGAACGGTCGGTCTCATGTACCGCAAGGACAGGATCAAGGACAAGGACGCCCAATCCTGGTCCATTCTCTTCGATCCCAGGAAAGACCCCGGGCCTTTCTGCCTCCTCGATTCGGTACGGGAAATGATGGGCATCACCCTCCGATACCTGGGCCACGATTTCAACAGCATCAATCCGAAAGATCTCAAGGCCGCATCCGACCTGCTCATCCGCACCAAAAAAAGGCCATCATGCCTGGGATTCAAGGGCGGAGTCGGCGGGAAAAACGATGTGGTTGCAAACGCCGCCGCAGCAGCCATCGTCTACAACGGGGATGCGATTCAGGCCATGGCCGCAGACCCGCAGCACCTGGGGTTTACCGTGCCCAAAGAGGGAAGTGAAATCTGGCTGGACAGCATGTGCATCCCCGCCAAGGCGCCCCACCCGGATGCCGCGTACAAGTGGATCAACTGGATCCTGGAGCCTAAAATCGGGGCCTGGCTTTCGAATTACAATCATTTTGCCACGCCCAATGCAGCGGCCAAGCCTTTCCTGAACAAGAAAGATCTGGCCAACCCCGGAGTGTGGCCCACCCCGGAAATTATGAAGACGCTCCAGTTCACCAAGGACCTGGGGAAAAACACCCGTATTGTCGACCAGGCATGGACCAGGGTCAAATCCCACTAAAGTTACAATCAGGCGCCGGCACTGGATTCGTTTCCACTGTGGGAGCGAAAGGTTCAAGACTTCCTGCATCGGCATAGATCCGGATGAAGGCGCCTTGGGGAGGCAGAAATGAGGAGCACTGAAGAACTGCTCAAGTTGCGGGCGAAGCACGTGCCGAAGGGCGTGTTCAATATTCTCCCGATATTTGTCAGCAAAGCCGAAGGGGCGATAATCAGCGATGTGGAAGACAGGCAATATATTGATTTTGCAGGGGGAATCGGCGTGGAGAATGTGGGGCACTGTGCCCGGCGGGTGGTGGAAGCCGTGCAACAGCAGGCGCAAAAGTATATGCACCCCTGTTTTCATGTGACCATGTATGCACCGTATATTGATCTCGCCCAAAAGCTGAATGAAGTCACTCCCGGCCGTTTTCCCAAAATGACCATGTTTGCCAACAGCGGTGCAGAAGCCGTGGAAAATGCCATCAAAATCGCCCGCTATTACACCAAACGCCCCGCAGTGATCGCTTTTGAAAACGCTTTTCACGGGAGAACCCTGCTGGGAATGGCTCTCACCAGCAAGGTAAAACCTTATAAATGGGGCTTCGGCCCCGTCGCACCGGAAGTATACCGCATACCTTTCGCCTATTGCTACCGCTGCTCTTACGGAAGAACCTATCCGGCCTGCGATCTGCGTTGTGCCGAGGCCCTGAATGATTTTTTTGTCAATCAGGTCTCAGGAGATCAGGTGGCCGCACTGATCGTTGAACCGGTTCAGGGGGAGGGCGGTTTTATTGTTCCGCCCAGAAAATACTTTAAAAGGGTAAAAGAGATCTGTGACGCAAACGGGATCGTATTCATTATGGATGAAATCCAGTCCGGCATGGGGAGGACCGGCTACCTGTTCGCCTCGGAGTATTTTGGAGTTGAACCGGACCTGATCCTTACCGCGAAATCCCTGGCGGCCGGAATGCCCCTGAGCGCGGTTACGGGAAAAGCGGAGATCATGGATGCACCGCACGTCGGGGGTCTGGGCGGAACCTATGGGGGAAACCCCCTGGCCTGCGCAGCGGCCTTGGCGGTTTTTGACCTCCTCCAAGAAGAGCATCTCATAGAAAAAGGGAAAAAACTGGGGCAGAAAGTGCGGCGGGCCTTTGAACAGCTTAAGGAAAAATATGAAATTATCGGCGCGGTACGGGGATTGGGGCCCATGCTTGGACTGGAGTTGGTGAAGGACCGGGAGACCCGTGAGCCGGCTGCCGAAGAGGCCCGGAAAATCGTGCAAATCGCCTTTGAAAATAGACTGATACTCCTTTCCTGCGGCAATTTTGGCAATGTGATCCGAACCCTCATGCCCCTTTCCATCGAAGATGACCAGCTGGAAAGGGGGCTTGCCGTCCTTGACGATGCCTTCAGCAGGGTCAGGCGGACAGGATAACGCAACAGACATGCACCTAAGATCAATACTCGAACGGGTCAACCGGCTGCACCCGCAAAAAACCGGCGTGGTGTGCGATGGGCAGCGATTCACGTACCGCGAATTTGCCCGCAGGGTCTCCCGCCTGGCCGCCGGACTGCAGCGGGCCGGCATCGGTAAAGGCGACCGTGTGGCCATTTGCCACCAGAACTGTCACCATTTCCTGGAGGTCTATTTTGCCGCGGCCCTCACGGGCGCGATCCTGTGCCCCCTGAATTACCGGCTGGCGGCCCGCGAAATGGCCTTCATCCTGAAGGACACGGGGGCGGCGGCGCTGATCGCCCAGCCGCGGTTTTACCCGCTGGTCAGAGAAGCCCGGGAGCGCCTGCAGGCCCCTGTCCGGACCTACTGGACCCCCAAAGAGCCTATCCCGCCCGGGGAAATGAGTATCGAAACACTTCTTGCACCGCAAGGCGCAACGCCGCAGGAAGTTGAAAACACGGCCGACGACGTGGCGCAGCTCTATTACACGAGCGGGACCACGGGGCGTCAGAAGGGCGTCATCCTGACCCACGGCAACGTCGCCTACCATTGTCTGGGTACCATTGCGGAACTCAAGCTGACGGATGCCGATGTGTGGCTGCACGCGGCGCCCATGTTCCACCTGGCCGATGCCTGGGCCACCTGGGCACTGACGTGGGTCGGCGGCACCCACGTGATGGTCCCCGAGTTCAGCCCCGCCGCCGTGATCGACGTCATGCAGCGTGAGAAAGTCACCCTGACCAACATGATTCCGACCATGCTCAACCTGATGGTCAACGACCCGGCCATCCGGCAGGCGGACTTCCCCGCCCTCCGGCTCATGCTCAGCGGCGGCGCCCCCATCGCCCCCGAGGTGGTGCGCGGGATCATGGCGGCTTTCGGGTGCGACTACGTCCAGACCTACGGCATGACCGAGACCAGCCCCTACCTGACCATGTCGCTGCTGAAAGACTGCCTGAAATCACGGTCGGAAGAGGAACGCTTCCGCTTCAAGGCCACGACGGGAAGGCCTGTGCTGTTCGTGGACCTCCAGGTCGTAAAAGAGGACGGCCGGGAGGTGGCATGGGACGGCAGAGAGGTGGGTGAAATCATCGTCCGGGGCGAGAGCATCACGCCCGGCTACTGGCACCTGCCCGCAGAGACGGCGAAGGCCATCCGCAACGGGTGGCTGTACACCGGGGACCTGGCGGTGGTCGACCGCGAGGGGTATGTCAACATCGTCGACCGCAAAAAGGACATGATTGTCACCGGCGGGGAAAACGTCTATTCCACCGAGGTGGAAAATGTGCTGTACTGCCATCCGGCCGTGCTGGAAGCGGCGGTCATCGGCATCCCGGATGAAAAATGGGGTGAGGCCGTCCACGCCTGCGTGGTTCTGAAAGACGGCCTGCAGGCCTCGGAAAAGGATCTGATCGATTTCTGCAAAAAGGATCTTGCGCACTACAAGGCGCCCAAGTCGGTGGAATTCATGGAAGCCCTGCCGCGCACCGGTTCCGGCAAAATCTACAAGAAGGGACTCAGTGAGAAATATCTGGAACGTAGGCGGCGATGATCGCACGATGTCGACCGGCGGATGATAAACGCCGCCGCCGGCAATATCCGGAATCTAACATTTTTTGTCAAATTATCCCCACCGCGTGACAAATTTTGTCAATTTTTTGACACGCCTCAAATCTGCAAAATTTCCTAACAGTCTGATATATTTCTATATATAGATTTTACATGAACCTGGCACAAGGCTTGCTATATCTCAATAGCAGTTCGACCTTTTTTCATTACCTCCTCCTTTTTCCAAAGGCGGCTCATAGGGAGCCGCCTTGACCTTTTTTTGACCCTTTTCGGCCGTG
>JALSRD010000110.1 GCA_026984935.1 Desulfobacterales bacterium
GAGTCCCCTTCAAGATAGCCATGTCCATCTTCAACATGTTGTATTTATATTCTTCTTGATACACAAGACACCATTTGAGATACTTGATCCTCTGAAAAGCAAGTTCCTATCTGTTTAATTGATGCGCATGTTGAAAGAAGGTTGACCACCGTTTTTGAGAAATTAACTCAAATGTGGTAGCCTGACTTTCGGCGACAGTAAAAAACGGCCTGAAGAGGGAGGCAGCGTGCGCGCGAATACAAACCCGCCCGGACAGGACTTGGCGGGCCTATTGAAAACGCTGGAAGAGCAGCTGGATGCACTGAGCCGGAGGCTGGGCGACTGCTGCGAGGCGGATGTGCGCAAATGGCGCCTTGCCGCCGGCAGCCGCCAGCTGGCGCGTTTTGCACCGCATTCGCCGCTGATCGCCGCCATCTGCGGCGGCGGCTCGGCCGGCAAGTCCACCCTGTTCAACGCCCTGGCCGGCGGGAGCCTGTCTCCGGCCGGCGGCAGGGCCGGCATGAACCGGCGCGTACTCATCGGCGCCGGCGCCGGCGCCTGGGATCGAACCGATGCCCTGGAGCGGCTGTTCGGGCCCTTTGGTTGGCAGCCGCGGCCGCTTGCCGATCCGCAGGACCTGACGCGGCCCGGGGATCCGCTTTTCTGCAGGAGTGCCCAGCTGCCGTCCCACGTGCTGCTGCTGGACACGCCCGATTTCGACACCGGCGCCCGCGGCGTGTACACCAACCGCGAAACCGCACGCAAGGCCCTGGAGCTGGCCGATTTGATGATTTATGTCTTTACCAACTCCAATTACGCCAACCGCGACAACACCGACTTTATCGCCGAGATGCTCACCGGCGTGGGACAGCGCAAAGCCTTTCTGGTCTATCGCGTCTATCCCAGTTTCAGCAGCCGCGAGGTGCGCGAGCATGCCATGACGGTGGCACGCAACATTTACGGACCGGATGCCGAAAAATACCTGCTGGGCATTTACCGCGTCGACGAAGACAACCGCGTGGCCGCCGGCCGGCGCCTGATGGCGCCGAGGCCCCTGGACGGTGACGGCCCGGCACTGCTCCAGGCCCTGCGCGGTACCGATTTGCGCAAGATCCGGCTGGCGCTGTATGCCTCGGTGTTCAGAGACCTGCTGTCCTTGGGACGCCGTATTCTCGACGATGCGCGCCTGAAGGTGGATGAACTGGAACTCTACCGCGATGCACTGCAGGCCGCCCAGAGCCACTGCGTGCAGACGGCCCTGAAACACTTTCCCATGGACCGCGTCATGCGGCGTTTCGTGCGCATCTGGTCTGCAGGCGATCCGGCCCATGTGCGCTTCATGCGCCGCACCGGAAAGGCGCTGTCCTTTCCGGTCAAACTGGTTTCACGCCTGCTGGGCAGCCGTCCGCCAACGTCGCCGGATACGAAGGCGCACTCCAAAGGGGCGCCGCCGGTTGAGCAGCGCATCAGGGCCGACATCCTGGAGGGCGCCAACCGGCTCTACGAACTGAGCCTGGGCAGCCGGATCAAGGTGCAGGTGAGCACCGCCGATCCGCTGGCGGACCGCATACGCCGGCGCGTGGCGCGGATCCGCACCGCTCGCCGCGACGATCACCCGCTGCCGCAGATCACAGACAGCGCCCTGCCGGCGGTGCTTGCCTGCCGGGTGGCCGCCCCGGCGGCGGTCGCAGCGGTCCAGGAGCACATGCGCCGACACAACTGGAAGCGTGTTCTGGATGCCATTGCGGCGCGCAGCACGAAAATCGTGACTTTTTCCGACGAGATCGACCGCGAGCTCGGCCGACTGGCCGCCGACCTGCGCAGCAGGATGACCTGGCGCACCAGACTCACCCAGACGTTCGCGGCCTTTTTAAACGTACTGCCGGCCACCGCGGCGGTGACCTATATCCTGTCCACCGGCGACCCGGTAGGGGCCGCCGGCATCAAGATCAAACTGACCGGTCTCTTCGGCCTGCACGATTTGTACGCCCTGGTGGCGTTGCCGGCCACATCCGGCATGAAACAGGCCGACCGCCGACAACTGGAGCAGCTGCTGGCACCCGTGGCCCAGGTCTGGTTCAACTCCCGCCTGCAGGCCGTGCAGCATATTTTCAGAAAGGAAATTTCAGGCGGCCTGATCGACAGTGCCCGTGAAGACGCCGAGGCCGCCCACCGCCTGATTACCGCTGTGGAGAAAAATCTGGTGCGCTGCAAAAATGTTTGGAGCCAGTCATGATTTCTACCCGTCAGGCCGCGGTACTCGAGGCGGCCGGCCGCCTGGAAACCATCCGGCAGGACATCTTCGGCATGCAACATGCGCTGCGGCGCATGCAACTGTGGCGCCCGGCCGCGGCCCTGCGGCGCCAGTGCCGGGACGCCCTGGAGATCATCGAGGATCTGTCCCGGCGGCTGGAGCGTAGGCTGGTGGTCACCTTCATCGGCCCCTGCGGTGCCGGTAAATCGACGCTTTTAAACGCCCTGGCCGGGGTCGACGATCTGTCCGCAACCGGTACCCGGCGGCCCACTACGCGGCAGGTGGTGGTGTTCGGCCGCGACCGGCGGGACGTATCGCAGCTGCGGCAGCGCCTGGGGGAAGATGCCGTGACGTGGCGCACCAGCCCTGCGGCCGAGGCGCTCGAGCACGTCGTGCTCATCGATACGCCGGACACGGATTCCACCGAACAGTCCCGGCACCTTTCGCTGCTCAAGCGCGCCATCGGCCTTTCGGACGTGCTGATCTGCGTGTTCAACGCCGAAAATCCCAAGACCCGCGACCATGCCGATGTGCTGGCTCCGCTGGTGGCGCTGTTTGACGGCCAGTCGCTGCTGGCGGTGCTGAACCGCTGCGACCGGTTGGCCGAAGATGAGCTTAAAGAGGCCATTTTGCCTGAATTTGCGGACTATCTGGCGCAGGCCTGGCAGCCGCGCGTGGCGCACGTGCTGTGCACCTCGGGACGGCGCAACCTGCACGAGCCGCACTGGGAGCCGCAGGCTGCGCCGCGGCATGCTTTCGACCAGTTTCCCGATTTGCGTAAACTGATCTTCGGCGCCTTCAACCGGCCGGGGTTTGCCGTGGACCGGCGTGTGGAAAACGCCGCCGGTATCCGGGATTTCGTATTTTCCGGGATCCGGCATCAAATCGACGCAACCGTGCCGGTGGCGGCCGCTGCCAGGAAAAAAATCGAAAAGATCCACCGCGAAGCTCTCGATGCGGCGCTGGCAGCACTGAAATCAAGCCAGACCGGACTTGCCGCCGGTATCAGCCTGCTGCTCTACCAGCAGCTGGCCCAGCGCTGGTCGGGTCCGATGGGATGGCTGACCGTGGTCTGGTCCCGCCTGCTGACGTTCGGTTCCGGCCTGTTTTCCCTGCTGCGTTTCGGGAACCCCCTGCGCCAGGCTTTCGGCCTGGCCGGGGTCGTGCGACACGCTGCAAGATCGCGCGCTGACCGCAAAACAGCGCGTGCCGGCACGGCGGTG
Organism: Desulfobacterales bacterium; assembly: GCA_026984935.1. GTDB lineage: Bacteria > Desulfobacterota > Desulfobacteria > Desulfobacterales > JALSRD01 > JALSRD01. The sequence continues at coordinate 3,457 of JALSRD010000110.1, forward strand.
AGCGCTGCTTTCCAGGCCTACCGCCAGACCCTGCTGACGCGCTGGCCGGATGTTGCAGAAACTTTGATCGCCGCTGGATTTGATCCTTCAGTGCGCTCCCTGGCCGCTTTGCTGAAATCCGAAGATGTCTTTCAGGAAGAGCTGGCGGCGCTGTGGGGCCGTTCCCTGGAGCAGGGCATCGAGCGCACAGCGCAGCGCCTGAGCCGCGGCTGGCTGCAGGTCATTCTAAACGTGCCGGCTCTGGCCATTCTGGCCCACGCCGGCTGGATCACGCTGCGCGAATACTTTCGCGGCAACTACTACAACGGTGGGTTTTTCCTGCACGCCCTGATTGCCGTGGGCATAGTGCTGCTGTTGAGTTTTTTCCTGCTGCAGATCGGCATCCGCGCGGCCGGCAGCCCCGAACGCGTTGCCGCGCAGGCCTTTGAATCCGCCCGCCTCGGCCTTTCACAGACCACCCCGCAGGCCATGGACTCGTTAAGCGACCAGATCAGCGTACTGCTGGAGCGCATCGTGCCACAGGTGTCCGCCGGCCCTGAAAATTAGCTGCACGGCGCTCGCATGCCCAACATCCCTAGAGGCACCAGCACAGCCGCCGGGGCATCTGCACTGTGAACGCCGGATCCGACGGCCATGCCGGTTCGAACAGCTCCTACCCGCATGGGAACCGGCCCCTGTGGTTGCCGGCCTTGGCGTAATGACCGGATCGATGCGCGCTACCACCGTGGGCCGGCCGACGATATCTTTCAGCTTGATTTTTCAGGACAAAAATTGCAACATTTTTCTCTGGTGCCGCGCTTACCATCGGCGACTATCGGACTCCCGGGCACACCGGCATTGCCAGTTGCGGCAACTTTTTTTTGAACCTTTTGGGCGCCGGAAGGTACTAATGACTGAAGAGACGGTCAGAGAGCGCGAAAAGCGGCTGCTCGAAGCCACCGCCAGGAAGGATCGCGCCGCCTTCCGGCAGCTTTACGACATGACCTACGGCCAGGTGCGCTTTTTCCTGATTCGCAAGCTGAACGATGAGAACCTTGCCGAGGACGTGCTGGTGGAAACCTACTCGGCGGTCTGGCTGCAGGCCGGCACCTTCCGGGGAAAATCCAGGGGGCTGACCTGGATCATGGGCATTGCCCGCAACCTGGCCCACAAGGCCCTGCGGGGACGCCGCAACCATCGCAGCCTCGAGGATCTAGCGCAGCTGGCAAATGGGAAACATCCCGGAGACGAGGATTTTTCCCGAAAACAGGTGCTCGCCAAAGCGCTGGACGTACTCTCTGACAAGCACCGCGAGGTGCTCGAACTGGTGTTCTTTCACGGCATGACTTATCCAGAGGCGGCAACCCTGCTGAAAGTGCCGGTCAACACCATCAAGTCGCGGATATTTTATGCCAAAAAGAGCTTGTTAAAAACCTTTGAACAAATGGGAGTCCAAGCCGATGATATCTGAGAGGCGTAAATGGCGCGAGCATATTCCGCTCTATCTTAATGGATCACTCGGGGAGGAGCAGCGTCATGCATTCGAAAAGATACTTGAGGAAAACCCGCAACTGCGTCGCGAAGTAGCAGAGTTTGCGAAGATACACGACCTTTATGCCGACTTTCAACAGCAGCTGCCTCCGCCCTCCGAACGGGTTTTCCGGCGCGTGGAAGCCGCCATCCGGACACAAGAACAGGCGCCGGTGGCCAAGCCCGCCGCGCAGCCGTTCAGGCGGTTGGGGAAAACCCTGGCCGGGCTCTTTGCGGCACCGCGGCTGTCGTGGGCGCTGGTGGCCGTCCAGTTGGTGATCATCGTGGTGCTGGTTGCCGGGCGCGGGCAGACGCCCGTGTTTCGGACACTGACATCGACACCCCAGGCTGTACACCCGGCGGCAGCAGTGCAGGTGGTGTTCCAAGCCCATGCCGCCGAAGCGCAGATCCGCAAGGTGCTTCTGGCCATCGGCGCTTCGATCGCCGATGGGCCAACTGCAGAGGGTCTCTACACCCTGCGCCTTGCGGATAAAACGAACATAGAACAGGCGCTGCAAAGGCTGCGCCAAAGCCCATTGGTGCGCTTTGCCGGAAGGGTTTACTGAACTTTCGCTAACCAAAAAAAACTTGACAAACACTTTTGTATTCAAATAGATAGATGATAAAAGGGCAGGTCTATTCAAATCAGACGACCTGGGAAAGACGACATATTCCCAATTGGAACAAGCTGTTACGTGCATGCTCCTTGCCCGCTTTCCAAAATGCCGTTGACAGCGTTTGGGTTTCAAACGCTGAGTGGTTGATATACGAAAACGCATTTCTCTAAATTGCAGTGCCGGCATAAGGTACCTCCACCTGTTGCGCCGGCCTGTACGGGGGGAGAGAATGGAAAGCAGGGAAAAGACCGGCCGCCGGCGTTGCGGACGGCTGGGGGTGTGTTGTACGCTATTGATCGTTTTGTGGCTGCAGTTGCCGGCGACTCCGGCATTGGCCGCAGAGGAGATCGTACAACTGCTGGCGCCCGCCGCGGGCGCTGAAGTCATCGCCAAGAAACCCGCCATTGAATGCAGGATTCTGCAGCCCTATTCCCAGGCCGACCTGGTCGTACTGTTGGACGGCACCGACATTACCGGCGTCGTGGACC
>JALSRD010000111.1 GCA_026984935.1 Desulfobacterales bacterium
TCGGCCTGGCCGGCGGCCGCCCGGCCGACAGCGCTGCAAGCCATGGCCAAAAGGATTGTCAGCAGCAAGGTCCGGCGCAAGCGGGTGTCAGCCATTCAACCATCCCAAGGTATTTTGGTCTGAAGTATTTACTGCTTCTATCGCAGCCCGGCGGCCTGCTGCAGGCCATAGACGGCTTCGGCCAGTCCGATTTTGGCATCCCCGTTGACGTCGGCCCGGGGGTCTATGGAAGGACTTGCGACTTCTGACAACACCTGCAGGCTCAGGATGATGTCCGCCAGATCCAGCGTGCCGTCGTTGTTCACATCGCCGAGTACGACGGCGCGCCATTCATGGGCACCCATGTCCATCCGGGCCACCGTCACCCTGGGGTCATGGTCCTGGTGCCTGCGGTATTCCTGGTACAGGCCGTTGTCGGGCAAAAGGCCTGCCGGTACGGCTCTGCCCGCATCAATGCAGGTGCTGGTTGCCGCCAGCCTGAAATCCTGTGCGCCGAAATCGGCGAATCCCGGATCGCTGCCGGTGATGTTGTCCGCGGCATCCAGACTGCCCTGCAGCGTACCGTGGACCGCTTTCCAGCCCTGTTTGAGCCAGTTGTGGTCCAGCGTTACGCCGCCTTTTTCCCCCATGACGGCCAGATGGCTGCCGTCTGCCGTGGTGTAAATAATGTTGTCAAAAGCCTGCACGTGTTCGTCGTTTGTGGAAAGCCCCAGCAGGGTGGTATTGCCGGAGCGGTAGGACACTACGGTGTTGCCGTAGAAATAAAGGGTTCCCTTGCGGTAACGGCTGGTGTCGCCGCCGTCGCCGCCGTAGTGCAGCACCTGTCCGTTTTCCTGCACATCGTGTTTGATCAGGATGTTGCCGTAGACATACGTTTGGCTGTAGGAAGGATCGTTGTAAAGTTCGGCGTGGTCGCTTTCCACCAGGTCCAGGGTGCGGTTGCCGGCTTCGATCCAGTTGAAGCGCACCACGGTGCCGGCCGAGCGGTCCTTCAAGTTGTTGCCCAGGCATCCGTCGCGCAGCGGACCGTAGTGATTGTACTGAAACGTTATCCCCAGGCTTTCGGTGTAGCTGTTGTGGTGGTAAATGCTGTTTTCGATGCCGTTGGCATGCACATAGCAACTCTCCACCAGTATATCCGACGACTGGCTGCCGGAAAAAAGGCCGTTGCCGCAGTCGTGCAGCTCGCAGTTGCGAATGGTGATGTGGGACCCTGTTTCAATATGGATGGCGGCGGCATTTTGGCGGTAGGTCTGCAAGCTGCCGTGATCGTCCGTAAATGTATAGGCGGGCCGGGCACTGCGGATGTCCAGGTTCTCGATGGTGATGTATGAGGGAAATTCCGACGGATGGCTGGATCCGCCGATCTTGATCACCGAACGGTCTTCGTTCCAGTAGTCCAGCTGCTGCCGCGTGACGGCGTTTTCGCCGGTGATGACCGGCAAGTGGCCGTTGTCGGCGATGCCGCGCACCACCACCGGGGCCTGCGGCGTGCCGGCCACGGCGATCACCCATTTGTCGGCATAGGGCTGCGGCCGGTAGTAGATGTTGACCAGGCTGCCGGGAGCCAGGGATTCCCAGGGCACCTGGGACGGATCGGCATAGGGTTTGCCCGGGCCCACATCATAAACAGCTTGAAAATCCGCGGCTTGTGCACGGTTTGGCCGCCAGTACGGCTGTATGCCCTGAGCAAGCATGCAGAAAAAAAGCATGGCTGCAAAAATTGTAACCCGTCTGGACATTTCCGTACCTCGATCCGCATCTCCAGAGTCCAGCCGCCACTACCTGCTGCCGGCTGCGTAAGGGCGTCCGGTCCTGACTCCATCCGATTTTCTGCTGCCTTAGTGGCCCGATTCCTGAATACGCCGGCATTCATCCGTCAATGCATTCCACCTGGCTGTGTTGCGAAAACAAGGACATATTACCGATATGCCGAAGTTTTCGCGCCCTGCCAGGCGGGCGCCCGGACGGTTTGGGTGCGTCACCCAATTCCCCGGATCCGACCACTTAGCCGGGAACTGAAAAAACGCGATTGATCCGGAAAGATAAAATTTATGCAAGAATCACACCGATTCCGGAGCGATCGCCAAGATTGGTCTCACAAAAGGAAGCGGTTGAAGGTTTATCGCAACCCGGCGATTTTCTGAAGGCAGAAAACCGCTTCGGCCAGGCCGATTGCGCCGTCGCCGTTGACATCCGCGTTGATTTCCACCGGGTCGGCCGGGGTGATTTTGGATACAATCTGGAGGGCGGTGACGGCATCTGCCAGGTCGACCTGTCCGCTGGCGTTGATATCGCCTTTGATAATGGCCCTTTCAATGCCCAAAATGCCACCCTGACTGTTGGTGAAATCATAACTGCCGGGAGCCAGGTTGTCGATGTAGAAATAGCCGTCCAGATAGCCACCCCATCCCCAGTTGAAGTGAAAGTGGTCGCTGTCGGTAGCCTCGTAACCGTCACAGACGAAGGCGTGGCCGCCGGTGCCGCTGCCGCGGTAAAGTACCGGATGACCGGCATCGATTTCCGATCTTAACAGGCTTCTCCACTGGGCATCGGTGTAACTGGACCGCCAGGCGAAATGCAGCGATGCTTTGTATCGGAAATATTGTTTTAAAGCGTTGGTAGCATAGTAGCTTACATTGGCGCCCGAGCCGCTAGGTCCGTAATCCATGTCCACCGAGACGCCGCAGTGGTACATGAGTGTGGCTACAGCCGAGTTATAAGCGGTCAGCTTGTCCGGCATGGCCGCCCAGTGATAGGCCGTATTGCCGAAATCCGCGAACTGGGTCCCGTAGGTTGAATGCACATAGCTGTGGGAGCCGTTGCCCCGGGCGGGATAGTTGTAGTATTTGACCACCTGTGCCATGGCGGTGGCCACGCAGCCGGTATAGACATGACCGTCTTGTCCGGCTGCGTCTGCCGGGCACTGATGGTTGTAGTATTTCCCCTGGTTCCAGGTGGTTCGGATCAAGGGCGGGGTGCCGGCAGATTCAACCCGGGGCAGGAATTCAGCGGGTTCTGTATCCAGACGGGTCCAGGCGGTTTTTGCTTTGGGGAGCGCCTGCAGCGATTTGGCGATGGCCCCGCGGATCTCATTTTTAACGGCGTTCATCCACCCATCGAATTGAACGGGATGGTTTGTCGGCAAGTAGGAGCCTTTGCGCGAATAGGCGATGACGGGATAGGCGACATCATCCGCCGACAGAATCAGCCAGCCGCCGGAGGGAAAGTTGATCACATAGTATATATTGCGGCCCTGCATTGTTTCGGTATGCGCCGGCGCCAGGCTTTTCGGCATGGCCATCAGGCCCCTTTTCTCAATCAGCCAGTTGACCGCCACCCGGCGGGCGGTGTCCAGGGTGACGGGGCGTGCCCAGGCGGAACTGGCGGCCAGAAAAAATATCAGAAGAGCGGCGGTAGCCGAATTTTTTATTTTTAGTTTCATAACCGGTGTTTTCTCCTGGCGCCGTGGGTGGTGAACATCAATCCGGCAAAGAAATATGGCCATACGGGAAATACAAATGCACGCAAGCTTGAGCCGCAAGTACAACCAGCGTTGAAAAAACGGGCAAGCCGACTTTGCCAAAATTGAAGTTTTTTTTGTTACATCCGTATTCACCGCAACTTAATCCAGACGGATTTCTCACCTGCGGTCTGGAATTTGGCGTTCACACAGGTGGTTATGCCGTCGTTGCCGCACCCTGCATTTATACCAACTCGGAAAGTGCTCAGAGACAGCCGAAATACGGCTATTCGCTCCGGGCGCCCGATACACGCTCCAGGCCAAAGACCGCTTCTGAAAGGCCGATCTTGCCGTCGCCATCGACATCGGCGTCCAGTTTCAGCGGCAGACCGGAGGCCTGCCCGGAGACCACTCGCAGGGCCAGGATCACATCTGCCAGGTCGATCTGTCCGTCACCATTGACGTCACCCGCCGAAGTGGCGACATCGCCGGGCATGCAAGTCCCGATAAAGGGAAAGCTCTCACTGGACAAATAAAATAAGTATTCCTCGATGTTGGTATAGCCGTCGCCGTCTTTATCGCCGGCGGAATCGTTTACAGATGGGTTCAAGCCGTTGGCCGCTTCCCAGTTGTCCGCCATACCATCATTATCCTGATCGTTTGGAGCCGGGTCAAACCGAAATTCCCCTTTACATAGCACATGGGCTGCGGACCGACCGTCACATTGGATACATCATAGTAGACTTCATAGCAGTTTTGATTGGAGCTGGGGCCTTTTTTTGGCATCGTTTTCTTTCCAATTGACTTTCGGCATATCCTGCGATCCCATCACTGCGCCACCATACCAATCGTAGGCCACGTTATTTACCGCATCGACCAGGGGCTGATCCCCGTTCGGGCCGTTTATCATCGGATTCCTCGCGGTGTTGTGTGCAAAGTAGTTATGGTGCAGCGAGAGTGTGAGGTTCGGGGAATATTTCCCCCAAACGAGCATCCCCTTGCTATGCTCCCCTTTCGGGTGTCCGGCGTGGCTCAATCCCTCTGCGATTATGCACCACTGTACCGTTATATCTCTTGGATTGTAGGCAAAGCTGAAATTCTCATCAACACCCCAACTGAAAGAGCAATGGTCGATGATAATATCATGTGCATCCGTGGGCATATGCCCCTGTGCGTTGCCCCATATATCGAAAGCATCTAAGGTTTCCGGGTCGGCGCCGTCGGCTATTCGGTGTGAACCGACCCTGAAGCGCATGTGCTGGATAATGACATTGTGTGCGTTGAGGGTCGTCTGATAGCCGGTGACCAGTATGTCGCCTGGAGAGGTTTGGCCGGCGATGGTCAGGTAAGGCTCTGTAATGGTGAGATTGGACTGCAGGTTGATGATCCCGGATACCGCAAAAACGACAATCCGGGGGCCGGAGGCGGTAACGGCGGCCCTGAAGCTTCCGGGGCCGCTGTCATTTAAGTTGGTGACCTTGATAACCGTCCCGCCGCGTCCGCCGATACTGTTTGCGCCGAAGCCCTCGGCCCCGGGAAAAGCGGGAATGGCACCTGCCGGCTGGGAAAAAATCAATAAACAGGCAAGAAATCGCATAAAAATTTTTGTGTTATGATGAAGCCTGGCCATTCTTTTTCCTTCTACAACACCGGCGTATTTACCACTACGCAGCGGGGAATAATCAAAAAGTAGCAATAAAGACTTGACAGGCCTTTAATGAGAAAAGCGAAAATTTAAATTTTTCATATTTGTTGCAACGTTTTCCGCTGTTGCGGAAGATAGGCGGCATGGTTTTTATTCTGGAGACAGGCAATCAGCGCCAGGCAACGATTGATCTGCCATTTTTTGTCAACAACGGCCGCAAATTGAACATCATGCGGTGTTCTCAAAGAGACGGCCATTTACCCGACTCGCCGGTATGGCTTTAAATTTCAAACCGATTTTAGCGCCATGGCATCTGTCTGGTTATAATATGGGGGCAGTGCGTTTTGATATACATGCACAAAGTTTGCCAGGATGCGGCCTGGAATCTACCGGCCGTTTTGCCCGCCTTGGGTTATGAGGAGGTTGTGGCGGAGGGCGCTTCCCGCTGCGCAAGCAAAGGCCGGGAAAGGCCATTACAGACAAATCCTGACAATTTTCTCCCGTATTTGGGGAAAGGTACTTCAATGCCGACAGTCAATGGCGGTCCGGGATTATGCGATTATTGAGGGAAAAGGGTTTTGAACCAGGCGTCGGCGATTTGACGGTATCCGCGGCGATCAGGATGTACGCCGTCGATGGAAAAATCGGACCAGTGCCGTTTCAGCACACGGTGTATATCGACCAAAGGTACTTCTTCCAACCGCGGCGTTTTGGGGACGTGCGTTTCGGGGATGCCCATTGCTCTATACCTGAATCTTGTACAGACAATTTTGAAAACTTATAAAATTGTAATGTTATCTCATGGTTGTCTATGGATGAAGCGCGATATTTTCTAGCGTCATTGGTATGTTCGGAAACCTTCCATTTTGACTTCAAAATTGTCTGCCCTGCGGGAGCGCCGATTTTACCGCCTCTACTGTGATGCAGGGCATTTGCGTCTGTAT
>JALSRD010000112.1 GCA_026984935.1 Desulfobacterales bacterium
GCTGAAACCTGCCGACCTCGATCAATCGGGCCTTTTGCAGTTTCCCATGATCATGGGTGGTGTGGTACCGGTGGTCAACATCCCCGGCATTGCCCGCGGCGCCGTGCAAATCAGCAACCGCCTGCTGGCAGATATTTATCTGGGCAAAGTTACAAAGTGGAGCGACGCGCGCATCAAGTCCGAAAACCCCGGCATTTCGCTGCCCTCCAGAAATATCACGGTGGTGCACCGTGCGGACGGTTCCGGTACCACCTGGATTTTCACCAATTACCTCTCCAAGGTCAGTCCGGAGTGGAAGGCCAAGGTGGGCAATGATAAATCCGTGGCCTGGCCGGTGGGTATCGGCGGCAAGGGAAATGAAGGCGTGGCTTCCTACGTCAAACGCGTGAAGGGATCCATCGGCTACGTGGAGTACGCTTACGCCCTGCAGAACCATCTGGCGCATGTAAAATTGAAAAACCGCGATGGCGGGCTCGTGGAGCCTTCCAGCAAAACCTTCCAGGCGGCTGCTGCAAACGCCGACTGGGCGCATGCCAAAGGGTTTTATATGGTGCTCACCGATCAGCCCGGTAAAGACAGCTGGCCGATTACAGGCGCAAGTTTTATCCTGGTATATAAAAAACAGGCCAAACCGGATAGGGGCCGGGCCGTGTTGAAGTTCTTCGACTGGGCCTATCGCAATGGCGGCAAAATGGCCGAGTCGCTGGATTACATCCCCATACCTGCAAAAGTTGTCCAGCTGGTGGAAGCGGCCTGGCAAGGGGAAATTAAAGATCCACAGGGAAACCCGGTCTGGAAATAAGCTGCCCGGACCCTTCGGCAGGGGCTGATCTCCCGTATCCAGATACACGTTCCGGAGTAAGAAAAACAGGTGGCAAAAACGCTCGAAAATTCCATGAACGTTCGGCTGCACCACGGCCTGGCAATGGACCGGTTGTTTTTTCACACCGCGCGTATCTTTGCGTGGGCGGTTTTGGCGGTCATCGCAGCCATTATTGTGTCCCTGTTTGCGGGGGCAGCCCCGGCACTGAAGAAATTCGGCTGGGGGTTTCTGACCAGCAGTGCCTGGAACCCGGTAACCGAAGATTTCGGAGCCCTGGTTGCCATCTACGGCACCCTGATTACCTCGGCCATCGCCATGCTGATCGGCGTTCCCATCAGTTTCGGCATCGCCCTGTTTATCACCGAGCTGTGTCCGCACGCCTTGAAGCGTCCTGTGGGCATCGCCATCGAACTTCTGGCCGCCATTCCCAGCATCATTTACGGCATGTGGGGCCTGTTTGTGTTCGCGCCGCTGCTCGGCGATTATATTCAGCCCTGGATATCGGATCACATGGGGTCGTTGCCACTGGTCGGCGCCCTGTTCAGCGGGCCGCCGTTGGGCATCGGCATCCTGACCGCCGGTATCATCCTGGCCATCATGGTGATTCCTTTCATGAGTGCGGTCATGCGGGACATGTTCGAGATCGTGCCGGCCGTACTGAAAGAGTCGGCCTACGGAATCGGCGCAACCACCTGGGAGGTCATTCGCCACGTGGTGCTGCCCTACACCAGGATCGGTGTCGCGGGCGGCATCATGCTGGGGCTGGGCCGGGCGCTGGGCGAAACCATGGCGGTCACCTTTGTTGTCGGCAACGCCAATCGTATCCACGCTTCCCTGTTTGCGCCGGGAAACACCATCTCATCGACCCTGGCCAACGAGTTTACCGAGGCTGTCGGGCGGATGTACACATCGTCACTCATTGCCCTGGGCCTGGTTCTTTTCCTGATCACCTTCATCGTGCTGGCCATGGCCAAAATTATGCTCTGGCGGCTTTCCGGCCAAGGGAGGATCCGCGTCTGATGGAGCCGCTGGCTGCAACCGGTCTTTATCGCCGGCGCCGTTGGATCAATACCATGGTGCTGGCTCTGTCCATGCTGATGACCCTGTTCGGCCTGTTCTGGCTGGTGTGGCTGCTGTGGACCCTGATGGGCCAGGGTTTGCGGTACCTCGACCTGTCGGTTTTTTTCCAGGCAACGCCGCCGCCGGGCAGCAGCGGCGGCCTTGGCAACGCCATTTCCGGCAGCCTGGCCCTGACGTTCGTCGGTGTCTTGATCGGCGCACCTGCCGGCGTGTTGGCCGGCACATATCTTTCCGAATTCGCGCGAGACTCGAAAATCGCGGTCGTGATCCGTTTTTTGAACGACATTCTATTGAGCGCACCGTCTATCATCATCGGAGTGTTCGTGTATGAGATGGTGGTGCTGCGCATGGGGCATTTTTCGGGTTGGGCCGGTGCGCTGGCTCTGGCCCTGATCGCGCTGCCCATCGTGGTGCGCACCACCGAGGACATGCTGCGCCTGATCCCCAATGCCATGCGCGAGGCGGCCGCCGCGCTGGGAGCGCCGCAGTGGAAGGTCACCGTGGCCGTCGTGTTTCGTGCCGCCCGCAGCGGGATCCTGACCGGCGTGCTCCTGGCCGTCGCGCGCATCAGCGGCGAGACCGCCCCGCTGCTGTTTACGGCGCTGAACAACCAGTTCTGGAGCCATTCGCTCAACGAGCCCATCGCCAACCTGCCGGTGGTGATTTTCCAGTTCGCCATGAGCCCTTACGACGACTGGCAGCACCTTGCCTGGGCCGGGGCCGTGTTGATCACCTTAACGATTCTTTTGATAAACATCCTGGTGCGCCTGCTTCTCAAGACACCGCCATCGAGGTCTTGATGCCATGAGCTTTAGTGAAAATGCCGCGTTCCTGTCTCCGGCCCCGACCGGCGAAAATCCGCAGGGAGAAAAGCGCCCCGCCACGCCCCGGCCCGGCGTATCCAAACAGACGTCCGCCGGATCGCAAGCCGTCAAGCTGTCCGTGCACAATCTCGATTTTTACTACGGTCAGACCCAGGTGCTGCACGCTGTTTCGCTGGATATTCCAGCCAATCAGGTGACGGCCTTCATCGGCCCTTCGGGGTGCGGCAAATCCACACTGCTGCGCTGCTTCAACCGGATTTATGAGTTGTATCCCAAGCAGCGAGCCGCGGGCGAGATCCTGCTGGACGGCCGCAATATCCTGGCTTTTGGTGAAGACCTCAACATGCTGCGGGCCCGGGTCGGCATGGTATTTCAGAAACCGACCCCTTTCCCAATGAGCATCTATGACAATATCGCCTTTGGGGTGCGTCTCTACGAGCGGCTTACGCGGTCCGAAATGGACATGCGCGTGGAATTGGCACTGAGAAAGGCGGCCCTCTGGGATGAAGTCAAAGACAAGCTGACCCGGGTGGGCACCGAGATTTCCGGGGGCCAGCAGCAGCGCCTGTGTATTGCGCGCGCCATTGCCATCAAACCGGAGGTTCTGCTGCTCGACGAACCGGCTTCGGCTCTGGATCCCATCTCTACGCAAAAAATCGAAGAGCTGATCAACGAATTGAAACAGGAGTACACCATCGTGATCGTCACCCACAACATGCAGCAGGCCGCGCGGGTGTCCGATTTCACGGGATTCTTGTATCTGGGCAAGCTGGTGGAGCACGACGCGACCCCCCAAATTTTCACCAAGCCCGCCAAGCAGCAGACCCAGGACTACATCACCGGCAGGTTCGGGTAAAGGCCCTCTCTTCCGTCCAGTTCGCCTGCGTTTTCAGGTCAAAGATGCCCGCGGGATGATATGCTGCATTCCGGTCGTACGGCCCGCTTTTCCAGTATCCTGGCACCCAGCATCAATAACGGGCCGTGATTCCCAACAGCCGGGCCCCGATCAACTTCATGGGGGTACCGCGCCAGTTGTCGACTCTACTTAACTGGGCCAAGAGGATGAAAACCAAAGATTGGCAGCGTGGCCTTCCCCGGTTTTTTTGCTCTCCACGTGGGGGTTGTACCTTCGTTTAGAGGAACCCGTGATTCTCGTCCATTTATTGACTCGGGATGAACGGCTGACAATCAACCGGATCGGACAGTTTCAACCATCGTCCCAGGGAAAGAGCCGGGCTTGATACGCGTTCGACATGCCCTTCGGTGTTGGGGTCCTTGGCCTCGATGGCCTTGGCCAGCGAAAACAGAACGCTTTCGACGTTGGCCAGTTTGCGGTTTGCACGCCGCATGCCGATCAGCGAACGAGAACGTGCCAGCAGCCTGATCTTGTCCGGTGGTCTAGTCAGAAAATCATCGGCAGCGGCTTCGATGCCTTTGACCATGGACTCGGGATCATCCAGCGTCGTAACCAGGACCACCAGGACCAGGCGGGTTGCGTCATAGCTTTTCAGCCGCCGGCAGATTTCAAAGCCGGCAGGGGTTTTCTGTGCAGGTCAAGGACCAGGGACGGCCCAACGCTCCTGGCATGCCCGATCACCGGCAGCTGTTACGATCCTTCTGAATTTACGGTTTCTGACCACCTCCTCCTTGACGTTGTCCGGCCTGCATCGAGGGCTTGTCTCGACGGGGGTTTTGGCGATATTGCTCTTCACTCGAAATATTCCTTTCTTTTCAGTTATTTTTATTTGCCAAAACCTATAATACACTTAATTTATGAATATTTCGCGTACTTTTTTGCTTCTTTTACAAATATTTCGCGCTTATTTTGGGGTTAGGTTCCTCTCGATTGGACGAGAGTCTACATCGAAGAGAGTGATCCTGCCCAAGATGTTTCCAGGCTTGTCGGCAACCACTATTGTTGTTCCATTGGCTTTCCTTATTGCCCGCAGGTATCCTCCCATCAGGCCGCTCGGCGGCAAGGCTGTCACACAGTCCTGACTCTCTCGACGGTTCAGCAAATGCACCCGGGCCTTCGCGGCTTCGTTGCGGAAAGAGTGAATCGTAAAGAATCTGTATATACCCTTGACAAAATCTCTTTTATATGTACAATAAGATGTACAGGAGGTGCCATATGAAAGCGATAACTTACACGGCAGCCAGGCAGAATCTTGCCAAAACCATGGAAAGGGTGTGTGAAGACCGTGCCCCGGTGATCGTAACGCGCAAGGCCTCTAACTCCGTGGTTATTATGTCACTTGAGGATTATGAAGCTCTCGAAGAGACAGCTTATCTTTTACGGTCACCAAAAAATACCAGACGTCTGGTTGAATCCATTGTACAGCTTGAAAACGGCAAGGGGGTCGAAAGGGAGCTTGTAGAGTGAAGCTCATCTTTTCCAATCATGCCTGGGACGACTATCTCTTTTGGCAGAAAACCGATAAGAAGATACTCCGCCGCATCAATACCCTGATAATAGAAACGAAACGCACACCATTCGAGGGTATTGGTAAGCCGGAGCCGCTTAAACATGCTCTTTCCGGTTACTGGTCGAGACGGATCACCGATGAACACCGCTTCGTCTATAAAGTATCTGAAGATTCAATCCTGATAGCGCAGCTGCGCTATCACTACTGACTTGAAGCTGCATGCTAAATTGGGCGAAACCACCAAGCTGGAGAAACGCTCTGGCTGATACCAATTAGGGAATTAATCAAATGGCCAAAAGCTGATTCTTGAAAACCTGAAAAGCGGCCGTGAGGCTGAAACCGTCTTCATTCCTCAAAAGGTGACGGAGCGGCTCAGGCAATACATCCGTCAGAAGGCCATTGAACCCAACAGCAGAATATTCCCGATCACTTATGCGGCGTCCCTGGTGGTTGTCAAAAAAGCCGGCAACCTGGTCGAGGTAAACCTTAGACCCCATGATCTGCGCAAGCATGCAGCCACCTATGCCAGCAGGGCCGGCACGCCCATTGAGATTGTCAGCAAGGCCATCCTGCGGTATGCCAACCTGTCAACGACACAGCGATATTTGGGAAAAGCCAGCGATGCCGAGGCGTTGAGGTGGATTGATAACCTGCACGGTTAAACGAAGAAAACCGGGTTCTACATCAGCGAGCCCGGTTCCTTTTGGGTTGTGAGGTATCAAAATCACCAGTGGAACTGGTGAGCCATGATAGCAGAACACCAAAAAAGAGGGATTTTTCATAGTTCAAGTGGCATGCAAACAGGCAAAACCTATAAGGATTAACAC